>CAVYEE010000010.1:50000-199706 GCA_963767365.1 uncultured Peptococcaceae bacterium
GGCAGGTGAGAATCCTGCCCGCCGGAAGCCTGAGGTTTCCTGGGGAAGGCTCGTCCGCCCAGGGTTAGTCGGGACCTAAGCCGAGGCGTAAAGCGTAGGCGATGGACAATCGGTGGAAATTCCGATACCACCCGCAGGCCGTTATCAGCGATGGGGAACACAGGAGGGTAGGCGCAGCGGGCCGTTGGTCGTGCCCGTCCAAGCCGGTAGGGAGACCCGGGAGGCAAATCCCCCGAGTCAATCCCGAGAGGCGAGTGCGAGGGAAATCAAGTACCGAAGTGGCTGATCCCACACTGGCAAGAAAAACCCCTAGTGAGGACTGCAGGTGCCCGTACCGTAAACCGACACAGGTAGGCAAGGAGAGAATCCTAAGGCGCGGCGAGAGAACCCTCGTTAAGGAACTCGGCAAAATGACCCCGTAACTTCGGGAGAAGGGGTGCCCCGTTAGGGTGAGGTAGAACACACCAAGCCCGAGGGGGTTGCAGAGAAGAGGCCCAAGCGACTGTTTACCAAAAACACAGGTCCCTGCCAAAGCGAAAGCTGACGTATAGGGGCTGACACCTGCCCGGTGCTGGAAGGTTAAGGGGAAGGGTTAGCCGCAAGGCGAAGCTCTGAACCGAAGCCCCAGTAAACGGCGGCCGTAACTATAACGGTCCTAAGGTAGCGAAATTCCTTGTCGGGTAAGTTCCGACCCGCACGAAAGGTGTAACGATTTGGGCGCTGTCTCAACGGGGGGCTCGGTGAAATTGTAGTACCGGTGAAGATGCCGGTTACCTGCGACAGGACAGAAAGACCCCATGGAGCTTTACTCTAGCCTGATATTGGATTTTGGCATTCCTTGTACAGGATAGGTGGGAGACTGGGAAGCCGGGCCGCCAGGTTCGGTGGAGTCAACGGTGGGATACCACTCTGGGAGTGCTGGAGTTCTAACCTTGCCCCGTGATCCGGGGTGGGGACAGTGTCAGGTGGGGAGTTTGACTGGGGCGGTCGCCTCCCAAAAAGTAACGGAGGCGTCCAAAGGTTCCCTCAGCGTGGTTGGAAATCACGCCAAAAGAGTGCAAAGGCAGAAGGGAGCTTGACTGCGAGAGAGACATCTCGAGCAGGTGCGAAAGCAGGGCTTAGTGATCCGGTGGTTCCGCGTGGAAGGGCCATCGCTCAACGGATAAAAGCTACCCTGGGGATAACAGGCTTATCCTGCCCAAGAGTCCATATCGACGGCAGGGTTTGGCACCTCGATGTCGGCTCATCGCATCCTGGGGCGGTAGTACGTCCCAAGGGTTGGGCTGTTCGCCCATTAAAGCGGTACGTGAGCTGGGTTCAGAACGTCGTGAGACAGTTCGGTCCCTATCCGTCGCAGGCGCAGGAAACTTGAGGGGAGCTGTCCCTAGTACGAGAGGACCGGGATGGACAGACCGCTGGTGTACCAGTTGTTCCGCCAGGAGCACCGCTGGGTAGCTACGTCTGGAACGGATAAGCGCTGAAAGCATCTAAGCGCGAAGCCGGCCTCAAGATGAGGTTTCCCACAGCATAAGCTGGTAAGACCCCTGGAAGATGACCAGGTAGATAGGCCAGGAGTGTAAGAGGGGTAACTCTTTTAGCGGACTGGTACTAATCGGTCGAGGGCTTGATTCATGCGTCGCCAGTCACCTTTGTCTAGTAGAAACAGTAATGAGTGATGAGTGATATGAATCAACTCATCACTTACTTGCCAAGTAATGAGCGTATGTGGTTCAATTGAATACGGTTTTCTGGTGGCCACAGCGGAGGGGTCACACCCGTTCCCATCCCGAACACGGCAGTTAAGCCCTCCAGCGCCGATGGTACTGGGGTTCGTCCCCGGGAGAGTAGGTCGCCGCCAGGAAGTTTTCAACTGGCTCTTGGCTTCAGCGGGACGTTTTATCCGCTGATGCTTAGAGCCAGTTAATACAGTGGCATAGCCGCTCTTATCAACCGCAAGAGGCGGGTGATTAGAGCGGGTTAGACATCTGTGGATAAGGGAGCACCGTAATGGTGCTCTCTTTTTAAGTGGGCCGAACGCACTTAAAGAAAAAAGAAAGTTTGCATATTTGATTTGTGGAAATTTTTCCGAGGAAGGAATTTCAGATCCAGCGGCGAATAGCCCTCAGAGGGAAAGGGAGGTGACAAGCATTGGCCGAGAAAAAGACGTATAAGTTCGATTTCGAGATCAAGCCGGATCTCTGTATGGACTGTGCTACCTGCTGGTATGTCTGCGTAAATGACGGCGGGAGCGGGTCGTGGGTAAAGTGTTGGAACGCATATTCTCGGGGCGTTCTGAATTCCTGACTACTGAGATTCTGAATACCTGGCCCTGAAATGGTTTTTTAATATTGACAGGCGGTGCGGGACTATGCTAAAGTAAGGTGCAGTGTCTGTATGCTTGATGAGGTTCCGGTCTTTTTTTATTTATAAAGCTATAAGCGTCAGGAGGTGGCCAGGTTGCGCGTCGGGATTACCTTGGCCTGCACCGATTGCAAGAGCCGCAACTATACCACGCAGAAGAACAAGAAGAACGACCCGGATCGGATCGAGTTCAAGAAATTTTGTCCGGTTTGCAAAACTCACACATTGCATCGCGAAACGAAATGATGGATTGGTGAGTCATCGAGGTAAGGCCAAAAGGATGTGAAGGTGGCGCGATGGGGAAAAAGGCCGGCATGATTAAGGCGAAGAAGGGCTCCAAGGCCCAGGGCGATAAGGTAAAAACCGGAGCCGATCAGGAAAAGGCCGCTGTTCAGGATGCTCCTGCAGCTCCGAACCGGAGGCAAGGCTTTTTACGCCTGGCCAAAGGCGGCGGAAAACCTCAGCCGGAAGCCCTCAAGAAGATCCAGACAGCACCGGGCAAGGGTAAGGAGCCGATGCCCAAGCTCGTCAGGAAGGAACCAGGAAAACCCAGGCTCCAGTTTTTCCAGGAGTCAGTCAAGTTCTTCCAGGGTGCCTGGGCCGAATTGAAAAAAGTGCACTGGCCAACCAGGGCGGAACTGGTGGTCTATACCACGGTGGTAATCGGTTCTGTTGCGGTGGTGGCGCTGTTGATCTGGATCGTGGACTCGATCCTCAGTTTGCTCCTGAGCCATATCCTGACGTAACCCGGCACTCGGAATCGGAAGTCGGATACCAGAAGTCCTTTCCTTGCAGGAGACTCTGTTGATGGAGGTGGCCTCAGGGCCCCTTGTCTTTATGGAAAAAAAATGGTTTGTGATTCATACTTACGCCGGTTATGAAAACAAGGTCAAGGCCAACCTGGAAAAGCGGGTAGAATCCATGAACATGCAGGAGAAGGTTTTTCGTGTCCTGGTGCCCATGGAGGACGAGGTCGAGATCAAGGAAGGCAAGCGTAAGATTATCAAGCGGAAGATCTTTCCCGGCTACGTACTGGTGGAGATGATCCTTACCGACGACTCCTGGTATGTGGTTCGCAATACGCCTGGCGTCACCGGTTTCGTGGGTTCGGGCAACAAGCCGATCCCCCTGCTGCCGACAGAGGTGCGCTCCATCATGCGCCAGATGGGCCTGGAGGAGGCGCGTACCAAGATCGACCTGGACCTCGGGGAGAGCGTGCGGGTGATCACCGGCCCCTTCGAGAACTTTATTGGCACTGTGGATGAGATCTATCCGGAAAAGAGCAAGCTCAAGGTGCTGGTCTCCATGTTCGGGCGGGAGACGCCGGTAGAGTTGGAGTTTACCCAGATCGAAAAATTGGCCTAATATGTATTCAAACGAAGCGAAGCGAAGTTTGAATTAGCCATGTGCCTGTTTGCGAAGCAAACATATGGCACGGCTCAAAAATCATAATTTCGCCACTTTAGAAGGAGATTGAACTTCCACTGATTTATTAACCTTAACCCACCACCCATAAAAGTGGGGAACATTTTGGCGAAAGGGAAGAGTGAAAACAACATGGCCAAAAAAGTTACAGCCATCGTCAAGCTTCATGTGAACGCAGGCAAGGCTACGCCGGCGCCGCCGGTCGGCTCCGCCCTCGGACCACATGGCTTGAATATCATGCAGTTTTGCAAAGAGTTCAACGAGCGCACCGCCAACGATGCAGGGCTGGTGATCCCGGTAGAGGTGACCGTCTATGCCGATCGGACCTTCAGCTTTATCTGCAAGACTCCGCCAGCCTCCATCCTGTTAAAGAAGGCGTTGGGTGTCGAAACCGCTTCCGGTGAGCCGAACCGGAAAAAGGTTGGTAAGGTAAACCGGGCCAAGGTGCGGGAGATCGCCGAATTCAAGATGCGGGATTTGAATGCCGCCTCTGTGGATGCGGCCATGCGCATGGTGGAAGGTACAGCCCGCAGCATGGGCATCGAAGTAGTCGAATAACTCAGAGTCAGGAGCCAGTTAGAAGAAAGGCCTGAACAAGTGGGAGGAGCAATCCGTTAACACCACGAGGAGGTAATGACAATGCCTAAGAGAGGCAAGAAGTACCAGACAGCCCTGGAGAAGTTTGATCGGGCGACCCTTTACGAGCCGGCGGAAGCGTTGCGACTGGTGCAGGAGATGGCGCCGGCCAAGTTTGACGAGACCGTGGAGGTCTCCGTCAGGCTGGGGATCGACGTCCGTCACGCCGACCAGCAGGTGCGAGGAGCGGTAGTGCTCCCGAACGGGACCGGCAAGTCCCGGAAGGTGCTGGTGTTCGCCAAGGGCGACAAGGCCCAGGAGGCCGAGGATGCCGGCGCCGACTACGTGGGCGCCGATGATATGGTGGAGAAGATCCAGGGTGGTTGGATGGACTTCGAGGTAACCGTGGCCACTCCCGACATGATGAGCACGGTGGGCAAGCTGGGCAAGCTGCTCGGCCCCCGGGGGCTGATGCCGAACCCCAAGACCGGTACGGTAACCTTTGACATCGGGCGGGCGGTCAAGGAGATCAAGGCCGGTAAGATCGAGTACCGGGCTGACAAGACGGGGATCATCCATTGCCCCATGGGCAAGGTTTCCTTTGCCCGGGAAGGCCTGATGGAGAACTTCACCACCTTGATGGATGCGGTGGTCAGGGCAAAGCCCGCTGCGGCCAAAGGCCAGTACATCAAGAACGTGACCGTTTCCTCGACCATGGGGCCGGGGATCAGGGTTAATAGTCAGCGACCTACAAAGTAAAAAATGTTTAGAGGGCAGCCTCTATTAAAACCAATCATAAACCTGATATGATCAGCAAGTGACCGGAGACAGCAGGCGCCTTATGGCTTAATGTGCAGACACCTGCCGAGGTTCAGGGGCTCCTCGATCGAAGTTCGAAGTTAGAGGGATGTCGAACTTCCAACTCGAGGAAGAAGCGCTTAACTGTCCTCCTGTCTTCCAGGAGGGCATTTTTATTTATCAATAAGGAAGGAGGGACGAGATGGCAACAATTGAGAAGAAGAAGCAGTTGGTAGCCGATCTGCACTCAAAGCTGACATCCTCCAAGGTGGCGGTGTTTGCGGATTACCGGGGATTGAACGTGGCCGACGCCACAGCGCTCCGGGTTTCTTTCCGGGAGGCCGGCGCCGAGTTGATGGTCGCCAAGAACACCCTGACCAAGATTGCCGCCGACCAGGGAGGTATTCAAGGCCTGGAGCAATTGTTGACGGGGCCGACCATCATTGCTTTTGGCTATAATGACCCGACAGTACCGTCGCGGCTGTTGAACAGTTTTCTCAAGACCAACCGCAGCATCGAGATCAAGGGTGGCCTGCTGGAGGGCCGGGTGATCAACGCCAGGGATGTCAGGGTGCTGGCCGACCTGCCAGGCCGTGAAGTCCTGATCTCCCAGGTGATGCGCGGCCTGCAAGGCCCTATCGCCGGGTTGCAGAGTGTTCTGGCGGGGCCAATCCGCAAGCTGGTCACTGCCCTCCAGGCGGTTCAAGAGCAGCGACAGTCCAGTACTCAACCGGCTTAGTGCCCGCTATGCGGGCATAGAAGTCAGAAGCAAGATGTGCATCCGACGGCTGATTTTGGCGGGCACAGAGGTCTGAAACATTAGGTCAGAAGCACGAGGTCATAACAGTAGTCAGACCTACATCTAAATTCAGGAGGCATGAACATGAGCAAGGTAACAGAGATTATCGAAAGCGTCAAAGGTATGACGGTGCTGGAGTTGGCTGAACTGGTGAAGGCCCTTGAGGAAGAGTTCGGAGTCAGCGCCGCCGCGCCGGTTGCAATGATGGCCGGGGCAGTTCCGGCAGCAGCGGAGGCGCCCGTCGAAGAGGAACAAACGGAATTCGATGTCATCCTCAAGACCGTCGGCGACAAGAAGATCAATGTCATCAAGGTGGTGCGTGAAATCACCGGCCTAGGCCTCAAGGAGGCCAAGGACCTGGTTGACGGCGCTCCGAAGCCTGTCAAAGAAAAGGTGAACAAGGAAGAGGCCGAGGCCATCAAGGCGAAACTGGTGGCAAACGGCGCCGAAGTGGATATTAAATAGTCGAAGTTGCTCCAGGATTACACTAAGGATAGAAGAAAGCATTGCCGTTGAAGCTGTCGGAGAGACCCTTGGCGACAGTCAGTAGCAGGGGGTTTCTTTGCTTTTTTCACTGCTTTTTTGCTTGACAATACTTTCCAATATGCTAATATTTTTAGATGTTCAATTGTACCAAGCCCTATAATTAATTCCATAATATAATAATATTGGAATGATATGGAACTAACCATCATCACCAACCACCATTTGGAGGGATGGCGTCATGGCTTTTCCATATGCGGTTCAGTCGGGGCAACACCAGCGTTACAGTTATGGACGGATACGCGAAGTTTTGGAAATACCCAACCTGATCGAGATCCAGCAGCAATCCTACGAGTGGTTTCTCTCATCCGGCCTGCGCGATCTGTTCCAGGACGTTTCTCCAATCCAGGACTTTACCGGAAATCTGATGCTGGAGTTTGTTGATTACGCCCTGGGTGGTCCCAAATATTCCGTGGAGGAATGCAAGGAGCGGGATGTGACCTATGCGGCGCCCCTGCGCGTGAAAGTGCGTTTGACCAACAAGGAAACCGGGGAGATCAAGGAACAGGACGTGTTCATGGGCGATTTTCCCCTGATGACTGAGAAGGGAACCTTCATTATTAATGGGGCGGAGCGGGTGATCGTCAGCCAACTTGTGCGCTCTCCCGGCGTCTACTATCATTCAGGCAGTGATGCTACCGGCAAGAAAACTTACAGCGCCACGGTCATCCCCAACCGGGGAGCCTGGTTGGAACTCGAGACCGATACCCACGACGTGGCTTACGTGCGGATTGACCGCACCCGCAAGCTGCCGGTGAGCGTGCTGATCCGCGCCCTGGGTTATATAACCAATGAACAGATCCTGGAGCTTTACGACCAGGACGAATTCATGAAGATCACCCTGGAGCGTGACACCTCCCAGAACCAGGAGGATGCCCTGGTGGAGATCTACAAGCGGCTGCGCCCCGGCGAGCCGCCGACCATCGACAGCGCCCGGGCGCTGTTGGAGGGCCTGTTTCTCGACCCGCGCCGTTATGACCTGGGCCATGTCGGCCGCTATAAACTGAACAAGAAACTGAAACTCGACCCGGACTACACCGGCAGGTGCCTCCGCAAGGAGGACATCCTGGCCGTGGTGCGCTATTTCCTGGGACTGATGCACGGCGAGGGGAACATCGACGATATCGACCACCTGGGCAACCGGCGGGTGCGTTCAGTGGGCGAGTTGTTGCAGAACCAGTTCCGGATCGGGCTCGCCCGGATGGAGCGGGTCGTCCGGGAACGCATGACCATCCAGGACGTGGAGGCCATCACCCCCCAGGCGCTGATCAACATCCGCCCGGTGGTGGCGGCGATCAAAGAATTCTTCGGCAGCAGCCAGTTGTCACAGTTCATGGACCAGACCAACCCGCTGGCGGAGTTGACCCACAAGCGGCGCCTGAGCGCATTGGGCCCCGGGGGATTGAGCCGTGAGCGGGCCGGTTTCGAGGTGCGTGACGTGCACCACTCCCACTATGGCCGGATGTGCCCGATCGAGACCCCTGAAGGGCCCAACATCGGCCTGATCGGGTCCCTGAGCACCTTTGCCCGGATCAACCAGTACGGTTTCATCGAGACCCCATACCGGAAGGTGGACCGGGAGCAGGGGATCGTCACCGAGGAGATCGTTTACCTGACCGCCGACGAGGAGGAAGAGTACATCATCGCCCAGGCGAACGCCCCTCTCGATGAGTCCGGGCGCTTCCTGAACCCCAGGGTCAACACCCGGCACGGGTCGGAGGTTTTGGTGGTCCCCTCGTCCCAGGTGGACTACATGGACGTCTCTCCGAAGCAGGTAGTCAGCATCGCCGCTGCCCTGATCCCCTTCCTGGAGCACGACGACGCCAACCGCGCCCTGATGGGGGCGAACATGCAGCGCCAGGCAGTGCCCTTGATGCGCACCGAGGCTCCCCTGGTGGGAACCGGGATCGAGCACCGGGTCGCCCAGGACTCCGGAGTGGTGGTCAGGGCCCACCATGACGGCACGGTGGCCCGGGTGACCGCGGACGAGATCCACATCAAGCGCAGCAGCGGAAAGCACGATCTGGACAAGTATACCCTGATCAAGTTCTCACGCTCCAACCAGGGAACCTGCCTCAACCAGAAGCCGATCGTCACCAAGGGCCAGCGGGTCAAGGCGGGGGAGATCATCGCCGACGGCCCCTGCACCGAGAGCGGCGAACTGGCCCTTGGCCGGAACGTGCTGATCGCTTTCATGCCCTGGGAGGGATATAACTACGAAGACGCCATCCTGATCAGCGAGAAACTGGTCAAGGATGATTACTTTACCTCTATTCATATTGAAGAGTATGAGTGTGACGCCCGGGACACCAAGCTGGGGCCCGAGGAGATCACCCGGGACATCCCCAATGTCGGGGAGGATGTGCTCAAGGACCTGGATGAGCGCGGGGTGATCAGCGTGGGGGCCGAGGTTCGGCCGGGCGACATCCTGGTCGGCAAGGTTACTCCCAAGGGAGAGACCGAACTGACCGCCGAGGAGCGCCTCTTGCGGGCGATTTTTGGCGAGAAGGCCCGGGAGGTCCGGGATACCTCGCTCAGGGTACCCCACGGCGAATCAGGCCGGGTGGTCAATGTCAAGGTCTTCTCCCGGGAGAACGGCGACGAACTGCCGCCGGGGGTCAACCGGCTGGTGCGGGTCTACGTTGCCCAGAAGCGGAAGATCTCCGTGGGGGACAAGATGGCTGGCCGGCACGGGAACAAGGGAGTTATCTCCCGGATCCTGCCGGAGGAGGACATGCCGTTCCTGCCGGACGGAACACCGGTGGAGATCGTGCTCAACCCGCTGGGCGTTCCTTCACGGATGAATATCGGACAGGTTCTGGAGTGCCACCTGGGCATGGCCGCGCACGAACAGGGCGTATATACCGCCTCTCCGGTCTACGATGGGGCCCGGGAGACTGGATATCATGACGACCCTGGAGCGGTTGGGCATGCCGAAGGACGGCAAGACGCGCCTCTACGATGGCCGCACCGGCGAACCCTATGACCGGGAGGTCACGGTCGGCTACCTGTACATGTTGAAGCTGGCCCACCTGGTGGATGACAAGATCCATGCCCGGTCGACGGGGCCCTACTCTCTGGTGACCCAGCAGCCCTTGGGCGGCAAGGCCCAGTTTGGCGGGCAGCGCTTCGGAGAGATGGAGGTCTGGGCGCTGGAGGCCTATGGTGCCGCCTACACCCTGCAGGAGATCCTGACGGTCAAATCCGACGACGTGGTCGGGCGGGTGAAGACCTATGAGGCGATTGTCAAGGGCGAAAATGTTCCTGAGCCAGGGGTGCCGGAGTCTTTCAAGGTGTTGATCAAGGAGTTGCAGAGCCTTTGCCTGGATGTGCGCGTGCTCTCGGAGGCCAACGAGGAGATTGAGATCCGGGAGAGCGAGGATGATATCAGCGAAACCGCCAAGGAGTTGGAACTGGATATCGGCGAGGCCCGGCTGCCGGTCGCCAGGCCGGCCAAGCTCAGGTTTGTCTCGCCGGACGATGAGGAAGAGGCCGGCGACGAAGTGGTCGGCGAAGAGGACGAGATGGTGGCGGAGGCTGACCTGCTTCCCCTGGTGGAGGAGGAAGGCGGTAGAGGAAGCCCGGCCGGCGCCGGCTGGGCATTCCCGGCGCGGCCTGAACAGCCTGAAGGATTTGCTGCCGCTTGTGGATGAGAGCGATAACGGTGATAAGAAGGATGAATGAGGGGAGCGGTATTCTTGCTGGATGTCAGCAACTTTGAACGGATGCGGATCGGTCTGGCCTCCCCGGAGCAGATCCGGGCCTGGTCGAGCGGTGAGGTCAAGAAGCCGGAGACCATAAATTACCGTACCCTTAAACCGGAGCGCGACGGCCTGTTCTGCGAGCGGATCTTCGGGCCCACCAAGGACTGGGAGTGCCATTGCGGCAAATACAAGAGGGTCCGCTACAAGGGGATCATCTGCGACCGTTGTGGCGTGGAGGTGACGCGTTCCAAGGTGCGCCGGGAGCGGCTCGGCCATATCGAGCTGGCGGCGCCGGTGTCGCATATCTGGTATTTCAAGGGAATTCCCAGCCGGATGGGACTGCTGCTGGACATGTCTCCCCGGTCCCTGGAGAAGATCCTCTATTTTGTGTCTTACGTCGTTACCGACCCGGGGAATATCGAGGGTCTTACCAAGAAGCAACTGCTCTCCGAGGCAGAATACCGGGAGAACCGGGAGAAGTACGGCGGCCGCTTCAAGGCGGGCATGGGCGCCGAGGCGGTCAAGCTGCTGCTGGACGAGATCGACCTGGAGGAGCCTCAGCACCCAGTTGCGGGCGGAACTCAAGGATGCTACCGGCCAGCGCAAGGTGCGGGCGATCAGGCGTCTGGAGGTCGTGGAGGCCTTCCGGAAGTCCGGCAACGACCCATCCTGGATGATCCTGGACGTGGTTCCGGTGATCCCGCCCGAACTGCGCCCGATGGTGCAGTTGGACGGCGGCCGGTTTGCCACCTCCGACCTCAACGACCTCTACCGCCGGGTGATCAACCGCAACAACCGGCTGAAGCGGCTGTTGGACCTGGGCGCCCCGGACATCATCGTCCGGAACGAGAAGCGCATGCTGCAGGAGGCCGTGGACGCCCTGATCGACAACGGACGGCGCGGCCGGCCGGTGACCGGCCCCGGCAACCGCCCGCTGAAATCTCTCTCCGACATGCTCAAGGGGAAACAGGGGCGCTTCCGCCAGAACCTGCTGGGCAAGCGGGTCGACTACTCCGGACGTTCGGTGATCGTGGTCGGCCCTGAACTGAAGTTGCACCAGTGCGGCCTTCCCAAGGAGATGGCCCTGGAGCTGTTCAAGCCTTTCGTCATGAAGCGCCTGGTCAACGGCGGCTTTGCCCACAACATCAAGAGCGCCAAACGCATGGTGGAGCGGGTGCGGCCGGAGGTCTGGGACGTGCTGGAGGATGTGATCAGCCGAGCATCCGGTGATGCTTAACCGGGCGCCAACCCTGCACCGGCTGGGTATCCAGGCCTTTGAGCCGATCCTGGTGGAGGGCAAGGCGATCCAGGTCCACCCCCTGGTCTGCACCGGATACAACGCTGACTTTGACGGCGACCAGATGGCGGTGCACGTTCCCCTATCCACCGAAGCCCAGGCGGAGGCCCGGATCCTGATGCTGTCCGCCTACAACATCCTCAACCCCAAGGACGGCCGCCCGGTGGTCGGCCCGACCCAGGACATGGTGCTGGGCTGCTATTACCTGACGATCGAGCGCCCGGGCGTCAAGGGTGAGGGCAAGATCTTCAAGGACTCTGACGAGGCTTTTTATGCTTACGAGAGCAAGGAGTTGGACCTGCACGCCTGGATCAAGGTGCGCAAGGACGGCCAGTTGTTTGAGACCACGGTGGGGCGTCTGATCTTCAACGAGGCAATTCCGCCGGAACTCGGCTATGTAAATGAAGTGGTGGGCAAGAAGACACTCGCCCAGATTGTCGGCAAGTGCTATCGCCAGCTCGGCTACGAGCGCACTGGCACCATGCTGGACGGGATCAAGAGTTTGGGGTTCAAGTACGCCACCAGGGCCGGGATCACCGCCGGGATCACCGACGTCCAGATCCCGTCAGACAAGCCGGAGATCTTGGCCCAGGCGGATCAGGACGTGGAAAAAGTGGAACAGCAGTATCGCCGCGGCCTGATCACTGAAGATGAGCGCTACGAGCGGGTGATCGGGATTTGGCAGGCAGCCACCGATAAGGTGACCGATTCCCTGATGAAGAGCCTCGATCCCCTGAACCCGATCTACATGATGGCGATCTCCGGCGCCCGCGGCAACGTGCAGCAGATCCGCCAACTGGCCGGCATGCGCGGCCTGATGGCCGACCCCTCGGGCCGCATCATCGACGTTCCGATCAAGGCCAACTTCCGTGAGGGCCTGACGGTGCTGGAGTACTTCACCTCCACCCACGGCGCCCGCAAGGGGCTGGCGGACACCGCTCTCCGGACCGCCGATTCCGGTTACCTGACCCGGCGGCTGGTGGACGTCGCCCAGGACGTGATCGTCCGGGAGGATGACTGCGGGACCAGGGAAGGGGTTTACGTCAACGAGATCGCTGACGGTGAAGACGTGATCGAGCCCCTGGAGGAGCGTATCGTCGGGCGCTACACCATTGAGCCGGTGCTGGACCCAAAGACCGGCGAAGAGATCGTCCCGGCGGACGCGGAGATTACGGAAGAGGACGCCGAACTGATCAACAAGGCAGGAATCACCAGGGTGCTGATCCGGTCGGTGTTGACCTGTACGACCCGCTATGGCGTATGCCGGAAGTGCTACGGACGCAACCTGGCCACCGGCTTTCAGGTGGAGATCGGGGAGGCGGTGGGGATCATGGCCGCCCAGTCCATCGGTGAGCCGGGCACCCAGTTGACTATGCGTACCTTCCATACCGGCGGTGTGGCCGGCGAGGACATCACCCAGGGCCTGCCCAGGGTGGAGGAATTGTTTGAGGCGCGCCGACCGAAGGGCCAGGCGATCATCTCAGAGAACGACGGCGTGGTCGCCATCGGCGAGAATAAGGGTAAGCAGGAGATCGAAGTGACCGGCAGCGACGGCGAGGGACATGCCTACCAGATTCCCTTTGGCTCCCGGATCAAGGTGTCCGACGGCCAGCATGTGGAGTCTGGCGAAGAACTGACCGAGGGTTCCATCAACCCCCACGAACTGCTGGAGGTCAAGGGCATCCCCAACGTGCAGCAATACTTGCTCCGGGAGGTGCAACGAGTCTACCGGATGCAGGGGGTGGACATCAACGACAAGCACATCGAGGTGATGATCCGCCAGATGCTGCGCAAGGTCAAGGTAGAGGAATCAGGGGATACCGAGTTGTTGCCGGGTGGGCTGATCGAGGTCTTTGAATTCGAGGACGAGAACAGGCGGATCTTGGATGCCGGTGGTGAGCCGGCCACGGCCAAGCCGGTGGTGCTGGGGATCACCAAGTCTTCCCTGGCCACCGATTCCTTCCTGTCGGCGGCCTCCTTCCAGGAGACTACCAGGGTGCTGACCGAAGCAGCCATCAAGGGCAAGGTAGACCCGCTGCTGGGACTGAAGGAGAACGTGATCATCGGCAAGCTGATCCCGGCGGGCACCGGCTCTGCCTGCTACCATTCCATAAAGGTGTATCTATCGGGTGAACCGGATAAACCTGGGGAGGGGCCGGCAGAGTCCGACGCCGGGAAGGCGCCGGAGGAACCCTGGAGCGAGCCGGGGGAGCCGACGGCGGCCGCGTTCAGCGGGCACGGAGGCCGGAAGCATGATGTCAGAGGTCGGAGAAGGCTAAAAGCATACTGTCTGATAACCATTGACAGCAAAACTGGAAAGATGTTAAAATCATCTTTGTGCAAATTGAGTCAATCTGAATATTCGGTTAGCTATCTGAGAAGCGGAAAGTGGGATGCACCTTTCGGACGGGAGCGCAATGGAAAGGTTAAAAAACGCCCGAATTAAAGTGGTAGGGGCCAAGCAGACCCAGAAAGCGATCGAGAAGGACCAGACCCAGGTAGTATACGTGGCCAAAGATGCAGAGGAAAGGGTCATATCTCCGATCGTCAGGTTATGCGAAGAGATGGGCCTGGAGCTGGTGCTGGTCGATTCCATGTCCGAGCTGGGCAAGGCCTGCGGTATCAAGGTAGGAGCGGCTGCTGCGGCATTTATGCTAGATGAGAAGTAAGATGCGAGAAAGGATGTGTTTGGGTGCCGACGTTAAACCAGTTAGTACGTAAAGGCCGCCAGGTGTCCAAGAAGAAGTCTACCGCGCCGGCATTGAAGAGTTGCGCGCAGAAGCGGGGTGTGTGCACCCGTGTTTATACGACCACGCCGAAGAAGCCGAACTCTGCTCTCCGCAAGGTGGCCCGGGTTCGCCTCACCAACGGTATCGAGATCACAGCCTACATCCCGGGCATTGGCCATAACCTCCAGGAACACTCGGTAGTGATGGTCAGGGGCGGCCGGGTGAAAGACCTGCCGGGTGTGCGCTATCACATCATTAGGGGAACCCTGGACACGGGGGGTACACAGAACAGGAACCAGGGCCGGTCGAAGTATGGAGCAAAACGGCCAAAAGCAGAAGTAATGAGTAATGGGTAACGAGTAAGAGTGAAAAGATATACTCATTACTCATCACTCGATTAGGGAGGGATGTTTTTGCCACGCCGTGGTTATACAGGAAAGCGGGAGACACCGGAAGATCCAATATATGGGAACAGGGTCTTCACCAAGCTGGTCAACAAGGTGATGTGGGATGGCAAGAAAAGCATCGCCGAGCGGATCTGTTACGATGCTCTGAAGATTGTCAAGGACAAGACGAGGCGCGAACCTGTGGAGGTCTTCGAGCAGGCCATGAAAAACGTCATGCCGGTGCTTGAAGTCAAGGCGCGACGCGTTGGCGGGGCCAACTACCAGGTTCCCATCGAGGTGCGGACGGACCGGCGGATGACCCTGGGGATCAGGTGGCTGGTCGGTTTTGCCCGCAGCCGCTCCGGCAAGAGCATGGAGGAAAAGCTGGCGGCGGAGATCATGGATGCGGCAAATGGCATCGGCAGCACTGTCAAGAAACGGGAAGATACCCATAAGATGGCGGAGGCCAATAAGGCGTTTGCCCATTACCGCTGGTAAACAGAGGTCAGAAACCAGAAGTCAGAGGTCGGAGAAAAGCTTTAAAAGCAGCCATAGAAAGCATGTAAGACTTTCTTCCGGCATCTGATTCCAAGAGGCTAAAGGCTGAAAACCAGACAGAAAACTGCTTGAGAAAATCATCTAGGAGTTCGGAAGAAGCAAGTCAGGAGAAAGAAGATATACTGACATTCAACTTCCGGCATCCGATGTCTGAAACGGAAGGAGGGATAATGCATGGCGCGTGAGGTTTTGCTGGAACGCATCCGCAACATCGGGATCATGGCGCATATCGACGCCGGCAAAACTACTACCACGGAGCGGATCCTCTACTACACCGGGCGGGTCTACCGGCTCGGAGAGGTCGACGAGGGGTCTGCCACCATGGATTGGATGATCCAGGAGCAGGAACGGGGCATCACCATCACCTCTGCTGCTACAACATGCACCTGGCGCGATTTTATTATTAACCTGATCGACACGCCCGGCCACGTGGACTTTACAGCGGAAGT
Organism: uncultured Peptococcaceae bacterium; assembly: GCA_963767365.1. Classification (GTDB taxonomy): domain Bacteria; phylum Bacillota; class DSM-12270; order Thermacetogeniales; family Thermacetogeniaceae; genus Palsa-1188. The sequence goes on from CAVYEE010000010.1 coordinate 65,626, forward strand.
AGAGCGCTGCCTGCGCGTACTTGACGGGGCGATTGCCGTGTTTGACGCCGTCGAAGGTGTCGAGCCCCAGTCCGAGACGGTCTGGCGGCAGGCGGACGACTACCATATTCCCCGCCTCGCCTACTTGAACAAGATGGACCGGGTGGGGGCCGATTTCTTCCGTTCCACCAAAAGTATCCGGGAGCGCCTGGGAGCGAACGTGGCGCCGGTTCAACTTCCTATCGGGAGCGAAGACTCTTTTCAGGGCATCATCGACTTGGTAACGAATAAGGCAATCATCTATCGCGACGAACTGGGAGAGGTGACGGACGTCATCGACGTTCCTCCGGATTATGTGGACGCCACGCGACGTAGTCGGGAGAAGCTGTTGGAAGCCCTGGCGGAGCTGGACGAGACTCTGATGGAGAAATATCTGAACAATGATCCGATCAGTGAGCAGGAGATCCGGGCGGTGATCCGCAAGGGCACGCTGGCCTGCCGGTTGGTGCCGGTCCTCTGTGGAGCCTCCAGGCGGAATAAGGGCGTCCAGCCGCTGCTCGATGCGGTGGTGGACTATCTGCCGTCGCCGCTGGATGTACCGCCGGTTCAGGGCATCGACCCCAGGACGGGCAAAACAGTGTTACGGCAACCGGGAGACGACCTGCCGTTAACTGCCCTGGCCTTTAAGGTACAGACTGACCCATACTCCGGCAAGCTGGTGTATATCCGGATCTATGCCGGAACGCTGCAGTCGGGAAAAACGGTCTACAACGCCACCAAGGGCAAGCGTGAGCGGATCGGGCGGCTGGTGAAGATGCACGCCAACCACCGAGAGGATGTGCAGGAGGTCTTCTCCGGGGAGATCGCCGTTGCGGTCGGGCTCAAGGAGGCGGTGACCGGGGAAACCCTGTGCAGCGAAGACCAGCCGGTGATCTTGGAGCAGATACGCTTTCCGCAGCCGGTGATCTCCATCGCTATCGAGCCCAAGACCAAGGCCGACCAGGACAAGATGGGCGCTGCCCTATGCCGCCTTGCAGAAGAAGATCCCACCTTCCGTACCTATACCGACAAGGAGACCGGCCAGATCCTGATCTCCGGCATGGGCGAGTTGCACCTGGAGATCATTGTCGACCGCCTGCTGCGGGAGTTCAACGTGGACGCCTACGTGGGCAAGCCCCAGGTGGCGTACAAGGAGACCATCACCCGCAAATGCAGGGGTGAGGGCCGGTTCATCCGCCAGACCGGCGGACGCGGCCAGTATGGCCACGTGCTGCTAGAACTGGAGCCGCTGCCCTCCGGGACCGGCTATGAGTTCGTTGATGCCACCGCCGGAGGAGTGATCCCCAAGGAGTTTATCCCCGCTGTTGAGGCCGGAATGCGAGAGGCCATGGAGAACGGCGTGTTGTCCGGATACCAGATGATAGACATCAGGGCAGTGCTGACCGGGGGTTCCTACCACGAAGTGGACTCAACGGAGATCGCCTTCAAGATTGCCGGCGCCCTGGGCTTCCGCTCAGCCGCCGAAAAGGGTGCCCCAGTGCTGTTAGAGCCGGTCATGAGTATTGAGATCGTCGTTCCGGAGCCTTACCTGGGAGAGGTGATCGGCGACCTTAACGCCCGGCGCGGGCGGGTCGAGGCTACCGAGATGAGAGGCTTCGGGCTGGCAGTCCGGGGTTTCGTGTCCCTGGCCGCCATGTTTGGCTACTCCACCGACCTGCGGTCACTGACCCAGGGCCGGGGTAATTACGTGATGCAGTACTCCCATTACGAGCAGGCGCCTCACGTCGTTTCCGAGTTTCAGCGGCGTGGGGATTGCATGAGTGTCTAGGCCCAGTTAAAAAATCTCATGTCTTAAGAAAGGAAGGAATGAACTGAAATGGCTAAGAAGAAGTTCGAGCGCACCAAGCCGCATGTCAACGTCGGGACGATCGGTCACATCGACCACGGCAAGACCACCCTTACTTCGGCGATCACCATCTGCCTGAGCAAGAGGGGCTGGGCGACTGCTACCGCCTACGGAGAGATCGACAAGGCCCCGGAGGAGCGGGAACGCGGCATTACCATCGCCATCGCCCATGTCGAGTACGAGACCGAGAAGCGGCACTACGCCCATGTTGACTGCCCTGGCCACGCCGACTATATCAAGAACATGATCACCGGCGCCGCCCAGATGGACGGGGCGATCCTGGTAGTCTCCGCCGCCGACGGCCCCATGCCCCAGACCCGTGAGCATGTTCTGCTGGCCCGCCAGGTCAACGTGCCCTACATCGTGGTCTACCTGAACAAGGCGGACATGGTCGACGACCCCGAGCTCATGGAACTGGTCGAACTGGAAGTCCGGGAACTCCTCAGCGAGTACGAGTTCCCTGGCGATGAGATCCCGATCATTGCCGGCAGCGCCCTGAAGGCCATGGAGTGCGGCTGCGGCAAGCCTGAGTGCGAGGCCTGCGGCTCCGTTCTCAAGCTCATGGACGCTATTGACGAGTACATCCCGACCCCGGTGCGTGATACCGACAAACCATTGCTGATGCCGATCGAGGATGTCTTCACCATCACCGGGCGCGGCACTGTGGTCACCGGGAGAGTGGAGCGCGGAATTGTCAAGGTGCAGGATGAGGTAGAGATGATTGGCCTGCACGAGGAATCCCGCAAGGTGATTGTGACCGGGGTGGAGATGTTCCGCAAGATTCTCGATCAGGGCATGGCCGGTGACAACATCGGCGTGCTGCTGAGAGGAGTCGACCGCAAAGACGTGGAGCGGGGCATGGTCCTCGCCAAGCCGGGTTCCATCAGGCCGCACACCAAGTTCATGTCCCAGGTCTACGTCCTGACCAAGGAAGAGGGAGGGCGCCACACGCCGTTCTTCCAGGGCTACCGCCCGCAGTTCTACTTCCGGACCACCGACGTCACGGGCGTCATCAAGCTCCCGGAGGGAGTGGAGATGGTGATGCCTGGCGACAACATCAACATGGAAGTGGAGTTGATCACCCCGATCGCCATCGAAGATGGGGTGCGCTTTGCTATCCGTGAGGGCGGCCGCACCGTTGGCTCGGGTGTTGTCACGGGCATTGAGAAATAGAAGGATCGGGTCAGTGTCCTTGACTGCGAACGGAGCACAAGGCAGTTGCGGTGTTGTGAGGAGGAATATATATGGCGCGCCAGAAGATCCGGATCAGATTGAAGGCCTTTGACCATAAAATACTCGACCAGTCGGCTCAAAAGATAGTGGAAACTGCCCAGCGAACGGGGGCCTCGATCTCAGGACCGATCCCGCTGCCGACGGAGAAGAGCATCATCACGGTGCTGCGATCTCCGCACGTAAACAAAGATTCCCGGGAGCAGTTCGAGATGCGTACCCACAAGCGGTTGATCGACATCCTGGAACCGACTCCGAAGACGATCGATGCTCTCATGCGCCTCGACCTTCCGGCCGGAGTAGACATCGAGATCAAGCTCTAAAATGTGATGTGGGATGCGGGAAGTGGGAGGTGGAACCTCTCACCTCTTACCTCTCAGTTGTGAGGTGAAACAGTTGCGCAAAGGATTGCTCGGCAGAAAGGTTGGCATGACGCAGGTCTTCGACGAAGGGGGCAAGGCGGTCCCGGTGACGGTGATCGAGGCCGGGCCCTGCATCGTTGTGAGCATCAGGACTCCGGAGCGGGATGGATACGCCGCCCTGCAGCTTGGACATGAGGAGATCCGCGGCGAGAAGCTCACCCGCCCCCTGCGTGGCCAGTTTACAAAGGGAAAAGTGAAGCCGCAACGCTTTTTGAAAGAGATCCGGATCACGGCGGAAGACCTGAAGGAGTTCGCCGTCGGCCAGGAGATCAGGGTTGATGTGTTCAGTGCCGGGGACTTCGTGGATGTGCGCGGCACTTCCAAGGGCAAGGGCTTCGCCGGCGGCATCAAAAGGCACGGTATGCACCGCGGCCCAATGAAGCACGGCTCCAAGTACCACCGCCGGCCGGGTTCCCTGGGAGCAAAGGGCCCCGCCCGGGTTTTCAAGGGGCGCAAGCTGCCCGGCAGGATGGGTGGCGAGACCGTTTCCGTTCAGCATCTGAAAGTCGTGAAGGTGGACCCGGGGCGTAACCTCTTGCTGCTCAGGGGTGCAGTGCCGGGTGCGAGAACCGGGCTGCTCCTGATCAGGGATTCGCTGCGTTAGCCGGAAAGGAGCTAAGGACATGCCTAAAGCTGACTTCAAACGAAGCGAAGCGAAGTTTGAATGCCATGTGCCTGTTCAGCACTCATATTGCGAAGCATGCACAGCATGCGAAGCAATAGTATTTGAGGGCTGGACATATGGCACGGCAACTAAATCAGATAACTTCGCCAATCAGAAGGAGATTGAACGCCTATGATCGACCAATCTGAACCTACCACCCAGAGAGTCGGTGGACGTACGGCGAAGTTATACAACGCCAACGGAGACAGAGTCGGGGACCTCGAACTGGTCGACCGGGTGTTTGGGGCAACCGTGAACGAGGCGGTTTTGCACCAGGCCGTAGTACGCCACCTGGCCAACCGGCGCCTGGGCACCGCCGATACCAAGACCCGGGGCGAGGTGCAGGGATCAACCCGCAAGCCCTGGCGCCAGAAAGGAACCGGGCGCGCCCGGGCCGGCAGCATCCGCTCGCCCTTGTGGCGCGGCGGCGGGATCGTGTTCGGGCCGCACCCGCGTAAGTACACCCAGTCGCTGCCCAAGAAGATGCGCCGGCTGGCTCTGAAGTCCGCCCTGGCAGCCCGGGCTGACGCAGGGGACGTGATCGTGATCGAGGAGTTTGCGCTTGCCGAGCCGAAGACTAAGGCCATTGCCGGTCTGCTCAGAGCAATCGAGGCCGATGGCGGCGCCCTGCTGGTGACCAGCGACCGCCAGCCGCTGCTGGAGCGTGTCACCAACAACTTACCGGGAGTGTGGTGTACCCTGGCCGACCATCTCAACGCTTACAATCTTCTGGCGGCAGGGAAGATCGTCTTCACCAGGGGCGCCCTGGACCGGTTGGGGGAGGTATTGGCCGATGCGTAGTCCTCATGACACGCTGATCAAACCGGTGGTGACGGAGAAAGCCGTCGAGTTGGCCAGAAGCTTGAACAAGTATACATTTTATGTCAACCCGAAGTCGAACAAGATCGAGATCAAGCTGGCGGTGGAGGATCTTTTCAAGGTGCACGTCCAGGGCGTGAACACCGCCAACATCAAGGGGAAGAAGAAAAAGGTCGGGCGCTCCCCCGAAGGCTACCGTCCGAACCGCAAGAAGGCGGTCGTCTCTCTGCGCCCCGGCGACAAGATCGAGATCTTTGAAGGGTTGTTCTAACTACTCTGAATAGCAACCGGGTTGATCTAAAAAGAAGCCGGAAGCTAGGAGGTTCAATATGCCGATTAAAAAGTATAAACCCACATCCCCTGGCCGGCGCCAGATGACCGTCCTGACCTTTGAGGGACTGACTACCGACAAACCGGAGCGGTCCCTGCTGGAGCCGAACCGCAAGAAGGCCGGGCGCAACAACGCAGGCCGCATCTCGGTGCGCCACCGGGGCGGGGGGCAGAAGCGCTTTTACCGGGTGATCGATTTCAAGCGGAACAAGGACGGTATTCCGGCCAAGGTAGCGACCCTGGAATACGACCCCAACCGTTCGGCGAACATCGCCCTGCTGCACTACGCCGATGGGGAAAAGCGCTACATCCTGGCGCCTCACGGACTGTCGGCGGGGGACACGGTGATCTCGGGCGCGGACGTGGATATCAAGCCGGGCAACACGCTGCCTTTAAGAAATATTCCGACCGGCACGATGCTGCACAACATCGAACTCAACCCGGGCCGGGGCGGCCAGATGGTGCGATCGGCAGGAGGCGCCGCCCAGTTGATGGCCAAAGAGGGAGATTACGCCCACATCCGGATGCCTTCGAGTGAGGTGCGGCTGGTTCACTTGAATTGCCGGGCGACTGTCGGCCAGGTCGGCAACCTGGATCACGAGAACATCAGCATCGGCAAGGCAGGCCGCAACCGCTGGATGGGAATCAGGCCGACGGTGCGTGGATCGGCGATGAACCCGGTCGACCACCCACACGGCGGGGGAGAGGGCCGCTCGCCGATCGGGCGCAACCCGTGCACACCATGGGGCAAGCCGGCGCTAGGCGCCAAGACGCGTAAAAGGAAAAAGGCTTCAAATAAGATGATTATCAAACGACGCACCAAGTAAACAGAGGTCAGAGGCAAGAGGTCAGAAGTCGGATAAAAGATGCAAATCAGAGGCCAGAGTTATATCAGAAGTCAGAAGCAAGCGGACGGAAGCAGGAAAAAGATTGAAAAGCAGTCGTTGAAAGCATGCAGATCTTTCATCTGACATCCGACTTCCTGCATCAGACTTCTGAAATTAGGAGGGAAGCTAGCAGTGGGCCGTTCTCTCAAAAAAGGACCGTACTGCGAACAGAGACTGTTAGGCCGCATCAACGAGATGAACGAGAAGGGCGCCAAAAGAGTGATCAAGACCTGGTCGCGGCGTTCCACCATTTTCCCGGAGATGGTAGGGCACACTATTGCTGTGCATGATGGGAGGCGTCATGTCCCTATCTACATCACCGAAGATATGGTGGGCCACAAACTGGGTGAATTTGCGCCGACGCGGATGTTTCGCGGCCACGGCGCTCATACCGAGCGTTCGACAGCACTGAAATAAAAAAAAGTAATGAGTAACGAGTCATGAGTAATGAGAGTCCTCATCACTTATTACTCTGTATGAAAAGGAGTGAACAGCCATGGAAACGAGAGCCGTGGCGCGCTATATCTGGTTAGCGCCGCGTAAAGTGCGCCAGGTAGTCGATCTGGTGCGTGGCAAAGGGGTCAGTGATGCGCTGGCGATGCTGCGTTTCGCTCCCCAGAGCGCGGCGCAGCCGGTCTCCAAGGTGGTGCGGTCGGCGTCGGCCAATGCCGAGCACAACTTCAAGCTGAATGCAGACGAGCTCTTCATCAAGGCGATCTGCGTCGATGAGGGGCCGATACTCAAACGCTATCAGCCTCGTGCCCGGGGCCGGGTTGATGTAAAACGCCGCCGGACTTGTCACATAACCGTGGTCGTGGCTGATGAAAAGGCAGGCCCTGAAGACCTTGCTTCCTCAGGAGAGACCAAAGTGAACGTCAAGGGTGCCCGCAAGAGCGGGCGCGGTTCCCGGGCGGCGGCGCCGGGTCCGGTGGGCCGGGCGCGGCGCACACCTGCACGAAAGGAGGGGTAGACAGTGGGGCAGAAGGTAAACCCGATCGGCTTCCGGCTGGGGGTCATCAGGGACTGGGATTCCAAGTGGTATGCGGGCAGAAACTATCGCGACCTGCTGCATGAAGATATCGCCCTGCGCAACTACATCAAGAAGAAGCTGTTTGCGGCCGGTGTCCCCAGGATCGAGATCGAAAGGGCCGCCAACCGCGTGCGCCTCACCATCCATACCGCCAAGCCGGGCATCGTCATCGGCCGGGGCGGGACCGAGGTGGAACTGCTGCGTAAGGACCTGGAGCGGATTACCGGTAAACAGGTCAGCGTCAATATCGTCGAGATCAAGCGCCCGGAACTGGAAGCCCAACTGGTGGCTGAAAATGTGGCTGGTCAACTGGAGAAACGCATTGCCTTTCGCCGGGCGATGAAGCAGGCAGTCTCCCGCTCCATGCGTATGGGCGCCCAGGGCATCAGGATTGGCGTTGGCGGGCGGCTGGCCGGTGCGGAAATGGCTCGTAGCGAATGGTACAGCGAAGGCAAAGTACCCCTTCAGACCCTCCGCGCCGACATTGATTACGGTTTTGCGGAGGCCAGCACCACCTATGGTAAGATCGGGGTCAAGGTGAAAATTTACCGGGGCGAGATCCTGCCTGAGAAGAAGAAGCACAACGAGCATGCCGGTGCTAAAGGGGGCGATTAGAGATGTTGATGCCCAAAAGGGTAATCTATCGCAAGCAGCACCTGCGCTGGCCCACCGGCAAGATCAACCGGGGCTACGAGGTTATATTCGGGGAGTATGGCCTGCAGGGCCTGGAGGCGGGCTGGATCAGCAGCCGCCAGATTGAGGCGGCCCGGATCGCCATGACCCGTTACGTCAAGAGGGGCGGCAAGGTCTGGATCAAGATCTTCCCGGACCAGCCGGTTACTGCCAAGCCGGCAGAGACCAGAATGGGGAGCGGTAAGGGAGCGCCCGATTTTTGGGTGGCTGTGGTTAAGCCGGGCCGGGTGTTGTTCGAACTGGCCGGTGTACCGGAAGAAACAGCCAGGGAGGCGATGCGCCTGGCGGGTCACAAGCTTCCGATCAAGTCCAGGTTCATAAAACGGCAGGAAGCGGGTGGTAGCGATGCCGGTACAGAAGGTTAAGGATCTGCGTGACCTGACCGATGACGAGTTGGAGAGAAAACTTCTCGAATTGAAGGATGAGCTATGGCGGCTTCGCTTCCAACTGGCGACCGGACAGTTGGAGAACCCGATGAGGATCCGGGAGGTGCGCAAGGCTTTTGCCTGCACCAAGACAATCATTCGGGAGAGGGAGATTGAACGGGAAAGAGGGAACCTACCAAATGCCGCCGTGGGCGCCGGTGATGTTCAGGCAAGTCGAGGCTGATAGGGGGCGGAAGCAGTTGCACGTGCGAGCGCAACGCAAGACAAGAATTGGAACAGTGGTCAGCGACAAGATGGATAAGACCGTGGTCGTGCTGGTAGAAACCAGGGTCCGGCATCCCCTTTACGGGCGGACGGTGACCAGGTCGAAGAAGTTGAAGGCCCATGACGAGACCAACGCCTGTAAGACCGGCGATAAGGTGCGGATCATGGAGACGCGCCCCTTGAGCAAGGAGAAGCGGTGGCGGGTGGCCGAGGTCCTGGTCCGGGTTGCAGACAGGAGCGTAGCCGGAAAGGGGGCCGGAGTCGATGATACAGCCGCAAACAATGCTTAGGGCCGGGGACAACACTGGCGCCAAGAGACTGATGTGCATCCGGGTGATGGGAGGATCCCGGCGCCGGTATGCTTCTGTCGGCGATATCATTATCGCCTCAGTGAAGGAAGCCAGTCCTGGCGGTATGGTCAAGAAGGGCGAGGTGGTAACGGCGGTGGTGGTCAGGACACGCAAGGAGATCCGCCGCCCGGACGGTTCGTACATCAAATTCAGTGAGAATGCGGCCGTACTTATCAATGACCAGAAAAACCCCCGCGGGACACGTATCTTCGGTCCAGTGGCCCGGGAGTTGCGGGAAAAGGATTTCATGAAGATCGTTTCTCTGGCGCCTGAGGTGCTATAACTACTCAGGAGTCAGGAGTCAGGAGACAGGAGTCAGAATGAGAGAATGTATTGGAGTAATGAGTGATGAGGATTGAGTGATGAGTGGAGAGACAGAGAAATTCGAGGACTCTCATTACCTGTAACTTATTACTCATCACATAGTAACATTTGGAAGCAGATTTTCGGAGCATTCTGAATCCTGACTACTGAATTCTGAATACCTGAGCGGAGGCGGAGGTGAAGGAAACAAGATGATAAGACGCAAGGTTGGTCAACGAAAAGGCGATTTGGCGACGCGCAAGGTTCATGTACGCAAGGGCGATACAGTGCAGGTGTTGACTGGGAAAAACGAGAGCAAGCGCGGCAAGGTGATCCAGGTCTATCCCGCCACCCAGCGGGTGATCGTCGAGGGGGTCAATGTCGCCAAGCGCCACAGCCGCCCCACCCGTTCGCTGCCGCAGGGGGGGATCGTGGAGAAGGAGGCCCCGATCGCCAGTTCCAACGTGATGTTGGTCTGCGGCAAGTGCAATCAGCCGACCCGCGTGGCCAAGAAACTGATTGAGCAGAAATATTACAGGGCATGCAGGAAGTGCGGGGAGCTGATCGACAAGCAGTAATTTCCCTAGCGGGTGCCCGCTTGCGGGCGCGGTTAGAGGTTCGAAGGGCTGAGTAATTACATTCAACTTAGTGGTTAATGGTTGGATTGAACGAGGTTCGAGGCTAGAGGTTCAAATTGAAGCAGGAATCGTTCAAGGCCGATATTTATAAAAGCCGAACATCGAACTTCGAACATCGAACTTCGAGAATGGAGGAAGTGGTGATGGGGCTGAAAGAGCGCTACCGTCAGGAGATCGTTCCCCAACTGATGAAGAGATACAACTACAAGAACGTGATGCAGGTGCCTGCCCTAAGCAAGGTCGTTGTCAACATGGGCGTTGGCGAGGCCATTCAAAACTCCAAGTCTCTGGAGGCGGCGGTGAATGACCTGACCACGATCACCGGCCAGCGTCCGGTGGTAACCAATGCCCGCAAGTCGATTGCGGCCTTCAAGCTGCGAACCGGCATGAAGATCGGATGCAAGGTCACCCTACGAGGCAATCGCATGTACGACTTCATCGACAAGTTGGTCAACGTGGTCCTGCCCAGGGTGCGCGACTTCCGGGGAGTTTCGCCCAGGTCCTTCGACGGCCGGGGTAACTATACACTGGGACTCAGGGAGCAGGTGATCTTTCCGGAGATCGATTACGACAAGATCGACAAGGTCCGGGGGATGGATATTACCGTGGTGACTACCGCCAAGACCGATGAGGAGGCACGGGACTTACTCCGCCTGGTAGGCATGCCCTTCCGGGAAACTTAATGGTTAATGGTTGGTGGTATGGCCAATAGCTAAGATTGGAGGAATGTTAGTGGCCAAGAAGTCGATGGTTGCCAAGCAAATGAGACCGGCGAAGTTCAAGGTCCGAGCCTATAACCGGTGCAAGCTCTGTGGGCGGCCGCGTGCCTACTTGCGTAAATTTGGAATGTGCCGTATCTGTTTCCGGGAACTGGTCTTTAAGGGACAGGTCCCCGGGGTGGTCAAGGCCAGTTGGTAATTGAGGCTCAGATGCAAGAGGTCAGAGGGCGGAAAAAGTAACAGAATCGGGTGCCTGTATAGCGGGCGCAGTCGGAAATAACCAATTAGGATGTTTGAGAAAAAGCTGACAAGCAAATGGGAAACTGCTCCGACATCCGAATGGTCCGACATCCGATTTAGAGGAGGCTTAGGCGACAGATGTTGACAGACCCGATTGCGGATTTCTTGACCCGTATCCGCAACGCAAACCAAGCCAACAAGGAACGTGTGGAGATCCCGCATTCCAAGATGAAGCGGGCGCTCGCCGAGATCATGAAGAATGAAGGTTTTCTGCGTAACTACGACAAGATCGATGACGGGAAACAGGGAATGTTGCGCCTGTATTTAAAGTACGGGCCCAACAAGCAGAAGGTCATCACCGGCCTGAAGCGGATCAGCAAACCTGGTTTGCGTGTCTACGTTCAGAAGGATGAGGTTCCAAAGGTGCTGGGTGGTTTGGGGATAGCTATCATCTCGACCCCCAATGGTTTGATGACAGATAAGCAGGCCAGGCAGGATAGACTGGGTGGAGAAGTGATCTGCTATATCTGGTAAATATGGTGGTTAGTGGTTAGTAGTTGGAAACGACTAAAAGGGATGCATCAAAGCCAACAGCCAACAGCTAACGGCTAACGACCAAGGAGGTGGTATCATGTCCAGAGTGGGACGCCTTCCGGTGACGATACCGGCAGGAGTGGACGTGAAGATCGACGGCAACCTGGTAGAGGTCAAGGGCCCCAAAGGGATATTGAAGAGGGAGATGCACTCGGCGATCGGGATCACCCGACAGGACGGCACGCTTGTGGTAACCCGCCCATCGGACGAGAAGCAGCACCGGGCGCTACATGGGCTGACCAGGGCGCTGTTGCAGAACATGGTGACTGGCGTGACCAAGGGGTTCGCCCGCAATTTGGAGTTGGTGGGAGTTGGCTACCGGGCGTCAAAGCAGGGTAACAAGCTGGTGCTCATGGTGGGTTACGCCCACCCGGTGGAGATCGATCCGGGTGACAACCTGAGCATTGAGGTGCCGGCGCCGAACAGGATCAACGTCACTGGCATCGACAAGGAACAGGTCGGCGCCCTGGCGGCCAAGATCCGGGCGGTGCGCCAGCCTGAGCCATACAAGGGTAAGGGCATCAAGTATGACGATGAAGTGATCAGGCGTAAGGTTGGCAAGGCAGGGGTTAAGGGTAAGAAGTAATGTGGGGTGTGAGTAGAATGCCGAAAAACGAGTCACGTCGGGAAATTCGCCAGCGTAAGCATATCCGGGTCCGGAAAAAGGTGTTCGGTACTCCGGAGCGGCCCCGGCTGTGTGTATACCGGAGCCTCAATCATATCTATGCCCAGGTCATCGACGATGTTCAGGGACGGACGCTGGTTGCCGCCTCCACCCTGGCTCCGGAACTAAAGGCTGGCGAGGGCGTTGGGAAAAACATCGAAGCTGCCCGCAGCGTTGGCAAGCTGATCGCCGTACGGGCTCTAGCGCAGGGTATCACCAAGGTTGTTTTTGACCGGGGCGGTAACCTTTACCATGGCCGGGTTGCTGCGCTTGCCGAGGCAGCCCGTGAACAAGGCCTGGATTTCTAAATTAAGTAATGAGTAAAAAGTAATGAGTCTAAAAAGAAGAAGCGATGAGTACGCTCATCAATCATTACTTGTGAAAGGGGGAGTAGCTGTTTGCGTATCGATCCCAATTCTCTGGAGTTAACAGAAAAGGTAGTGGCTATTAACCGGGTTGCCAAGGTGGTTAAGGGTGGCCGCAGGTTCAGTTTTAGCGCCCTGGTGGTCGTCGGAGACGGCCAGGGTCATGTGGGCGCGGGCCTGGGTAAGGCCGGAGAGGTGCCGGAAGCTATCAGGAAGGGGATCGAGGACGCCAAGAAGAGCCTGATCGAGATCCCCATGAAGGGCACCAGTATTCCCCACACGATTACCGGAGAGTTTGGCGCCGGCAAGGTGCTGTTGAAACCGGCGTCCCCCGGTACCGGCGTGATCGCCGGCGGCCCTGTGCGTGCGGTACTGGAGGCGGCGGGGGTTCAGGATATTCTCACCAAGTCCCTGGGTTCATCCAATGCTCACAACATGGTGCACGCCGCCATCGAAGGCCTCAAGAGCCTGAAGCGGGTCGAGGATGTGGCCAGGATCCGCGGCAAAACTGTTGAAGAATTAATAGGTTAATGGGGGCGTTAACAGTGGCAGGTATGTTACAGATCACCCTGGTTCGCAGCCCGATCGGCTATCCGGAGCGGCAGCGCAAGGTTTTGCGGGCACTGGGGTTGGGCAAGATGAACTCCTCGGTAATCCAGGCCGACCAGCCGTCTATAAGGGGTATGGTCAGGCATGTCCGGCACCTGGTGACAGTGATACCCGGGTGCTCACAAAAAGCGGAGGCGCGGCGGGAGGGGGAGAAGAACGAGTGAGACTGCATGAGCTAAGTCCGGCAGCAGGATCCCGGCAGAAACCCACCCGCAAGGGCCAGGGCCTGGGGTCTGGCCTCGGCAAGACCGCCGGGAGAGGGCACAAGGGCCAGAAGGCGCGGTCCGGGGGCAGTGTGCGCCGCGGTTTTGAGGGCGGCCAGATGCCGCTGTTCCGCCGCATCCCCAAGCGTGGGTTCACCAACAGCTTGCGGGAAGAGATGGCTATCGTCAACATCAGGGACCTGAGCCGGCTTGACGCCGGAACCGAGGTCACTCCGGAGTTCCTCTACCAGGAGGGGATCGTCAAGAAGCGCAGCCTGCGGATCAAGCTGCTGGGCAACGGCGATCTCGACCGTCCGTTGACCGTCAGGGTGCACAGTGCCAGCAAGAGCGCCCTGGAGAAAATCACAGCCGCCGGCGGCAAGGTCGAGGTGATCTAGATGCTGGAATCGATCACAAGCGCATGGAAGTTAGGGGATCTCAGGCGCAAGGTGTTTTTCACCCTGATGATGTTTCTGGTGTTCCGGGTGGGGGCGCACATACCTGTGCCTGGCATCGACCAGGCAGTATTGGCAAAGTTGATCGCATCAAGCGCCTTTTTAGGGTTCTTTGACGTGATCTCCGGCGGGGCGTTCCGGAGCATGTCTGTGTTCGCCATGAGCATCACGCCGTATATCAACGCCTCCATCATCATTCAGCTCTTGACCGTGGTCGTCCCCAAACTGGAGCAGCTTTCCAAGGAGGGGGAATCAGGGCGGAAGATTATCACGCAGTACACGCGTTACGGCACCGTAGTGCTTGGTGCTATCCAGGCAATCGGCATGGCGATCGCGCTAGGCCACCCGACTGCACTCACCGGAGGACAGGTCGTGCTGACGCACCCGGGCCTTGGGGAGTATGCAATGGTCGCCGTTGCCCTGACCGCAGGGACAGCCGTCCTGATGTGGCTGGGTGAGATGATCACCGAGAAGGGGATCGGCAACGGGATCTCGCTGATCATCTTCGCTGGCATCGTCTCCCGGCTCCCGGTCGGAGCGGTCAATACCTTCAAACAGTTGCAAGCGGGCACCATCTCCTATTGGAGCGTGTTTGCGCTGGTAGTGCTGGGGCTGCTGGCGATCGCCGCCGTGGTGGCGGTCAACGAGGGCCAGCGGCGGATTCCGGTGCAGTATGCCAAGCGGGTTGTTGGGCGCAAGGTCTACGGCGGGCAGAGCACCCACATCCCGCTCATGGTCAATCAGGGCGGCGTGATCCCGATCATCTTCGCCATGTCTATCCTGATGTTCCCGGTGCAGATCGCCCAGTGGATGACCAAGTACCCGATTGCCCAGTGGATCTCGGCCAATCTGCAGTTTGGGAAACCAGTGAACTCCGTGGTGTATGCCCTGCTGATCATTTTCTTCACCTACTTCTATACGGCGATCATCTTCAACCCGATGGATGTGGCCGACAACTTGAAGAAGTACGGCGGGTTCGTGCCGGGGCTGCGCCCAGGCCGACCGACCGGCGAATACATCAACCGGCTTATGACCAAGCTCACCCTGTTCGGCGCCATCTTCCTGGCGCTGATCGCCGTACTCCCGAACTTCATGATCGCCGCCACTGGCATCCCATCCCTGTACTTCGGGGGGACGGCCCTGCTGATCGTGGTGGGCGTGGCGCTGGAGACGATGAAGCAGTTCGAGTCGCACCTGTTGATGCGGCACTACCAGGGTTTCATGAAGTAAGTGATGAGTAATGAGTGAGCCTTGAGAAGGGGGTGGAGATTCTAGAATGAGAATCTTGTTGATGGGGCCGCCTGGCGCCGGGAAAGGTACCCAGGCGGAGAGGATCGCCGGATACTGTAAGATACCCCACATCGCTACCGGAGATATCTTTCGGGAGGCGATCAGGGCGGGCAGTGAACTCGGACGTCAGGCCAAGTCTTACCTGGATGCCGGTGAGTTGGTGCCGGATGCGGTCACTGTCGGGATAGTCCGGGAGCGCTTGCAGGAGCAGGATTGCATGGCCGGTTTCTTGCTGGACGGGTTTCCCCGCACCATCCCCCAGGCGGAGGCCCTGGAGCAGCTTTTGGGCGACCTGTCAATGAATCTCGATCTGGTGCTCAACATCAAGGTTGCTCCGGCAGCCCTGACGGAACGGTTGACCGGGCGCCGGATCTGCCGCCAGTGCGGGGCATCCTACCACCTGATCTTCAATCCACCCAAACAGGAGGGGGTCTGCGACCGTTGCGGGGGCGAACTCTACCAGCGCAGCGATGATACCATCGAGACGGTCAGCGACCGGCTGCGGGTCTATACCGACAAGACGGCTCCTCTGCTGGAGTTTTACCGGCAGCGCGGCCTGCTCCGGGAAATTGACGGGGAACCGGGGATCGATGCCGTGTGGGACGAAATCCTTGGTCTGTTAAGGAGCTTCGATAGATGATCACTTTGAAATCGGCCCGGGAGATCTCGCACATGCGGGAGGCAGGGCGGATTGTGGCCATGGCTCTACAGGAACTGGGCAAGCGGGTCGCGCCCGGGGTTACCACCGGTGAACTCAACCAGTTTGCGGACGAGTTCTTGCGCAGGGCAGGGGCAGAGCCGGCGTTTCTGGGATACCAGGGATTCCCCGCCAGTATCTGCGCCTCGGTCAACGAAGAGGTAGTGCACGGGATTCCTGGTTTAAGGAAACTGGAAAACGGAGATATTATTAGCATTGACATTGGAGCGGTGTATAACGGTTACTATGGTGATGCCTCCATGACCTTTCCGGTCGGGGAGATCTCTGCCGAGGCCGCCCGGTTGCTTCAGGTGACCAGGCAGTCCCTGTACCGGGGGATCGAGCAGGCGATCAGCGGTAGCCGGATCGGGGACATCTCGGCGGCGGTGCAGCAATATCGTTGAGTCGCACGGCTACCAGGTGGTGAGAGATTATGTGGGACATGGCATCGGCACCCGCATGCACGAAGAGCCCCAGGTTCCCAATTTCGGCAAGGCCGGGATGGGGCCGAGGCTGCAGCCCGGGATGACCATTGCTATCGAGCCCATGGTCAATGTGGGAACCCATGAGGTGATGGTGATGCCCAACCGCTGGACAGCAGTGACCAGGGACCACAGCCTGTCGGCTCATTTTGAACATACCGTCCTGATCACCGGGGGACAGCCGGAGATCCTGACCCAAATTTAAGTGGTTGGTGGTTAGAAAACATGACGGAGGTTGGGGATTGGAGGATCAGGATGGGGCCTTTACCGCCAACCAACGAAAATGATAGACATGCAGACGGACATGCATCGAACGGCCAACAGTTGATTGCAAACGACCAAAAAGGCATGCAAATTCCAACGACCAATGGCCCACCACCAACGGTCAGCATAGGGATGGTTCAGGAGGGCAATGTAGTTATCGGGCAACTGGCAGTTTCCAAACGTGGCCGTGACCGGGGGGAACCTTACCTCGTTCTGGAGATAATAGATGAAGCCTTTGTTTATCTCATCAATGGAGACAAGCGCCGAATAGAAAATCCCAAGCGCAAGAATATCAAGCACCTGCTATTTTACCCGGCGGTGGCGGAACATCTGGCGCAGCAGTGGGAGGCCGGCCAGCAGGTTAGTAACATCGAGATTCGCAAGATGATTGCCGGGTTAATTGAGAAGTGAGCAGTGGGAAGCGCATCACACATCTGATCAAAGAGGTAATGATATGCCCAAATCCAAGCCAAATGTAATCGAAGTCGAGGGCAAGGTGATCGAGGCCCTGCCCAACGCCATGTTCCGGGTGGAACTGGAGAACGGTCACCGGGTGCTGGCTCATGTTTCCGGCAAGATCAGGATGAACTTCATTCGTATCCTTCCGGGAGACCAGGTCACCGTGGAATTTTCGCCCTATGATCTGACCCGGGGACGGATCACCTATCGTTTTAAATAAGTTTAACCGCTACGCAGAAAATCATACGTTGCATGTCTATGTAGTGAGGGGGAGTTTCCGATGAAGGTGCGGGCTTCTGTAAAGACCATCTGCGAAAAATGCAAAATCGTTCGTCGTAAGGGCAAGGTGATGGTTCTCTGCGAGAACCCGAAGCATAAGCAAAAACAGGGCTAATTGATTCCAGAGGGCAGAGGCAAGAGGTTAGAGGTCGGAGGATCTAAAACCACTGATTTCAAAAGTCAGAGATAAGAAGCGGATGCTAGCCCGACAGCGAGGCCGGAAAAAGACATGAAGCAGCCATCAAAGCATGCAAGTCTTTTATCCGACGTCCGACTTCCTGCATCTGACATCAGTTATAAGGAGGTTGGATGATGGCAAGAATTGCCGGCGTCGATTTACCGCGTGATAAGCGGGTGGAGGTTGCCCTCACCTATATCTACGGTATTGGCCAAACTACTGCGCAAGGAATGATCAAGCGCACCGGGATCAACCCGGATACTCGGGTCAAGAACCTGACCGAGGAAGAGGTAGGGAGGCTGCAGGAAGTGATCGACAAGGAGTGCAAGGTAGAGGGCGATCTGCGCCGCGAGAACACTATGAACATCAAGCGGCTGATCGAGATAGGCTCCTACCGTGGACTCCGCCACCGCCGCGGGTTGCCGGTGCGCGGCCAGCGTACCCGCACCAACGCCAGGACCCGCAAGGGCCCGCGGCGCACTGTGGGAGTGCGCCGCAAGAAGTAGTGATTCAACTAGTTCTTGGCTTCAGTGGGGAATTGTTTTCCCCGCTGAAGATTAGAAATAGTTAATACAGTGACGTAGCCGCTCTTGTCCCACCGCTTCAGGGAAGCGGGGGCATTAGAGCGGGTAGTCATCTGTGGAAAGGAGGGCTAAAGTGCCAAAGCGACAAACAAGGACGAAGCGCAAGGAAAGAAAGAATGTTGAGCACGGGGTCGCCCATATCCGGTCGACGTTCAATAACACGACGATCACCATCACCGATACCACGGGCAACGCCATCGCCTGGGCCAGCTCTGGCATGATGGGATTCAAGGGCACCCGCAAGGGAACACCCTTTGCCGCCCAACTGGCTGCCGAGTCTGCTGCCAAATCGGCCATGGAGCATGGCATGAAGCAGGTGGAAGCCTGCGTCAAGGGGCCCGGCGGGGGCCGGGAAGCGGCCATCAGGTCACTGCAGGCTGCCGGTCTGGATGTCAGCACGATCAAGGATGTCACCCCCATTCCGCATAACGGCTGCCGACCGCCGAAGAGGCGGCGGGTATAGGCCTGCATTACTCGTTCTAAGGAGGAAAAGATATATGGCAAGATATACAGGTGCTGTCTGCCGCCTGTGCCGCCGCGAGGGGATAAAAATGTACCTCAAGGGGGATCGCTGCTACACTCCCAAGTGTGCCATCGACCGCCGCAGCTATGCCCCGGGCGACAAGGGTCAGTCCCGCAAGAAAGTTACCGAGTACGGCTTGCAGTTGCATGAGAAGCAGCGGGCGCGGCGGATCTACGGAATCCTGGAGAGGCAGTTCAGGCGCTACTTTGGCCTTGCCGAGCGGCAGAAGGGAATCACCGGTGAAAATCTGCTGCGCCTATTGGAGCGCCGGCTGGATAATGTGGTCTACCGGGTCGGATTTGCAGGATCCAGGGCTGAGGCGCGGCAACTGGTGAGACACGGGCATCTTACTGTAAACGGACGGCGCGTTAGCATCCCCTCGTACCTGGTCAAGATCGGGGATATCATCGAGATCGCTGCGGGGAGCAGGGAACAGGGGCGCTTTGCTGAACTGGCCGAGACTGCGGCCCACAAGACTCTTCCTCCATGGCTGGAAGTGGACCTGGAAAAGATGCGGGTGCGGGTACAGGGTTTCCCGTCTCGGGAAGATATAGATACCCCAGTCAAAGAACACCTGATCGTGGAGCTTTACTCCCGTTAAGGCTCCGGAAAGTTCATGGGGAAGGAGGTCTAGCGTTTGTTAGACTTTGAAAAACCTCGGATTGAACACATCAAAGATGCGAATCCTGACACCGCCGGCAAACACGGCACCTTTATCGTGGAACCGCTGGAGCGGGGCTATGGCACTACCCTGGGCAACAGCCTGCGGCGGGTGCTGCTCTCATCCCTGGTAGGGGCGGCGGTAACCACTGTGAAGATTGAGGGAGTGCTGCACGAGTTCAGCACTATCCCCGGGGTGCGCGAAGATACCATGGACATAGTCCTGAACGTCAAGGGGCTGGCTATCAAGCACCACAGTGACGAGCCCCAGATCATCAGGATCGAGGCCAAGGGCGAACGGGAGGTCAAGGCCGGCGATATCATCGCCAGCTCGGACATCGACATCCTCAACCCGGACATGCATATCGCCACCCTGGAACCGGACGGCCGCCTATTCATGGAGATGACGGTGAAAAAGGGGCGGGGCTACGTTCCGGCAGAGAAAAACAAGGAGGGCGAGCAGGTGATCGGGGTGATACCGGTGGATTCCATCTTCTCCCCGATCTACAAGGTCAATTACAATGTGGAAAACACCCGGGTCGGCCAGCAGACTGATTATGACCGGCTGATCCTGGAGGTTTGGAGCAACGGCACCATCACCCCCGAAGAGGCGGTTAGCCTGGCGGCGCGCTCTCTGATCGATCGCTTCCGGTTGTTCGTAGGCCTCACCGATAGGATGGAGGAGGAACTTGTGCTACCGGACAAGAAAACCGACGAGCGGTCGCGGATCCTGGACATGCCGATCGAGGAGTTGGAGTTGTCGGTGCGCTCTTACAACTGCCTAAAGAGGGCGGCTATCAACACGGTGGAAGATCTGACCCAGCGCACCGAGGAGGATATGATCAAGGTGCGCAACCTGGGCAAGAAATCCCTCGAGGAAGTGGACGCCAAGCTGGCCGAGCTGGGCCTGTCCCTGAAGAAGCTCGAAGAATAGTGAGTATTGGATTGAATCGATTGCTAATCTGAATACTGAGAGGTGATCACAAATTGTACCGGAGGCTGGGGTTGCGGAGCGACCACCGCGACAGTATGCTGAGAAATATTGTGACCTCCCTGCTGAAGGAAGAACGGATCGAGACCACTGAGCAGCGGGCGAAGGAGCTGAAGAGAATAGCCGACCACATGATCAGCCTGGGCAAGCGGGGCGACCTGCACGCCAAGCGGCAGGCGTTGTCCTACCTGTTCGATGAGAGCGTGGTTAAGAAATTGTTTGACGAGATTGCACCCAAGTACAAGGAGCGCAATGGAGGTTACACCCGCATCATGAAGACAGGTTACCGCCGCGGCGACGGCGCCTCCATGGTGCTGGTGGAGTTGGTGTAACAAGGCGGGTCGGATGTCGAACATCAAGCTGATCCTGGAGTATGATGGCACTGGGTTTTCCGGCTGGCAGAAGCAGCCCGGCGCCGGTCTGCGCACAGTGCAGGGAGTGCTGGAGGAAGCCCTGGAACGGTTGACCGGCATCTTCCACGTAACCGTAGGCGCAGGCCGCACGGATACCGGGGTACACGCCCTGGGTCAGGTGGCGCACTTCTTCACGGAGTCCGAGTTTCCGTTAGAGCGCTGGCCGGCAGCCCTGAACGGGCTGTTGCCGCCGGATGTGTCCGTCAGGAGCGCCGAGGTGGTGGATGATACTTTCCATGCCAGGTGTTCGGCCAAGGCCAAGGAGTACTGTTACCTGTTTCTGAACCGTCCACAGCGGTCGGCGATCTGGCATCGTTACTCCTATCGTGTTCCGCAGCGGCTCGACCGGGGAAGCATGGTAGAAGGTGCCAAAATGTTTACCGGCACTCATGACTTCAAGGCCTTTTCTGCAGCCGGCAGCAGCGCCAGAAGCACGGTACGGAAGGTATTCACCAGTTCGGTCTTCGAAAGCGGCGATTGGATTGGCTTCAGGGTGGTGGCCAACGGTTTTTTATACAGGATGGTACGGCTGATGGCGGGCATGCTGCTGGAGATCGGACTGGGCAAGGCCGATCCTGGCCGGATCCCGGAGCTGTTGGGATCCGGACAACGCGGCAAGGGTGGGCCGACGCTCCCGCCCCGAGGGCTGTTTCTGGTGCGGATCGCCTACGAAGATGACAGGTGCCGTAAACAGAGGTCAAGAGGTCGGAAGTTAGACAGCGAATTGAACATCATATCTGAAATTCTGAGATGAAGAGTTCGGAGACATAATAGGGTCTGAAATATTGAGGGATTTTCTGCATGGCCGCACTGTCTAAGCTGGGAGGTACGGAAATTGCGCACATTCATGGCCAAACCGCAGGAAAAAGACCGCAAGTGGTACCTGATAGATGCGGATGGCAAGCCGCTGGGCCGGCTAGCCAGCGAGGTGGCCGTCATCCTGCGGGGTAAGCACAAGCCGGAGTTCACGCCACACGTTGACGTCGGCGACCATGTGGTGGTGATCAACGCCGAGAAGGTGAGGCTCACCGGCAAGAAGCTGGAGAACAAGCTCTACATATGGCATACTGGTTATCCTGGCGGTCTGAAAAAGATGAGCTATGCCGATCTGCTGCGTACCAAACCGGAGCGGGCGATCGAGAAGGCCGTCTGGGGAATGCTGATGCACAACAGGCTGGGGCGTCAGATCTACCGGAAGCTGCGGGTATACCGGGGGCCGGCGCATCCTCACGCCGCACAACAGCCGGAAGTCTGGACGATGAAGAAATAGCAACTACTTAGGCCGCCAGCTTGCTGGCGCGGGGCTACTGAATTCTGAGTACCAGAATCGGTAACGAGAAATAAATGAAGTAAGGAGAGGTTATTTTGGCACAGGTGATGTATCAAGGTACGGGGCGTAGAAAGACATGCCATCGCCCGGGTGCGGATCATCCCCGGCCAGGGAAGGATCATCGTCAACGGGAAAGAGGCAGAAAAATACTTTGCCAAGCCCACGCTAGTGGTGGTGCTCAGGCAGCCGCTTGAGATCACCGACACCAGTGGGCGCTTTGACGTGGTTGCCCTGGTTGAAGGCGGCGGTATCACCGGGCAGGCCGGGGCCGTCAGGCTTGGGCTGGCCAGGGCGCTGCTCAAGGCGGAGCCGGGTCTGCGGCCTTCGTTGAAGAAGGCCGGTTTCTTGACCCGTGACCCGCGGATGAAAGAGCGAAGAAAGTACGGCCTGAAGAAGGCCCGCAAGGCGCCGCAATTCTCCAAGCGCTAAGGATAATTCTGCCCAACTCCGCATAAGCTGAGAAGTGAGATGCGAGAAGCGCATCCCACTTCTCACATCCCAGTTGGGGCGGGCGGGTACGAGTGCGTCAATTTAAAACGACTGCGGCAGCACAAAGTTTCAAAAGAATCTGTCTTGGTTTAAGACCTCGGGCTTTATGCCCGAGGTCAAGAATCAATGGCTCTTTTATTTTTTTGCGGGTATTCAGGATCAACCAGCGCCTGATGCTGAACTGTCTGCTGGCGTTGTTGGTTGGAAGCGCTTTTTACCCTTACGCGGCGGCCGCCAGGGAGAATTCTGCGGTACAGGCCATGTCCTGGTCGGTGGCCGGAAAGGTGATCGTGATCGACCCCGGTCACGGGGGGATCGATTCCGGGGCGGTGAGCCGCACCGGGATACTGGAAAAGAACATCAATTTAGAGATAGCTAAACGCCTGGCCGTCCTGTTCAGGCAGGCCGGGGCGACTGCCGTCCTCACCCGGGACGGGGACTTCGACCTGACCGACCTGGGAAACCAGCCCGGCTGGAGCAACAGGGACGAACTGCAGGCGCGCCTGAATCTGGCGGACAAGAATAACGCCAATCTCTACATCAGCATTCACCTCAACAGCTTCCCCTCGCCTGACTGTGAGGGAGCCCAGGTCTTTTACCATCTCAGTTCGGCTGAGAGCCACCGCCTGGCTACCCTGGTTCAGCAGGAGTTGATCGACCAACTGGGAGACAGTTACCGCCGGGCTCAAGCGGAAGACTTTTTCGTGCTCCGGAGTTTGAAGCGCCCCGCTATCGTGGTGGAGGCCGGATTCCTGTCCCACCCCCGGGAGGGGGTCCTGCTCACCGAGCCAGAATACCAGAACAAAGTCGCCTGGTGCGTCTACGCCGGTGTCGTCCAATTCTTCGCCGGGCAACCTGCCCCGAAATAGAAGTCAGAGGCCTCCTCGCTTCCTGCGTCTGACATCGGATTACACGGGGCTCTGTTTATAAGCGGCGAAGGCGTCCATCCACTGTTGGTTTTCCTCCATGAACTGCACCAGCAGCATGATCTGTTTCACGGTCTCCATACTCAGGTTGTGCTCGATCTTCTCAGTCTCCTCCAGGACGCTCCTGTTAGCCCCGATAAACCGCAGAAACCTTTCGATGGTCTCGTGCCTCTTGACCAGGTATTGACCCAACTCCCGCCCCTGCCCAGTCAGCTCGATCACGCCGTACTTCTCGTAGTTGAGAAAGGAGACATCCGCCAGCTTCTGCACCATCTTACTGGCGGATGGGGGTTGCACGTGCAGGGCGCCGGCCAGGTCGCCGATCCTGGTGTAGCCCCTGTCCTTGGAGAGCCGGTAGGCCATTTCAAGGTAGTCTTCCATGGTGGGAGTGACCGGCATCTCCTCCTGGCGCAGCCTCTCGTAGCCGCGAATCGTATAGAAGTCCTTTTCCTTATCATTCAAGTGGGTCACCCCCGGTGAATTCATTTACTATCTTTTATGCACTTATACGGTATCTCAACACTGTCCGGGCAAAATCGGGCATTAGAGCGGGTAGCCATCGGTTCAACTGGGTCTTGGCTTCAGAGGGGGATTGCTTTCCCCCACTGAAGCTTAGAGCCAGTTAATTAGGGGCGTAGCCGCTCTTATCCCACCGCTTTAGAAGCGGGGGCATTAGAGCGGGTAGCCATCGGTAAAGCGGGACGAGTTCCGTCCCCTGTCCCAAGAGTATGCAGTGAGCTCCTGTCTTTCATATTCTAAGTATGGCAGCATTTAGGAGGAGTGGCAGGAGGATGGATAGCCGTGGCTTACCTGAATGACGAGATGACGATCAAGATCGCCGACGTGCTGATGAACGTCCAACGTCACAGCTCACAATCGGTGCCGCACGAGATCACGGTGGTGATTCCCCATGCCGAAATCAGGCGAAAGTTTGATAAATATGGACGGATGATTGAGGAAGAATTGATCCTGGACAGCCTCACCATCGTCGATTCCCCGCGCCACGAAACTTTGGGGAGCCACCCGCAACCGCCATCCTTGCCGCGCACTACCTGGCGTTACATTCCGGACGCGAAGTTTTTGCAGGAATGATCAGCAGATTCAGTCTGTTGATTTACTGGATACTGTAGGATACAATGGAAGCAACTACAGGGATACAACTCGATTTGCATAAATAATCGTCCATTTTTAACAACCTTTAGCTTCCAGCTTCTGACTTCTGAAATGAAGGGGTGGTGTCTCAGATGCTCGTCAGTGCCGGTTTATCGCCTCATCCACCGATTATCATTCCCGAAGTGGGAGGCGCCGAACTCCAGGCGGCGGAGCGCACCGTAACCGCCATGAGAGCCTGGGCAAAGGAGATCGCGCCCACCAACCCGGAAACCCTGGTCTTCATCAGCCCGCACGCCCCTTTCCTGCAAAGAGCCCTGGCCTGGCTGGGCGGGCCGGAGCTGACAGGCAGCTTTGCTGCCTTCGGGGCGCCCGAGGTGGCCTTCAGGGTCAAAAGCGACCGGGAACTGGCAGCGTCCATCGCCGCCGAGGCAGCCGAGGAAGGCGTGCAGGTGGATGAGATGAATACCCGCAGCCTGGACCACGGGGTGATGGTGCCACTCTACTATCTGCAGGAAGCAGGGATCTCCGCCGACCTGGTGGTGTTCGGAATCAGCCTGCTGCCGCCGGAGCGGCATTTCCGGTTCGGGCAAGCCCTGGCCCGGGCCATCGCCCGATCACCGCGGCGAATTAGCCTGATAGCCAGCGGCGACATGTCGCACCGGCTGCAGCCGGGAGCGCCGGCGGGCTATGATCCCCAGGGCCAGGTGTTCGACCGGTTGATCCGGGAATCGCTTGCGGTTATGGATACGAAACGCATCCTGGACGTCCCGGAAGTGCTGGCCGACCGGGCGGGAGAGTGCGGACTGCGGCCGATTATCATGCTGCTGGGAGTTCTCAGTGATTTCAATGTCGAGAGCAAGATCTATTCTTACGAGGGGCCTTTCGGGGTCGGCTACCTGGTGGCTGGGTTCAAACTTCGAGGTGCGAGATTAGAGGCATCCTCGAAAGGGGGTGGCGGCGATGTCTGAACAACCGGAAAAGCAGCCCTCTGTTTACGTGCAACTGGCCCGGGCCAGCCTGGAGCATTACCTCCGGACCAAGAGTCTGCTGCCTGTTCCTGACCCGGCCCCCGGGATGGAGAGCCGGGCCGGGGCGTTCGTCTCTTTGAAGAAGCACGGCGTCTTGCGGGGCTGCATCGGCACTATCGAGCCTGCGCAGCGCAATTTAGCCGAGGAGATCATCAATAACGCCGTCAGCGCCGGTGTTGATGACCCCCGCTTCTGGCCGGTACAGCCGGAGGAGTTGCCGGAACTGACCATCTCGGTGGATGTGCTCGCCCCGCCGGAGCCGATCGATGACGAGGGCGACCTGGACCCGAAGCGCTACGGGGTGATCGTCAGCGCCCGCGGCCGGGTGGGGTTGCTACTGCCCAACCTGGAGGGGATCGACACAGTGGCCGGGCAGGTGGAGATTGCCCGCCAGAAGGCCGGTCTGCGACCAGATGAGCCGGTGCAGCTTGCCCGGTTCGAGGTCACTCGCTACGAATAAGGGCAGGGATACTGATGCAGGAAGCGCGGTTTTACGAGAAGGAAGAGGACAACAAGGTCTGGTGCCGTCTCTGCCCCCAGAATTGCCACATCCAACCGGGAGACACCGGCTTCTGTCGCGCCCGGAAGAACGAGGGCGGCGTCCTGTACAGCCTGAACTACGCCCGGATCTCCTCCTTCGGGATCGACCCGATCGAGAAGAAGCCGTTGTATCACTTCTACCCTGGGAAACACATCCTGTCGGTAGGCACCTTCGGTTGCAACTTCCACTGCGGCTTCTGTCAGAACTGGCAGATCGCCCATGGCGACCCCTCCACCCGGGAGATGGCGCCGCAGGAGTTGGTGGCCAGTGCCATGCTGGCTGCCGAGCAAGCGGCCAGCATCGGGATCGCCTTCACCTACTCGGAGCCCCTGGTCTGGTACGAGTACGTTTACGATACCGCCAGGCTGGCCCATGAGAAGGGGTTGCAGAATGTCCTGGTGACCAACGGCTCTGTCCAGGAGGAGCCGCTGCTGACACTGCTCCCCCTAATCGATGCCATGAACATCGACGTCAAGGGCTTCACCGGGGACTACTACCGGAAGACCTGCCACGGCAGGCTGGCGCCGGTCAAGCATACCGTGGAGCTTGTCCACAGCCGCTGTCACCTGGAGGTCACCACCCTGCTGGTGCCCACCCTGAACGACAGCGACGGCGAGATCACCGCCCTGGTGGACTGGTTGGCCGGCCTGAATCCGGACATCCCCATCCACTTCTCACGCTATTTTCCCCAGTACCAACTGGACTTGCCTCCGACGCCCCTGGAAACCCTGCGCCGCGCCCGGGAGATCGCTGGCCGCAAGCTGAAGTACGTTTATATCGGCAACGCCCCGGAGTTGAACGACGATCACACTTACTGTCCGGTTTGCCGCAACCTGCTCATCTGGCGCAGCGGCTACCGGACCAGCATCCGCGGCCTGAAGAACGGTTGTTGTGCCGGATGCGGGCGCGCCCGCATTCCCGGCTTGTCACAACTTCTCGGTGCAAAAGAGGCGAGGTCATGGGTAAAACCAGGATGGAGAGCGAACAGACGGCAACAGTACGCCGGACACTGCTCGATCTGGCGCTTCAAAACAGGGGATTGGAGGCTATCTTGGGCGCCCTGGCCCAGTTGGTCAACTTGCCGGCGGCCCTGTTCGATAACGAGGGCCACTTGCTTGCCTGTTCCGATGAAAAGATCCGGCTTCAGGCCCAGGAATTAAAGATGGAACTGGACTGGAGGAGGGCGCCCCACCCGGAGCGCACCCGAAGCCAACAACCTTTTGCCTGGTTTATCCAACCCGTGGAGTCGGAGACAGAAACCTTCGGGTATATCTGCCTTCCGGAAAACAACTCCAAGTTACGCCCGCCGGATATTGCCATCGCGGAAGAGGCCGCCGTGGTGATGGCGCTCGAATTCCAAAAACGTATTGCCGTGCATGAGATTGAACGACGTTATTTTA
This sequence comes from uncultured Peptococcaceae bacterium, assembly GCA_963767365.1. Lineage (GTDB taxonomy): Bacteria > Bacillota > DSM-12270 > Thermacetogeniales > Thermacetogeniaceae > Palsa-1188. Next base: position 93,023 of record CAVYEE010000010.1, read on the forward strand.
ATGACTTTGTGCGGGACCTGCTGGAGGGCCGGATCGAATCAAGGGACAGCGCCCTGCATCGAGGAACGGTCTACAAATGGGATGTTACCAAGCCGCAGGTGCTCTTCGCCATCAAGCTCGTGACGGGCTACAGCATTGCTCACACCAGCGTTGAAGACAAGATGCAATACCTGAAGAGGATCGAAAGGGTGATCCGCAGTGCGATGGCGACCAACTCCAGGGGCAGCTACCTTATCGCCCACCTTGGGGACGTCAATGTAATGTTGTTGGCGCCTTCCTCAAGCTCCCCTGCGGCGGCGAGACAGGAAACGATGAAATTGGCAAAAGTCTTGCTTCCCCACCTGGAAAGGGACCTGGGCGACCAGGCGCTTACCGTAAAAATAGGTATTTCCAGGATTTGCAACGACCTTTTCGCTTTTCCCGTAGCGTTCCGCGAGGCGCTGGAAGCAATTCAGATGAATGTGGAACTGGACTCCTCGGACCCGATTGCCCATTACGACGACCTTGGTATCAGCCGGCTGCTCATGAGAATAGCTGATACTGCCGAAATGGAGCGGTTCTGTGATGATTACCTGGGGAAACTGATTGCCTTCGATGACGCTCACGGGGCTAACCTGGTGAAAACGCTGCGTGCCGTCATTGAGACCAACGGCCACCTCAAAGAGGTGGCCCGGAAGCTCTTTATCCACTATAACACCCTTCGCTACCGGTTGAAAAAGATCAAAGAGATCACCGGGCTTGAGTTTGAGTCTTGGCGGGAGATGGCTCAAATCATGCTGGCCCTGGAAGTCTATCATATTCTCCAATTTAGAAAAAGTTGAAAACAACCAAATCAATGCCGTCATTTGTTACTTGGTGATAAAATAACTTCAGAATAATTGGCTCATGATCACAATGACAGACCGGGAAAAGTAAGTTAGAATCTAACAAATGTTTGTATTACTTTTAATTCAGGCATCACACCTCCCTTATTTTACATAAAGGACGTAATCCGTCCACCATTTCCCTCTTCCACTGCCAGTCCTGGCATAGACTGGCGGTATTTTTTTGCCGAGGGCTACCCGCTCTAATGCCCCCGCTTCTTTGAAGCGGGGGGATAAGAGCGGGTAGCCTCTAGTTAACTATTTCCCCGATGGCTAACCGCCACTAAGCTCCCGTTTACGGGAGACCAAGTGGCGCTAAGCCCTTGGATCAGTGCAACTACGGCTTCTGCCTTCGCCGTTGGCTCGGCACAAGCCAAGTTTTACTGATAATTCAGTGGGGGAAAGACAATCCCCCACTGAAGCCAAGAACTAGTTGAACAAGGTATTGCATATATATGCGTTCTTATGTATAATAATAAATAATTTAGCATGTGTTGAGCAGGAGGAGAGGAAGATGGGTATCAGGGTTGGTATTGTCGGAGCCACCGGCTATGTAGGAGAGGAGCTCGTCCGCATCCTGTGCCGGCATCCCCAGGTGACAGGGATCGCCGTTGCGGCCAATGATGCTCCGGGTCAGCCCCTGTCCCGGGTCTATCCCCACCTGGCCGGATTTGCAGATATGGAGATCCTGGACACCGGACCGGGTGCCGGACCTGATTACAGGCTCCGACCTGGTATTCAGCGCCCTGCCCCACGGGTTGTCGGCTCTGGTGGTCAGGCAGGCCCTGGCTGCAGGCAGGCGGATCATCGACATGGCGGCAGACTTCCGGCTGCCGGACCAGGCCCTCTACGAGCAGTGGTACCAGACTGCCCACGGGGCTCCGGATCTGCTCGGCGAGGCGGTCTACGGCTTGACGGAGCTGTTCCGTTCTGCAGTTGTAGGGGCGCGCCTGGTGGCTAACCCGGGCTGCTACCCGACCAGCGCCTTGCTCGCCCTGGCCCCGTTGATGAAGCACGGCCTGGTGGAGCAGGACTCCCTGATCGTCGACGCCAAGTCCGGGGTCTCCGGCGCCGGGCGTACACTGGCTCTCGGCAGCCACTACTCCGAGTGCAACGACAATGTGCGGGCCTATGCGGTGACCGCCCATCGCCACACTCCGGAGATCTCCTATTACGCCTCGGTGCTGGCGGGCAGCAAGGTGGATGTGGTCTTCACCCCCCACCTGGTTCCCATGACCCGGGGCATCCTCAGCACCGTGTACGCCGAGTTGCTGCGGCCGCTGGACGCCGCCTCCCTGCGCCAGGTCTACCGGGACTTCTACTCCGGAGAGCAGTTCATTCAACTGCTGGGCGAGGGGGAGTGGCCCGAGACCAAGTGGGTCCAGGGCACCAACCGCTGCTGCCTCGGTGTGGCCGTAGCTGGTCAGAAGCGGGTGATCGTCGTCTCGGTGATCGACAACCTGGTCAAGGGAGCGGCTGGGCAGGCAATACAGAACATGAACCTGATGTTCGACCTGCCGGAGGGGATGGGCCTGGACTACCCGGGCCTGTACCCGTAACATTTAGGAGTCGGTATTCTTACGAAGGATCTTGATACGGTGATATTTCCGGTATTCGAACTACTGAATTCTGAATACCTGAGCAGGAGTAATAACGGAGGGCACAAACTATGATGAACCAGAAGACAGCAGACAGGTGACGGTGCCCGGCGGGATCACGGCGCCGCAAGGATTCAAGGCGGCGGGAGTGGTGGCCCAGGTACGCAAGAAGGGGCGCCGGGATGTGGCGCTGATTTTTTCGGATGTTCCGGCAGTGGCGGCCGGACTCTTTACCAGGAACCTGGTCAAGGCCGCCCCGGTTCTGGTGAGCCGGGAGCACCTGGCAGACGGCAAGGCCCAGGCGGTTGTGGTTAACAGCGGGATCGCCAACGCCTGCACGGGGGCACAGGGGATGGTCGATGCCCGCCGCATGGCCGATTATACAGGCGAGTTGCTGGGTATCGACCCCGGACTGGTGGTGGTGGCTTCGACCGGAGTGATCGGGGAGCCAATGCCGATGGATAAGGTCGAGGCCGGCATCAGGAATGCTGTTGCCACCCTCTCCTACCAGGGGGGAGGGGCCGCCGCGGAGGCGATCATGACCACCGACACCACCCTTAAGGAGTGTGCCGTGAGTTTCTCCCTGGGGGGAAAGGATGTCATCATCGGGGGGATGGCCAAGGGTTCCGGGATGATCCACCCCAATCTAGCCACCATGCTCTCCTTTTTGACGACCGATGCCGCGATCGGGAGGGCAGCCCTGGACACCGCCCTGCGCTATGTGTCCGATCGCTCCTATAACGCCGTTTCCATCGACGGGGACACCAGTACCAACGATACGGTTGTGGTCCTGGCCAACGGGATGGCGGGCAATGAACCGGTGATGCCTGAGAGCCCGGATTATGTCAACTTCAGGGATGCCCTGCTGCAAGTCTGCGTGGAACTGGCCAGGATGATCGCCCGCGACGGCGAGGGAGCCACCAAGATTATGGAGGTCCGGGTCAGGGGAGCGAACAGCGAGGACGGGGCGCGCCAGGTTGCCCGCACCATCGCCTGCTCCAACCTGGTCAAGGCGGCCCTGTTCGGTGAGGACGCCAACTGGGGCCGGATCCTCACTGCCGCCGGGTATGCGGGGGTGCCCTTCGACCCGGACAAGGCAGCGGTCTGGCTGGGAGATCTGCTGGTAGCCTCTGAGGGGACCGGCCTGGCCTTCGATGAGAAGAGGGCGCGTACCGTCCTGGAAGGCCGGGAAGTGGTGGTGACAGTCGATCTGAGCCAGGGCGACGCCGGGGGTGTGGCCTGGGGCTGCGACCTGTCGGAAGATTACGTGCGGATCAACAGCAACTACCGGACATAACAGAGGCGAGAAACAAGAGGTCAGAGGTCGGAGAAAAACGACAGACCTGTTTAAAGAGCAAGAATTAGGACTAAGAGGTCAGGCCGGATGTCAGTGCCCGCCCAGCGGGCACAGAGGGAAGAGGGGCTTCCTGCATCTGACTTCTGAAATGGGGGAGACGGAGATGGTCCTGACGCCATTGGAAAAGGCCGCCATCCTGGTGGAGGCGCTGCCATACATCCGCAAGTTCTCCGGCCAGACCGTGGTCATCAAGTATGGCGGGAGGGCGATGCTTAGCGAGGAGCTGAAGCAGGGAGTGATCGCCGACTGCATCCTGCTCAAGCTGGTCGGCATCCACCCGGTGATTGTGCATGGCGGTGGGAACGCCATCGAGCAGATGCTGAAGCGGTTGGGCAAGGACTGGCAGTTCGTGCGCGGCCAGCGAGTCACCGACGAGGAGACCATGGAGATTGTGGAGATGGTCCTGGCCGGGCGGGTCAACAAGGAGATCGTGAACCTGATCAGCAGGCTGGGCGGGAGGGGGATCGGCCTCTCGGGCAAGGACGCCAACCTGATCGAGGCCCGCAAACAGGTGCCTCCTGCAGAGCCGGGCGAGGAGCCGGTAGACCTGGGCTTCGTGGGGGAGATCACCCGGGTCAACCCGGAGATCATCGAGACGGTCAGGGGCGAGGGCTACATTCCGGTGGTGGCGCCGATCGGGGTCGGTCAGGACGGGGAGACCTATAACATCAACGCTGACTACGTGGCCGGCGAGATGGCCGCTGCCCTGAAGGCCAACAAGTTGGTGCTGCTGACCGACGTGGAGGGGATCCTGGAGGACCGCCACGACCCCGGCAGCCTGATCTCGGTGATCAGGACCGGTGACGTGCCGGACTACATCGAGCGGGGGATCATCGCCGGAGGGATGATCCCCAAGGTGGAGTGCTGCGTACGAGCCCTGAGCCAGGGAGTGGGGCGCACCCACATCATCGACGGGCGCATCCTGCACTCGATCCTGCTCGAGGTCTTCACTGACAAGGGTGTCGGGACCATGGTAGTCGATTAAGAAATAATGAGTGGATGAGTGGACTCATCACTTTGTGTGAGGGGAGAGCCAACATGAAGAAAGCAGCGCCGGAATCGACAGCCGCAGGCAAAAAAGATAAGGAACAGATCATCCGGGACGGGCAGCAGTACCTGATGCAAAACTATGCCCAGTTGCCCCTGGTGATTGTCAAGGGAAAGGGCGCCCTGGTCTGGGACGCCGAGGGGAGCAGCTACCTGGACTGTGTCGGCGGTATCGCTGTCAACTCGGTCGGCCACTGCCACCCCAGGGTGGTAGCGGCGATCAACAACCAGGCGGAGCAGTTGCTTCATTGCTCCAACCTCTACTGGTTTCCCCAGTCAGTGGCGCTGGCCAAGAGGCTGGCCCACCTCTCCGGCCTCGACCGGGCATTCTTCTGCAACAGCGGGGCGGAGGCCAACGAGGCGGCCATCAAGCTGGTGCGCAAGTATGCTCACGACCATGGCAAGGAAAATCCTGAAATCATCTCCTTTACTAACGGATTCCACGGGCGCACCCTGGGGTCGCTGGCGGCTACCGCCCAGCCCAAGTTCTGGCAGGGTTTCGAGCCGCTGCCCGGAGGCTTCCGGCATCTGCCATACAACGACGCGAACGCCCTGCTGGCTGCCATCAACCCAGACACTGCGGCCATCTTCGTGGAGGCGGTGCAGGGGGAGGGCGGAGTCAACGATGGCTACCCCGGAGTTCATGAGGGCACTGGCGGAGGCGCGGGACAAGTACGGCGTGCTGCTGATGTTTGACGAGGTCCAGTGCGGCCTTGCTCGCACCGGCAAGATGTTCGCCTGGGAGCACTATGGCGTCAAACCGGATGTCATGACCCTGGCCAAGGCCCTGGGCGGTGGATTGCCGATCGGGGCGCTGCTGGCCCGGGACGAGGTGGCGGCAGTATTCCAGCCGGGCACCCACGGCTCAACATTTGGGGGCAACCCGGTGGCGTGCGCCGCCGCCCTGGCGGTGCTGGACATCCTGGAGGAGGAGCACCTGGCGGCCCACGCCGAACACACCGGCAGCTACCTGATGTCAAAGCTGACAGACCTCCGGCAGCAGTTCCCCTTTATCAAGGAGGTGCGGGGGCGCGGCCTGCTGGTGGGGATGGAGCTGGACCGGCACGGCAAGCGGGTGGTCACTCTCTGCCAGGAACGCGGCTTGCTGGTCAACTGCACCGTCGATAAGGTGATCCGCTTCCTGCCGCCCCTGATCATCACCAGGTCTGAGGTGGACGAGGCGGTGGCCATTCTGCGAGGGGCGCTGCAGCAGTTCGCCGATGAGCCATAGGAACGAGGAGCCAGGAGCCAGGAGTCAGAATGAGAGAGAACGGTTTATCTCTCAAAGAATTCTGAATTCCGACTGCCGAATACCTGAACAGTAGCACTTACGTGCTAAACTGGAGGATGATAGAAAATGGCTGGCGCTTACCTTGATACGAGGCTGAAAGGCCGGGACTACTTAACGATCAGTGATTTCAGCAGCGAGGAGATCAGGCTCCTGCTCGACGCCGCCCACGACCTGAAAAAAGAGCTGAAAGCGGGGATACCCCATCCGGTGCTGAAGGGCAAAACCCTGGGGATGATCTTCACCAAGGCCTCGACCCGTACCCGGGTCTCCTTCGAGGTGGGGATGTACCAGCTTGGGGGCTACCCCCTGTTTTTGAGCGCCCAGGACATCCAACTGCGCCGGGGGGAGACCGTCGGCGACACCGCCCGCACCCTGGAGCGCTACCTGGACGGGATCATGATCCGCACCTTCGCCCAGGCGGACGTGGACGACCTGGCCCGGTACGGCTCGATCCCGGTGATCAACGGCCTGACCGACCTGCTGCACCCTACCCAGGCCCTGGCGGACATCATGACCGTCGAGGAGCACAAGGGACGGCTGGCCGGCTTGAAGCTGGCCTTCATCGGGGATGGCAACAATGTCGCCCACTCCCTGCTGCAGATCTGCGCCAAGGTGGGGATGCACATGACCATTGCCTGCCCCCCCGGCTACGAACCGAACCCGGAGATCCTGGCCGGCGCCCGGGCGGACGCCGCCGCCACCGGGGTGAAGCTGGAGGTCGTCACCGACCCCTTCGAGGCGGCCGCCGGCGCTGATGCCGTCTACACCGACGTCTGGGCGAGCATGGGCCAGGAGGAGGAGCGGGCTGAGCGCATCAAGGCCTTCTCCCGCTATCAGGTGAACGCCGAACTGCTGGGCAAGGCCGCTCCCGGCGCCTTGGTGCTGCACTGCCTGCCGGCCCACCGGGGCGAGGAGATCACCGACGAGGTGATCGACGGGCCGCAGTCGGTGGTGTTCGACGAGGCGGAGAACCGCCTGCATGCCCACAAGGCGATCATGGCCCTGGTGATGTAAGGTAGATAAGGAGGAGTCATTCGTGGAAATCAAAAAAGTTGTGCTGGCCTATTCCGGCGGTCTTGACACCTCGGTGGCCATCCCCTGGTTCAAGGACAACTTCGGCTGCGAGGTGATCTGCTTTGCCGCCGACCTGGGGCAGGAAGAGGAACTCGACGGCCTGGAGGAGCGCTCCAAGAGAGCGGGGGCGAGCAAGATCTACATCAAGGACCTGAAGAAGGAGTTTGTGGAGGACTACATCTTCCCCACTCTCAAGGCAGGCGCCATCTACGAGGGCAAGTACCTGCTGGGCACCTCCTTTGCCCGCCCCCTGATCTCCAAGTACCTGGTGGAGATCGCCGAGGCCGAGGGCGCCGACGCCGTTGCCCACGGAGCGACCGGCAAGGGGAACGACCAGGTGCGTTTCGACGTCTCGGTGCAGGCCCTCAACCCCGCCCTCAAGGTGATCGCCCCCTGGCGCATCTGGGACATCCGGTCGCGGGAGGATGCCATCGAGTATGCCATCGCCCGCGGGGTGGAGGTCCCGGTGGCCAAGGACCGGCCGTACAGTTGTGACCGCAACATCTGGCACCTGAGCCACGAGGGGGCCGACCTGGAAGACCCGGCCAAGGAGCCGCCAGGCGACGTGTTGCTGCTGATCACCCCACCGGAGCAGGCCCCGGAGGCGCCGACCTACGTGGAGATCGGCTTCGAGCAGGGTGTACCCCGCTCACTCAACGGCCGGAAGACCGACTCGGTCACCTTGCTGCAGGAACTGAACCGGATCGCCGGCGCCAATGGGGTGGGCATCATCGACATGGTGGAGAACCGGCTGGTGGGCATGAAGTCCCGGGGCGTCTACGAGTGCCCCGGCGGCACCGTGCTGTACCTCGCCCACCGGGAGCTGGAGTACCTGACACTTGACCGCAACACCCTGCACTTCAAGGAGATTGCCGCCCTGCGCTTCGCCGAACTCTGCTACGACGGCCTGTGGTTCTCCCCGTTGCGGGAGGCCCTGTCCGCCTTCGTGGACGAGACTCAGAAGACGGTCACCGGCGCCGTGCGGATGAAGCTGTTCAAGGGCAACTGCACCCCGGCCGGCGCCACGTCTCCCTACTCCCTGTATCACGAGGGCTTCGCCACCTTTGGCCACTTCGATCTGTACGACCACAAGGACGCCCAGGGCTTCATCAACCTGTTCGGCCTGCCCCTGAAAGTGCGGGCGATGATGAAACAACGGGCCGGGTTGAAATAGGCAGCGAGAATTGCCTGATGGGGAGTCGGTCATGATTGGACGGGCGCCGTAGAAGATGCGGCGCCCGTTCTTTCCGGTTTAGATGAGTGTATCGAGAAACGATCCCAGGAGCGAGGATGCTTCTGCATTAGACGTGGCGGCGATACTACCGCTCGTCGTATCGTTGCCTGTGCTCGCGACGCCGCTCGTGCTATTGCTATTACTTGTGCTGCTGCCGCTTGTGCTGCTACTGCTGCCCGTGCTATCGCCGGTGGTCGAACTGGTGGCCGCTGTCGTGCCCGTCAGGTAAGAGTCGATGGTCTGCAACTGGGCATTGGCAGTGCCGAAGGTGTCTTTCAGCAGGCTTGAAGTGACCAGATAGTTGCTGATTGAGGTGGTCTGGCTTGGAGTCAGACTGATCGTGACAATCACCCTCCTCTCTGGACAGGGCATTTGTGAACCGGAAACAAACCAGAACCCAGACCCCGGTTCTGTCACCGAGAAATTAACCCATCTTGATGTTATATCGGATACTCTGGCGATAACTTGAGTATCCGCCCTGCCCCATCGCATATTCGACTCCTGCGAGTTAATTAAAAAGAGCCGCAGTTGCTCTAACCTGGAGGCCGTAGCGACCGATCCACTTTCTGAGGAGGGAAAACATTGGATAACATAAGGTGGCGCCTGGAGGATATCTATCCCGACCAGGGGCACTGGGAACAGGATTTTACCAACGCCAGGGAGCGACTGGCCGCCTTCGGCCATTACCGCGGCCGGCTGGGCGAGGGAGCGGCAACCCTGCTGGAGGCCCTGCAGGCCAGGGACTGGCTGCGGGAGACCTGCACCAGGATCTACAACTACGCCAGCATGAAGTTCGACAGTGATACCACCGACCCGGTCGCCCAGGGGCTGCGCGACCGGGCGGTGTCCCTGGGCACGGAGGCGTCAACCGCTCTCTCCTTCATGGCGCCGGAACTCCTGGCGCTGCCGGAGGGGACCATTGACTCCTTTTTGAGCGGCGAGCCCGGGCTGGGGATCTACCGCTTCGAGTTGGATGACCTGCTGCGCTACCGTCCCCACACGCTCTCTCCGGCAGAGGAGGAGATCATCGCCAGGGCGGGTGAGGTGACCCTGGCTCCAGATGTAATCTTCAAGATGATCGACAACGCCGACCTCACCTTCGAAGCGATCAGGGGCGAGGACGGCCAGGAGCTGCCGGTCACCAGGGGCAACTACACCGTCTTGATGCAGAGCGGCGACCGCCGGGTGCGCCAGGATGCCTTCACCTCGTTCTACAGCGCTTATAGGAAGCTCTCCAACACCCTGTTTGCCACCCTGAGCGCCGGGGTGAAGCGCGACCTTTTCCTGGCCCGGGCGCACAGGCATCATTCATCCCTGGCCTCCGCCCTGCACGAAGAGAACGTCACCGAGGATGTCTACGATAACCTGATCAGTGTCGTCCGCTCCCACCTGAAGCTGCTGCACCGGTACATGGAACTGCGCCGGCGGGTGCTCAAGGTGTCAGAGTTGCACATGTACGACATCTATACCCCCCTGACGCCGGGGGTGGAGTGGCAGGTCAGTTTTGAGGAAGCGGTGCGCATGGTGCAGGAGGGCCTCGCCTCCCTGGGACGGGATTACGTGGTGGCGCTGTCCCGGGGGCTGCAGGGAGGCTGGGTGGACGTGCCGGAACGCCCGGGCAAGGCCGGCGGCGCCTACTGTGAGGGGGTCTACCACGTGCATCCCTTCGTGCTGCTGAACTACCACCAGAACGTCGACAATGCCTTCACCCTGGCCCACGAAATGGGGCACGCCATGCATTTCTATTATTCCGACCGGGAGCAACCCTTCATCTATGCCAATCCTACCATCTTCACCGCAGAGGTGGCGTCCACGGTGAACGAGACCCTGCTGGTGGAGCACCTGCTGCGGACCGTCAGCGACCGGGAGCGCCGGCTCTATTTGCTCAACCACTACCTGGAGATGTTCCGGGGCACCATCTTCAGGCAGACCATGTTCGCCGAATTCGAAAAGGCTATTCACGAAAAGGCAGAGTCTGGCGAGGCCCTGACCAATAGCTATTTTCAGCAGGTCTACCGCCAACTGAACCTGGATTATCACGGCCCTGCCATGACGGTAGACCGGGAGATCGACCTGGAGTGGGCGCGCATCCCCCATTTCTACACTGCCTTCTACGTCTACAAGTACGCCACCGGGCTCTCGGCCGCCGTCGCCCTGGCCCAGGGTATCCTGAGGCACGGGCGCCCGGCCCTCGACCGCTACCTGGACTTCCTCAAGCGGGGCAGTTCCGACTACCCCCTGAACCTGCTCAGGCTGGCCGGAGTGGACATGTCCCGTCCGGAGCCGGTCAACCAGGCGCTCTGGCGCTTCGGCCAACTGCTGGAGGAGATGGAGCGGAGCCTGTGACTTGTCAGTCCAGATCACGCAACAGCCTGATGTAGTCTTTGCGGCCCTGCACGGTGTTTATCAGTTTCTCATCGGCAGTCCAGAAAAGGCACGGTCCGCTATCTGGTTCTTTTGCTGCCAGCTCTGACGCGGCCAGGTAAGCTGCATCGTAGAGGGTCGATAGGTTTTCAGCCACGCTGATGCTCCAGGCCAGATTCCAAAGATCTTCTCCTTCATTGCAAATGGAGAACCCCAGACTGCAAAACTTGCGCCAGGCAATCTCTGCCTCGTCCGGATCGATATCTTTTCTGGCAACCTTCTGGCGCAGGACGCTGCCGACCTCTACCCAGGCGAAACCGGGCAGGACTACGGCCTGGCTGCTTTCAAAGATCCTATCCAGGAGCCGGGCGGCTGACTCGCTTCCCTCTTCCCAGGTCAGAACCTTGATCAGCACGCTGCTGTCGAGGCAGACACGATCGTTCATCGCCGTTTGCCCTCTCGTAACTCCCGGATCACTGGCACAGAGTCTGGCTGCCGGCCCCTGGCTGCCATCTGCTGCCTCAATTCTGCCAGTTCCTTGAGCGTTTTCTCCCGTTCAGCCTTGAGCAGGTGTTGGTTGGCGGCCTCGAGCCTTTTTACCATGTCTTCGTAGGTAGACGATTCAACGATGTAGGCAACGGGCTTGGATCTTTGTAAAACCACTGCCGGTTCGCCCGTCTGTACTATGCGGGCGATGATCTTGCTGGCATTCTGGCGAATATCAGTCACGTTGGCGATCTGCATCTTTAATATAACTCCTTTCTATAGCATCACTGTTAATAGTATATCATCCTCAACCGGAAATAGACACACCTGGCATCTGTGCCAGGTCGGCCTGCCCGGTTTCCGGCATAGCCGAATGGAAGCATTGTCTTTTGTGGTCATATAGATTACAATATAAGAGTGATCATAATAACCACATGGAAGAGGAGGTATCTCTGGTGTTTCTCAGCGTTGGTATCCGGGAAGCCAAAATCAACTTGAGCAAACTGCTGAAAGAGGTACAGAAGGGAGCAGAGATCGTCATCACGGACAGAGGAAAACGTATTGCCAAGATCACTGCTGTTGATGAAGCATCACTGCCGCTGATGGACCGGATCAAAAACATGGAAACCAGTGGTGTTTTGAATCCTGCGCCTGCCCAGGCACGCCCGCTGCCTCCGCCTCTGCCGCTGGAGGCAGGCATTGCCCAACGATTTCTACAGGAGGATCGCGGCTGATGACTACAGAGCTGGTCTTATACTGGGATGCCTCGGCGATTGTTTCGACGTTGTTCAAGGATGTTCACAGCGAGCAGGCATGGGCAATGTCCCGCCGGGACGGTGTCCACCTGCTGTCATCCCTGGCTTTGGCCGAAACTCATGCTGTGATTAACCGCCTGGCGCGGGAGAGATTGCTGGCAGACGTGTTGATCAAGGCGGCGGTGGAGGCACTGGCTGCCGGCCCCTGGCGTTATATCAACCTCTCGCCTGGACTAGAGGAGATTGCCAGGCTTGGCGCCAGGTGGCCGATGCGCGGCGCCGATCTCTGGCACCTGGCTCTGGCTGTATCCTTAAAGCAGCACCTGCCGGAACTCTCCCTGTTTACCTTCGATGCCCGGTTACAGGCTGCGGCACAGGGGGAACAATTGTAATGTTTATTGCACAGCCATGATTTTTTACGTTCCGCATTAAGAGGCTTATAGTTATTCACTGGTTATTTTTGATCATGAGGGTTGTGGCCAGGAACATAGGGCATGCGAGGGTTTAGAGCGTGAGATTGAGAGGAGATTGTCGGCCAACGGTTTGCGTGAGAGGTGTGCAGCCGTTGTTATCGATCCGGGGGTCAAATACATGGCAACGCTCGGTTGCGTGGTAGACGTAGAAACTACTGGCTTCAGTCCGGTGGACGAGGTTGTAGAAATTGGCCTGGTTTTATTCGCCTTTGAGCGGCAGAGCGGCCAGGTGTTAGGGATCATCGAAGAGTACGCCGGGTTGAGAGAGCCTGCCTGTGCCATTCATCCAGGCGCCTTATGTGTCCATGGCTTGACCATGGACTATTTGCGAGGTATGCGCATCGATGTTATGCGAGTCGAAGATATTCTGTTCCGGACGGAATTCCTCATTGCCCACAATGCTGCTTTTGATGCGCGTTTCGTCGTGCCCCTGTTTCCAACTGCCGGAATGAAGCCATGGTACTGTTCCATGAACGGCATTGACTGGAGAACAAAGGGCTTCCAGAGTAAAGGACTGCAGAATTTGCTCTCCTGGCACGGGATCGACGCTGAACAGGCCCACCGGGCGGTGGAGGACGCCAGGGCCACCCTGGCGCTGTTATCTATGCAGCAAGGGAACGGAATGACCTACCTATATGAGTTGGTCGGTAATACCCTGGCAACTGCACCTTTCAACTAGTTCTTGGCTTCAGGGGGGATTGTCTTCCCCCACTGAAGCCTAGAAATAGTTAACTAGAGGCATAGCCGCTCTTATCCCACCGCTTCAAAGAAGCGGGGGCATTAGAGCGGGTAGTCAAGGACATGGTCGATCTGTCTATTCCACCCAGACCTCGATCTTCTTGTTTAAATTCTCGTCAATTGCTTCCGCGATCTTCCCCTCCATGCCCTCTTCAATATTTTCCACGTCGAAGAAGACATTCTTGAATTTGTGGGACAGCTTGCCCATCTTCTCCTTCCACTTGAGGATGCCCATGGGCAGGCTGAGGTTGATCAGCGGCTGGTCTGTCTTGGTGTCCAACACTTTGATCCGCAGCAGCCGCCCTTTTTCTTCACGTTCCTCGTGTGGATGATCGCCCAAGTGTGGATGGTGATGGTGGTGTGGAAGCCAATCCCAGCGGACATCCTTTTTAGACGACCCGCTGTTCAGGGCCTCCAGCAGGGATGCGCCCTCCTGGGCGGTGATCTTGCCGCTGGCAATCATGTCCAGGATCTTCATCTGTTCTTCCTGCATCATAAAGCCCTCCTTAATTATTTTGGTTTAAAGTTGTTTCAAGATTTTGGTGGCCTGGTCCACGGTCAGCTCGCCCTTATCAAGGGCATCCAGGACCTCTCGGCGGCTCTGACTGTCCTCGTCCAGAGCCTGTTCAGCCTGGTACCCCAGCGCTCTCAGAATGCTGTCCAGGCGGCTGCGAACCGTAGGGTACGAGATACCCAACTCACGCTCCATATCCTTGATGTTTCCCCGGTTTTTGAGAAAGACTGACACGAAAACTTGCTGGTCCGGACTCAGTTGGCAAAACCTGCACGTGTCGAATCGTCCCTCCAGGGTGGAATCACAGTCATCGCAGTGCAGCCGGGTCACATCCATCTTGCCCCCGCAAACCGGGCACTGCCCCAACATCGGTCTTCCCAAACTGACCATCCTTTCTAAAAAGATACTGCGTTATGTTCATATATTAATATATGTGTTTAATAATGTCAATATATAGTATTAATAAAATTAATTTATTGATTGAATTTAGTGACCATGCTTCTTATGGCGGGAGGAGCAGACAAGGTCGGCCATGAGCGGGGGTTGTCATATGGCTAGTATTTGTCAATTGGGCTTTTTAAAATACTAATTGAGGAATGCCGGCGCCGGCGAAAATTTGTTCGTTACAGCATGGAGACAGGAGGGGCGCATGAGCGGTGAGAGCATGATCATGGCGCACGGCGGTGCGGAGACGAAGTGTGAGGCTGAATACCTGGCAGCCATACGGCAGGCTACCCCCTGACGGTTGGCATGCCCTGGCCGAAGGACAGGTGAAGCTGTGGAGCAGGCTGTGAGCTTCCTGGAGGACGACCCGCTGTTCAAGCCGGCTACGGTTCCGTGCTGAACCTGGATGGCGAGGTGGAGATGGATGCCGCGATCATGGACGGTACCAGCAGCCAGTGTGGGGCGGTGGCTGCGATCAAGAGTGTTCGGCACCCTGTCTCCATAGCCCGGCAGGTGATGGAGCAGACGCCCCACGTGTTGCTGGCGGGAACCGGGGCGCTGCGGTTTGCCCGGGCGAACGGCTGGCCGGAGTTCAATCCGGTAGCCGAACAGCAGTGGAGGGCCTGGAGGCAAGCGGTCACAGGCTGTCAGGACGGCAGGAAGAGTCGGAGCGAATTCCACGGGAATGCCGAGTGATACGGTCGGCTGTGTCGCCGTCCATTACGGTCAGACGGCAGCCGCATCGAGTACCGGAGGCATCTTTTTGAAGCTTCCCGGACGGGTCGGGGACACCCCGGTGATTGGCGGGGGCGTCCTGGTCAACAACCGTTGGTGCTGCTGTCTGCACCGGGGACGGCGAGGCGTTCATCGGATCCAGGGGCCAAACTGGCCATCGATCTCCTTGAACGGGGCGCTTCCGTTGATCCGAGTCGGCGCGTGGAAGTGATCTCAATATGAACCGGGTGCGGAAGTCAGGATGTATCTATGGTGAATGTGGCCGGCAACGCTTGCTGCTGCCCAAATACGGTGAGTCGTTGCCAGGTCGTGACTGGATGTCAGACGGCGGAAGTCGAAGATTTTGGCCGCAAGTTATGCCATGTGAAACCTGTTTGCGAAGAAAATTGCGCAGCTCTGCATACATCTAAGGTCGCATGAAGCTCAGAGAGCGATCAAGGTACTTCGATCGGATTGAACTGAGACCTGATGATTTAGCATCCTGAACCCACCGCCTGAGGATGGGACTTCTTGAAGCAGTATGAAGCAGGAAAATATTGATTTATGTTGAATGTGGATGAACATACGTGATTGAGGCGTAACCATTAAACAGGGAGAGGCTGAAAGGCGCTTGAAGAGGTTGCAGCCGGAGTTTTACCAGAGGGAGACGCTGCCGGTGGCCCGCGAACTGCTGGGCAAGCTCTTGGTGCATGAGGCTCCGGACGGCGTGACGGCAGGTCGGATCGTCGAGGTGGAGGCCTACATCGGGCCGGGTGACCGGGCCGCCCATTCGTATAACAACCGGCGCAGCAAGCGCACCGAGATCCAGTACGGCCCCGGGGGCTATGCCTATATCTTCCAGATCTATGGCATGTACTACTGTTTCAACATTGTCACCCAGGCGCCGGGCAGGCCGGAGGTGGTGCTGGTCAGGGCGCTGGATCCGGTTGCCGATCTGGAGTCTGATGGCCAGGCGGCGGAATATTGCCGGTATCAGGCCGGATCACCTGTCTAAATTGGCGAGCGGGCCCGGCCGGCTGTGCCAGGCGATGGCGATCACAAGGAAGCAATACGGGTCAAACCTGTGCTCCGGTTGCCTGTATCTGCTCGACGACGGGACAAGAATTTCTGACCAGGACATTCTGGCCACTCCCAGGATCAATATTGACTATGCCGGAGAGGCGAGAGATTACTTATGGAGGTTTGTCGTACGAGGAAATCCCTGCGTATCTGTAGAAAAAGTAAAGGCAGTACATGACAAGTAAGTAATGAGTAATGAGAGTCCATCATTCATCACTGCAATTAGGAGGACCTGGATTGAACAAGCTCTGGGGCGGCAGGTTTGAAAAAGAGACGGCGGGGGAGGCGGAGGAGTTCCTGAACTCCCTTGTCTTTGATGCGCGGCTGTGGCGCCAGGATATCAGGGGGTCGATCGCCCATGCCCGGATGCTGGGGCGCCAGGAGATCATCGACCTGGATGAGGCGGATGAGATTGTCCGGGGGCTGGAGCAGATCCGGGACGACATTGAAAAGGGGACGCTGAAGTTCGACCCCGGGGCGGAGGACATCCACTCCTTCATCGAGGCCTGCCTGGTGGAGCGGATCGGCGAGGCGGGGAAGAAGCTACACACCGCCCGCAGCCGCAACGACCAGGTGGCCACCGACCTGCGCCTCTACCTCAAGGATGAGATCGAGTCGCTGGGCAGCCTGCTGCCGGAGTTGATCTGGGCGCTGACGCGCCGCGCCCGGGAGCACAGGGAGACGATCATGCCCGGCTATACCCATCTGCAGCGGGCGCAGCCGATCACCTTCGCTCACCACCTGCTGGCCTATTGCGAGATGCTGCGGCGGGATTACGACCGGCTGCGGGACTGCTACAAGCGCACTGATGTCTGCCCGCTGGGGGCGGGGGCGCTGGCCGGGACGACCTTCCCCATCGACCGGGCATATACTGCCCGCAGACTGGCTTTTAGGGATATTACCGGCAACAGCCTGGACGCGGTCTCTGACCGGGACTTCGCGGCGGAGTTCATCTTCGTCGCCTCCCTGATCATGACCCACCTGAGCCGATTTGCCGAGGAACTGATCCTCTGGTCGAGCAGCGAGTTCGGCTTCGTTACCCTGGATGACGCCTACACCACCGGGAGCAGCATCATGCCCCAGAAGAAGAACCCGGACGTGCCGGAACTGGTGCGGGGCAAGGCTGGCCGGGTGTACGGGCGCCTGTTGGGGATGCTAACAACGATCAAGGGGCTGCCTCTGGCCTACAACAAGGACCTCCAGGAGGACAAGGAGGCGGTCTTCGACACCGTCGATACCGTGCGGGGCTGCCTGGAGATCATGATCCCGCTGGTGGAGACGCTGCAGGTAAACGAGGGGCGCATGCGGACGGCCGCCGGCGGGGACTTCACCAACGCTACCGACCTGGCGGACTACCTGGCCTGGCACGATGTCAGCTTCCGGGACGCCCACCACATCGCCGGGCAGGTGGTGCGATACTGCATCAGCAAGGGAAAGCGCCTGGAGGACCTGTCCCTCAAGGAGTACAATTCTTTCTCGCCGGCCTTTGGCTCGGACGTCTACGAGTACATCTCTATCGAGGCCTGTGTTGCCCGGCGCAACCTGCCCGGAGGGCCGGCCCCGTCAGCGGTGGCCGTGGAGATCGCCGAACTGACCGGTTGGCTGGAGGAGATCAGCGGCGTTCCCTGGTCGCGACCGGTGCTGGATGATGAAGATTAACGGAGGAAATTGGGCCTGGGAGAGGGCATGCCTGGATGAATGATGAGAGGTGACCTCACGTAACATCAGTTGAGCAGGTGTTCCGGGAAGTGCTCCCGGAGCGAATACCCGATTACGAGGTCAGGGAGCAGCAGATCGAGATGGCCCTGCTGGTCGAGCAGGCATTGCGGGAGGAGCGGCACGCCCTGGTGGAGGCCGGCACCGGCACCGGGAAGAGCTTCGCCTACCTGGTTCCCCTGGCCCTACCTGGAAGCGGCGCCTGGCCGGGGCGCCGTCCGACGGGCCGGGGTGGTCAGCACCGGCACCATCACCCTGCAGGAGCAACTAATCCACAAGGACATCCCCTTCCTGGAGCAGGCCCTGGGTTTAGATTTCCGGGCACAACTGGCTAAGGGGAAGAGCAACTACCTCTGCCTTCTGCGCTTCCGGGAGGAGATGGAGTCCCCGTCCCTGTTCGAGGCGGACCAGTTCCGAGCGGCTGCTGGCCTGGGCGGAGCACACCGCTACCGGCGACCGGGCGGAACTGGATTTCAACCCGAGCGAACTATGGAGCCGGGTCAGCCCGGATGACGGCTGCCCCGGGAGGAAGTGCTTCTTCTACCGGGACTGCTTCTTTGTCAGGGCCCGGGCGAACCTGCAGGACGCCGGGCTGATCGTCTGCAACCACGCCCTGTTCTTCACCGATCTGAACGTGCGCACCGCCAGCGGCGGGAGGGCCTTCCTGCTGCCCGAATACCGGTCGGTGGTGCTGGACGAGGCGCACCACGTGGAGGATATTGCCCGCCAGAGCATGAGCACCATGGTCTCCAGTCTGAGGCTGCCGGTGCTGCTGTTCCAGGTACGTCGACTGGACGGCTGCAACCTGGATGTGGTGAACAGCGCCCTTGGTATCAACAACGAGTTCTTCACAGCGGTGGCAGAGAATGCCCCCGGCGGTAGCGGGGAGCCGGGGCGGTTTCTGCTGCCGGACAGCGACAGGTTGAGGTCGCTGGGAGAGAACCTGTTGAAGGCGGTGGCGCTGGTGAAAACCAGCTTCGCCGCAGACCTGATCGGAGAGCGGGAGGAGGCCCTGCTGGGCTGCCTGGACCGCTACGGCAGCGATCTCCGGGAGATCCTGGACGCCAGCGACGACAACAAGGTGTTCTGGGTGGAGAAAAACCAGGGCGTCCGGCGTCAGTTGGTGACGCTGCATGCCACTCATCTCGACATTTCTGCTCACCTTTCTCAAACCCTGTTTGAGAACGGGGAGATCTCCAGCGTGGTCATGACCTCGGCCACGATCAGCGTCGCCGGCAGCTTCGACTACCTGAAAAACGCCGTCGGCTGCACATCGGCTCTCGAGGCCTCCCTGCCTTCTCCCTTCAACTTTGCCAGGCAGTGCCTGTTCTACGTGCCACCGGACTTGCCGGACCCGCGGCAGCCGGACTTCCACCTCCGGGTGGCGCCGGTGGTCGAGTCCATTTTGAGGAGCACCGACGGGCGCGCTTTTGTGCTGTTCACGTCATACAGGGGCATGAACGAGGTCTACGGCCTGCTGGCGGACCGGCTGCCCTGGCGGGTGCTCCGGCAGGGCGACCTGCCCAAGCAGAAGCTGCTCTCGGCGTTCCGTGAGGACAAACACTCGGTGCTGTTTGCCACTGCTTCCTTCTGGGAGGGGGTGGACGTACAGGGAGAGGCCCTGGCCTGCGTGATCCTGGTCAAACTGCCCTTTGCGGTGCCGGATGACCCGGTCACCGAGGCGATGGTCAGGGCAATCGAAAACTCCGGCCGGAATGCCTTCACGAGCTACACCCTGCCGGAGGCGGTGTTGCGGTTGAAACAGGGTTTCGGCCGGCTGATCCGGACGCAGCATGACCGGGGTCTGGTGGCCATCCTGGATCTCCGTATCCGGACCAAGTGGTACGGCCGCTGGTTTCTGAACGCCCTTCCCCGCTGCTGCGAGATCTCCAGCCTCGAAGAAGTAGACGTGTAAGCGGTTCTTCTATCAGATCTAGTTGAACCTTGAGACAGCGCTGGGTCATGAAAATCCCTCCCGGCGTGGCCATGACCCCCGGTCACCGAGGCGATGGTCAGGGCCTCGCAAACTCCGGCCGGAATCTCTTCACGAAATACACCCTGCCGGAGGCGGTATTGCGGCTGCAATCGGAGTACCGTTGCAAAATCCTCATAAATGCCGATTTATCAAGGTATTCGCGGCTTGTCAAAAACGGGTATATATACTTCCTTCTTATGCTTATCGTATTTAAATAATTCGACATAGCGTCCCCAGCTTAAAAACACTGTAAGTTCTTTTTTGGCATCTGCTTCACTAAAAGACTGCCTTATGATTTCTTCAAAAAATTCGATGTTCATGCGCTTATTGGCCTTGGATTCAATAACTTCAAGCATTTGGCCGAGAAAAGGTACATTTGCCAGAAGCTGGGCTTTTAAAAGTTCTTTACGTTTGTGCGTCGAAGCATGGGCAAACTGGAGTCCAACCGGTGTTAGCTCGAGATCTCCCTCAACCACTTTAGCCATCCCCAGTAACGTTGCGACTTCAACAATCGGGAAAAATTCTTTTATGTCCATGCCGAAGCGGCCGGCTAACTTGTAGAGGTCGGTTTTTTCGTTAAGATCGGTGAGCAACTCCAAAAAACCGCTCAAGGCGCCGACAGGTACCGGGGGAATAGTAAGAAGTTCTTTTTCCTTAGCCTTGCTCGGCGGGGTCACTTCAGCCCCCTTGTGCATCAGCAGGTTATAAATTTTGTCAACCAGATCGAGAAAAGCAGGTGATTTTCTGTCCCGTGGCCGTGGGATCTCAATCGGCATGTCTTGGATGATCCGGGCAGGCCCCGTGGACAGGATAATTGCCCGGTCTGCCATAAATACAGCTTCTTCGATACCATGTGTCACCAGGATTATCGCTTTCGTAGGGATTTTTTTCTCCAGCCATAGCTTCATCAGGTCCCGAACGAAGATTTTCTGCGGTTAAGACGTCTAGGGCTGAAAAGGGTTCATCCATCAACAGGACATCTGGATTGCTTACAAGCGCTCTGCCCATTCCAACCCGCTGTCGCATGCCGCCGGATATTTCCTTGGGATAGGCGTTTTCAAAGCCAATCAAACCAACCATATCGATGACCGTTTGAGCCTTGGCATGCTTTTCAGCATCGGGAATGTGGCTGGATTCCAGCCCCAGCAGGATATTTTCCAGCACAGTCAGCCAGGGAAACAGGGCGAACGATTGAAACACAAACGCGATTCCAGGATTTACTCCCTCAAATGGTTGTCCCCTATAGAGAACCTTCCCTTTTGAGGCTGGCAAGAGTCCGGCGATAATGCGCAACAGAGTCGATTTGCCGGCGCCGGAAGGACCTAAAATTGCAAGGAATTCGCCTTCGCTGACATCGAGTTTGATGTCTTCCAAAACGGTCGTTGTCGTGCCGGTACGAATCTCGAAATCTTTATACACATCTTGAACTTCGATGAGCGTCTCGGACATAATATACGCCTCTCCCGTCAATCCAAATGATATTTTGTTTCCGCCAGTTGGTACAGACGCCGCCATAACAACCGGTTGACAGTAACGACGATCAGGGACATGACTGTAATACCCCAAATGATGCCAGCCCAGTCACCCTGCGCCGTCGCCTTATCGATGAAAGCGCCCAGGCCGGTGGCTTGAAGTGTTGTGCCTTTCCAGGCTACCAGTTCGGCGACGATGCTGGCGTTCCAGGCGCCTCCTGCCGCGGTAAGGCATCCGGTTACTAGAGGGGCAAATATGCCTGGCAGTATTAACGTTTTCCATTTGTGCCAGCCTCTGAGCTTATAAATCAACCCGGCTTCTTGCAGATCGTTCGGAATAGCCATGGCTCCGGCAATGACATTAAACAGGATGTACCATTGGGTGCCTAAGAGCATGAGCAGGATAGAGCCGTACTGAAAATTAAAATGGAATTCCAAAAACAATACCGTGACAAAGGGAAACAGCATGTTGGCGGGAAATGAGGCTGCAATCTGGATAATGGGCTGCATTACCTTAGATATTCTTGGATTAAGCCCTATCCACACTCCTACCGGAATTGTCCATAGTGCCCCGATGCAGATTGCTGCCAGGACGCGGCAGAGAGTGAAAAAACCCAGCTCGGCGATCTGCAACAGTTGCTCCCAGGAGTATTTGGCCACCAATGCATAGCCTTGCCGGATTGGGGAGACAATCAGAATCACAAAAACAAGTGCGATAAGCGATGATGTGACAATTGAAGTAATTTTATCGTAACCGGCCCTGTGCACAGTTTTTGATGCTTTTACCGCATTGACCGCCAGCGCATTTATAGCTTGTCCAAGTAGTTTTCCCGGCGGACTCAATATATAAGTGCTAATGTATTTAATGATGGTGGAACCCTGAAGGAGGTCATGCACGAAAGATGTGGGTGCGATAGTTGCCTCGGTCTGTTCCATTTTAAATATTTGTGACCACACAACCAAAGGCCGCCAGAAAAGTTGATCTACTATGATGATCATAATAATCATCGTAGCCATGGAATAAAGAACCGCTTTGATATCACCGGCTGCAATCGCCGTAGCAAGATAAGATCCAATACCGGGGAGGACAATGTTTTTCCCCAAAACCGATATGGCTTCGCTGGCTGCAAGGAAGAACCAGGCCCCTCCAAACGACATCATGCTATTCCAGACAAGTCCAATCATCGAAAAGGGAACTTCGAGGCGGACAAAGCGCTGCCAGGCGTTTAGCCTCAATACGTCGGCGGCTTCTTTTAAATCTTCCGGTATCGTGATTAGCGAGTGGTAAAAGCTAAAAGTCATGTTCCAGGCTTGGGCGGTAAAGATTGCGAAAATAGAAGCGAGTTCAACGCCCAGGAGACTTCCTGGGAATAGAGCCATAAACCCGACGATGGTAATGGATAAAAAGCCAAGCACAGGAACAGATTGCAGTATATCCAGCAAAGGGATAAGAACTTTTTCCGCCGTATGGTTCTTTGCGGCCAGGTAGCCGTAGATGAATGTGAATAATAATGATGCTCCATAAGCGATGAACATACGGAGTAGGGAGCGTCCTGCATAATAAGGAAGATTCCAAGGATTAAGCGATATAACAATGACTTGTCCCGGGGAAAAAGGTACTTTCATGCCTGCAGTGAGATTGAGCACTGAATAAAGCAGAGAGAAAATAAAGATCATTACTAAAACATCAATTATGCCGAGGGGCCGTTTGGGCGGGTGTGTAATAATCATAATTGCCTCTCCCCCATAGATGGCCTATGGGGCCATCCCAGTTCAGATCACTGTTTACTCAAGTATAATTCGGCTGTCATAGGTTGTTTCTCCTCTCTATAGCAAGGTATTTTTTGGGATGGGTATACAAGGCCCCGCAGACAGGGCGGAGATCTTCGGGGGCATTAGAGCGGGTAGCCCTCGGTAAAGGCCGGTGGGTGGGGCAGGGAGATGTGCTCAGAGTGTTGTGCCATCGTCCCGAAGAAGCTCTCCGAGAGATGGCACAATTACGCTCATTGTGGCCTGAGCATCCACGGGATGTCAAGGCGGCAATCAATATTCTACAAAGATCAGGCCTGGGCGAGACCATCAGGGATAGCCTGGCACAGGCCGGTTCAATGAACTGGGAAGCCTTAGGGGATTGGGGGCCGTCACAGCAGCTCGACGTTCGACGCCTGCTGGCCGCGCGGCCCCGTGGTGGTCTCGAACTTCACTCGCTGGCCCTCGCTCAAACTCTTGAAACCCTCGCCCTGGATTGCCGAGAAGTGGACGAAGACATCGTTTCCGTTATCGCTCTCGATAAACCCATAGCCTTTTCCGTCGTTAAACCACTTTACCGTTCCTTGCAACCAGAATTCCTCCTTATCAGTTTCGTTTCACCCTGTTATTATTGCCCTTCTTGCCGCATAACTTGCATCGCTTATGATAAAATGTGTGCAGGTCAAGCAGTTGCTACGGCCTAATACGTTGTTGGAGTGGTTGGATTGAATCCGGTTGAGCGTGTGCGCCAGTACCTGGCCCGGTTTCCATATGGGATCCAGGTCAATGAGTTTGAGGAGAGCACCAGAACGGCGGAACAGGCCGCCCGGGCAGTGGGCGTGGAAGTCGGGCAGATCGCCAAGTCGGTGCTTTTACTGGTCGGTGACCAGGCGGTGATGGTTGTCACCAGCGGCGATGCCAGGGTGAGCCAGAGCCGGCTGAAGCAGTACCTGGGGGTGACCGGCAAGGTAAAGATGCCGGATGCCGAGGCTACCATGGCCATCACCGGCTTTCCGCCCGGCGGGGTCTGCCCCTTTGCCCTGCCTCAGCCGGTGCGTCTCCTGATCGACAACAGTATGAACCGCTTTCCGGTGGTCTACATCGCTGCCGGCAGCCCGCGCTCTGCGGCCCCGGTGACCGTGGAGCAACTGCTGGTGATCACCGGGGGAGAGTTGGTCGACCTTTGCAATGTGGGAAAGGAGTGACTTCCGGAACCCATCGTTCAAAAGACGGCTATTTCTGAAAGGCGTTGGCGCTGGCGGCCACTGCCGCCGGCTGCAGATATGATAGGTACAGGGAGGTCGGGAAGATGAACTTCGAGATGGGTAAACAACTGGCCGGTGCCTGGCGTGACCCGGAGTTCTGGAGGAGGCCTGGCAGGCTGCCTGGGAGCAGTCCCTGCATCACCGGCAGCAGCCCGGACGGGCGGGCAGCGAGTATTGGAACCGGCGCGCCGCCCGGTTTACCGCCCAGACCCAGGAAGGCGGCGTCGTAGAGCGGATCACGAAGGTCGTCCACATGTTGGGGCATAAGGATGCCCTGAAGAGGGACTCCCGGGTGCTGGACATCGGCGCCGGCCCGGGGAACTACGCCGTTCCCCTCGCCCGGCGGGTGCGCCAGGTGGTCGCCCTGGACCCGGCGGCGGAGATGTTGGAGGTCTTGAAAAGACGCGCCGCCGAAGCGGAGCTGGACAATATCGTGACGGCGCAACAGGCCTGGGAGGAGGTAGACCTGGACCAGGCCGGTTGGCGCGGCGCTTTTGATACGGTGCTGGCCCTGAATACGCCTGCTTTCAACGGGGTGGCCAACCTGAAGAAGATGTTGGCTGCCTGCCGGGGGGTGTTCATGGCGGGGGATCACCTGCGGCGGGACGACCCGGGGTGGCGGGAGTTGTGGCAGGAACTTGGCCTGGGCGAGATGCCCGACTGGTGCCCTGGATCCTTCTATGCCTATCACTGGCTGTACGCCTCCGGTTACTACCCGGACCTGGAGACAGAGCACAACTTCTCCCTGCGCCAGTTAACACCTGGCGAGGCTCAGGCGGAGCTTGAGGACTCCGTCTATCCCTACCTGGAGGTGACTCCTGCTGTCAGGGAGCAGATCCAGGGGTTTGTGGAGCGGCGCACTCTGGGAGGCGTGTACATGAGCGCCCGCTCGGCTGTGGTCGGCTGGGTGATCTGCGCCGTGGGCGCCCCTGTGCCCCAGGAGGAGCAGGTCCACGTTCATCACCACGATCACGATCACGACCACGACCATAGTCACACCCATGGGCATGACCATGTCCACGATCACCACCACCACGATCACGACCATAAATGAAGATGAACCTACTCAGGAGTCAGGAGACAGTGAGTCATAATGAGAGAACCGGCTGACAACAACTCAGAAGTCAGAAGTCAGAAAATTCTGACTTCTGAATACCCAGGCAAGTTCACATCGCTAACCGGGCGTCGCTTGCAGGATAGAGAGCATTGGCCGTCAGCAGCGAAGCCAGTTCCCGGTCTCTGATCACCCGGGGGATCTTTACCTGGCAGGCTGAGGCTCCCCTGGCGATCAGCACTTTCTTCAGCTTTTCAAAGGTACCCGGTCGTACCACCCGCAGCGCTAACTGCCCCAGCCGATCGGTCTGGCGGACGGAACGGTAGCGCAGGTTGGTCCGGTATAGCGTATCCTCCAGCAATGTTTCGCCGCAGCCCACCTGGTCCCGATCCGGGTGCGCGGTCTCCACGTAGAAGATGTACCGGCACGGGTAGGCCTCGTAGTCCACCATGGTGGTGAAGTCCACCAGTTTTGCGCCCCACTCCTGCATCACCCCGTAGACGGCGTTGCTGACCGTCTCCTCCGAGGTCTTCTCTCCCACCAGGTTGATCAACTGGCCGCGCCGGTAGAGGAACTCGATGACCGGGCTTTCGTGGTGGTAATCTACCACCTTGATGATGTCTCCCAGGCGGTAGCGATAGAGTCCGGCGAGGTTGGTCACCGCCACTTCGTAACATTCTCCCTTGTTGAGCTGATCCAGGTCCAGCGCCTGCGGCTGGTCCTCGCCGACCTGGCCGAGGGGGATGAATTCGTGGTAGGCGGTCCGGGGGGTTACCGCATAGGCAGTCTCTCCGGGCCGCAGGCTGATTCCCACCAGCGCCTCGGCCGCTCCGTACAGGCCTGAATAGATCGGCAAGTCGCCGATGTATTGGCGCAGTTGCTGGGCGTAGATGCTGAAGCTGCCCCCGGCCACGCAGTTGACGTACAGGAGGTGCGGCCAGATGCGCCGGGCGACGCCATCGAGGCCCAGGTTGAACTCCACCGCCAGTTCCCGGGCGCGTTCAGGATTGCGGCCGAGTTTCCGCTCCAGCTCCTGCCTGAGCCTCGGGGCGAGAGGTCCGTTCAGTGCTGATCCGGCCTGCAGCCAGGTCCTGTACCAATTGCGGCCACTCCTCCTCCAGCAACCGGAACAGGTCGGCCACCGCTGAGGAGAAAGGGGAGCTGATGTACATCAGCTCTCGCTCCTTCAGGGCGAACAGCAGGTGCAGGTAGTTGGCGCTCCGCTGGTGGGGCACCTCCATGATCGCTGGGGGCGAAGTCCAGAGATGGGGCATGATCCGCTTGTGCGACTGGATGCCGCCGAAGGTTCCCGCCCTGGTGGGCAGTTTTCCGTTGCCGGCGCCGGATGTGATCGTGTTCATGATGGTCAAGCCCCGGTAAAAACTTCGGGAGGCGGGGATGGCATGGAACAGGATGCCCTGGGGCAGCAGGTCAATGTGTCCGGAAAGGGCGCGTCCGGCCCTGGCGGTCATGGGGATCATCTTTTGCTTGCCGGTGGTGCCCGATGTCAGGCTGAAATAATTGACCGGCTCGACTGTCAAGAGGTTGCTCTCCCCGGCGGCGATCCGGCCGATATACGGCAGGTAATCTTCGTATACGGTCAGGGGCACATCTTTCTTGTAGGATTCCGGGCGGTGATCCGGTCAAAGCGGTAATATTGCCCATACTCCGTACCCTGATTGAACAGACAGGATCTGCTGCAGCAATTCCCGGTTGATCCGGCCGGCCAGGCAGAGATCCGCCTCCAACTTCCTCCGGTAAAAATCGGCAGCAGCAATTGTGCCCAGCTTGACGGTTTTTGCGATAATAGCCAAAGGAATGCTCCTCTCCCCGGTGCAATTCCTGAGATTATTAAGAAATTATTAGAAAAATCTTATGATCATAAGGCACATATATTAATTTACACTATTAATAGAGACTGTCAACAGCTAAATAGTGTTAATGTCTAAATAATGTTAATAGTTAGAGGTATCTTGCCCTGGACCCGGACTTTTGTCATAATTAAAATATGAGGTTGCCCAGCCCAAAGGGCGCCAACGGAGGGATGCGCTTGAAACCCTTGGTTCTAGTCGTCGACGATGATGCCAAGATCACCACCATGCTGCGTCGCAGCCTGGACTATGCCGGCTACCGGGTACGGGAGGCCCACAACGGGTTGGATGCCATGGAGATCGCCGAGGCGATCAAGCCTGATCTGGTGATCCTGGACATTATGATGCCCGGGATCGACGGACTGGAGGTTTGCCGCCGCCTCCGGAGTGGCGGGAATATCCTGATCATGCTGCTGACTGCCCGGGATGAGGTCTCCGATAAGATCCGGGGGCTGGACAGCGGCGCCGATGATTACCTGGTGAAGCCCTTTTCCCTGGAGGAAATGCTGGCCCGGGTACGCGCCTTGCTGCGCCGCAATGTGGCCGAGGCCGACAAGACCCTGGCTTTCGAAGATCTCAGCCTCGACCCGGTCCGCCGGGAGGTGCGGCGCGGCGGGCGGCTGCTGGACATCACCAACAAGGAGTACGAGTTGCTGCACCTGTTTCTGACCAACGCTTACCGGGTGCTGGCCCGCGAAGAGATCATGGAGCGGATCTGGGGCTACGATTACAGCGGGGAATCCAACGTCCTCGAGGTGTACATCGGCTACCTGCGCAGCAAGATGGAGAGCGACGGCGAAAAGCGCTTGCTGCACACGGTGCGCGGGGTCGGTTACGTGCTGAAGGATTGAGGTGGCCGCAGATGTCCCTGAGAATGCGCCTGACCCTATACTACACCGGTGTGCTGGCCCTGTGCCTGTTCCTGTTCGTCTTTGGCCTGTACAGCCTGGCCAATCGCTACATGGAGCAGCAGACCGACCGCATGATCGTGGACACTGCTCTGCATGTGAGCAGTGGCTTTCAGGTCATTAACGATCCCCTTCACCTGCATATCGTCCTGCCGGACGTCAATGTTTTTTCCAGCCCCTGGGTCTATCTCCAGGTGATCGACGCCAAGGGAAACGTGGCGACCAAGTCCCTGAACCTCGGAGGGCAGTCCCTGCCCCACGATGACCGGACCATCAAGGCGGCCAGTGGCGGCAGCCCCTACTTCAGCAACGCGGAGACGGAGGGAGAGAACCTCAGGATCTACAACTTCCCGATCATGGTGCAGGGACAGTTTGCCGGCGTGCTCCAGGTAGGGCGCTCCCAGCAGATGCAGAGCCTGCTCGTTGCCCGTCTGGCACAGTTCCTGGGCGTGTTCTGCCTGATCATCCTGGTGCTGTCCGCCGGCCTGGGATCCGTCCTGGCGCGGGTTGCCCTGGCGCCGGTGGAGCATGTGACCAACGTGGCCGCCCACATCAGCGAGACCCAGGACCTGGGCAAGCGGGTGGAGCACCAGGGCCCGCCGGACGAGATCGGGCGGTTGGCCTCGACCTTTAACAAGATGCTGGAACGCCTGGCCGCAGCCCGGTGCTTCCCTGGAAGATGCCTACAAATCCCAGTTGCGCTTCGTGGCCGACGTCAGCCACGAACTGCGGACGCCCCTGACCACCATCCGGGGCAACCTGGAACTGCTGCAGCGTTGGGATACCGTCAGTGACCCGGAGCAGAAGGAGATCCTGGGGGACGCGGCCTCTGAGTGCGGACGCATGGTTCGGCTGGTGCACAACCTGCTCGTCCTGGCCCGGGCCGAGGCCGGGCGCCACATCGAGAAGGGCCCGGTGCAGTTGGGCGAGGTGGTTCAGGCTGAGGCAAGACAGGCGCCACTGTTGGGAGAGGCCGGTTTTCAGACTGAACGCCTGGAACTGCTGGATCAGGCGGTGGTTATCGGCAGCGAGGATTATCTGAAGCAACTGTTGCTGATCCTGCTGGATAACGCTTTCAAGTTTACACCGCCCGGCGGCCTGGTCACTATGACCGGGCTGCATCAGGATGGACTGGTGGGGGATCGAGGTCGCCGACACTGGGCCGGGATTGCCCCCCAGGACATGAAGCATATCTTCGACCGCTTCTACCAGGGCGGCAACCAAGCGAGCGGCGGTTCCGGCCTGGGCCTGGCTATCGCCCGCTGGATCGCCACTGAGCACGGCGGCCGGATCGAGGTGGCCAGCGAGGTGGGTCAGGGCAGCAGGTTTACTTGTTGGCTCCCTGCAGCCTGAGAGGCGAGCAACCTCCCACCTCTCACAACTCAAATAGCCAGGATGACCATTTTCTGTTAACGACACATATACTATATTGAATTTGCCCGGCCCTAAAGCAACCTGTTAGCTTTTTTAACAGTCCCGCATATAAAAACGGATTCAGCAGAAGCGCCTCATTAATGCCGGAGAGCCGGGCTATTAAACATATGAGGTGGTGGCTTTAATGGCTTACGCTCGATTCATGCATGGGTCTCCGGGCGCCGGAAGCTTCGACGTCTATGCCGGCGGGGCACGGTTGTACTCCAATATTCCTTACGGAGCACTCTCTAATTACATGTATTTTCCGGACGGCCTCAATCAGCTCTCGTTGTATCCGGCAGGAACCCTGGTCAATCCGCTTGTCAGCACCAGCTATACCCTAGTCCCGGGAGGTATCTACACGTTCGCCCTCGGCGGCTATCCCGGCGGCGCAACCATGCTGCCCCTTCCGGAGTTACTGCCGGCCATAAGTCCCGGGCAGAGCTATCTCAGGTTCGTGAACCTCTCGCCCAACTCCCCAAAGGTGGATGTTATCCTACCGGACGGCACTGTGCTCTTTGGCAATATCGGAGCTAACGCCCGTACCGGATACGTTGCCCTGAGCCCGGGCACCTATGCGCTGCAGGTGGTCCCGGCCGGGACCACCCAGGTCATCATGACCCTGCCTTCGCTTACCTTGGCGCTAGGTACCACCTATACCGTAAGCCTACTCGGCCTGATGGGGAGCAGCGCCAACCCCCTGCGGGCTGTCTTTGCCCAAGACGGGACAGGACTCCCCACGGGGTGAGGAATTGTGAACCTGAGTCTTGGCTCCTCAGTGGGGGATTGGCTTTCCCCCACTGAAGCTTAGAAACAGTTAACATAAGAGGCGTTAGCGAATACGGCTCTTATCCCACCGCTTCAGAGCGGGGGCATTAGATAGTCTTGGGAAAGGTGATTTGTGTGGTAATGCCCGGCCATGCTATTGGTGTCATCCCACCTCAAGGGGTGGGTTCTTTTTTATTTTTGTATTTATTGTTGATCCAGGAAGCCAGAGGAAGTAAAATATAAGTGTGATTAATTGAACGATTAATTAAAATAAGGTGAGCAACGTGACTAGGGAGGCAAATGGTAAGGAGCAGCCGGACGGCCATACGAGCAGCCACGAACCGGGAGCACGGGAGCGCATCCTTGACGCCAGCCGGGATCTCTTCACAGACAAGGGGTTCGATGCCGTTTCCATCAGGGAGATCGCCGAGGTTGCCGGGGTCAACAGCGCCCTGATCTACTACTACTTCCAGGACAAGGACGGTCTCTACCGCCAGGTGCTGGAATCCGTTTTCGGGTGCTTGCTGCAGCGAGTGCAGGAGATAACCGGTCGGGGCGAGGGCAGGCCCTCCGAGGTAGTGCTCCGGGAGTTGGCAAGTATGTATTTGCATTTCCTGGAGGGAAACCAGGGCTCCATCAAGCTCATGTATTACGAGCTGGCCCGGGGTGGCCCCAATCTCCCGGCTTTGGCCGACAATTTCTTACAACCTGCTTTTTTAACCGCGCGCAAGGTCATCGAGTGCGGCATGGAAGAGGGGACATTCCGTCCTCTGGATCCGTCCCTGGGTGTGCTCTCCCTGTTGAGCATGCTGCTTTTCTACTTTATCGGGCGCCCGGTGCTGGAACATCTGATCGGGGACGGTGGCTATTCGCCGGAGGGTTTGGATGTATTTTTTAACCACACCATGCAGTTGTATTTTCATGGCCTGCTGAATTCAGAAGTCGGAAACAGGAAAACGGATGTCGGATAAAATACGAGTACTCAGGAGTCAGGAGTCAGGAGTCAGAATGAGAGAACGGTTTGTCGTACTCGGGAGTCAGGAGTCAGAATGAGAGAACGGTTTGTCGTCTTGAAGAATTCTGACTACTGAATTCTGAATACCTGATCAGTCTGACATCTTGCCCCTGACCTCTGAAATGGGGAGGAGGAAGAAAGTGAAGTCAAGGAGGCCGGTAATCATCGTCGTTGTCTTACTGCTGTTGGCAGGCGGCGGCTGGTGGGCCTACCGTACCTACTATGCCGGCAAGACCGGGGCGATTCAGGCCACCGGCACCATCGAGGGTACCGAGGTAAACCTCAGCGCCAAGAATTCGGGCACCATCGAGACCCTTTCCATCGAGGAGGGGGATACGGTGAAGCAGGGCCAGTTGGTGGCGGTGCTCTCCCGCAACGACCTGGTTGCCGAGCGGGACCAGGACGCCGAAGCCGTTGCCGAGGCGCAGGCCAAGCTGGACGACCTGGTCTCGGGGGCCAGGGACCAGGAGATCGCCCAGGCCCAGGCCAATGTCAACATCGCCCAGACCAACTATGATAAGGCCGCGGACGACCTGGCCAAGAGGCAGCAACTGGCCCAGCAGGGCGCCATCTCACAGGATGTGCTGGACCAGTACCAGGTGGCCGCCAATCTCACCAAGGACCAGTTGGATGCCGCCCAGGCATCCCTCAGCCTGCTGCAGGCGGGCAACCGGCCCGACGTCATCGCCGCTGCCCAGGACGAGGTGAAGCGCACCCAGGCGGTGCTCCAGTCCATGCAGGCGGTCCTGGGCGACCTGAATGTCATCTCTCCCATCGACGGCACCGTGCTCGACAAGAACTACGAGCAGGGGGAGTTCGTGCAGATGGGGTCGCCGATCGTCACCCTGATGAACCTGGACGACCTCTGGATCAGGGTGTACATCCCCACCGACCAGTTGCCGGGCATCAAGCTCGGGCAGCAGGCGCACTTTACGGTCAGTGGCATGCCGCAGGTCTTTACGGGAACGGTGGAGGAGATCAACTCGCAGGGCGAGTTTACCCTGAAGACCATCCAGACCGAGGAGGAGCGGGCGAACGTGGTCTTCGGGGTCAAGATCAGGATCGACAACCAGGGCGGTGTCCTGAAACCCGGGATGCCCGCCGATGTCACCTTCGACTGAGACAGGAGCAACGCATGATCAGAATCGAAGGGCTTACCAAAGCCTTTGAAGGCAACATCGCCTTGAATGATGTCAACCTGCACGTCAGGGAGAGGGAGATCTTCGGCCTGGTTGGTCCCGACGGGGCTGGCAAGACCACCCTGATGCGGGTCGTCTGCGGTCTGATCACGCCCGACCGCGGCCGGGTGTTCATCGACGGCCAACTGCAGACGGGGAAGGCCTTCGAAAACCTGGGCTACATGCCGCAGCGCTTCAGCCTTTACGGTGACCTCACCGTCCAGGAGAACATCGACTTCTTTGGCGCTATGTATCAACTGTCAAAGAAGATGATCAAACAGCGCGCCGAGGAGGTGTTTGCCATCACCAAGCTCGCCCCCTTTGTCGACCGCTTCGCCGATAACCTGTCCGGGGGCATGAAACAGAAACTCGCCCTCACCTGCGCCCTGATCACCCGCCCGGAGATCCTGATCCTGGATGAACCCACCTACGGCGTCGACCCGGAATCCCGCAAGGACTTCTGGATGATCCTCTACCGGCTGAACCAGGAAGGCAGGACGATCCTGGTTTCCACACCCTACATGGATGAGGCGGATCTCTGCAGCGTGGTGGCCTTCATGAATCAGGGCCGGGTGGCCGTGGTCGACTCCCCCCTCGCCCTGAAGCGCAGCTTCCCCTACCACATCCTGGAGGTCAGCGTGGAGTCCAAAGGCCTCGGGCTGTTTGACAGCCTGCCGGGTGTCCTTGAGGCTTCCCTTTACGGGGAGAAGTACCACCTGATGGTGAGCGACGCCGAGGCGGCCAGGCAGGCCATCGAGCAGCGCCTGGCCGGCAGGGGCATTGCCGTCCGGTCGATCCGGGAGGTTCCCCCTTCGATGGAGGACGTGTTTGTCTCCCTGGCCGAAAGGCGGGTGCCCGTATGAACGGGCGCGGTCTGATGTCCTCCGGGGCAGCGGTCGAGACCCGCGATTTGACCAGGGTCTTCGGCGATTTCACGGCAGTCGACCGGGTCACCATGCAGATCAACCGGGGAGAGGTATGCGGGTTCCTGGGGCCGAACGGGGCGGGCAAGACCACCGTCATCCGGATGCTCTGCGGCATCCTGGAGCCGACCGCCGGCGCCGGCAGGGTGCTGGGTTACGACGTGGCCAAGGAAAGCGAGCAGATCAAGCAGCGCCTCGGCTACATGTCCCAGAAGTTCAGCCTCTACAACGACCTCACCGTGCAGGAGAACCTGGCCTTCTACGCCGGCATCTACGGACTGCCAGCCAGGGAGCGAGGACGCCGGATCGCAGAGATGGTCGACATGGCCGGGCTGGCTGGCCAGGAACGGGCCATCGTCGCCAACCTCAGCAGCGGCGGGAGGCAGCGGCTGGCCCTGGGGTGCGCCATCATCAGCCGCCCTTCCATCGTCTTCCTGGACGAGCCGACCAGCGGGGTCAGTCCCACCGGGCGGCAGACCTTTTTCAACATCATCCAGAACCTGGCCGGCACCGGCGTCACGGTCATCGTCGCCACCCACTTCATGGATGAGGCCGAGCGCTGTGGCCGGATCGCCTTCTTCTCCGGGGGGCGGCTGCTGGCGTTGGATACCCCCGACACCCTGAAGGCGACCTCCCTGAACGGATTCCTGGTGGAGCTGGAACTGCCGGACGCCATGGCCAGGGTCGCCGGTATCGAGAGCCAGTCCTACGTCAGGGAGTGCAGCCTGCACGGGGCGATGCTGCACGTGATCCTGAAGGAGCCATCGGCCTGGCCGCCCTGCGGGCTTTCACCGGAGTGGAACCAAGACCGATCACCCCCAGCCTGGAGGATGTCTTCATCGCTCTGGCCAGAAAGAGCAGGGCAGATACAGGAGCAGCCGGTGACAAGGTTCAAAGATAGTCGAACATAGATGTAGAAATTCAAGCATCGAGCAGGAAGGGGAGACGGATGAACAGGATTCTAGCTATTATCAAGAAAGAGTTTATCCAGATGAGCAGGGACCGCCTGACGGTGGTAATCATCTTGGCGATGCCCATGATCCAGTTGATCCTGTTCGGCTACGCCATCCAGACCGAGGTCAAGCACATCTCCACCGTTGTCTTTGACCAGTCCCTGACGCAAGAGAGCCGCGACCTGATCGATACTTTTAGCGCCTCGGGCTACTTCAACATGAACTACACGGCGACCAGTTACGACGAAGTGACCAGGCTGATCGACGGCGGCCAGGCCAAGGTCGGGATCATCTTTCCCCCGGACTTCGCCAGGGAACTGAATCGGGGGGAATCGGCGCCGGTGCAGGTGATCGTGGACGCCAGCGACAACCTGGTGGCCAATCAGGCCATGGCTGCCGCCAACACCATCGGCCTGCTCAAGTCCCAACAGGCGATCTTTCAGAAGGTAGGGGTCGTCAACATGCCCTACGACATCGAGGTGCGTCCCTGGTACAACCCGGACGGGATCAGCGCCTACTACATGATCCCCGCCCTCCTGGGAGCGATTGTGACCATGACGATGGTGAACCTGACCGCGATGGCCATTGTCCGGGAGCGGGAGCGGGGGACACTGGAGCAACTCCTGGTGACCCCGATCCGGTCGTATGAACTGATGATCGGCAAGGTTGTCCCCAACATCGTCCTGGGCTATACCCAGATCACCATCGCCCTGATTGTCGGCACCCTGGTTTTTGGGGTGCCGATCCGGGGCAGCCTGCTGCAGCTCTACCTGTTGACATTATTTTTCATCACCGCCTCGCTCGGCATGGGCATTATGATCTCCAACCTTGCCAAGAACCAGATGCAGTCGATGCAGATGGCTCAATTAGTCTTCCTGCCCAGCATCATGATCTCCGGTTTCATGTTCCCCCGCGATGCCATGCCCAGGATCATCTATTACATCGGGGCAGCCATTCCCCTGACTTACTACCTGGAGATCATTCGCGGCATCATGCTGAAGGGAATCGGTTTCTCCTACCTGGTGGGCCAGGTCTGCCTCCTGCTGGTCTTTTCGATTATCTTCCTGACCATTGCCGTTCTCAATTTCAAGAAGAAGATCGCATAAGGAAGAGGGACACGCATTCCCCCTGCCCTCGGTCAAGAAGGAAAATGTCATTTGATGTCGAAATAAACCACGTAGTTTTAAAAATAGCAATGTTTGCAGGTGATTTCAATGTCGACCTATTTACGACGCATTGCCCGGGGTTTGCCAGCGGGGAAGGTACTGGCGGCCCTTTCTGTTTTCTTCTGCCTGGGTCTTTTTATCTACGGCATTGCTTACGCTAACGGCGTGACAGATATTAAAGGCAACTGGGCGGCCTCGGAGATCGAGAAGGCTCTCTCTGCAGGCTATGTGAAGGGCTATCCCGATGGCAGCTTCAGGCCGAATGGCGGGGTGACCCGGGCGGAGTTCGTCTCCATGGTGGATAGCGCCTTTCAGGTGGCGCCCGGACAGAGTAAAAACTCCTTCAAGGACGTGCACAGCAAGGACTGGTATGCCAAAGATGTCCAGTCCGCCCTGGCGGCAGGGTTTGTGACCG
Organism: uncultured Peptococcaceae bacterium; assembly: GCA_963767365.1. Lineage (GTDB taxonomy): Bacteria > Bacillota > DSM-12270 > Thermacetogeniales > Thermacetogeniaceae > Palsa-1188. Next base: position 128,896 of record CAVYEE010000010.1, read on the forward strand.
GCTACCCGGATGGAACTTTCCGGCCGCAGCAGGCGGTCAACCGCCAGGAGGCCGCCAGCATGATGGCCAAACTGTTGAACCTGAGCGGGGAAGGGAACCTGAGTTTTTCCGATGCCGGCCAGATCGACACCTGGGCCAAGCCATCTATAGCCGGGTTGATCGCCAGGGGGGTCATGTCCGGCTACCCCGACGGCACTTTCCGTCCGAAGAAAATAATCAGCCGCGCCGAAGCGGTGGTGATGATCAACAAGGCACTGGCTTCCCAATCCACACCGGTGACCACCCAGTTGCAGGTGGCGGGTGATTACGTCAACGTGCGCTCGGGACCCGGTACGAGTAACCGGGTCATCGGACAGGCGCATCATGGGGACATCCTCCAGGCAAAGGAAAAAAGAGGCGATTGGTACCAGATCGACTACCAGGGCGGGACAGGCTGGGTCGCCGACTGGTGCGTGCAAGTCTACCAGCCGGCAAATCCGTCGACCCCGACAAGTCCGACAACTGGGACAACGGCCCCAACAACTCCAACGACCGGAACCACGGCTCCGGCAACCGGAACGACGATCCCCCCAAGTCCGACAACCGGGACCACGGCTCCGGCAACCGGAACGACGACCATCGCAACCGAAGCTCCGACAACCGGGACGACGGCTCCGCAACTGGAACGACGACCGACAACCGGAACCACGGCTCCGGCAACCGGAACGAGCGCGAACCCAGGGGACGCTTAATGTCCAGGTCGAGCAAGACAACACCGGTACCACGGTGGATATCACAGGAGCGCAGGGCGCCTACCAGTATCAAGAGGAGACCAACCCGCAGTGCCTGCTGATAACCGTACCGGGGATCACTGCGGTCCAGAATCCATTGGAAATCGATGTCGAAGCAGGCGGCCTGGACAAGATCGTTACCAGTTTTCCGGTGGCAGCGCCTGGAACTACATCGGTAACAACGACCGGAACAACAGGTGCAGAACACGGTGACAACGCCCGGAACTGCGCAGGTGCAGATTTCGTTTGCGGCGGCGCAGGCGCCCCTGACCTACCGTGTAACGCAGGGCACACCCGGAGAGCTGCTGATCACGCTGCCGCCGCAGATCTACCAGGTCCAGGCCACTCCCATCTCGGACTTCGTGGCGGTCAGCATCTCGGGAACGGTACCGCTCAGCCTCCAGCCATCAACGCCGGCCGGTTCTTCCACGCAGCTTGTTTTTGATATCTGCCGGCCCTGCTCTCAACTCCTCGCTGCAGTCATGGACGCAACAGGTCAATGCCATGGGGGTCAGCAGCGTGCAGATCAGCCAGCACCAGCCCAATGCTGGCCAGGTCTGGTGGCGCAGGTCAATCCTGACGTCTTCTATACGTCAGGCACGTCCGCCGGGGGAACGCAGCTTACCCTGTGGCTGCAAGAACCGGCGGCTAAAAAAGCGTTATTGGCCAACCCGACCAGCGGCGCTGTTTACTATGGCATCGATCTCTCCCCGTATCCTGGCGATCAGGTGATGCAGGCATGGTGGAACGACTCGCCGTTTTGTTATACCGGCTTCTATCTCGGGCCGACGGCCTACCACTCGGATACGAGCTTTATGTCCAAGAGGCAGACGCTGGTCAACCAGGGATGGGGGCTGCTGCCCATCTACGTCGGACGCCAGGCGGACAGCGAGCACCTGGACGCTCCGACCGGTACTCGCAGATGCCGATGAGGCTGTAAGCCTGGCAGTTTACAATGCCTTTCCGCTCAATACCACCATCTACCTGGACGTCGAAACCGGGTTGCCGTTGACCAGCCAGTTACATGAACTATGTCACATCCTGGGCCAGGGAGATTAAAGGCAAGGGGTATGGCGTCGGGATTTACTGCAACACGAAAAACGCCGACCAGATCAGGAGCGTCCTTCCGGTGCCGCATTCTGGGTGGCGCATTACGCCGGAGACAATCTGCCGTCATCCACTCTCAGCCTGGCGGACACCGGAGTTTCTTATGCCGGCTCGTGGCAATTTACCGGGGACAGCAGCCTGACTTACGGAGGTTATCCGCTAGCGGTGGACCTGGATGTGTCCACCTATCATGATCCTTCAACGGCGCCAGGAACCGCCCGTCAGAGAATATTTCCATGTGGTAACCGCCCACGTGTTCACCGCCGGCAGCGGCATCATCCAGGCCGGGTTGATTCCCCTTCCTGCCAGGTTCAAGCAGGATTTTACCATGGAGGCCGCTCAATGCCGATCCTGCCGGCGTTGCTTTGTGTCGCCTGCCGACTCAACAGGTCGCTAATGCTCACTCTCACGAATCAAGGTCCAGGGTACCCTCATAGAGCGAGGCCTGCAATCCGAGCGCAGATGCCTTGATGTAGGTCACGCCGTCCCAAAATCCATCCACGCCCGGTTCATAGTATTGATACACCTGCACGGTCAAGGTATTGCACTCCGGAATGCTTACCGTGGCCTGTTTACCGTCAAAACTGGCATAGGCGCCAAAGGCGCCGGATTCCAGATACCACTCGCCGTCCAGGTACTTGGCATTAAATTTTTTTTCAGGGTCTACCTTGGTATCGAGGGTGTTAAAATGCACTTTGACTGATAACGGCGGGCTGGTGGCCAGTTTCGCGCTCAGAACGACCATTTTGTTGACGAAGTTGGTGTTAAACCCGAACTCATCTGCGGCGACACGCACCGGAAGATAACTGACGCCATCAATGGCAATAGCATTCTTTTCCAGCTCCTGCCCGTTAATAAAGACAGGATAAGTTGCATCCACCCTTTTGCCGATCATGTTCACGTCCTCAGCATAGGCTACGGTGGCCCCCAAGAACACCAGGACAAAAGCCAGGCAGATTAAAAAGCGCTTCACAGTCCTACCCCCTGTTTTTGATACCTATTATATCCAACGTATACATATATTGTAAACAACTTATTACCTGTGTTTTTCAAGCGGGCGCCGGGGTCAGCAAGAAAGCGGGCGCGGCTCCGGTATCATCTGCTACGATACCGCTCCCGATCTCCTTGGCGTGTCTCCGCTAAAGGCCGCCTCCAGCGCTTAAAAGCTCACAGGTTCAACTAGTTCTTGGCTTCAGTGGGGGATTGACATCCCCCACTGAAGCTTAGAAATAGTTAACTATATTACACGTCATAATTAATGGCATATAGTGTTGAATTATGTTACAATGGCAGCAGAACTTCTACCAAGGAGGACTATGCCATTGAAGCCTTTGAAAATCAAGAATGCCGAAATAGTTGCCGAACAGATCATGGATGAGATCCAAAGCAGTCCCGAGGGACGATATTTCCACAGGCTACACCTGGTCTTACTGGTAGCCAAGGGCTTTACCTGCAGCATGGTGGCCAAACTGTTCGGAGAACCTCTTCGCACCGTGCAAAGATGGGCCAAAGAATTGGACGAAGAGGGAGTTGATGCCCTCAAGGATCAGGACCGAGCTGGCAGACCGACCAAACTGACCGGCGAACAGTTGGCAGAGTTGAAGTCCGATATAGAGCAAGGACCACATGGCGTTCAACTTCTCTCAGGGTTTTTGGGACGGACCGCTGCTATCGCATCATATTGAGCAGAAGTATGGCGTCATTTTGGGAGTCCGTCAGTGTCAGCGTCTTTTCCGGCAACTTGGTTACACATTGCTACGCCCCCGGTCCAAACCCGCCGGAGCAAAACCGGAGGTTCGTGCCGAGTTTAAAAAAAACAGGATGAGGCCGTAGCTGATCCCAAAACCGAGATCTGGTTCGAAGACGAGGTGCTCTTCAAGCGAAGCACAACAATAACCCGGATGTGGGCGCCCAAGGGTCAGCAACCACAAGTTCTCTCGGCGCCTACCAATCAAAAAATCGGTTATTTCGGCGCCGTCAACTACTTAACAGGAGAGTTGTTTACTGAGACCAATCATCCCTTCAACGGTGAGACATTCGAGCTTTTTCTTACCAACTTCCTATGCAGCAAAAGGAAGGGACGAAATTAAAATTGTCATGATTCTCGATAACGCTACCTGGCACAAGCAAGCAGTAAAAAATCTTGAAGCACAGTTTCCTAATTCCTTTAAAGCTCTTTATCTGCCACCATATTCACCAGACCTGAACCCGATTGAACGTCTCTGGCGGTTGACCCGCCGGTGTTGCACACACAACAAGTATTTTGATTGCTTGGAAATACTGAAGAATGTAGTGGAAACATTCTTCAATAAATTCGCAGAGAGCTAACGAGATGCTTGCCCGGTTATGCGCAATTAATTAAGGCGTTCGCCATTACTTAAGGCGTTACATATAGAGGCGTAGCCGCTCTTATCCCACCGCTTCAGAGAAGCGGGGGCATTAGAGCGGGTAGCCCTCGGTGAATGAGATGCCTCGTGCCGTGCTGGGTTCTCAGAACGGGTGGTACAAGCATATACAGAGAAGAGACATGCTGAACCCACCCGGTACTAAAGCATGACCCTCGTTGTCTTCATCCATATCGGTATTTGAAATTGCCGAGGATGCCCACCAGTATCGCTTTAGTACCGGGTTGTCTGAAAACGCGGAGGCTGGCGATGGACCGGATCCATCTGGTGGTGCTGCTGACTGCCGTTATCCACCTGACGGACACTCTGTTCTACGCGGTGCGTCTCTCCGGTGTGAGGACGCGCCGGCTGATCACGGCAATTTCCTTGTACCAGTTGATTGCCCTATTAGCCGGAATAGCCAACATGGTCCAGGCGCCCCTGCTGTCCGCTATCGTCGAACAGGCGATCAACGCCGGCCAGGCCGCCCACCAGGCTAACCTGCAGTATCTGCTCGGGGGTATCCGCCTGATCATCGTGGCAGCTTCGGCAGGCACTATTGCTGCTGCCGCGATCGCTCCCATCTTCATCTTTTTCATGAACCGGGCAGTCTTCGTCTATGAGCGGACCGGTTCTGTCTCGCAACTGCTGCTCCTGCTGCTGTCCCCGTCCCGGATTGCCCGGTTGTCCCGGGAGTTGTCCACTACTTATGTCCAGAGCCACCGCGCCCGTCCAAAGGGTGGGCACCCGGCGCCCGCTAAAGCGAACACCCGCTGGCCTCGTCCCGGCGACACCCGCCACCGCTCTCCGCGTCGTCGGGGACTGACAGCAATAGCCTGCCTGATCTTGCGGAGCCGGCCGCTGCCCTTTGTTCTGCTCCTGATGCACATCCTGGTGGTCTCCCTCTGGACGAACGGCATCCTGGCCGCTCTCTATGCCGGGGCGCTGATACCTGCCTACCGTTCCACCGCCAGCCTGCTGTCCGGTGTCGTCAACGGCATTGCCGCCGTGCTGTCCAACTTTATGATTGACCCGGTGACGGCAGTGATCACTGACCAGGCTCTGCAGGGCCAGCGCGATGAGCGGGACATGATCCACCTTACCTACTGGATGATGTGCACCCGCCTGCTCGGCACCATTCTCGCCCAACTGCTTTTCATCCCTACCGTCCACCTGGTGGAACTGATGACCCGGCTGATGACATGACTACATTTCCCGGATGACTACCCGCTCTAATGCCCCCGCTTCTCTGAAGCGGTGGGATAAGGCAGCCGGCTCCTTTTCGGAAGCATTGTAAACTATTTGTGAAATGGACGACAATTTGCGAAATGGACGTTGCATTTTTCCATGTTCTTGTTTATACTGGATTAAAACCAAATCTGTAAAGTCCATGAAGGAGAAAAGTAAGCTGAACCCAGCCCATCAGGGAGGAAGCGCCGTCGACTGTGAGCGCTGCCGGGAGATGGACGGCCGAAGTTCACTCCGGAGATGCCGGCTGAAACCGCCGCTGGCGGCAAGTAGGCTCTGGCCGTAAGCTCCCGGCGTTACACGGGGAGGGTATCGGAACCAGGTTACCAGATGACTACCCGCTCTAATGCCCCCGCTTCTCTGAAGCAGTGGGATAAGAGCGGCTACATCACTGGATTAACGATTTCTAAGCTTCAGCGGGGAAAGGTAAGCCCCCACTGAAGCCAAGAACTCGTTGAACCGTACCCGGCGATGAGTGAGTCCGGAAGTGCCCGTCGTGGTCTTTGACCAGATTAAAAGGGGACTGAAGGGACTAACCAGGGTGGTAACACGGCAGGCAAAGCCTCTCGTCCCTACAGGGCGAGGGTTTTTTTGTCGGGCGGAGTTACGGTCGGTTAACGGGGCTGGGATTCCCGTATCTTAAATGAGGTGGGCCGTTGTCTGGCTAACCAGGGTGGTACCGCGGAAGCTCGCTGCTTTTCGTCCCTGCAGGGGAGGGTAGCGGGCTTTTTTATTTTAATTAATGTTTTTAATAAGGAGGAACGAGCAATGGTTGTGGTGATGAAGCTGTCAGCGGGTGAGGCAGAGGTGGCGGCGGTCCGGCTGCGCCTGGAGCAGTCCGGTTTTCAGGTGCACCTGATCCATGGGGTGAACCGACTGGTGATGGGCGCCGTGGGAGGGGGCAGAGTGATGCCGGGGGCGCTAGGTCTGGAGGCCCTGCCGGGGGTGGAGAAGGTAGTGCCGATCATGAAGCCATACAAGCTGGTCAGCCTGGAGGCCCGGGAAGCGAGGAGCCAGGTGAGGGTTAAGGATATTCTCTTCGGCGGGCGCAAGCTGGTGGTGGTCGCAGGCCCCTGCGCCGTGGAGAGCAGGGAGCAGTTGCTGGAGGCGGCGAACCAGGTGAGCAGGGCCGGGGCCGGGTTGCTGCGGGGCGGCGCCTTCAAGCCTCGTACCTCGCCCTACAGCTTCCAGGGCCTGCAGAACGACGGCCTGAGGCTGCTGGCCGAGGCCTCGGCGGAGACAGGGCTGCCTACGGTGACCGAGGTGATCGATGAGCCCAGCCTCGACCTGGCCCTGGAATACGTGGACATGGTGCAAATCGGGGCCAGGAACATGCAGAACTTCAGCCTGCTGCGAATGGCGGGGCGCTCCGGAAAGCCAGTCATTCTCAAGCGCGGCCTCTCCGCCACCGTCGACGAGTGGCTGATGGCGGCGGAGTATATCGTCTCCGAGGGCAATGACCAGGTGGTGCTCTGCGAGCGCGGCATCCGCACCTTCGAGAACGCCACTCGCAATACCCTCGACCTCAGCGCCGTCCCCCTGGTGAAGGAATTGAGCCACCTGCCGGTGATCGTCGACCCCAGCCACGCCACTGGGGCGCGGCGCCTAGTGGCGCCCATGGCCCGGGCGGCGGTGGCCGCCGGCGCCGACGGCCTGATGGTGGAGGTGCATCCGGACCCCGCCAGGGCGCTGAGCGACGGCCCCCAGTCCCTGAATCCTGCCGAGTTCTCCGTCCTGATGGAAGAGGTCCGGGCGGTGGCGGCCGCGGCGAGCGCGTGGTGCGGCACGAAGCGTCTGATGCGGGATGAACGGAGGTGGCTGTAATGAGTGAGTCAGCATACCGGATCGGCTACTTGGGGCCGCGGGGCACTTTCTCTGAGCAGGCGGCAAGACTGTATCTGGACGGTCGGGAGGGAGAGAGCGAGGCCTGCGATTCCCTGGAGCAGGTGCTGGGCAAGGTGGCCTCAGGTGAGTTGGATGAGGGGGTAGTGCCGGTGGAGAACTCCAGCGAGGGAGCGGTGGCTATCACCCTCGACCTGCTTGCCCTGCATTACGACCTGTCGGTGCGCTTTGAACTGGTACTGCCCGTTTTCCACTGCCTGATGGCCAGACCGGGGGTGGAACTGAGCCAGGTGGAGGTGGTGCTGTCCCATCCCCAGGCCCTGGCCCAGTGTCGCTCTTTTCTGCAGCAGAAGCTGACCGGAGCCCGTTCGGTCGAGTGTCCCAGCACCGTGGCTGCTGCCGGACAGGTGGCCGGGCAGAACCGGCCCTGGGCGGCCCTGGCCCCCCTGGCTGCCGCTGCAGAGTACGGGCTGGCGGTACTGGCGCCTGAGGCCAACGATTGCCCGGGCAGTGTCACCCGCTTCTGGGTCGTCGGGCGGGAGCCGCTCTCCAGCCCCGGGGCTGGCGCCAAGACTTCCATCGTCTTTAGCATCAAGGACCGGCCCGGCGCCCTGTACCACATCCTCGGTGAGTTTGCCAGGCGCGGCCTCAACCTGACCCGCATCGAGTCCCGGCCGGCCAAGAAAAAGCTGGGCGACTACCTGTTCTTCATCGATTTCATCGGGCCCACTTCTCTGCCACAGGTTCAGGAGGCCCTGGCGGGAGTTAGTTTCCGGACATTGTTCCTCAAGGTACTGGGGTCATACCAGGTTTGAACCAGGAGAATGAGAAACATCAAGGCTTCCAGGGACAGCGACCTGAAGCCTTTTTGGCTACAAGGTTGGAACCGTGCCAAGGCTGGCATGTTCGCCCGACAAGCTCGATTGGAATTTTTTCAAGCACTTGGATAAGGGGTTATCCCTATCAGGGTGGCCCCTGTCATATTGAAACTCAGGGCTCAGGCTGCCTTATCGCCTACTTCCAATATTCGTCTTGCGTTGACCCGTCTGAGTAAACAGGAAATTTCAAAGTATTCGTCGAAGTGTGAGTGGTACATAAATTCGGACATTGCCGGTGCGGAACGGATTGTGGCTGTTTCCGCGCCGCGGATGGTGCCGGTCGAAGGACCTGCCATACGCAGGGTGTAGTTGCCTTATGCTTTTCAATTTAATAGCACGGCGTATTCAACCTCAGCTGTCTGCGGTAACATCCGGTTATACTGGATACTCTTCATGCTACGACTGTAACAATTAAATAACGAGTTTTCCACCAGGATCATGTTTGCAGTTTAACTTCGCTAGAAGTCCCCCGCCTCTTAGGCGGTGGGTTCAGATTAATAGAATCAGTGGGGGTTCAATTCCCTCTGATTCAGCGAAGTTAAAATGAACAAGTTGCCGTGCCATATGCCCATCACTCAAAACTATTGCTTCGCAGGCTACGCAATATGATTGATGGACAGACACATGGCATCAAACTTCGCTTTGCTGCATTTCACTAATTTTGAGGTAGCGAAAAATGAGCTTGCGTATAATAAAAAACATTAATATCAAAGTCGGATTTGGGGAATTTATATTTTTCCTTTACCTTCTTGTATTAATAAGACAATATTCATGGATTATATCGAACAACGTGATCGCATGGATTGTAACAGTTATTGTAACTGTATTAGTATGGTATATTTTATTTAGTATTAACCCTCTAAAGTGTACTAATCCATTGCGCTCAATTGCTTTTTGGCTAATTGTTGTATGCCCTATATTTATATTTTTTATTTTGCGATTGCCGTTTGTTGATATTTCTTATGATGTTTTAAATTATCATTTAATGAGTTCAATTAAGTCACTTAATGGTACATTATTTGATTTCAAATATCCCATATATATTCTTAATACACTTCCTGATATGATTATCGGTATATTTAGATTATTATTAGGGTACAGACTGGGGACTATTATCAATGTTTTTGTTCTTTTATGGTTAGCCATAGAATTGGATAATTATCTAGAATCGATAATTATAAATGATATAGTACGATATGTGGCTATCCTTGTTGCTATTATTGGAACGGAAAATATTTTATTTTTAATAAATTCTGGGATGACAGATCTGTATTTTTTGCCATTGCTTGTAAGAGCTATTTTTATTCTTAAAATACTTCCAAAGAATCATAAGATAGTTCATTTACTTTTTCCTTATATCTCTTTCTTGCTAGGAATGGCATTAGCACTTAAGTATACAAATATAACCGCCATTATCCCAATTATTTTTGTTGGCATATATATAATAATCAAAAATCGTATTCGAATAGCTCCAGCTACACTTTTACTTTCTTTGATACTTTTTTGTTTTCCATTAATTCCATTTACTTTTTGGATATTATATAAGACACATAATCCTGTATTTCCATTTTTTAATAACATTTTTCACTCACCATATTGGTCATTTTCATATTATAAAAGTACCCTATTGGGTCCTGCTAATCTAAAAGAAGCATTAATCTGGCCAGTGTTAACTGTCTTTGAGCCAAGAAGAATTTCTGAAATAACACTATATTCAGGTAGATTAGCCATAGGTTTCATCTTATCCATTTTACTACTTATTAATAAAAAAATAGATGAAGATATTAGGATACTAAGTTTTATTTTGCTTGCCGGAGCCGTCCTCTGGAGCTTTTCGACAGGATTAATAAGGTACACGCTTTTTTTTGAGGTTATAACTGGTATATTAATGGTATATATAATATTTTATTTAGTTAAGTTTAAACGTTCATCTATTCTAGGAATATGCATGTTGATTGTATTAACATGCATATTCCAATTCCAATTAATTTGGTCATTAAATAATTCTCTAAGGGCTGAATGGAGCGGACGTCCAACATTATTTGACAATAAAAGTAATTATATTTCGGAATCCAGGTTTATATTAAGCGATAGGGACTTAGAAACTTTTATGACCAATGATGAAAGGCATGCTCTTGATCAAGTTGATGTCTGGGCTGTATTTGATCCATTAACAAGTGGGGTAGAAGCAATCTTAAAACCGGATATACCTATAAATAACTTTAATCCAGATCTAACCACAACTGAATCCCAACTTGAGTTTAAGCGAATGTTAAATTTGTATAATAATAAAAAAATTTATACAATAGTTTATAAACAAAATTTACCTGAGGATATTAACATTATCAATAATTTACATATGAGTATTGTGGGGAAATATAGCTTTCCTATTCCATTTTATTCATACAATACAATGTTAGATTGTGAACTTTTAGAGATAGCACCAAATGATTAGAATCAAAACCCCATGCTTACTGCATTACATGGGCCACTAGCCGATAATGCTCTTTAACAAGGCCGAATTCCAGCAGGAGCCTCAGTTAACAACGGAAGATTATGCAAACATATTGAGAGAACAGGTAGAGGTGGCCAGATAATGAATGTAGCTGTTATAGGAACCGGATATGTTGGCCTCACCACCGGTACAGCCCTGGCCTACCTGGGGCACCGGGTAACTTGCGTGGACAAAGATTCTGCCAAGCTGGAACTCCTCTGCAAGGGGAAGAGTACCATTCACGAGCAGGGTCTGTCAGAATTGATGGCGCTGGCCGGAAGAAACCTCAGCTTTGCCCACCGGACTCAGGAGGCCGTAAAAGACGCAGACGTGATTTTAGTGGCGGTGGGCACGCCGCAAAAATCTAACGGTGAGGCGAATACGCAGAATGTGGTGGCTGCTGCCCGGGAAGTGGCCGAGGGCCTGGAAAAAGGCCGAATTTACTGCCTGACGGTAAAGTCCACCGTGCCTATCGGTACCGAGCGCCAGGTATCCCAGGTGGTCAGGCGGGTCCTGGACGCCAGGGGCGTGGAAGACAAGACGACCGTCATGGTGGTTTCCAATCCCGAGTTCCTGCGGGAGGGCAGTGCTCTCCATTGCACTTTTTACCCCGATCGCATCGTGGTGGGGGTGAGAACAACCGGAAGGAGTCGATAGGCTGCGGCGTCTTTACCAGCGGATCCTGGAGCAGACCTTTGACCCTCCTCCGTTCCTGCCCCGTCCCGAAGGTTACATTCTGCCCTCCCTGGTGAGCACCGATCCTACCAGTGCGGAAATGATTAAATATGCCTCCAACGCTTTCCTGGCCCTGAAGATAAGCTTCATCAATGAAATCGCCGGGTTATGCGAAAAAGTAGGCGCTGACGTAACAGAAGTGGCAAGGGGTATGGGGCTTGACCCGCGAGTCGGTTCCGGTTTTCTCGCTGCAGGGTTGGGATGGGGAGGGAGTTGCTTCCCCAAGGATACCGCGGCTCTCCTCGCCATAGCGGAGGAGCACGCCTGCACCATGCCCATCGTGGCGGCTTCCCGGGAGGTAAACTTCCAGCAGAGATACAGGGTCGTAGAAAAACTCCAGGAAACTCTGAAGGGAGTGCGGGGCAGGGTAATAGGGGTGCTGGGTCTGGCCTTCAAGCCTGCCACAGATGACGTGCGGGAGTCCCCCGCCCTGGATGTGGTGAGGATCCTGATCGAGCGGGGCGCCCATGTGCGGGTGCACGACCCGGTAGCCATGGACAACGGACGGCGGGCATTAGAAGGAATGGAAGTGGAGTTTTTCCGGGACCCTTACGCCTTGGCCTCAGGCGCCGAAGCCCTGGTGCTGGCCACCGAATGGCCCCAGTACCGTCACCTGGACCTTGCCCGCCTGGCGGGAACGATGTGCACCCCGGTTCTGCTGGACGGCCGCAACCTTCTCGACCCTGAAGAGGCCAGGCGTGCGGGCTGGACCTACATAGGGATAGGCCGTTAGGCTTAATCAAGACAGCGCCTTGCTGTCCAATGGGGGAATGGAGAAATGAAGTTAATAATTCAAATTCCATGCTACAACGAGGAAGAAACACTTCCCATCACATTCTCCGCATTGCCGCGCCAGGTGCCGGGATTTGATACCGTCGAGTGGCTGATTATTGACGATGGCAGCCGGGATGATACCGTGAGAATTGCGAAGGAGAACGGGGTAGACCATATTGTTTGCCATACGCGCAACCAGGGGCTGGCGCGTGCCTTCATGACAGGCCTGGAAGCCTGCTTGCTTCACGGCGCCGATGTGATAGTGAATACCGATGCAGATAATCAGTACAATGTAGACGACATCCCGGCTTTGGTGGCTCCCATCTTGGAAGGGAAGGCCGATATTGTTGTCGGAGCCCGCCCCATAGATGCTATCGAGCATTTTTCACCCGGCAAGAAATTACTTCAAAAGTTGGGGAGTTGGGTGGTGCGAATTGTCAGCCGCACCAACATTCCGGATGCGCCCAGCGGCTTCCGCGCCATCAGTCGGGACGCTGCGCAGCGCCTGATGGTTTTCAACGACTATACCTATACGCTGGAAACCATAATTCAAGCCGGCCAGAAAAACATGTCCATCATGTCTGTGCCGGTACGGGTAAATGAAGACCTGCGCCCGTCCAGGCTCGTCAAGAGCATCCCGGCTTATATCCAGCGTTCCATCGTGACGATGCTGCGCATCTTTATTATTTATCGGCCATTTCGTTTTTTCGGGAGCATTTGCCTGGTATTGTCCGGTACAGGCCTTTTGATCTGGTTGCGTTTCTTGTATTACTACTTCACCGGGCGAGGACAAGGGCACGTTCAATCCGTTATTTTGGCTGGAGTGTTGCTCGGCATGGGTTTTGAAACGTTTCTGGTGGCTCTCCTGGCCGATATCTTGGCGGCAAACAGGAAATTGCTCGAGGATATTCGCTATGCGGTAAAACATACACCTACATTAGATGAGAACAACAGTGCTTTCAATAGGGAGGGCAAACGTGGCTGAGCAAGGGACAGAGGGGTTAGGCCATGTTTTGAATACGGGGAATTGCTTGTGAAAATCTCTGGCGGTCTCACCGAAAAAGGCTTGGTAGTGGGTAATTATTATAATAAATACGACTCACGTAATCCCGTTACACGTTGGCTCATCAAGGGTTTTGAATCCGCTTTGACAGACCTGGTGGATAAGGTAAAGCCAGCATCAATTCACGAGGTGGGTTGCGGGGAAGGCTATTGGACTCTGCACTGGCTGGAACAGGGCACTGCAACACGTGGCAGTGACTTTTCGGGAGCCGTTATTGAGCTTGCAAGGGCCAACGCGCTCGAACGAAAACTTCTCCCTGACGTTTTCAAGATCTGTAGTATCTATGATCTGGCCCCGGCGTCTGATGCCGCAGAGTTGGTCGTCTGCTGCGAAGTGCTTGAGCACTTGGAAAGACCTCAGGATGGCCTATCTCATTTACAGTTAGTTGCCAGTCCTTATCTCATTATAAGCGTACCACGCGAGCCCCTCTGGAGTATCATGAATATGGCCCGAGGTAAATATTTGAGTAGTTTAGGTAACACTCCGGGCCATGTTCAAAGGTGGTCGCGACGCGAGTTCATCCGGTTAGTTTCCCGCTATTTTGATGTAGAGGAGGTTCGCACGCCTGTTCCGTGGACGATGCTGCTGTGCCGTCGCCCACAACATGCCTTTCAATGATGCCAGAGCTCTTAAAACGGTTGCTTCGCCTGGCAGGGAGTACGCTGGGTCTCCTCGGTGTTGTTTTTGTTGCCATTAAGCTGGTGGAGTACGGCAATCAAATCGAACTCTCAAAGTTTGGCGCCGGCACGTTTCTTTCCTTGTCCGGCCTGGCGGTGGTTTATGGCGTAGCGAGCCTGCTGCTGGCGTTCGCTTGGCGTGACCTTCTGAACCACTTGGGAATAAGTGTAGATGCCAATTGGGCGGTACGAACCTATGGCTTTTCGCAGCTCGCGAAGTATGTGCCTGGAAACATCTTTCAATTCGCTGGACGACAGGCAATCGGTGTGGCGGCGGGGTTGCCCGCCTGGCCGTTGGCAAAGTCGGTATTGTGGGAACTGGGTATAATGTCATTTACCGGCAGTTTATTTGCTCTGATGGCTTTGCCTTTTTTTGTCGGAGAAATAACGCGATCGTTCGCATCGATCATCTTCCTTATTTCCGTTTTGGTTTGTGTTTGTGTTGCGTATCGCTTGTTTAGCCCTTGGGTCGCACGGGCCGTGAGCAAATATGCAGTTTTTCTCGCAATATCGGGAATCGTTTTCGCGGCGGTTTTGTACCTTGTGGTCCCTTCCGGCTCGGCTATTACTTCTGTTTTCATGGTTATTTGCGGGGCGTATGTAGTTGCTTGGCTGGTGGGAATGTTGACACCTGGCGCCCCGGCAGGCGCCGGTGTCCGGGAACTGGTGCTCTACGCGATTCTACATCCTGTAGTCGGTCAGGCTGATTTACTTACCGCCATTGTGCTTGGGCGAATCGTTACTGTGTTTGGTGATGTGGTGTTTTATTTGCTTGCGGTCTGTATCCGGCAAAAAGCGTTTAGTGCTAATGCCGATGGGCTAAAATCAGGCATTAAGGACAATGACCCAAAAGTCTTGAAAGACCCCAAAATTGGTATACCGAAACCCACAAAGTCTTGAAATTACTATACTTACCGAGGGCTACCCGCTCTAATGCCCCCGCTTCTTTGAAGCGGTGGGATAAGAGCGGCTACGCCTCTAGTTAACTATTTCTAAGCTTCAGTGGGGGTAAGACAATCTCCCACTGAAGCCAAGAACTAGTTGAATGTTGTCCCCTTTAGGAATCAAGCACATGTTTAACCGAGGGAGACGGAGGCGCCGGACACTATTTCGCGGGTTTGCAGGCTATTCAAGCGAACCATTCAGGTTGACGACAGCTTGCTACATTCAGTATAATGATGGCACATCAAAAAATAGTTAAAGGCGAGGAACGGGAAGATTAGGTGCCTGCTCCCCCAGAGAGGAACCGTCGGCGACTGGAAGCGGTTCTGGTCAAGGGGCACCGAAAGTGCGCCCGGGAGCCGGGGCGTTGAAGCAAAAATAAGCGCCAACGGCGGCGGCCGTTAAACCCGTTGAGCAGGGGCTGATGCAGCCCAAGCGGAGTGGAACCGCGGAAGCAATCCTTTCGTCTCTGAACGGAAGGATTATTTATTTACAGTTGACGAAAGAGGTGAAGTGGGACATGGGATTGATTTCCACGTTACGACAGGACGTGCGGGCGATTATGGAACGGGATCCGGCGGCAAGGAGCGCGATCGAGGTTCTCTTGTGTTATCCTTGCCTCTACGCCGTCAGCATGCACCGCATCGCCCACTGGCTCCACAAAAAGAAGCTGGTCTTGTTGCCGCGGCTGCTGTCCCAATGGAGCCGGTTCGTCACCGGGATCGAGATCCATCCGGGGGCGACCATCGGCCAAGGACTCTTCATCGACCACGGCATGGGGGTGGTGATCGGCGAGACCACGGAGATCGGCGACAACGTCACCCTCTACCAGGGAGTGACCCTCGGGGGCACCGGCAAGGAGAAGGGCAAGCGCCACCCCACTATCGGCAACAACGTGGTCATCAGCACCGGAGCCAAGGTGCTGGGCTCCTTTACGGTCGGTGACAACGTCAAGATCGGGGCCAACGCGGTAGTGCTGCGAGACGTTCCCCCTGACTGCACGGTGGTTGGGGTGCCCGGCCGGGTCGTGGTCCGTAACGGGCAGAAAATTGCCGACTACGAGCTGCCGGATGCCATCGACCTGCAGCACCACCTGCTGCCGGACCCGGTCGGCGATATGATGATCTGCCTGCAGCGCAAGATTGCCCGCTTGGAAAATCGTCTTGAAGAACTGGAGTGCATGAAAGTTGGAACTCAGAGCCTACAACACGCTGACCAGGAAAAAAGAGCAGTTTGTGCCGAAGCAACCCCATCATGTCAGGATGTATGTCTGTGGCCCGACAACCTATAACTTCATCCATCTGGGCAACGCCCGCGCCCTGGTGGTGTTTGACACCATCAGGCGCTACCTGATCTACAGGGGCTTCCGGGTTACCTACGTCCAGAATTTTACGGACATCGACGACAAGATCATCAACCGGGCGGCGGAGGAGGGGAAGATCCCCTGGCTCTGGCGGCCCGGTACATCGGGGAGTACTTCCGGGACGCGGATGCCCTGCGGGTGCTGCGTGCAGACGTCCATCCCAAGGCCACCGAGCACATCGAGGAGATGCAGGAGATGGTGCGCGGCCTGCTGGCCAAGAGAGTGGCCTACGTCTTAGACGGGGATGTCTACTTCTCGGTCCGTAAGTTCCCGGGTTATGGCAAGCTGTCTGGGCGCACCCCGGAGGAGATGCTGGCCGGGGCCCGGGTCGAGGTGGACGATCGCAAACGCGATCCGTTGGACTTTGTGCTCTGGAAGGCCGCCAAGCCTGGTGAGCCGTTCTGGGACAGCCCCTGGGGCCCAGGCCGGCCGGGCTGGCACCTGGAGTGTTCGGTGATGTCGACCAAATACCTGGGATTCGGGTTCGACATCCACGGCGGCGGCAGCGACCTGGTCTTCCCCCATCACGAGAACGAGATCGCCCAGGCGGAGGCCTACAAGGGCAACGCTCCCTTTGCCCGTTACTGGCTGCACAACGGCTTCGTGACCGTGAACGAGGAGAAGATGTCCAAATCCCTTGGCAACTTCTTCATCGTCCGCGACCTGCTGCAGGAATGGCCGCCGGAGGTGCTGCGCTTCTTCCTGCTCTCGACCCACTACCACAGCCCGCTGGACTACAGCACCGAGTCCCTGGACCTGGCCCGCCGCAGCTTCAACCGCCTGCGCAACACCCTGGAACTGGTCGACGAGATCACCGGGGAACAGGACACGGCGCCTGCCGGCAGGCTTTCCAAGGAAGCAGGGAATTTCCGGCACCTGGTCCTGACCCGGGTGGCGGAGTTCGAGGAGGCCATGGACGACGACTTCAACACCGCCCTGGCCCTGGCCGCCCTGTTCAACCTGGGCCGGGAGGTCAACAGCTTCATCAACCGGGATGATTTCGTCCCGACGCCAGCGGCGGTACACATCCTGATCCACGTCCGCCGCTACTTCCATTCGCTGCTGGGGGTGCTCGGCCTTGTTCCCGGAGAGAGCCGGGGGCTGGGAGAGGAGTACGCTGATCAGTTGCTGCAAGTTATTACCGGTCTGGAACCGGCTGACCGGAGGCTCTTGCCGCAGACCCTGCCCGATGAATCCCGGGCGCTGCTGGACCTGTTGCTGCAAGCCCGATTGGCAGCCCGTCAACAGAAGAACTACCGCCTGGCTGACCGGTTGCGGGACGAGCTAAGGGAGGCAGGGATTCTGATCGAGGATACGCCCCGGGGAGTGCGCTGGCGCCTGGTATAGCAGAGGTGGGATGCAGGAAGTCGGAAGTCGGAAGTCGGTTAATGATTTGCATGTCTGAAGTAGGTGAGCGTATGCACGTGGAACTGATAGCCTATACTCCGGAGCCGGAATTGACCGTCGCCCTGGCGGCGCGCCTCTGCTATTCCGCCCGTGGTGTCACCGAACTGAGAGAGAATCTGAGCCGTAGCGAGGTGGAATCGCTGCTGCGACACCTGGTGGCGGTGGGACACCTCTCTCCCGCCGAGCATGCCAGCTTCACCTTTGGCGTCGCAGGGGTCAGCCGCGCCCTATCACACCAGTTGGTGCGGCACCGGATCGCATCCTATTCCCAGAAGTCCCAACGCTACGTGGACGAGAAGGATTTCCGGTACGTCACACCGCCTTCGATCACTGCCAACCCGGCGGCGGCGGCGGTGTTTCACGCCCAGGTCGCCAGGCTGCAGGAGGCCTACCGGGAACTGGCAGAGATGGTGCCCCGGGAGGACGCCCGCTACCTGCTGCCCAACGCCACGGAGACCCAGTTGGTCTGCACCCTCAACGCCCGCTCACTGTACAACTTCTTTCGCCTGCGCTGCTGCCGGCGCGCCCAGTGGGAGATCCGGGACCTGGCCTGCCTGATGAAGGATGAGGTGCGGCGGGTGGCGCCGGTGCTGTTTGCCCTGGCAGGACCCTCCTGCGAGACCGAGGGGATCTGCTGGGAGGGGGATTTCTCCTGCGGACGGGCGGACGATATCAGGCACCGGGAAACCTAAACCGTTCCGCTTTTCTCCGGCACCCTGCCGGATCCTACACTCCTCAGCCGCCACCTTCAAAGCCGACGGTTACCTTGCCGTTGTTGCGATCACGGGCACCTTGCGGACTCCGGCCAGCCTTTCCAGCCTTCTTGAGCCAGGAGATGTCGCATGAATCCCTAAACACCTGTCGCTCCGCCCTAATCAATATTTGATAAAAATTAAATATGCGGTATCATCATTCTGGAGTCAGGTGCCGGGAGTATAGACAGACAGGAGGCATCCGATGGACGAAACCATTTGGGGTCGCAACGCCGTCTTGGAGGCCCTGCGGGCCGGACGCACGGTGAACAAACTCCTGATCGCCCGGGGCGCTCACGGTAAGGCCCGGGAGATCATCGACCAGGCCCGCCAGATCCGGGTGCCGGTGCAGTTGGTGGATCGGGAGGTCCTGGACAGGCTTACTGGTGGCGCCGGCCACCAGGGGATTTTTGCCTACCTTAGCCCCAAGGGCTATGTGATGCTGGATGAACTGCTGGAGCAGGCGCAGGGCGGCCAGGAGAACACTCTGCTCATAGTCCTGGCCGGCTGGGAGGATCCCCGGAACTTCGGCGCCATGGTCCGCAGCGCAGAGGCGGCGGGAGTCCGGGGTGTGATCATCCCGGAGCGGCGGGCGGCGCCCCTGACCGGGGTGGTGGCCAAGGCCTCGGCCGGGGCATTGGAGTATCTCCCGATCAGCCGGGTGGGCAACCTGAGCCGTGTGCTGGAACAGCTCAAGGGGTCGGGGTTCTGGATCGTCGGCGCTACGGCCGGCGCCTCCAAAGCATACTACGAGGCCGACCTGACAGGTCGCCTGGCCCTGGTGATCGGCAGCGAGGGCAAGGGACTCGGCCACCTCGAGCAGAACTGCGATCTCCTGGTGCGCATCCCCATGACCGGCCGCACCGGTTCCCTGAATGCGGCGGTGGCAGGCTCCATCGTGCTCTTTGACATCCTGCGGCAGCGGACATTGAAGGACAGGAAATAGAATCCTTGAATAACCGGAATATATGCCTTGACAACCGTAACTGCTTTCCGTATAATTTGCTTTGGTTGTCGGACAAGCACTGACAAGCAGCTCAAAGCCCCCCTGGTCTAATCATTTCGCCCAGCACGTCATCTGCTAATGTTCTCCGAGGTTGTTTTTGCAAGGGGTGCCGACTAACAAAACTACATGACGTTGCATATTCACACCCACCAGAACGCTCACGGAGGGCGATGCTTACACAATGAGTAGCCAGAGTAGTCTCGCGCAGCAGGAGGCACTTGAGTCGTTCCTTTACATGCCGGACGAGGACGTTGTAGAACTGGCCAAAGACGGGGACGGGGGCGCCGAAGAGCACCTGATCAACAAGTATAAGAATTTTGTCCGCGCCAAGGCAAGGTCCTATTTTCTAATCGGCGCTGACCGCGAAGACATTATTCAAGAGGGCATGATCGGCCTTTTCAAGGCAATCCGGGATTTCCGGTGTGATAAGCTGTCCTCCTTCAGAGCGTTTGCGGAACTCTGCATTACTAGGCAGATCATCACTGCCATCAAGACGGCGACCCGCCAGAAGCACATCCCTCTGAACTCTTACGTATCGTTAAATAAGCCGATCTACGACGAGGATTCGGAACGTACCCTGCTGGACATCATCTCCGGGACCACTATCAGCGATCCGGAGGAGTTGATCATCAGCCGGGAGGAGTTCGTCGACATCGAGGAGAAGATGGGGGAGATCCTCAGTTCCCTGGAGTGGAAGGTGCTGATGGCGTACCTCGAAGGGAGATCCTACCAGGAGATGGCCTGCGAGTTGAAGCGCCACGTGAAATCGATCGACAACGCCCTGCAGCGGGTGAAGCGGAAGCTGGAGCGCTACCTGGAGAAACGGGAGCACTAGGCACTCTTCCCTTTCACTCACACATCCCAAAGGTCGGTAATTAAGTCCCACGACCAAAACACAACGACCAAAACACAGGGTTGAACTCCCTGCCGAACCGTTGTATAATACAATCTGTCTTGACCGAAGGCCGGCGTAGCTCAACTGGCAGAGCGGCTGATTTGTAATCAGCAGGTTAAGGGTTCGAGTCCCCTCGTCGGCTCCAGTTATTTGATAACTACTTAGATGCAATTTATGGAGGGGTGCCCGAGTGGTTAATGGGGGCGGACTGTAAATCCGTTGGCTAAGCCTACGAAGGTTCAAATCCTTCCCCCTCCACCAATCACACCGCGGGGTGGAGCAGTTGGTAGCTCGTCGGGCTCATAACCCGAAGGTTGCCGGAAAAAGCCTTAGCCCCGTTTAAGCCTAATCCGTTAACCCTCAATTAGACAATTCAGGTACAACGGAATTCCTTCGCTGCTTACTTAGGCAACACAAGCAGAGGAGGGATTTTTCTATGTACTGGAAGGATTGTTTAGAAGAATTCTTGGCGCTCAAGCAGGCACAGGGGCTATGCCCAAGAACGATTGGCGATTTAGGCACGGGGTACGAAAATGGATTTAAGGCAGCGGCGCATGCCATGACCCGAAGCTGCACCATGTTGTCGTCCTAATCCTGGTAAAAATAACCCCGTGAGTGATATAGCATGTCAATATCGGGTACCAGGTGGGAGTGGATGAGATGAAGGGAATGGCTGAGCAGGCAAATTGAAATAACAAAGATGGAAGCGCGATACTAAAGAAACAGGATGTAAGCGCGTGATTAACCGCACCGGAAACATATCTAATGTGCGTTAATTTCCAGCTTCTTGCCACAGGCGGAAGCGATCTTTGCCAGGCTTTCCAACCGTGGAATGACTTTCCCGCTCTCCATTCTGGCGATTGCGGATTGGGTGGTTCCTATCTTCTTGGCTAACTCATCCTGGGACAATCCCGCTTCGTTGCGGAGCTGAATAAGAAGATTGGCAAGGTTATATTCCAGTTCGTAACTATCCCAGGCTTGTTTAAACTCGGGATCTTTCAATTCTTTTTGTAAAGCTTCGCGGTAGTCAAGCATCATTTCTCACCCTTCATGTATGTTTTCATTGCTTGGACAGCGTGTTTCAATACATGCAACGGTATCTTCCTGGTCTTTTTGATATAGCCATCTACCATCGCCAGTTGTCCGGGCTTAGCCTGGAAGAAGAACAAGCGTATTTGTATTTTACTATACCGTTCACGCAGTACACAGAGACCTTCTTGGTCTGGAATTCTTTCAACATAAGGTTCACCGATGGTCGGCCAGTTTTTTGCCAGCAAATCGATACCCCTATAAGCCTTGGCTCGCACGGGCGGGTTAAGAGAATTGAGGAAATCAATAACTGGCTCTACATCGATGATCACCATCATTTTGCACTTGCCCTTTATATTATAGCGCATGCGCTATAATCGGTCAATGACACTGCCAAACAATAATGCTGCTGGGATATATCCGTGAGTAGTATGTGAAGCGGTGGCTCCCAAACTGAGTTGACAAATATGTATACATATACGTATATTAATAAGTAACAAGTTCAGGGAGGGATTGACATGCCAGCGACCATGAGGATTAGTCCAAGCTCCTGGAAATCGTTAAAAGATATAGCTGATGGTGCAAATGAGTCGATGCAAGCAATCCTTGATAAGGCCATCGAAGCATATCGCCGCCAGTGGTTCTTGGAACAAGCGAATAAAGCCTTTACCGCCCTAAAAGAGAACCCAGCAGCATGGCATGAAGAGACTGCGGAGCGCGCCCAGTGGGATGTTGTCCTAGAAGATGACTTAGAGGGTGACAACTAATGGATGAAAAACAGCCGTTACGCGGCGAGGTCTGGTTTGTGGATCTTAATCCTGTCCGTGGGCATGAACAGGCTGGCAAAAGACCAGCCCTAATAATTTCTGTTGACCTGTTTAATTCAGGGTCAGCAGAGCTTGTGGTTGCTTTGCCGATAACTACCAAATGCAAAGGGATACCTTTTCATGTAGAAGTAGACCCGCCAGAAGGTGGCTTGGATGCAAAGAGCTTCATAAAGTGCGAAGATATCAGGTCTGTTTCCAAGGCAAGGTTGTCAGCGCGCCTAGGTGCAGTTTCTCAAGAAACCATGACGTCTGTTCAAGATAGAGTACGGATACTGCTAAATCTTTGAAATTACTCTCAATTTTTGAAGGCGCCTCTTGAAATCAAGCCGGAATATGACGAAGAAGCCCAAGAGATAACGTTTTGCTTCCCCGAGCTCAATGTCATTGCTACCGCGCCTACAAGGGAAGAGGCAATTCAGCAATTGCAGGATGACATCATCTGGCTCTGGCAAGAGTATGGAGAATCTCCTCCCGAAAGCCTGTCTCTGGACGCTCTGGATTTGAAATCTTTTTTGCAGGGTATTGTCTCTACCATGCATCCACCGTTAAGGGGGCTGAGATTTGCACATTGTGTGGGCAGAGGGCGCTGGTGAAGGTGCTTATGCAGTCAGGAGCATTCATAATACTGTTGATATATTCGTCAGCAGTGTGGTAGAATAACAAGGTGCAACGGATCAGCCGAATAAAAGGAGATGGCAAAACACTTCATACGTGTACCGTTGAACATAGCGAAGGAAAATATACCAGTTGTACCAAGGGTTTGAGGGGATTAGGATTATGGAAAGTTCTGTAAATTCGTTGGCTCAGCCTACGAAGGTTCAAATCCTTCCCCATCCACCATTTACGCCGCGGGGTGGAGCAGTTGGTAGCTCGTCGGGCTCATAACCCGAAGGTTGCCGGTTCGAGTCCGGTCCCCGCAACCACGCCCACATAGCTCAGTAGGTAGAGCGTCGCCTTGGTAAGGCGGAGGTCTCCAGTTCAAGCCTGGATGTGGGCTCCAGCAGAAAGCAAACCCCGCAAGCGCTTGCGGGGTTTTTGTTTTTCTCTGAAATCGTTGCCCGAGTCAAATCGGTGCCCAATCGGTGCCCGGCCTTATTTTTTCTCATTCCCATCACCATCTCCGAACAGCGTTCTTTCGATCAGCATAGCGACTTCATCCTGCATATCCGGGATGACGTGCTCATATGTCCGTCTGGTAAGATCTTCGTCCCTCCCAGCCCTGTCGGCAACCAGCTTGGTATCCACGTGGAGACGAAACAGTAGGGTATCATGGGAGTGCCGGCAGCCGTGGAAGGTGATTGGCAGATCCATTTTCTCATACTCATGGGTTATATAGTCTGGGGCGATTGGACGCCCATCAGGCCATGCACAGACATAATCGTCGCCGTGGTAGTCGTTTTCAGTGCCTTCGTATCTGGTGGCATATTCATGCCGCAGAAGGTTGACTATTGTTGGAGGCAGGGCGACCTCCCGGATCTTATCATTTTTGGGTTTTGGTTTGAGTTTCAGGCCCTCCCCTTTGACACGTTGCAAGGTATTCCTCACGATAAATCGCATAGTTTCCCAATCAACATCTTGCCACCGTAGGGCACATATTTCCCCTCGCCGGAGAGATGTGGTCAGGGCTAGGAGCGTCGCAAGATAAAGTATGGTTCCTTTAAAAATGTCAATGAATTCGATAATCGCATTTTTGCTGCCTAAAACCGGCGCTTCGTATTTCGTCAGGGGCGGCAGGTCTACGTTGTCGGCAGGGTTAGTGTTGATCATGTCCCACTTCTGGGCTTGCTTAAGGGCTTTATGTAATATGTTGTGATGCTTGCGCACGGTGTTGCTTGACAGAGCGGGGGCCATCATCAGATTGTAACCATAAGTAATGTTCGTCAAGCTTAAGGGGTGTTAGGTTCTCAAGCTTGATGTGCCCAAGCTCAGGCCGGAAATAGTTGTTTATGATTCCCACGTTGCGCATATAGGTTTTGTATTCCCAATCCTTTTTTGCGTGAGGTATCCATTTCTCGAAGAACACCGAGAGAGTAATTCCGCTAGGCTCGATGTACGTCCCCTTTTCCATCTCGATTATAAGCCGGTTCATGAACCGTTCTGCTTCGGCCTTCGTTTTGTAATCCCTCTTCTTAATGCTCCTTTTGACGCGTCCGCGTTTGCCTTTTTCCTTGTCTAGCTAGCTCAATTACTATCGTCCAAGACGACCTGTAGTTGTCCTCGACATGACCGGTGATCATAGAATCCCGCCCCCTTTCCTTGGTTCGGATATATGTTTCGATATTCTTCCTGTTGCCTCCTGCCGGCCCTCTTTAGTGGGGGTCGGCTTTTTTGTGGAAGCGATCCAACATGAAACAGACAAGACCGTTACATTGAGTGGTTATCACCTATGAAAAACGTCAAGCCTTGCCGGATAGCAAATTAATCCATGTCTCTGGTGAGCCCCAGAGGCAAAAAGGCGGTGCCGAAGGGGAGCCTTGACGGTCAGCGTCCCCGCAGGTGGCAAAATCAAATTGGCGACGGGATTCCGAAACTACCATGTCACCGGAGCCGTCCCGTCGGTAAACTACAACAGCCGACTGCGGGGTGGCAGTCAAGGCCACCGCCGATAGCGCTGATGCCGGGGATGCCCATCAGCAGACGCACATCCTGATCTTGCTGCGCCCGCTCGTGGATCTCTCCCTCAAGTTGGGCCAGTTCCGCCTGCAAGAAGTCAAGCAGCTTCAGGCAGGAACTCATGACAATCTGATCGGTGGCAGTCAACTCGACCCTGTTCAGAAACAGCCGGCCTTTCTTGCCAAAGAGATCTGAACAGGGTGAGTACAGGCCGTTTCGGATAAGCACAGCATGGATCTTGTTCTTGAGCATAGTGCTGATCTTGCTTAGGCGAAGGCGGTGATGCAAGAGTATTCTAAGTTCATACTGCGCTTTGGAAGGCACCCAGGTCTCCGGTATGAAGTCCGCGGCCAGCAGCTTGGCCAGAGTCTTGGCATCCAAAGCATCTGTCTTGATACGGGATTCAGCAATGGCCCGAGTCCTTGATGGATCTGCCACCACAACCTCTCCGGGGTAAGCGGAAAGAATGTCGTGGATCCAAAAGGCGCTGCTCCCTCTGTGCCATAATGGATGAGACACCTACCCCCCTTCTAATTAGTGTAGTAAGGTAGAGGGTGGAGAAGGGTGATAAGAGGAAATGACAGTGAAGCGTTTTATGACAGTGGAGGACCAGAAGACCAGAGGTGCAGGCGCCGATCCAAGCGGGCGACCAGGGGGCCTGGGCGAGAAAGGGCAGGTCGCCCGGCCAGGGTGCGTATCTTTAATGATGGGACAAGCATCCGCGCCGGATCCGGAGGTGGTCGAAAAGGCGAGCCGCCGTAGGTTTACAGCCGAGTACAAGCTGAGGATTGTCCGTGAGGCAGAGGCTTGCAGTTCCGGAGAGCTGGGCGCAATGCTACGCCGGGAAGGGTTGTACTTCTCCAACCTGAACTGTTGGCGCCGTCAGGCCGCAGAGGGTCAGTTGGCGGCTCTCACCCCCCAAAAGAGGGGTCGCAGGGAACGGCCGACGAATCCGCTTTCGAAAAAGGTTCTTGAGCTAAAGCGGGATAACGAACGGTTGTACCAGCGCCTACAGCAAGCTGAGGAGATCATTGATCTGCAAAAAAAAATCTCAGATATACGGGGGATCTCCCTGAGGAATCTCGACGCATGAGGGAGGAACTGATCATGGCCGCTGAGGAGGTCGCCGCCACTGTCGGTATAGCGCCGTCTTGTCGGGCACTGGGAGTAGCCAGGTCGTCCCTGTACCGTCATCGGCAGCCCGCCTCCGAGGCCGCCGTCCAAGCTCGCAGATCTTACCGCGCCCTCACGGATTTGGAATGCCAGAACGTCTTATCGGCGCTCCACTCCGAGCGTTTTATCGACCAGGCGCCGGCCGAGATCTATGCGACCCTTCTGGACGAGGGAGCCTACCTTTGCTCAGTTCGGACCATGTACCGCATCCTGGCTGAAGAGCATGAGGTCCATGAACGGCGCGACCAGCTCCGCCACCCTCACTACGTGAAGCCCGAACTGTTAGCCACGGCGTCGAATCAGGTCTGGTCCTGGGACATAACGAAACTGCTGGGGCCAGCTAAGTGGACATACTTTCAACTATACGTGATTATGGACATCTTTAGCCGATACGTGGTGGGTTGGATGATCGCCCACCGGGAAAGCGCAACCCTTGCGGAGCACCTGATCGGGGAGACCATCGAAAAGCAGGACATCGCCCCGGGACAGTTGGTCATCCATGCCGATCGCGGTTCATCCATGACATCCAAGCCAGTGGCTTTTCTAATGGCTGGATTCGCTCAGCTTAACGGGTACCAAAATGGTACCCGGCGCTCACCCAAAAAGAGACCGCTCACTGGCCTCTTTTCTTTTCGTGCTCATTTACCGGATGCCATTCCTATTGGATGGATGATAAGCAAAAGAAAGTTGTGTAAAAAACAGAAAAATGCTGATGGTCAGGGGTGGTATGTTTTTATTGCGAGATAAAAACCCTACACGCCATAACCATCAGCAAAATGATTATAGTACATGGGAAGGCCGGTGATTTTAGCGGACTCTTCATCCATGGCAAACAGATCATCACGTGACACATCCCGCAGGGCGTCTTGCCTACCCCCCGAGTCATCATCCGCATCCCCTGAACGCAGGCCCACAGGTAATTGCTAAGAGATTTAGCGCCTTCCTTATAATCGAACTCGTGCTTGTACCTGCCGGTTCAGCCGACCTGTATTTAATCACCCAATATTTTTTTTCGATCTTTGTTAGATCTTTAACATTCTTCTTTAGCGAAGCCATGATAACATGCTGTTACAAGGTGCGGCGGGCAAGCCGGGAAGGAGGTGATCGCATATGGATGCCCGTATTGTGGCCTGCGGAATCTTACAACCGGAACTGGAACTGATAATGAAACGGATTAAAGAGTTGCAGCCACCTGGTACTGAAATCAAGGTAACCTATGTCCCTCCCGGCCTGCACGTGGACTATGACAAACTTAAAGACGGCATTACCAGCACCCTGGATACTGTGACCGATGATAAAAAAGTGCTGCTGTTCGGATCCATGTGCCATCCCGAGATTGGAGAATTTACCGAAAAATACGGTGTCGTCCGGCTGGAGCCCGGAAATTGCGTGGAGATGATTCTGGGCAAGGAGCGCCAGAGAGAGATTGAAAAAACCGCCAAGGTTTTTTACCTGACCCCCGGGTGGCTGCAAAACTGGAGGGACATCTTCAAAAAAGGGCAAGGCTGGGATGAGGTAGATGCCAGGATCAACTTCGGTTTCTACGATAAAATCTTGCTCCTGGACACCGGCGTTGCCCCCTTAAACGATGACGAGCTGCTGGAATTCTTCGACTACACCCAGGTGCCTATTGAAATCGAAAGCGTTGACCTGTCGCTGTTTCAAAATAACATTACCGAAGCATTACGACGTGCATTGACGGCATAGTGCGGGCTGCTGCCGCAAGCGCTGGTCCGGCTGAATGTTGCAGGAATTGCCTTTAACGATGCTGAGTCCGGCCACCATGACGCCGGTTGGACAGCAATTGTCACAATACCAAAAACATATCAAAAGGAGTGGATAGGCATGGTTATCACTGAAGAGATCAAGGATCTGGTTTTCAAGGCGCCGTTCATCCCCATCGTCACGGTATCTCCGGATGGAGAGCCGCACGCCATCGTGGTGGGAAAGGTGGCGGAGGTCAGGGAAGGAGACGTGCTGGGCTTCGGTATCTACAAGATGGAGGTCACGCAGCAGAATATCAGGCATAATGGCAAGCTGCAGGTGATCATCAGCGCTATGGAAGGTGGCCCCAAAGGGTTCCGGCTGACAGGCAAGGCCTGGGTTGAAGAGAAACTGGTGCTGTTCAAGGCGGAAAAAGCCGAGGCGCTGCTGTAGCAGGCGGATGGCTGCCGGAATGCATAATAATCCCGCCGGTCAGGAGCGGGATTATTAGTTAATTAGATTTGGCAAACGTTGCTTTTGACGTTATTCTTAAAGTAATAATGCCGGATCTCGGGGTGAAGCACATGAAACGGTGCATTGTCTGTCTGCAGGAACTGGAAATCTTTAAGGGGCTGGAAAACGAACAGATTGCCAGTCTGTGCCAGTGCACGAGGAAGAGGAGATTGTCCAGGGGGGACTTTCTGTTCCGTCAAGGCGAGGCTACGAGCGCCGTTTTCCTGATCAAATCCGGCAAACTGAAGCTAGTGCAGATATCGGATGGCGGCCGCGAGACTATTCTTGACATCTGCGGCCCCGGCGAGGTGCTCGGAGAACTATCTTTGTACCAGAGCCAGAAGCAGCCTTCAAGCGCGGTAGCCATCGAAGACACCTGCGTCTGCTGTTTCAGCAGACAACAGTTTGAAGAGCTGATTAAGCAGGATTCGTCCTTTGCCCTGCGGATTATCAGTTATCTGGGACAAAAACGCTATGAGAACATGCGCAACCTGCGGGAGGAAACGCGGCAGACGGTCAAGGAGAAACTTCTGGGCCTGTTCTATCGCTTTGCCGGTGAATATGGAATAACAAGAGGCAACGGGGTACTGCTTGACCTGCGGATCACCCAGCAGGAACTGGCCGATATGCTGGGCTCGTCACGCGTCATGGTGGTGCAGGCGCTTAAAGAGCTGAAGGCGGCCGGCATTGTTGATCAGGAAAAAAAGTTCTACATTTTAAAGGAAGATCCCTGTCTGGCCAGGCACAATTTTGAATAGCAGCCATTGTCGAGGCCGGGCTGGGGACGGACATCGGCCCAGCAACGAGACAGTGCAATCAGGTAAAGATCCAATGAAGGAAACGGTAAAATGATTGTCATGAGTCCACAGGTGCAAATACTACAGTCGTACATACTATTTTTAAGGTGGCGTCGAGATGATCGGTAAGCTATTGGCAGAGGGCAACAACAAGCTGCGGGAAAAGGGTATTGGTGGTAAAGGAGGAGCGGAAACAGGTAGCGTTCTCAAACTGAACCGCGACTATATAGACTCGCTGATGATTGAAACTCGGGTGATCGACTCCCAAGAAGCTTCAACTGAAATGAAACTTTTCGGAGAAACCTTTGCTACTCCTGTGATGACGGCAGCTTTGTCGGGGCTGGGAGGTATCTGTTCCAACCCCATGGTGGAAGTTGCCAAAGGGGTTGTAGCTGCCGGAAGTGTCATGTGGGTAGGCATCGGCGAGGAGCCGGAGTTGAAAGCTATCATCGAGACTGGCGCCAAAACCATCAAAATCATCAAGCCGTATAAGGATAAAGGCCTGATCTTTGAGAAATTAGCTCAGGCTGAGCAAGACGGAGCTTTTGCGGTGGGGATGGATATCATCTTTTCCTTCGGAGGCGAGATTGAAGACACCCTGGTGCGGCCACATCTGATGGGGCCAAAGACCCTGGCTGACATCAAAAGCTTTGTGCAGGTGACGAAACTGCCCTTTATTTTAAAGGGCATCCTGAGCGAGCAGGATGCCAGGAAGGCGCTGGACGCCGGAGCGGCAGCAATTGTGGTTTCTCACCACGGTGGCTCTGTTCTGGATTACGCGGTACCTCCTTTGAAAATCCTGCCGCGTATTGCGAAAATCATCGATAAAAAAATACCAATCTTTGTTGACAGTGGAATTACCAGGGGGACCGACGTTTTTAAAGCCTTAGCGCTGGGCGCCAGCGGCGTTTTGATTGGGAGGACGATTATGGCTGGCCTGGCGGCGGCAGGGGTGGAAGGCGTGCAAAGAATGATTACCGGTACCACCGAAGAACTGCGGCGGGCTATGAATCTCACGGGATCTGCTACTATAGAAAACATTGATCCGAAACTGATATGGTGCTGAAACCTTAATTGTCCTCAGAGTTTCCTGGCTGGCAGGGGGCCGCCGCGAGATGCGGCGACGCTGGTTTGCATGTATAAAAAAGGGGAAATGGATGATTACAAAGCGGGAATATCTACTGCTATTAGAAAACTGCAGAAATTTATCTCCGTCCAGAGGAACCTATTTGGAAAATGATTACATTGTAAATCTTTTTTTAACCGTGCTTGACTTTCGTCTCCGGAGCACTCTTGTCGGAGTTGCGATCAGGCATTATAGAGCAAAGCGCTGGGACGAGATCAGGACGTTCAGCGATTTGCACCTTTTTCTTCGAGGATATCATGATAGTGCCGATGAAAATGTTGAGGCTGCTCTGTATCTATGGGGTTACCGTTATTGGACAAGGCTCTCTCTGCTAAGAAGGCTCTTGAATTATTTTGAATCCATCCATGTGCTGACACAACAGGAATTGATTGCCTGGGCCAGGAAAAGCAGCTATGACGCCGATTTTAAGGGCCGAATACCGGGTATGGGGCTTGCCGTTTATCAGTGGCTGGTGATGCGGCAGGGTGTTGAAACCCTGAAACCGGACACCCGTTTACAGCGCTTTGTGACCCGAATAATCAAGCGTATACCGGCCCCGGGCGAACTGGTGGAAATTTTAGAGAAAATCGCCAGCGAATTGAATCTGAAGGCATCTGAACTGGATTGGCGAATATGGGAGTTTATGAGGGTGTGATGCCAATGGACAGTTTCACCGAAGAACTGAAAAAATTTGCCATGAAGCTGGGGGCGGCCGCCATCGGTACTGCTCCGGTCGATCGCTACGAGCAGGCGCCGCCGGGCCACCGTCCGGGCGACTTCCTGCCGGGAGCCAAAATCGTGATCACTTTTGCCTACAAGCTGAACGATGGTCCGATAAACCATCTTCCTCAGACCAGGAACGAGTACATGGTGGAATTTGATGCCGCAAACCAGATTTTGCTCCGGATGTCCCATAGGATTGCCCGCTTCTTAGAGTCAGGCGGGTATGAGAGCATACCCTTCGGGCCGGAAGGAGCCATCGGGGATCTGGCGAGACTGAAAGCGGACCTGTCCCACAGGCACTCGGCGGTTATTTGCGGCATCGGCGGCTTCGGGATCAACAACCTGCTGATTACTCCCGAGCACCGCGCCGGGGTGCGGCTGGCCAGCGTGGTCACCACCGCGCCGCTGGTTTATAATGAGCCGCTGCCGCCCACTTCCTGCGAAAAGTGCCTGCAATGTGTACAGGCCTGCCCCTCCGGGGCGCTGAAAAACTGGGAAGGTAATTACAACCCGCAAACCGGATGGACTATCGACAAGGAAAAATGTGCCCATTATATTTTTACAGCCAACGGCGGCAAGCGGTGCGGCCTTTGCATAAAAGCTTGTGCGAGAAAAAAGGGGTAGGGATAGGTTGAAGCTGGTGGGATATTGCAGACCGACAGGTGAGTCTGGCAACGATACGGCACAATCCTTGGATGGCCGTTACAAGAGAGCAACCGCATCGCAGACGGACAGGCGAGTCTGGCAATGATAAGCTGGATGGGAGAGTGCGCTGAATGGAAACTCAGGCCGTTAATGAGCTATTAAGACTGTTGCCGGATCATATATCCTTTTTCAAGGGCTCTGAATACGTCCTGCCTTTGAAAACTACCTTTCTGGGCAATGAGGAACTGAGGATCGATGCCTTGCGCGAGGAACTGTCAAGCCGCGCGCATGGCGACGTGAAAGATTTGCTGGAGCCTGTTTTATTGGCTTCGGAACTGTATGAAGCATCAACGAATGATCATGAACAGTTCTTTATCACGGATAGCAGCGTCAGATCTTTTGTATTCAACAGCAAGTGGAAGGCCGGATGGGTTTTGGTGCTCGGGGGCGGCAAGCAAGATGAGCTGTAGAAAAGTTAAAAGAAAAGGACTTTAGGGTTTTTACGGATTGCCCGGACATTCCCGACACATTCTTTATCGGGAGCAGGCCCACCTCTCCTATTTATTTTCTGCAAATGATGGTCCGCTACGGCCTGGTGTGGGGGCGCATTTCGCCTGGAGATGATCATGAAATGGGGCATTTCCTTGAAAAAGACCTGCCCGGATTCATCATCATCAACAAAGACCTGGAACCCCTGAAATACCTGATTGCATTGGGTATCATGAAGCTGGGAGCCCCTGCTCTCGTGCCTTCTTCATTTCCGTTCCCCTATGGTAATCGGATAGTGACGGATAATCCTTTGGACTTGGTAGAATCAGGCATACACTTTCCAAACCTGCGGCTGCGTTACTATAAGGATGAAGTGATCAGCCTGCCCGATTACTGCAATCCGGCTTTCGTCAATGAAACAATAGAGACCGGCCATGTCCTGGGTGGCGGGCCTGCCTCTTTCTTCTGCGTCAAGTCGGCCCAAAACGTAGAGCCAGGGGTGTCCATTGTGGGCCATCCGGCCTCTCAAATCGGCATCCTGGTGGAGATTGAAAATAGCGCCTTGAGTGACGACCTGACGCAGGTTGTAGAACAGACTGCATTGCGGGCGGTCAATTATCTACCTGGCATCAAAGCCTATAAAAAAGAGAGCGCTTTTTATCTCCAGACCGTCTCCGATGCCGGGCTGGACAGCAAACGCATCGGCGAGGCCATATATTATGGCATCCGGCTGCAATACCCGAGACTTGAGAAAATAAAAATTCAAATTATCTTCGACGAGAGTTTGCTGGCGGACGAAGTCGAACAGATCCGGCAGTTCCAAGCCGCCCGGCGCCAATTGATCGATAATATGACCGAAGAGAACACTGAGGAGTTTTGCGCCTGCATCGAGTGCCGGCCATTTTCCCTGGAACACACTTGCATACTGCCTCCGGACCGCACTCCCATGTGCGCCTCCAGGACGTATTTCAGTATTAAAGCAGAGAGTTGCCTCGGCTCATCCATAGTGCCTTTTAAACGGCAGTCCGAAAAAGAGCTGCCACTCAAGCTTGTTTTCAATAAAGGAAGGGTACTGGACCTTGCCAGGGGAGAATATGAAGGATGCAACAAGGTGTATGAATCTCTGACCGGAGGGAGGCTGAAAAAAGTCTACCTTCATTCACTGCGCGGTTTCCCCCATACGTCCTGCGGCTGTTTCCAGAATCTTGCCTTCTGGATAGAGGAAGTTGAAGGGATAGGAATCATGTCCCGGAATTCCAAAGCCACTGCGCCCAATGGTCAGACCTGGGATACCCTGGCAAATTATGCAGGAGGGAAACAAAGCGACGGGATCATGGGAGTATCCTTGAGCTATATCCGCTCTCCACATTTCTTGACAGGGGATGGCGGCATAGGCAATGTGGTCTGGGTGGACAGCGTGCTTTACGACAAGATATCAAGCTGTATCTTACCGGGGCATAGAGTGGCGACTGAAAAAGATATCAGCTCGATTGAGGAATTGAAACAGTTCCGTTTACAAACCCCATCTTCGTAAATGACGATATGCGAGAGAGCAATCCACTTATTCGTTCTTCATCATTAATTCTCAGTGGTTTAGGAAATTTACCACTTTCTAGTTCTTGATATTGCTGCTATCCTTTGGATGCATGGCATGATCCAGTTCATTATTCATCAACTTCGCCTTCAGCAGCTTTAATGATGTCGACCATGAACGTGGTCTTTAAAAGGATACCACACTGTCCTTAGCTTAAATAATAATCTCAACAAAAGAGGATATTGCGTAATCACATAGAATGTTATAAAGCAGGGTTTACGCAGGGATTTTTGAAATATTCAAGCTCCCGTAAAGCAGATAATGTGCTTTTGATGACAAATAGCTCTACTGTTACTTCTTGCTCAAGAAATAGGCCGTTTTCTCCGAGGAAAATTTAGAGCAATAAAAACCATTAATGTAAAAAAGGTAGCCAAGGTTGTTTATAAACATTACGGAGTGCTTTAACATGCCCTGTAATGTTTTTTATTTAACGAGGTTGTTAAGGTAATTGGCGTAATGGTCCAACTTTGACGATGAATTGTACTAGATGCTATCACTTATAAAAATAACCATGATTATCCATCATTTAAATCCAGATCTCTTCTAGGTTCACAGGTGGTATCATTTTGCCGAGCATAAATGATTTTTGCTGTGCTCTCTTCTGGCCCCCATCATCATGAGCGAATCACTTGGGTCGCAAGCGATTAGCGACCAGCCCGAAGAGTTCGCTTGTAACAGGTAGCCCCTTAGCGCTACCAGGAACAGTAAGGCTCCCAGGGATCGGGAGCCTTTTTTCATGGCTTCTGATATGGAGAAGGAAGCGCCTCAACCAGCATCGTTTACTTTCTGAGATGCAGTTATATATGATTCTAGGGAAAAGTTCTTTTAACCAGCAATTATACTTCATATAGCATCATTCACTGTTAATAACCACTATATATGGTAGCAACATTGAGGGTTTTACGGTTATTAATCATCTTAGTTCTTTCTTGGCATTAATCAGCCCCTAGACAAACGAAGCCCTAAAACGAGATGATGTATACGCTCTACGTCGATATAGCATATCCTTCAGATTGGGGTCAATTCGTGCAGAGGAATTGTTCAATTTCTTGATTAAGCTAAGAAATAAAGTTATAATTATCATAAATAAAAGGAGAGGGGGAAATAATCATGCCTGATCAGTCCGAAGGCCATAAAAAACCGGTTAAGTTTTGGCATAACAACATTGAACAAGTTGGATCCGGTTGCTTAGAAAAGGTTGTGAATCTTTCTAAATTACCCTTTGTCTATAAGTGGCCCACGATAATGCCGAATTGCGCTGAAGGTTATGGGATGCCCGTTGGTGTAGTTATTGCTGCTGAGGGCGTGATTATCCCCAACGCCGTAGGTGAGGACATCGGGTGCGGCATGTGCTTTATGCAGACTGATATTCCCGTTCACTTATTGAAAATTGAGGTCGGGCAAACCCTTTTAATCCAGGATATTGTCGACTGCATCATGCGAAATATCCCGGTAGGACTTGCCCAACACCTGGAGAAACAAGACTGCCGTACACTAAGCAGGTTATATGATTATATATCTGCCGAACATAAAGTTGCCGAATTGGAGCCAGAGCTTAAGAATGGATTTTACCAGATCGGGACACTGGGCGGTGGCGGTCACTTCATCGAGATCCAGGAGGATATAGAGTCCGGACTGGTGGGGATCATGGTTCATGCCGGGAGTAGAAACCTTGGCCCGAAAATCTGCAAGTACTTCAACGAACTGGCCAAAACAATGAATGCCCAATGGTATTCTTCTATTCCTAGAGAATATAATCTAGCTTTTTTCCCAGAAAAAACCAGCGCAGGGCAATCGTATATTCACTGGATGAACCTCGCCCTGGATTTTGCTGCTGAGAATCGGGCTAAGATGATGTCCAAGATCAAGGAGATCCTCTTGAGCCACGTTAAGAAATATGCCGATTTTATCGGGACTGAAAAGGGCAAAGCAATAGACTGCCACCATAACTATGCGGCAATGGAAAATCATTACAGCCAAGATGTCTGGGTGCATCGCAGGGGTGCAATCAGGGCAAGAGAGGGTGATGCAGGAATCGTTGCCGGTTCTATGGACAGCTTCTCCTATATTGTTGAAGGGCGGGGAAATCCTGAGGCGTTCAATTCCTGCTCTAACGGCGCTGGCCGGAACTTTTCCAGGAAAAAGGCGGAAAGCTATTCGGCTCAGTCGGTCATTAAGGACTTAAGGCAATTTGACGTTACGCTGGGGATACATGACAACGCCGACGTTATTGAAGAATGTCGTTGGGCACACAATGACATTGATGCTGTATTGGCGCAGGAACGTGATTTGGTGAAGCCTGTGAAAAAGTTAAAAACCATCGGAGTGATTAAGGGGTAAGGTGGCGGGTTCAGATTATTCAAACGTAGCGAAGCGAAGTTTGAATATGTAAGGGATTCAGCGTTTTTCCTATTTTTCCAGGATCATGTTGATAGCGGTCTTATTAATGGAAACAAATGGTGTGCGGGTTATTTCCTCCTTGCCTTGCAAGTCGAAAATAATCGCATCCGTAAGCGGAACGAAGCTGTCGGAGTTGTTGAGCAGATCGGTGAGCCGCATGGTGGGAAAGCCATGAACGTCGGCTTCGATGATGTTGTGATCGGTGTAAATGGTAATTCGGGCCGAAACCTTTTTTTGTTTCAATTCAGGATTTTGCTTGATCATACCGGTGAGTTGTTGGTCCATATCCTTGACCGCCTCCGAACATGGCGTGATTATACACCTGCTTTACCATTTCGACAAGGCGGCAGCATTTCCTTCCCGTGATTCCACCTTTTACCGAGGGCTACCCGCTCTAATGCCCCCGCTTCTCTGAAGCGGTGGGATAAGAGCGGCTACGCCTCTAGTTGAAAAGAATCATTCATTCTCTGGGAAAGCCGTTGCTTGTGGCAATCGGGATGGCCGGCTATCATGCCTTCCATTCCGGGAGCCATGATGAGGGTTGTTTTTCAGTTGATGAGTAGAACGCCGCTTTGAAGATCATCGACGGAAGCCTATTAGTCGCTATCCAGGTCGCTCCGGCATTGATGCGGTATAAGCGGGTAGGATCCTCGCCCCTGCCGTTTGCCCCTGTCATGGTAGTGAACATGTACCTGAAGCCGGTTGCACGCAGGATCTTGATCATCGTGGGGTTGTAGGCGCCGTATGGGTAGGCGAAATAGGGTGTGGTATGCCCCAGCTCGCTCTGCAGCGTATCCTGGAAAAGCTTGCTGTCCGATAGCATTCTGGCCTCATATTCCTGGTCTGTTTCCTCGCGTCCCGTCTGAGGGTTGAAGAGATGGCCAATCGTCGCCGGCACTACGAGATTGGGCTTTTTAGAGGGCTCTGGCACGTGCTGGTTGTAAGTGTGCCCTCCGGTTGTCACCAGCCCGCTCTCCTCGAGTTGCCGCACCTCCGGCCAGGTGAGATAGCCTGGCAGTCTGCCTGCATAATAACCGATGATAAAGATGGCAGCCGGGGCGCTGTGTTTTTTTAAGACTGGGAAGGCGTACCGGTACACTCCCTCGTACCCGTCATCGAAAGTCAACACCACCGCTTTCTCCGGTACTGATGACCTGTGCTCCATGAACGCAGCCAGTTGAGAAATTGGGATGACGTGAAACCCTTTCTGCTGCAGCAGCGTCAAGTCTGCGTCCAAACGTTGGGGGGTGATGGTAATCGTGTTGTTGCTGTCGGGCTCGACATCGTGGTACATCAGAACGGCCACTTTATCCCTGTAGGTGGCGAGAATCTGCAGTTGCTGAGGGAGGCCTGCCTGCGAGGTTCCCGGGTACCTTGCGGTAGAACACCGAATGGAGGCGGACGCCTCTCCGCCGGAGCTAGAAGTCAGCCGGACCGCTGCCGGAACTAGAATGAGCAGAAGTATGATCAGGGGGGTCACCATCCCCCTCTCGGGTTTACCCTTCATGACGATCCCAACCCGTTGACGGTTTTTTTACAGAAGACTTGACGCAAGTCAAGTCTTCTGTATTATGTGGCAAACTGAGGAAAATGATTCAAACGAAGCGAAGCGAAGTTTGAATTAAGCGGGATATCAACTCTTTCATTATTTATGACTTATTATAACATAATATCCTTTAAATGGTATCAGCACCATGTTTGCTATTGCTATATCTGATGGCAGGAAATAGAATATGTTTATGGAAATAAATCTACTGAATGTTCGAGCGCAGCTCCCAGCGAAGTATTGCTTTTTAGAAGGTATTATTTAACTGTAAGTCGAATTATGCACAATGCTTTCTCATGCCCTATCTTTACCATTATTTCAGGGAGCTAACTCGCGGGAGCTTGCAGAGCAATAAGCAATCTCCGTCTAACTTCGCTAATCAATAACCTGGCAGAATAAAAATATATCATCAACTTGATATAGGGGGATCTGCTATGACTTTAGACCAGAAACTCCAAAATAAACAATATGATCAAATATGGCAAGAATTTTGTGGTTTTTTGGATCTTTC
The DNA here is from genome assembly GCA_963767365.1 of uncultured Peptococcaceae bacterium. Lineage (GTDB taxonomy): Bacteria > Bacillota > DSM-12270 > Thermacetogeniales > Thermacetogeniaceae > Palsa-1188. The sequence continues at coordinate 166,923 of CAVYEE010000010.1, forward strand.
AATATCTGAATATATGGAAATACAAAATCGTCTTATGCTGGAACAGATTGAACTGTATTCTAATTGCGAGCTCGGTAGGCGTATTATGAAAGGGAAAAAGCCCTCCACCATTGACGAATACAGGCTGATGGTTCCTCTCACCAGATATGAAGATTATGCCGATATATTATTGCAAAAAGTAGAATCAGCACTTCCGTCAAAAACCCTACTATGGATTGAAACCACCTGGGAAGGTGGTAAAAACCCAGTAAAAGTGGCTCCCTATACTGAGAGCATGGTTAGATGCCACAAGAATATTTTTATAACATGTATGATTCTTGCTACCAGTGATAAAAAAGGTCATTTTACATTAAGGGGAGGAGAAACTTTTCTCTATGGCATGGCGCCGCTTCCCTATCTTACAGGACTAGCACCACATATCATTTCTGGCGAATTGTCGATAAACTTCCTGCCACCAACTCAGGAGGCAGAGACAATGAGTTTTGGACAAAGAAATAAGGCCGGTTTAAAAATGGGAATGCAAAAGGGCATTGACTTGTTTTTTGGCCTCAGCAGCGTAATCGTAAAAATAAGCGATACCTTTGCATCAGGAGGCGGCTCTAGTGGACACATTAATGTTTTTCAGAATTCTCCCATAATGAATTACCGCTTGCTAAAGAGCTGGATAAAAAGTAAAAAAGAAAAAACTCCAATAATGCCAAAGGATATTTGGACACTCAAAGGCTTAATTTGTGCCGGCACAGATACTGCAACCTTTAAAAAGAAAATAGAGAATTACTGGGGTATTAAACCACTGGAGATTTTTGGAGGGACCGAGTCTACCTGTATTGCTACTGAAACATGGAGCAAGAACGGTTTAGTCTTCTTTCCTGACGTTTGTTTTTATGAATTTATTCCCAAGTTGGAAGTGGAAAAGAATATTGAGGATCCTTCCTATATTCCAAATACATATCTTTTAGACGAACTAGTGGCAGAGAATGAATATGAGTTGGTAATTTCAAATTTAAAAGGGGGAGCCTTTGCCCGGTACAGGATGGGTGATATATTTAAGTGCTTGTCGCTGAGTAACGAAGAAGACGGCATTCAGCTACCACAGTTTGCTTATGTTGACCGTGACCCAAGAATTATAGATATTGCCGGATTCACTCGTATTTCAGAAGGTACAATTAGTGAGGCTTTAGAGCTTTCAAAACTTGATATAACCGAATGGTTTGCAGTTAAGGAATTCGATGAGTTCAAGATAGCCTACCTCCACCTTTATGTTGAAGTTGGAGCTGATGGAATGCGCGGTGCTATGACAAAAGATATTATTAAGGAGCATCTTGCAATATATTTCCGGTATGTTGACGCTGATTATAATGATTTAAAATCCTTTCTTGGAATTGACCCTCTGGTGGTATCAATAATACCAACAGGTACAATCAATAAATATTATAATATTTTTGGACGGAGCCTTAGAAAAATGAATCCGTCGCCTTTTGATATTGTAGAGGTTTTAAAAATTGCACGCGGCAGAAATGGAAAGGGGGTTTTTTGATGCCCCTTTTACTAATTTTCTTCTGGGTGGTTCCAATAGTAGCATTATCCAGCTACTTTATATTGATGCTGTTTTTTTCAATATCCCAAAAGGATAAATACATTCGCACGTTTATGTTTGTTTTAGCCGCACTCATTTTATGGACTGCATCCTCATTGTTTATGGGAATGCAGCTTTATCCGGGGGTGCTTTTTTGGGACAGGGTAATGGTTGTGGGAATGATGGCTGTTATGTTTATTCTTTATTACTTCATATCTATGTTTAAAGATTCTTTAAACATTTTCAGGTTGACTATCTGGGGAGCCTTAACTATTGCTGCCATTATAGCTAATTTATTAGGCTTTGTAGTGACTGATGCCAGTGTAATCACAAATACGGTGACGGTTTATGGACAAAACTTTACAACGGTTGATTTTGTCTATTCTTTAGGCAAACTGGCTATTCCTGTATATGTTCTCATGTTCATTATGTTGATCTCTATTCTATTTGAAAATAGAGCTGACACACATAAAGGTAATATTAAATATGAGCGTATCGGCCTTATTAAAGTTGGTTTAATCATAATGTTCATCGGGGTGCTTACCGATATTATTCCAGCTTTAGGAAAATATCCATTGGACATCCTAGCGTGTTTTATTAATGCTATTCTTATCGTTGTGGCAATCTACAAATACCGTTTGATGGAATTACGTTTTATGGTCACAAGGGGCATTGTTTATTCTTCATTTGCCCTGCTTCTCACCGCCATGTATGTCTTTGTTGTTTTGTTTGTTGACAAATTTACAAGTAATTTGTATTCTAACTTAATACCATACATTACAGTCTTCTCAGCCCTTTTTGTGGCTATGATGTTCCAGCCATTATATAGATTCACAAGCAAACTGGTTGATAAGATGTTTTATAAGGCAGAGTATTCCCAGCGTCAGGCGCTGAGAAATTTTAGTTTAAAAATGTCAAATAATTTGGATTTGAACGACATGGCCAGAGAGCTGATTGAAGCTGTTCAGCTTGCTATTCATGCAAGACAGGTACTTGTTTTAATAAAGCATAAGAGGAAGAATGTTATTATGTGTATCGTACATCTTCTCAAATATACAAGCCAGATCTTCAAATCTCTTTCGATAATCCAATTGTCAAATGGCTTATAAGCCATAACGCCGGCCTCTCCAGGGAAGAATTATATTCCCTGCCGTTTTTCAAATCCATGTGGGAAAAAGAAAAACAAGTTATCGACGATTTGGATATTGAGATCATCATTCCTATGAAGAGCAGAAATGATTTAATTGGCATGCTAATGCTGACCCGAAAAGAAAAGCAATACCGCATACACATTGGATGATATGGATTTGCTGACTTACCTGGGCGCTTCAACTGCAGTTGCTTTTGACAATGCCAGTCTTTACAGCCATGCCCAGTCCGAAGCCTTAACCGATAGCCTGACAAAGCTGTATAACCATAGATATTTCTGCAAAGCAATGACAGAACAGGTGGAAAAAGTAGGTTCAGCAGAGCTGTCTCTTCTTCTGGTTGATTTAGATTTATTCAAGCTGTTCAACGACCTGTATGGTCATCTTGAAGGGGATAAAGCGCTGGAATCAGTTGCTTCAATAATGGTGAGACTGGTTGGACAAAAAGGTATTGTCTGCCGCTATGGCGGTGAGGAATTCACCATATTATTACCCTATCATGATTCGAAAAGGGCTTTTGATATAGCAGAAAAGATACGGCTTGAGATACAAAGAACTTTCTTTAATATGACTGACGTTACGCAACGGTTTTTAACAGCCAGCATTGGTGTCTGTACCTATCCCCATGCCGCGCCCAATGCCGAGGAACTGTTAAATCGCACTGATTTGGCAATGTATACTGCCAAAAATCAAGGTAAAAACCAAACAGTTATTTATACTCCAAGAGTTGTTTCTCCCGGAAAATTATATGACGCCAGCGGCGAAGGCATTCCTATCAAACCTGACTACGCAGCCACTATATATGCTTTGACAGCAGCCATTGACGCCAAGGATCATTATACCTTTGGTCATTCTCAAAGAGTTGCCAAATATGCGACCATACTCGCAAATGCGCTAAACTTAGATCAGTCGCATGTTGAAATCATTAGAGAGGCAGCCCTTTTACATGATGTAGGCAAGATAGGAATTCCGGAAAGTATACTTACAAAGACTGGGATGTTAACCAGCGAAGAATCTGACATAGTTAAAAGGCATGTTGAGATGTCCCTAACCATTATTAAATATTTGCCATCCTTAAATCATACAGTACCAGCTGTTTTCGGACACCACGAAAGATGGGATGGAAAAGGCTATCCAAGGGGAATCAAGGGCGAAAATATACCTTTGACCGCAAGATGTCTTTCAATAGCCGATGCATTTGATGCGATAACTTCCGACCGTCCATATAGTGCGTGTTTAAATATTGATTCTGCACTAAAAGAGATGAGAAATAATATGGGATCTCAATTTGACCCCCTAATAGCAAATGTATTTATAGAATTAGTTCGTAATGGCACCATCAACGTTGAACGTAGCATATGCCCATGCGTGATCGGTTAAGGCATGTATTTCAATTGGAACCATTTAATACCGGCACAGCTCTTTTGTCATTAGCACTTCAACAAAGGTTGGTTATCAAATGATTTACATACTTATCGGATGCCTAGCATTTGTGCTGTTTTACATCTTTGAACTCAATAAAATCAAGTTGCTGAATAAACACCTTTATGTTTGTTTTGTTATCGGCTTCGTGATTTTAGTTGCATCTACTATCTTGATTTTGTTTTCCTGCAAAGATTCTTTCAATGTTCCCATCATTATAAAGACTTTATTTGGGTTAATATCGGCTATCATGGTTGTATTGATCTTTTACAGCCTATTTCTTGCTATACCGGGAGAAGCCTACAAGAACTTAGAGCAAGAAGCAGTTATCAATAAGGGCATGTATGCTCTATGTCGGCATCCAGGCGTGATCTGGATTTTTCTGTTTTATCTCTTTCTCTGGCTGGCATCCGGTAAGTCACTAATACTGTGGGCGGGAATCACTTGGTCCGTCCTTAACATCATCTATGTCTACACCCAAGACCGCTGGTTTTTCCCTAAAACTATACGAGGCTACGAACGGTATAAACATGAAGTTCCATTTCTCATTCCCACCATTCGCAGTATGCAATCACTCTTGGGCAGGCACTAATACCCAAAAATCTATTGTACGAGGAGGCATATTCATGAGTAATCAGTATCAGGAGAGTTTCATTCGTAATATCGGCATATTTACCGAAGCAGAGCAGGAGCAACTAAAAAATTCAACCATCGCTGTGGCTGGTGTAGGCGGGGTTGGCGGTTTGCTGGTTGAAAGACTGATTAGGCTGGGCGTAGGCAACATAAAGATTACCGACTTAGGAACCTTTGAGCAAAGCAACTTAAATCGGCAGTATGGTTCCTCAATGCTTACGCTGGAGCAGTGTAAAACTGAGGTAGTCTGCCGGGGTATCAAGGATATTTATCCAGAAGCAAACATTTACCATGACAATAAAGGCATTACTTCAGAGGCAGATGCCATCAGGTTTGTAGACGGTGCAGACCTGGTTATTGACGAGATGGACTATGGGGCGTGGAAGGAGTCCGTCTACTTACAGCGGGCGGCCAGAAAGAGAGGCATCTATTACTTCTTTGCCGGGGCAATCGGGTTTGGGGCGCTTCTGACCAATTTTGATCCACAGGGGATTACCCTTGAAGAATATAATAAAATACCGCTAGATGAAGATTTAGAACTTGTGAAGCTGTCGGTACCGGCTGAAAGAATTCTGCCCGTTATTCCTTCCTATGCGGGAAACGCCATGTCGATGGAAATGTTGCAGGAAATCATCACCGGCCAAAGGCCGGTTCCCACCTGTAGTGTTGGTGTTGGGCTGGCCTCCGTTTTAGCTGCTGGTAATACAGTCAACATTCTTTTAAGGAGGAAAGAGATCATTAAGGCTCCTCAGTATATTTACATAGACCTGCTTGATCAGAAATTCCTCACCGGATCCGTATAACAGAGCCGGTCTTGCTTTTGAAAAAGAAACAGTGACACACAGCTGTGCTCAATCTTTGGGCTCATGCGTGATCGGTTAAGGCATGTATTTCAATTGGAACCATTTAATACCTGGGAATTCTCTTTGCTTATCCAGGGTGTCAGCAAGCGTTCTCGGTTGACGTTGGGATCAATACCTTCTTCCATGTAATAACAGTAAGTTCCTGGAGGCAATATTCGACAGCGGGAGGGGCCCATTCCTCTTTTTCTGAATATCAATATTGGCTAATCACCAGGGTTTAAGCTGCATCTATGGCTTTTATTGGGACCATTAAGCGCTAACCGAACACGAATGGATTGAGGTGTTTATATGACTGATAAAGTAAAAATGTACAAGGAAAAAAGTAAAAAATATTTTGATAAACAATCTAATAATTATTTTGATACTTTTGATGGGAAATACTGCAGTTACATGTATGAATGGGTCATGAAAAAAATTAAAATGCAGCCATTCAAGTCAATATTAGATGTTGGCTGCGGGACAGGCGCCATACTGTCGATAGTGATCAATGAATATAAAGATATTCAAGCCTGTGGAATAGATCTTTCAGAGAAAATGCTAGAGAAAGCTGCTGAACTTTTAGGCCAGAGAGTTCAGCTTATTGCTGGGGATTCTGATAATCTGCCATGGGAAGATGATTATTTCGATTTAGTTGTATGTAACTCATCCTTTCATCATTTCCCTGAGCCTGTGAAGGTGCTTAAAGAAATAAGGCGTGTTTTAAAATCAAATGGGAGAATTATAATCGCAGAACCATGGTGGTCAAACTCAAAAAGAATTTTTATAAATTTGTTTCTGAATTCTCCTTTTAACTTTGGAGGAGATGTAAGAATTTATTCAGGACAGGATATTCAAAAACTTCTTACCGAGTGCGAGTTTAAATTCGTAAATTGGGAAATTATTTTGAATAAATATACTATTACCGACGCTATAGCAGGAAAATAAAAATTTGAAAAATTTATAGGTGTGTTAAAAAATGATTTTTATCTTTACTGGTGTTTGGCATTTATATTTTTTTACGTTTTTGATTTCAATAAAATCAAATTGCTAAATAAAAATATTAATATTTGTTTTGTCGCTGGTATTGTTCTTTTAGCTGCCTCAACAGTTGGCATTTTGCTGGTAAAAAGGGAGCACATGGGACTATAGTCCCATGTGCAATGGTTTATTGTTATCATATTTGGTCGAATCTTGCAGGATATAGTATTATAATATTGAATTAACTATCGGAAGCTTCACAAACGGATGGGATGCCGGTTCCTCGAGGTTAGAGGTTCGAAGTTCGATAAAAGAAGGCATTGACAAAAAGCCTTGTTTTGAAGAAATATTTTAAGAAACACCTTTCGGGATTAATGTTATTTCGTTCACACAACAAGGATGCAATTCAACTAGTTCTTGGCTTCAGTGGGGGATTGTCTTCCCCCACTGAAGCTTAGAAATAGTTAACTAGAGGCGTAGCCGCTCTTATCCCACCGCTTCAAAGAAGCGGGGGCATTAGAGCGGGTAGCCCTCGGTAAAAAATGTAACTGGCATATAGCTTGGCGCAAGCCAAGTTTCCATGAAAATCGAGCCTCGAGCTTCAAGCATAGAACTTCGAGAAGGGGGATAGAGCTTGAGCAGTTTCGATCTGACCGGATTCGATCTGACCGAAGAGGAGTTTCACCTGATCAGTAGCCTGGTGTACAAAAAGTGCGGAATCAATCTCGGGGAACAAAAACGCACGCTGGTGGTCGAACGGTTGCAGAAAGTGCTGCGCCAGGGGGGTTTCTCAAGTTTTAAAGAGTACTACTATCATGTGGTGCAGGATACCACCGGGCAGGCGCTGCTCACCCTGATGGACAGGATCTCCACCAACCATACCTTTTTCTTTCGGGAAAAAGACCATTTTGAACTACTGAGCGCCGAGATCCTGCCGAAAATAGTAGAAAGGCTGCCGGGAGCCGTTCAAAATCTCAGGCTCTGGTCGGCAGGCTGTTCTTCAGGGGAAGAGGCCTACTCCCTGGCAATGACTATCAGTGAATATATAGGGTCAAGAACCGGCAGCCTCGATCATCCGGGGATTCTGGCAACCGACATCTCTGTAACTGCCCTGGCAAAGGCCTCCCGGGGAGTCTATTCGGAATCTGAAATATCGCAGATCGCGCCGGATCTCAAGCGCCGTTACTTTGTACGGTCGGAAAACGGGGAGTGGGCTGTAAACCAGGCGCTGAAAAAGACGATTCTCTTTCGACGATTGAATCTGATGCGCCAGATCTATCCGTTCAAAGGCAAATTTCATATCATTTTCTGCCGGAACGTGATGATCTATTTTGACGCACCGACCAGAAAAGCACTCTTGGAACGGTTTTACAACTACCTGGAGCCGGAGGGCTACCTCTTCTTGGGACATTCAGAGTCGTTGGGCCGCTCCAGCTCTCTGTTCAAGTATATAAAACCGGCAGTATACCAAAAGGTGGTCGGTGGTTAGTGAGCTTCGAACCTGCGGAATCAGGAGTGAATGCGGTTGAAAAAAATCAAGGTACTTGTCGTTGACGACTCCGCCCTGGTGAGGGATATCCTGTCCCAGGGGCTGGCCATGGACCCGGCGATAGAGGTTGTGGGAACCGCTGCGGATCCTTATGCCGCCCGGGACAAGATTGTGCAGCTAAAGCCTGACGTGCTGACCCTGGACGTGGAGATGCCGAAGATGGACGGGGTGGAGTTCCTGCGCCGTCTGATGCCGCAGTATCCCATGCCGGTGGTGGTGGTCAGCGCCCTCACCAAGAAGGGCGCTGCGGTTACCCTGGACGCCATGGAGGCGGGCGCCGTGGAGGTGGTCGCCAAACCCAGCGCTGACGTCGCCCGCGGGCTGAACGAGATGCTCTCCGATCTGAGGTCCAAGGTCAAGATTGCGGCGGCCACCAACGTGGATGCCTGGAGGACGATGCAGCGGTCCGTTGCCCAGCCCTTGAAAGTAAACAGTAAGGCCCTGGCGGAATCGACGGACAAGGTGATCGCCATTGGCGCCTCCACCGGCGGGACAGAGGCTATCCGCCGCATCCTGCGGGCATTCCCCTCGGCTACTCCCGGCGTGGTTGTGGTTCAACATATGCCTGCCGGCTTCACCAAGCACTTCGCTGATAGCCTGAACGATATCTGCGCCATGGAGGTGCTTGAGGCCAAAACAGGCGACAGGGTGCTGCCGGGCCGTGTTCTGATCGCTGCCGGCGGCCTGCAGATGACCGTTGCCAGATCGGGCGCTGTTTACCTTGTCAGGTGTGAGCCGGGCGAGAATGTGAATGGTCACTGTCCATCGGTGGAGGTGCTTTTTCAATCGGTGGCCAAGTATGTTGGCCCCAACGCCATCGGCATCATGCTCACCGGTATGGGCTCTGACGGAGCGGATGGCATGCTGGCCATGCGCAAGGCCGGAGCCAGGACGATTGCCCAGGACGAAACCACATCGGTGGTTTTTGGCATGCCCAAGGTCGCCTACGAGCGGGGAGGGGTTGAGCGCCTCCTGCCCCTGGACGCCATACCCAGCGCCGTCATGTCGTTGTTGAACGTAAAAAAGATATGAGCGCACTTATAATAGGCATTGGAGATGTGAAGACAAGCAATACACCCGGCGACACGCTCAAAACCTTTGCGCTGGGATCATGCATCGGAGTGGCGATACTGGCGCCGCGCCGTACCCTGGGCGGGCGCCCGGTGGCCGGCCTGCTGCACATAGCCCTGCCTGATTCCAGCGTCAATCAGAAACTGTCGTTGGAGAGACCCGGTTATTTTGCTGATACCGGTATCCCTCATTCTGATCGAGAAAATGCTTGCTTACGGGTGCCAATTTACAGATCTGATTGTCAAGATTGCCGGGGGCGCAAACATCATGGACCCTAACAACACATTCAACATTGGGGGCAGAAATACTATTGCCGTAAAAAAACATCTGTGGAGATACAAACTGGGACCTGTCGCCGAAGATGTGGGGGACAGCATCAGCCGCACCATGACTGTTGATGTGGATACAGGGAAGATCATTATTACATCGCCGGGAAAAGGGTGGTGGGAGTTATGACGGATGGCAAGGAGATCGGTGCTTTTTTAATAGTCGATGACTCCGGCACCGCCAGGATGATCATCAAACAGTGCATCGAAATCGCCGGTTTCCGGAACAGGTCTTTCATCGAGGCCCGCAATGGTAAGGAGGCCTGGCAGATCCTGCAACATACGAGCGTGGATATGATCGTCACGGACTTGAATATGCCTGAATTGGACGGCCGGATGCTGCTTGAGCGCATTAAGACCACGCCGGCGCTTTCCTCGATCCCGGTCATAGTAGTGACCAGCGCCGGCAACCCGGCAAGGGAGGCGGAGCTGATCGGCTCGGGCGCCACAGCCGTGATTGGCAAACCTGTCTCTCCGGCCAGCATGTACAAGACTCTGGCGCCTTTTAACAAGAGAGAGGGCGAAAAATGAACGAATGCTGCAGCACTCACTCCGAAGAGTTGTGCCAGACTTTGATCACGGTGGTGGCCGATCTGGCTTTCGTTGAGCTGGAACAGGAGAGCCAGGGGCAACAGGTGGCTGTGCCTGATGACTATGGGAGAATGAAGATTCCGGTTGCCCATCCGTTGCCAGGAGAGATGTTCCTGGCCGTGGAGCCCGGCTTACTGCACGAGATCACCGGCAATATCTACGCTTGCGACGAAGAACAGCCAACCTGCGACCACGAACTGGATACCCTGGCAGAGCTCTTAAACACGATTGCCGGCAGATTGCTGCAGATTATCGTGCCGCCTACAGTCGGTTATGAGTTGGGGCTGCCGGTCCTGCCTGAAAACGATGAGGTATTCGATCGCTCCCGGCATGAGCTTTGTATTCCACTCCATAGATAGACCCGAAGAGAGACGCCTGATCTTTACGGTGGTCGGACAGAATCTGATAAGCGAGGTGATGAGATGAAGACCAGGGTTCTGGTGGTAGATGACTCCCCTTTTATTCAAAAGGCGATTGCCAGGATATTGCCGGAAGATGACTACGAAATATGCGGGATCCGGTAAAAACGGGCAGGAAGGCGTCGAGTTATATCAGAGCCTGGCTCCGGATGTGGTCACCATGGATATTACCATGCCGATCATGAACGGACTGGAAGCGGCGAAAGAGATCTTGAGGAAAGACCCGAAGGCGAAGATTATCTTGCTGAGCGCTCTGGGTGACGAGGAGATAGCGCAGGAGGCCAGGGATGCCGGCATCAAGATGCTCTTGCAGAAGCCCTTCAAGGCGCCCGATATGATCGCCGCCCTCAATAAGGTGTGCACGCGCTGGAGATGATGAACCAGAAGAGGGAGAGGATGCCATACAGCAGGACGATGACTACTGGAGTGTTTCCGGACATCATTGCAGGATAATTTAAAAGAGATGGCCGGCCTGGATTGCTCCTTCGGGGAGACGGTGGCGCAGCAGGGTATTCTGGAATCCAAAGGACTGGCAGTAATAATGGGCGTCACCGGCAATATATCGGGCCGGGTCATCCTGGACACCTCCAGGGAAGTGGCAGGCAAGCTGTGCGGAATGATCAACGGGGAAGAGTGCGACCCGGAAGACAATTTTGTTTTAATTTCCCTCGCCGAATTCCTGAACATTCTATCCGGCAACGCCGTCAGCGCAATCAACAACAGGCATAAAGGCCTGAACTTGCGGCTGGCGCCCCCCGGTATCTTTGTGGGCAGACGCTTGAAAATTAACAGCCCCAAGGTGAAGGCAGAAATAATCAAGGTGGAGACCACCGCCGGCGATATCTACCTCAGCGTGGGCTTTGAAGGGAGTTGGTGACGACATGGATGCCAGGATGTTCTCCCCCTTCATCGATACTTTCTTTCAAGTTCTTCCGGGATTGGGGATCAAGAAGGTAGAGAGGGGAAAGCTCTCACTCAAAGAAAACCTGGCGGCGACGCGGGATGTCACTGCCCTGATCGGGCTTTCCCAGGGTATACAGGGGAATATTGCCATCACCATGGACGAGGATACGGCAAAAAAGATCGCTTCCATCATGATGATGGGAAGGCCGGTGGAGACGCTTGACGACATGGCCCAGAGCGCCATCGCGGAGTTGGCCAACATGCTTTCTTCCAATGCGATGACTATTATCGGGCAGAATGGGTTCACTATGAAAGTATCTCCTCCCACTCTGATTACAGGTGAGAAAGTATCCTGTATCGTCAGCCAGGTGAAGTCGCTCAACGTGGAAATCTATACCGAGGCAGGGCTGATAGAGATCAATATCGCACTGGAAAGCTGATTTTGGTGATTGGTGGTGGGTGGTTAGCGGCAAACAGTTTGATCAGCACCGCCCCTGCCACAAAGCCCCCGATGTGCGCCCACCAGGCGACAGAGTCGGCGGCGAGGGAGGTGGCAAAACCATTGAACAACTGCATCACGAACCAGAAAAGCAGGAACCAGATGGCGGGGATCTCGACAATAGTGATGAAGAAGAACAGGGGGAGCAGGGTCAGCACCCGGGCCTTCGGATAAGAAACGAAGTAGGCCCCCAGGATGCCGGCGATGGCCCCGCTGGCGCCGATGAGCGGCACCTGTGACGCGGGGTTGGCGAGACAATAGACGATGCTGCCGGTCACACCCACCAGGATGTAAAAGAACAGGTAGGGGATATGGCCGACCTGGTCTTCCACGTTATCCCCAAAAATCCACAGGTAAAGCATATTCCCGATGATGTGGAGCCAGTTGGCGTGCAGGAACATGGCGGTGATGAAGGGAGTGGCCAGCGCCAGCAGAGCGGCTCCTGTTGTCAGTTGGGCCTCGACCCGGGCCGGGATCAGCCCATAGATGAAGGTCATCTGGTTCAAGGCCTGGTTGGAGAGAGAGATCTCTTTGAAGAAAACGAGGAAGTTGAGCGCGATCAGGGATACGTTGACAATAGGAAAGGTGCGGGAACGGGCGCTGTCGCGCAGCGGGATCATCGGTGTCCTCCTGTTTTCGTAGGAGACGTGATCAGAAGTGCGATCGTTGGCTGGAACCTGTTTCCATGTTACAATATGCCCGGAAAGTTATAAACAGATGCAGGATGTCGGATGGGCCTCCTGCTTCTGACTTATGAGTTGGTGAATCTGATGACCGAGGAGTATCAGGCGGGAAACTATGACGTGATCGTGATCGGCGCCGGGCATGCCGGGTGTGAGTCTGCCCTGGCCAGCGCCCGCATGGGCTGCCACACTCTGCTGATCACACTGAATATCGACTACGTGGCCCTGATGCCCTGTAATCCGGCTGTCGGCGGGCCAGGCAAGGCCCACCTGGTGCGGGAGATCGACGCCCTGGGCGGGGAGATGGGGCTCGCCACCGACAAGACCTATCTCCAGATGCGCATGCTCAATACTGCCAAGGGCCCGGCGGTCCGTGCCCTGAGGGCCCAGGTGGACAAGGCGGACTACATGCGTGCCATGCTCTGGACCCTTCAGAACCAGCCGCATCTGGACCTGAAGCAGGGAACTGTCGAGAGGGTGATCGTTGACGGGGAGAGGGCCGCGGGAGTGGTCACCCGGACGGGAGCCAGGTTTAATGCCGCCGCTGTGGTCCTGACCACGGGTACCTATCTCCGCGGCCGGATCATCATCGGCGACGTCACCTACCCGGGTGGCCCCAACGGCCAGTTGGCGCCCGGAGAGTTGGCCGCCTGCCTGAAAGACCTCGGCTTCGAGTTGGCGCGCTTCAAGACGGGCACACCGCCCCGGATCGACAGGCGCAGTGTTGACTTCGGCGAACTGGCTGTCCAGCCGGGTGACGAACCGCCCCTGTTCTTCTCCAACCTCTCCCCCAGGGTATCCAGAACCCAGTTGCCCTGCTGGCTTGACCTACAGCAACGAGCAAACCCATGCCATTGTCAGGTCGAACCTGCACCGGGCGCCCCTGTTCTCCGGGATCATCGAGGGGGTGGGCCCGCGCTACTGCCCCTCGTTCGAGGACAAGGTGATGCGCTTTCCAGAGCGCCGGCGGCACCAGATCTTCCTGGAGCCGGAGGGCCGGTCAACCGATGAGATCTACGTCCAGGGTATGAACACCAGCCTTCCTGAGGACGTGCAACTGGCGGTGCTCAGGAGCATGCAGGGAATGGAACGGGTGCAGATCATCAGGGCCGGCTACGCCATCGAGTATGACTGCCTGGTACCCGCCCAACTGGACCTGGCCCTGCAGACCAAGAACGTTCACGGTCTCTTTACTGCAGGCCAGATCAACGGCACCTCCGGTTACGAGGAGGCCGCAGCCCAGGGGATCATTGCCGGCATCAACGCCGCCCTCCATGTCCGGGGCCAAGAGCCGCTGGTGCTGAGGCGTTCCCAGGCTTACATCGGGGTGCTGATTGACGACCTGGTCACCAAGGGGATCCGCGAGCCCTACCGCATTCTCACCTCCCGGGCCGAGTACCGCCTGTTGCTGCGCCAGGACAATGCCGACCTGCGGCTTACCGAGTTGGGACGGCAGGCCGGACTGGTTGACGATGAACGCTATCGCATCTTTCAAGCAAAGCTGGCTCGGCTGGAGGAGGAAAACCGCTGGCTGGAGGAGACAGTGGTCAAGCCGTTGCCGGAGATTCAGGATTGGCTTGAAGAGAAGGGCAGTGCCCCGCTCAGGGGGGCTCTCAGCCTGAGGGACCTGTTGAAGCGGCCGGAAATCGGCTATGCTGACCTGGCCAGCCTTGCCGGCTGTGGGCGCCAAGCCATTCCCGACGAGATTGCCGAGCAGTTGGAGATCCAGGCCCGGTTTGCCGGCTACCTGGAAAAGCAGGAGAGCCATGTGGCGCGGATGGAAAGGCTGGAAAAGAAGCGTCTTCCCCCCGATCTCGATTACAGGCAGGTAAGGGGGCTGTCCAGGGAGGCTCAGGACAAGCTGGCCCAAGTGCAGCCGTTGACACTGGGCCAGGCGGCCCGCGTACCCGGCGTTACTCCGGCCGATGTCTCAGTGCTGTGGGTCTACCTTGAACGGCAGCGCCGGAGCGCTGCTGTTCAGAAGTCGGATGCCGGAAGTCAGGATGACCGGAAACAAGACTAGAAAACGCGGAACTCTCTAGTCGTTTCCTGGTACTTTCTCTCCTGGCGCACGATCTCGATCAGGGTGGCCTGCTCCTCCAGGCTCTCCACGATGTAGACGCTGCCCTTGGCCTGCCGTCCCAGTTCCTTCAGAAACTCCTGGTTTGATTCCACGCCGATGCAGATCAGTTTTGCCCGGGACGACGGCACCATGCCGGCCGCCCTCAGGGCATCCCGGCGCGGGTCGTCCGTCCATTTACCAAAGGTGGGGACACCGTCGGTAATCAGGATCATCAAAGGGTTATGTACGTGGCGGTTCTTGATCATCTTCAGGGCTGACATGATCCCGTCGGCCAGCGGGGTCTGGCCGCTGGGATGCATTGACGATCTCAGGTTCTGCCTCAACCGTGTATAGTTGCGGGTAAAGGGGATCACCACCTTGGCCTTGCGGTGCTGGAAGATCACCACGGCGATCCGGTCCCGGGTAGTCAGCAGCAGGTGCTCCGCCAGTTGCCACACCGCCTTCATCTTCGAGCCCGCCATGCTGGCACTGCCGTCAATGACCAGGCAAACGTCAACGGGCTTGGACATCACCTGCTGGCGCACCCTGATGTCGTCCTTGGTCAGCAGGGGAGTGTCCCGTTTTTGAAAATAGCGGTTCTTGGTGGCCTGGACGATGGTTTCGGGAATAGCGATGCTGCTCAGCCAGGCATCCTTTAGCGGTGTGGTTGTCTTGCTGGTGTAGGTGTAGTGTTTCTGCCTGCTTTTGAGACGGGTGTTGCGTACCACCAGGTACTTGGCGTCGGGCACGGGGACCTGTCGCAGCAGCTTGCGCATCTGGGACTCCAGCTCCCGCTGATGCAGCCTGACGAACTCCAGCAACTCCCGGCCCTCCTTGGTCAGGGTGTCGGTGAACCAGCCGTGTTTGATCAACCCTTCGTTAATCATGTCGATGACGAAGTTTCGCATGGGGCCATGCTGGTTCCGGAAGTTAGCCAGGGACGGCTTGCGGGCGAACATGCCCGGCATGAACGACTGGAGGAATTCAATCACATCATCGGGGCTGCTCAGTGTGGTGGTGAGCTTGGTGGCGATGTCCCAGAACCGGACCTTATCGGGCTCCAGGCCAAAGAGGTAGGCAGAATCGGGCTGACCGGTCTTTTTCTCGACATGAACGATCTTCTCGACCTTTCTGATCTCCACTGACTGGGCGGCCAACTCGATTTCCGCGACGTCTACCAGGCAGGGAATCACGGCCAGGTCATCGGCTGTAAAGCGGTCAAAGAGGAACTGGACATGATTTTTGCGGCGCGGTCTGGCTGAGGTTTGGCCAGGAGGTCCGGAGCCGGCGATGCCGTCGATCAGCGTGCCGGACCCGGTTCCTGTTTCCAGGTGGATGCGTTCCGCATAGGACTGAAGCAGGTCCGGGGCGCAGGTCTTATGTTGGCGGGTGAAACTCAGGTAGGCGTTGAGGGCCTCTGACACGGCCTTGACCAGCGGCTGATATTTCACCGCCGCTGGTTCGTGGAAGATATCGACATGGATCGTCTGCCCGGACGTTTCCCGATGCAATAGTTCCATACCGGCGTCCCTGTTTACGAGGATGCGGATCTCGTCCGGATGAAGGTAGGTGGTCCGGTGCAGAAAGGAACTGATGACAGTCGATTCGCCAAGGCGGAAACCCTGTCCCTCGTTCAGGCTGGCGGCGATCTGCCTACCGAGATCCGCAAGCTGCCGTGGTGTTATTGTCTTAAAAATGAGGGGTGGGGGATCGTTCACGAGAGGTCGTGCTCCCTTTTGATCACTCCGGTGTCCAACATATCGTGCAGGTAGCGCGCCTTCTGCGGGGGCGCCTTTTCGCCATCCTGCTCATCATTGTCCGCGACTGCGGCTTTTTTCTCAGCACTCCGGTTGAAAAACTGGGTTAAACGGCTGCTGCCGCCCTTGTTTATGGCAGACGTGGCATATGCCGCCTTTTCGCTGCTCGACATACGGCTGTTGACGGTGTTCATGATCTCCGTCAGCGTGGCCGGGCTGATCCGGTGGTATAACACCAGGGGCAGGACGGCCATAATATCACTGATCATCATCTGGTTCCGTTTTCTCAGCGCTGCATGGAGCACGGCCGCCTGGGAGATCGCCTCCAGCGCTCGGAGGCTTTCAATGTTGAAGTTGATGTAGATGCTGGCCAGGAAGTTGGTCAGGTACTCGGGCATGGGCAGATCACGCTGCTCGGCGATGCTGACGATCTCCTGCCGGAACTGCTGGAGGCGTTGGAGTTCCTGGGGTGAGGGCTCGCTATCGATTTTCGATTGCCCGTTCTTGAGAGCCTCGTTGGTCAGCAGGATATCGATCACCGCCTCCGTAGTGGATGGACGTCCCATCGGCACCACCATGTCAAAGCGATCTGAGAGCTGCCGCCTGATCTCGGCCAGGGGACCGGGCTCCTCATCCGGATTGGATGCTGCCCAGACGGAAACCAATACCGGCACATCCACCACGGGCAGCCCGGTTTCCTCAATCTGCACCATGCCCGGCTTGGTGCCCATCACATCTAAAAGGATGTCGGTGATCTCCGGCGAGGTATCAGCCAGGCGGTTGATCTCATCCACAAAGATGATCCCCCGGTGCGCCTGGGGGATTATACCGGGCAACAGGGCAGCTTGCGGCTTGGATGCATTGGTCAGCTTCCCGAGGTCGATGCTGCCGGCCACGGTGCCGATCTTCGCCGAATGGGAGATCTCCAGGAACGGCATCTGGATCTGTTCAGTACCCAGGGCAGCGATCTCTTCCGGCGTCAGGTCTTTATGCATCGGGCAGTGTGGTTGGAGAGGATTGCAGTTATAGAGACAATCCTTGATCCTGGTGATGAGAGGGAGAAACTGTTTGACTGAGCGCATGATGGTGGTCTTTCCGGTTCCTCTCAGCCCTTCTGTATGGATATGCAGCGGCACACCTCTCAAGCTGGAAATGGTCGATAATTCTACCGCCAGGAAAAGGGGAATGTTACCGTTATGCCGCGTCAGTTGCAGGTAGGACTTCATTCTCACCCCTCCCTTTCGTGATGTTATGCCGGTTATTTATGTTTAAACTTATCCCGTGGTGAGCGAAAAAGAAACATCGAAATTTTTCTGATTCAAGCTATTCAAATCCCGCTATATACTAAGCTGCCTTACATGAATAGTTTTTTCAGAAGAATTATAGCAATAATATTTATAATTTGAGAAAGGTGATGAGCATGAAGTTAAGAGATCAGCCGGACGGACACGGTCCGCCCTGGGGATGGCAGCCCAGCCTGGAGTACATGGCCCGGGAGGCGGGTGTCGATTTCAACCGGTTTCTGGAACTCGTCAAAGAGCAGGTTCCGGATGACCAGATGTCGGCCATGCTCGGGGTCAGTCCCCGGGTCGTCAGGAGCCTGAAAGAGCATTTCGCCGGCTTCGGTCTGGACTCGGTCCAGGGCCAGGATTAACCGGAAGCCCGATGGACGCCTCATCGAGTAGTCAGCTGGACAGGTAGTTCCGCCCGGAGCTTGGCCGCAGACTGATTTGGGTATATGTCTTAGTTGATCTGACTTTACTGAAGCGAATATATTCTTGTTATAACAAATTGATGCAGAAAGCGAGGAGTGACCATGAGCCAGAATATCGTTACCCTGACTGACTCCAATTTCAGCGCAGAGGTGAATAAGGCGGCGCTTCCCGTCCTGGTGGACTTCTGGGCCAGTTGGTGCGGCCCCTGCCAGATGATGGCGCCGGTGTTGGAAAAAGCAGCCGAAGAATTTTCTGGCCGGCTGGTGGTGGGCAAGCTCAATGTCGACGAAAATCAGGCCACTGCCAGGCAGTTCAACGTGATGAGCATTCCCACCCTGATCTTCTTCAAGAATGGGTCGGAGAAAACCAGGATTACCGGGTTCAGACCGCAGGAGGAGATCAACCGGCTGCTCAACCAGGCGTTGTGAGAGGCGAGATTGGGGAACTTGCGAAGGGTGAGCGTTTCCATATCTTAGCGCCTGACACCGGAGGGAGAAAAATGGCTGTAGAAGGTCCGCTGGCCTACCGCATGCGCCCCAGGACCCTGGATGAGTATGTGGGGCAGGAGCACCTGGTGGGGCCGGGGCGGCTGCTTAACGTTGCCCTGAAAGAGGATAGGCTGCCGTCGGCCATCTTTTACGGCCCCCCGGGCACCGGAAAGACAAGCCTGGCCTGGATCATGGCGGAAGCCACCCAGGCTCGCTTTATCCAGCTCGATGCCAGCAGTTCCGGCGTTGCCGAACTGCGTAAGGTGCTGGCGGAGGCCCAGGATCGGCTGAAACTTCACGGCCAGCAGACCCTGCTCTTCATTGACGAGATCCACCGCTTCAACAAGGCCCAGCAGGATGTGCTCCTGCCTGCAGTGGAAAGGGGATTCGTGGTGCTGGTGGGCGCCACCACCGAAAACCCCTATTTCTCGGTGAATGCCCCACTCCTGTCCCGGACCCGGGTGCTGCCCTTCTACCCATTGGAGCCTGAACAACTACGCCAGATCCTGGAGCGGGCACTGGCGGATCGCGAACGGGGGCTGGGAAAGCTGGACATTGAGGTGGCTCCGGAGGCCATAGAGCACTGGCTGCGGGTATCCGGGGGCGATGCCCGAGTGCTGCTCAATGCCCTTGAAGCTGCCCTGCGCATCAGCCGCCACGGCACTCAAAGCGCACAGGACGATAGCGTCCTGAACACCCATTTAGCCTCAATTTCTGATGCAAAAGAAATGTATCCGCTCCGTGCTGGCGGTGCCGGATCCGGTGAGTGCCGCGCCCAGAGGGCACCCGGCACGGACGACCCGAAGACCGACGGCGCAACAATCCGGATTGGGCCTGATGAGGCTGCCGAGGCCGTGCAGCAGCGCTTGCTGTTGTATGACAAGGACGGGGATGCCCATTACGATGTGATCTCCGCCTTTATCAAGTCAATGCGGGGGTCGGACCCGGATGCAGCGCTCCACTGGTTAGCCCGCATGCTCAAGGCCGGGGAAGACCCACGCTTCATTGCCAGGCGCATTGTTATCTGCGCCTCAGAGGATGTGGGGCTGGCGGACCCTCAAGCCCTGGTAGTTGCCAATGCTGCAGCCCAGGGGATCGAATATGTGGGAATGCCGGAAGGGGAACTGCTGCTGGCGGAGGCGGCAGTTTACATCGCCTGTGCCCCGAAGAGCAACCGGGCCTACAAGGGTCTCACCGCTGCCAGGCAGGACATGGAGCGAATGGACATCGGGACCGTGCCCAAGCATCTGCGTGATGCCAATTACGGGGGCGCCAAAAAGCTGGGGCATGGTCAGGGCTACCAGTATCCTCATAACTTTCCGGGCGCTTACGTTAACCAGCAATACCTGCCTGATGCCCTGAAGGGCAGGAAATACTATGAACCTTCGGAATCCGGTGTTGAGAAGAGGATCAGGGAACGCCTGGCGACTCAGAGGTCAGAATAAAGATTAAAGCCAAGCAGTTTGCCCTCGTGCTGAGTCGTCTCGGGGGTGAATTTTTTATTTTGGGATGGTAATAATAGCGTTGAGGCGACAGAGGTCAGAAGCAGGAAAAATGTTTTAACGACAACTATATGCAAGTCTTTTATCCGACGTCTGACTTCCTGCATCCGACTTCTGAAATTAGGGGGACGGGTAAATGCGCAGGGGCCGGGAGATTATCGGGTTGCCGGTAATCAAGCTGGCAACGGGAAAAGAGTTGGGTTGGGTAGCGGATCTCTCCTGGAACCACGAGCAGAGAAAAATAAAGGGGATCAGCCTGGACACAGGAGGGGTCGTCTACCGGTCAGGCTCCATTCCTTTTAGCGAGATTGCTTTCATCGGCCAGGATGCGGTAACTCTGGCGGATGAGGCAACGAGCAGAGAGGGAACGGACAGCAGCGGTGATAAGAGTATTGGCGCAGTTGCCGGAGTCCTGGTGGTGACCGATACCGGTCGTAATCTGGGAACACTACAAGACCTGGTGTTCGATGACAGTGGTAAATCACTGGTGGGGTACGAGATTTCGGGCGGCCTGGTCGGGGATTTTATCTCCGGCCGGGAGGTGCTGCCACCGGAGGCGGTTCTGGCCTGGGGGACGGAAACTGTCGTGGTAAGGGATGTCAGGAAGGAGGCAGCAGAATAATGCAGTGTCCAATCTGCCGGAGCAACCAGACGGGCAAGGTGGGTGCGGATCAGTACTATTGCTGGTCCTGTTTCGTGGAGTTCAACGTCCAGGGGGACGGGGAAGTCTATGAGATCAATGAAGATGGGAGTCTGATGGCTTTGGCAGTTCCTGTCGATGAGACAGTGACGAAATGAATTGCCGCCGTTGACTATGGCGGAAAAATTAACTTCGCTTAATCACGATATAAAATTCTCACGTGATTTAGCCCTGAATAACCCAATGGAATTAGCCGAAGGAGTGATCCGGTTGAACAGGCAAAATTATTGGAGCGGGCTGTTTGCAGGCGGGATCATGGGGGTAGTCCTGGGCGTGCTCTTTGCCTCCCGCCACAGGCCACAGCGGAAGTTGTTGATGCAGCCGGGGGAGATCGGCGACCGCGCCCGAAAAGTGATGCGCGGGATCTCCCGGGGAGTGGGGGATGCATTGCGCCGGTAAGAATTCAGAAGTCAGAGGCAAGAAGTCAGAGGTCAGGAGCCTGAAGAACTAGTGAGAAAGAGCAACAGGCGTAAGAGTGGCGGGCGGTGCTTGCAGACGTGGCAAGGAGTCGGAAGCCAGGAAAAAGTTAGAAGCATACCGGAAGACGCTTTGACATCCGACATCCGACCTCCGGCATCTGACTTCTGATGCACAAGCGGCAAACTTTTCGCATCATTGTTCTCTGCCTCATGGGCCTGGCCGCCATTGCCTTTTTTTACCTGGTACGATCACTGTTGATACCCTTTGCGATTGCCGCCGTGATCGCCTATCTGATCTTGCCTCTCGTGCGCATTCTGGAGAGCCGGGGAGTCAACCGGGCAAAAGCAATTCTGACCGTATACGCCGCAGGGATCATCCTGACGGGTATTTTTTTGTTGCTGTTCATACCCACCCTGTTCAAAGAGACGAGGGCGTTTGAAAACATCTTGCCGGTTTACGGCAACGCCTGGACGGAGTTGCAGGATTACCTGAACCGCCTTTCCGACAGGGTGATGCTGCCGGCTGAGGGCCGGCAGATCCTGATGGAGATGTCCGGCCGCATCCGTAGCGGCCTGTATGCCTGGATGCGCGGCTTCGCCGAGAGCCTGCTCGGGCTGATCGCCCTGCTCCCCAGCTTTCTCCTGGCTCCATTCCTGGCATACTATATGGTTAAAGATTATGATCACTTCAAGAAACGGCTCCTGGCCATCCTGCCGCCGGAATTCCGCAGCGATCTGGTCCATTTCCTGAGGGAGGCAGACCTGATCTTCAGCAAGTTCGTGCGGGGGCACCTGTTGGTGTCAACAATAGTGGGTTTTTTGACGGGGCTGGGAGCAGCGCTGATCGGGCTGCGGTTTTTTCTGTTGTTTGGTATCTTCACCGGCCTGGCTGACCTGATCCCTTTCTTTGGGCCGATCATCGCCGCCTTTCCGGTGATCGGATTGGCCTTTGTGGAAAGCCGCATGAAGGGGATCCTGATGCTGATTGTCTACCTGGCGGTGCAGCAGCTTGAAGGCTGTATCCTGGTGCCCCGCCTCCTGGGGGACCGCATGGGCCTGCACCCGCTGGCCGTGATCCTGGTTTTATTGATCGGGGGATACTTCTTTGGCGCCCTGGGCATGATCTTTGCGGTTCCGGTGGCCTGCCTGATGCGAGTAGGACTGCGCTCACTATGGGACAGGATGGTCGTTAGCCGTTAGCCGTTAACGGCCCGCTTCGCACCAGGCACTCACCAGTAAATCCCAGAAACCCCAGTTTGATTGACAGTAAATGTTGCCAAAGGTATAATGGGCGTACTTAGACTAATGGGCATAATTTGTAGGCTAGACAGGAGGGTCTGGGTTGGTCAGCGGCAACGAATTGAGACAAAAGTTTCTCGAATACTTCAACAAGCGGGACCATCTGATCCTGCCCAGCGCCTCCCTGATCCCCAGGGATGATCCCTACCTTGCTGCTCACCGTCGCCGGCATGGTTCCCTTCAAGCCCTATTTTCAAGGCAAGGCGGCGCCGCCCCATCCCCGGGTGACCACCGCTCAGAAGTGCCTGCGCACGGCAGATTTGGAGATAGTGGGGAAGACGGCCCGGCACCACACTTTCTTTGAGATGCTGGGCAACTTCTCTTTTGGGGATTACTTTAAAAAAGAGGCCATTGCCTGGTCATGGGAGTACCTGACCAGGGAACTCGGCCTCCCCCCGGCGGACCTGTGGATCACCGTCTATACCGACGACGATGAGGCAGCCGGACTATGGCAGCAGGTGGCGGGAATACCCGGAGAGAGGATCGTTCGCCTGGGCGAGGACTCCAACTTCTGGGCGGCCGGCCCGACCGGGCCATGCGGCCCCTGCTCCGAGATCCTGATCGACCTGGGCCCCGGACGGGGTTGCGGACAGACCCGGATGCGGTGTGGACTGTGACTGCGGCAGGTATCTCGAAGTCTGGAACCTGGTGTTCACGCAGTACTTCCGGGATGAGGACGGGCGGCTCACCAACCTGCCCCGCCAGAACATCGACACCGGCATGGGCCTGGAGCGGATCGCCTCGGTCATCCAGGGCGTGCCCAACAACTTCGAGACCGACCTCCTGTTTCCCCTGGTCAGAGAGGCCGCCGTGGCGGCAGGGATCGAGTATGGAGCGGTCGCCAAGGATGATGTCGCCTTGAAGGTGATCGCCGATCACGCCAGGGCGGTGGCTTTCCTGATTGGAGACGGGGTAACCCCGTCCAATGAGGGAAGGGGTTATGTGTTGCGCCGCATCCTGCGGCGGGCGGTCCGCTACGGCAGGCTGCTGGGCATCGAGGGCCCCTTCCTGGACCGGGTCACCGGCAAGGTGATCGCCTTATACCAGGATATATACCATGAGCTGCAGGAGCGTCAGGATTTTATCCGGCGGATCGTTGCCATAGAGGAGGAGCGCTTTGGCGAGACCCTGGAGCAGGGCCTGCAGATCCTGCAGGACCACCTGGCCAGGACGGCGCAGTCCGGGGTCATGGAACTGCCCGGCAAGATTGCCTTCAAGCTTTACGATACCTTTGGCTTCCCGCTGGAACTGACCCAGGAGATCCTGGAGGAACGCGGGCTGTCTGTGGATATGGCAGGTTTTCAGGCGGCCATGGATGAGCAGCGGGAGCGCGCCCGGGCATCCCGCCCGGAGGATGCTGTCGCCGTGGACGGCTTCGGCGTCTGGGATGCCTACCGGGAACTGGAGACCGGTTTTCAGGGCTATAACAATAACAACCTGTCATTCAGCGCTCACGTCATGGCGATCGTCAGGGATGACGCTGACGTGGGGGAGGCGCCGGCCGGTGTCAAGGTCCAGGTGCTGCTCGATGCCACTCCCTTCTACCCCGAAGGGGGCGGCCAGGTAGGCGACCGGGGCCTGATCAAGGGGCCGTCCGGGGTGGTCGAGGTCGAGGATACGAAAAAAATAGGCAAACTGATCATTCACCAGGGGTACGTCCGGCAAGGAACCCTCCGCAAGGGCGACCTGGTGCTGGCGGAGGTGGACAGTGAGCGCCGGCAGGCGACCGCCCGCAATCATACGGCCACCCACCTGCTGCAACAGGCTCTACGCACCGTTCTGGGCGAGCACGTGCATCAGACCGGTTCCTACGTGGGGCCGGGCCGGTTGCGGTTTGACTGCTCGCACTTCGCCCCGCTCATCCGGAGGAGTTGCAGCAGGTCGAGGATCTTGTCAACAGGGAGATTCTTGAGGACCTGCTGGTCAATGTCTCCGTCACCGACCGGGAGTCGGCCCTGAAGCAGGGCGCCATGGCCCTCTTCGGTGAAAAGTACGGTGATCAGGTGCGCCTGGTGGCCATCGGGGATTTCAGCCGGGAACTTTGCGGCGGGACCCACGTTCGCCATACCAGCGAACTGGCCCTGTTCAAGATTCTGTCCGACACCGGTATCGGCACCGGAACCAGGCGGATCGAAGCCCTGACCGGCGCCGAACTGCTGAGGTATTACAAGGGCCAGGAGCGACTGGTTGATCAGGTTGCCGAGGAATTGAAGGTGGCCCCGGACAAACTGCTGCTGAAGATCGAGCAGCTTCAACACCAGCTGCGTACGTACGAAAAGGACCTGGAAGACCTCCGGGGCAGGGCCATGTTGAACGACGTGGACGTCCTGCTGGGCAAGGTTGTGGAAGTGGAGGGCGTGAAGCTGCTGACGGCCAAGCTGCAGGACTTTGACCTGGAAGCCCTGCGCAGCTTCGGTGACATCCTGAAGCAGAGATTGGGCTCGGGAGTGATCGTGCTGGGCAGCGTCATTGCCGGCAAGGTCGGCCTGGTCAGTTTCGTCACGAGCGACCTGGTCAAGGCGGGATGGATTGCATGCGGGCGCCATCGTCCAGGAAGTGGCCCGGCTGGTGGGCGGCGGCGGTGGCGGCAGGCCGGATATGGCCCAGGCCGGGGGCAAGGACCCGGCTCGCTTGGACGAGGCGCTTCAGGCCGCGGCGACCATTCTCCAGCGCCAACTGGCCAGCTAAAATCAGGGGTTAGCGCGGAACTGGTATTCAATGGAATGCTTAAGTCACCGGTATATCAAATGAGCCAGATGCAGTATGAAAATAGATACCGGAGGCACAGCCTGGATGCCGACTCGCCGGAGATACTCAACCGGGAAAGCGGGTGGCATCCGTAACAGGAGGTGAAGACTGGTGCCGGAAGAATCGCTGGATCAAACCATGACCTTCAAGATCAGGGAGGAAACCAGGACACCGGCGCGCGAGGTTCTGGGTACGGTCTACGAGGCATTGAAAGAGAAGGGGTATGACCCGATCAGCCAGTTGGTCGGATACCTGCTGTCGGGTGACCCGGCATACATCACCAACCACCGTAATGCACGCAACATGATCAGGGGCTTCGAGCGCGACGAACTGCTGGAGACGCTGATCAAGAGCTACCTGGGAAAAGAGAAGTGAGAGGCGAGAACCGTCACGCCTCTCACTTCCCAGTAATGGAGTACCGTACCCTGGGCAAGACCGGCCTCAGCGTTTCTCGCCTCTGCTTTGGAGTGCTGACCATAGGCCCCCTCCAAGCCAACTTGCCCCTGGCAGAGGGTGTTGCGTTGCTGGAATATGCCGCAGCACGAGGGGTCAATTTTTTTGACACCGCCGAAGACTACAGAACCTACCCGTATCTCCGGTCTTTACTGCGGAAAGTTAAAGACAGGCCGCTGATTATCGCCAGCAAGTCCTATGCCGTTACGGCCCAGGAGATGAAGGCCAGCCTGGACCGGGCAAGGAGGGAGCTGGACCGCGATTACGTGGACATCTTTCTGCTGCATGAACAGGAGTCAGCCCTGACCCTGCAGGGTCATCACCAGGCCCTGGAGGCGCTTCTGGAAGCCAGGGAAAAAGGGATAATCAGGGCTGTCGGCCTCTCCACCCATACGGTGGCGGGCGTGCGGGCGGTGCTGGACCGGCCCGAGATCGATGTGGTGCACCCGCTGTTCAACATCAGGGGGCTGGGGATTCAGGACGGCTCCCGGGAGGCGATGCTGGACGCCATCAAGAGCGCCTGGGGCCAGGGGAAAGGGGTCTACCTGATGAAGGCCCTGGGCGGAGGCCACCTGCTGCAACAGGTGGAACAGGCCCTGTGCTTCGCTTTTGGACAGGAGTGCGCTGCCTCTGTGGCGGTGGGCATGCAGACCCGGGCGGAGATCGATTGCAATGTTGCCCTGGCCCGCGACCTGACGGTGCCGGAGCGCTTGCGGGTCGCTGCCGCCCGGCAAAACCGGCGCCTCCACATCGAGGACTGGTGTGAGGGATGCGGGCGGTGTGTGCAGGCCTGCCCGCAAGGGGCGTTGTCGCTGGGCGAGGACGGCAAGATCCATGTAGTCGAGTCGTCCTGCGTGCTCTGCGGCTACTGCGCAGGGGCCTGCCCCTATTTTTGCGTCAAGGTTTACTGATTGGAGCAAGCGATGAGAATTCTGGGGCTTGATCTGGGCAAGAAAAGAATAGGGGTGGCCATCAGCGACGAGCTGGGGATCACGGCCCAGGCCCTGACCACTCTGGATCGCGGCAGTTTCGAGCGTGATTGCGCCGCCCTAAGGGAAGTGGTGGAGTCGTATGCAGTGGGAAAGATTGTCGTCGGCCTGCCGCTCCACATGTCCGGCGCCCTGGGGCAGTCAGGCGAGGAGTGCCTGGCCTATGGCCACGAGCTGGAAAAGCATCTTGGCGTGACCGTGGTCTTTTGGGACGAGCGGTTATCTACCGTCGCCGCCGAAAAAGCTCTGCTGGAGGGGAATGTGCGCAGAAACCGCCGGCGTAGAGTGATTGACCAGGTTGCTGCCTGTTTGATCCTGGATGGTTATCTGAGAAGTGAGAGGCGAGAGGTGAGTCGGTAAAAATTGTATATAATTGCATGGATAGGGTAAATTGAGGTTAGTTTACTAAATGATGGAGGTGTCAGACATGGATTTTGAGGAAGACGAGGTTATCGTACTCACTGATGATGACGGCAAGGAACACGAGTTCAACCTGATCGACACCATTACTGTTAACGACAAGGAGTATGCCATCCTGCAGCCGGCGGACGAAGAAGAGGCGATCATCCTGAGGTTTGGCGTTGATGATGAGGGGAACGAGGTGCTTTATGATATAGAGGACGACGAGGAATGGGAAAGAGTTGCCGATGCCTGGCAGGAAATCTCGGAAGAGGAAGATGTTTAAGGGAAGTAATATCCGTTAATATCCTGGCGTATTACTTAAGGAAAGGGGACACACCTCTTAAAGTTCCCGATGGAAAGTCCCCAATGTAGTCATCGGTTCAACTGGGTCTTGGCTTCAGAGGGGGATTGCCTCCCCGCTGAAGATTAGAGCCAGTTAATTAGGGGCGTAGCCGCTCTTATCCCACCGCTTTAGAAGCGGGGGCATTAGAGCGGGTAGCCATCGGTAAAAACCAGGCGTGGAAGAGGGGGTCTCCTTGTTCGGGAGATTCTTCGTCAGGTTGATTGCTATTTTGGCAGTGGCAGCGGTCGGGATTGCCCTGACCGTCGCTTTCATCAAATGGAATCAGACCTGGCGGGGGCGAATTTACCCGGGCGTAAGGATTGCCGGGATCCGGCTGGGGGGCTTGACGGAACAGGAAGCGGAGCAGAAGCTGACCCCGGTGAGGGAAGAATTCCTTGCCTCCAGGGTGAAATTGGTTTTGGGCGAACATAGCCAGGAGGTATCCAGACAAGATCTCGGGTTTCAACTTGACCCTACCGAAAATGCTTACCTCGCCCTGATGGTCGGCCGGAGCGGGCCGGTCTCAGAACACCTTCGGGAGTTGTGGCGGGCTTTTTATTTTCAGGTGGACTTGCCTCCCGGAGTGACTCTTGACAGCAACAGGGCCGGGTCTGTCCTGCAGGCATTCGCCAAAGACCTGTGCTCTCCCCCACAGAATGCCCAACTGGTTGTAAATGATGCCTATCAGGTGAAGATCAGCGAGGGCAAGCCCGGTCAGGTGATCGACCTGGGTGCCGCAGTCAAGGCCCTGTCAAAGGACACCTATCCCTTTAGCGCGGTCGTGGAACTGCACCCGGTGGATCAGCAGCCCCAGGTGACTACCCAGGATGTCCTGGCTATGAAGGTCACCGGCCTGCTGGCGGCATACACCACCTACTTCGATACCTCGAACGTGAACCGTTCCTATAACGTCAATGTGGCTGCGGATGCTCTTGACAACAGCCTGATCAAACCCGGCGCGGTCTTTTCTTTCAATAGCGTTGTCGGCCCCCGCAGCGAGGAAGCCGGCTACAAGGAGGCACTGGTGATCGAGCAAAACAAGTTTACCCCGGGAATCGGGGGAGGCGTCTGCCAGGTTTCCTCCACTCTCTATAATACCGTCCTGCTGGCCGGGCTGGAGATAGTCGAACGCAGCAATCATTCCCTGCCTGTAACCTACGTGCCACTGGGTAGAGATGCCACGGTGGCTTATGGGTTGTATGACCTCAAGTTTCGCAACAACACCAGCGGGTACCTGTTTATCAAGACCCGGACCGGGGGCGGGGCGCTGACCATAGCCGTGTTGGGGAATACGGCTGAAAAGAAGAAGGTCGAACTGGAGACGGTGGTGGACAAGGTCCTGGATTTCAAGGTGATTACCAAGGATGATCCGGCCCTTTACCAGGGGAAGACCCTGGTTGAGACCGAGGGCGTGAAGGGCTACCAAGTCCGGGCCTACAGGGTGATCAACGGGGTCAGCGCCCTGCTATCCAACGATGTCTACGCCCCCGTGGACAAGATTGTACACGTGGGGACGATGCCGGTGCCCGAGACTCCGCCGCCCGGACAGCCAGCCAGCTCCAGGCAGCAGCCCCAGACTGCACGTTACACAGAGCGTCCAGCTGAAGCGACAACCACTCGACATATGTTCGCCTGGTCCACACCACTCCGGTGCGCAGTACACTGCAGCCTGATCACTTATTCTCTGCAGGGAAGATTACTCCGCTTCGACTGAAAAGTGACACAATTATGTTATATGATAGATGCCGGACAGGCACATGGCTAATGCAAACATCGCTTCGCTTCGTTTGATATGGGGTCAATCCGGAGAGGAAAGCTGGGAACTGATGGCCAGGTCGAGAGGTTGGTTTGATCCTTACAACCCGGTCTATTGGGGGGCGGTTTTGTTTTTAGTGGGCTGCCTCTGGCTGGGAACGCAGGTCTATGTCGATAACATGCTTGTCTCTGTTGGGGCGCGTACTCACAGCAGCAAGACCTGCGTCGTCACCATCAAGAAAGGCGCTTCCTTGAGAGAGATCGGGGATACGCTGCAGGGTGAGGATCTGATTGCCAGCAGCCCTTTCTTCGTGTTTTACGCAGAACTGACGGGAGCGGAGAGGCAGATCAAGGCCGGCTCCTACCGGCTCAGCAATAACCTGTCGATGAAAGAGATCCTGGAGCGTATCGTCGGGGGAGACGTGCTCCACTACCGGGTGGTCATCCCGGAGGGATACACCACGGAGCAGATTGGCAAGCTGCTGGTCAGTAAGGGGATTGTGACCAGCGCTGGTTTTGAGGCTGCGCTGAATACGGAAAACCTTGATTATCCATTTTTACAGGATGCCCCCGCCGGCCCGAAACGCCTGGACGGATTTCTCTTTCCCGCCACTTACGACCTGATGGCTGACTTTACCCCCACGGAGATTCTGGACCTGATGCTCAAGCGTTTCAACGCCGCTCTTACTCCGGACCTGCAGGCCCGCGCCCGGGAGCAAGGCCTGAGCGTCAGGCAGGTGGTTATCCTGGCCTCCATTGTCGAGGGCGAGGCGAAACTGGACTCGGAACGCCCGATCATCGCCTCCGTCTTCTTGAACCGCTTGAAGCTCGGGATGCGCCTGGAGTCGTGTGCCACAGTCGAGTATGTATTAGGTACGCACAAGGACAAGCTGACCGACCAGGATGTGCGGACACCATCGCCGTACAACACCTACCTCCACGGCGGGCTTCCCCCCGGCCCTATCTGCAGCCCCGGCCTGGCGTCGATCAAGGCCGTGCTCTACCCGGCCAAGACCAACTACCTCTATTTTGTGGCCAAGGGTGACGGCTCTCACGTCTTCAGCACCACCTTTGCGGAGCACCTGATCGCATCACGGCACTACGGGCAATAGTGCGGCGACGAGTCTGGCTGTACTCCGTTGCATCTCGGCAATTCTAATACGAGGGGGTAATGCGGAGATGAGTGAAACTGTGAAGAAAGGCGGTTTCTATGTCAAGGGGAAAGGAGGCCAGGATGTATTTGTTTACTGCTGGGACGAAGTAGATGCCCCCCGGGCTGTTGTGCAGATCTTTCACGGGATGGCGGAACACGCCGGAAGGTATGAGAGGCTGGCAAAATTTTTAAACACCAAGGGATTCATTGTCTATGCAAACGACCCAGGGGGCACGGAAGAACGGCAGGGTCATTGAAGGAAGTTGGCTACATAGGCAAGGACGGATTTAACAACATCGTTGAAGATGAGTTCATTATCACCGGAAAAATAAAAAATGATCACCCAAACCTGCCCATTATTGTCATCGGGCACAGCTTCGGATCTTTTGTCGCCCAGGACTTTATCACCAGGTATGGCGGAGATATTGCCGGCGTCATCCTTTCCGGAAGTTCAATTGTACCGGAGTCTGCAGTCAAACCGGGCGCCAAGGTTGCCTCCTGGCAAAGATTCTTTATGGGTGAGAAGAGAAAGAGCAACTTGCTCGATAAGGCCAGTTTTGCCAGCTACAACAAGAAATTTGAAAATATTGAGGGCGAGGACAAAAAGTTTGCCTGGTTGAGCCGCGACAAGGCGGAAGTCCAAAAATATGTTGACGATCCCTATTGCGGCGCTGTTTTTACAATAGGTTTTTATTACTACTTCTACCAGGGACTGTTGAACCTCTACAAACCTGAAAAGGTTACAAAAATTCCGAAGGAACTGCCTGTTTTCATTATTGCCGGCTCTGAGGATCCCGTTGGAGCGTTCGGTGTCGGTGTGCAAGGTCTGTGCCAAATGTATCAATCCCTGGGCATGAAGGATGTTGAGTTAAGACTCTATGAGGGAGCAAGACACGAAATATTCAACGAGGTCAACAGAAATGAAGTTTTTAACGATGTCGTGAATTGGATCAGTAAGCGTATTCCTTCAGAACGCACATCATAATCGGATCTGATCCGGAACATCGCTCCTCTTCCAGGATATGGGGACACGCCTCCTTTTGAGGTATGGGACACACCCCCCTTTGGGGGTGTGTCCCATGAATGTTCCGGGTGATGAAGGAACTGAAGCCGGGTGCGAAGAAAATATTAGTCTATCTTGAAAAGCTGGAGGGAGAAGGGTGGAGGAAACGGGTCAGGACCAGCCCTCAAACCAGGGGATGAACATGAGGCATGCACGCTTGGTCTTAGTCGCCCTACTCATTGTCATACTGGCGGGCGGTCTTTGGTGGTGGCACTTGTTGCGGGTCACATACAGCACCAATGACGCCCAGGTGACCGCCGATATCTCCGATATCAGCCCCAAGGTCGAAGGGCGCCTGGTAAAGCTCTGCGTTTCCGAGGGAGATGCCGTGACCGCAGGCCAGGAACTGGCCGATCTGGATAACTCCCAGTTGGCTGTCGCCGTGGCCCAGGCTGAAGCTGCCCTGGAACTGGCCAAAGTAAACTGCGCCAAGCTGCCCGATACTATCAAGTCGGCCCAAGCCAATGTCGACCAGGCGGAGCAGGGCGTGGCGAGTGCCCAGGACCAGGAAAAAACGGCTGAAATCGCCCTCGGTGACGCCAAGAGGAACTTTGATGAGATACAGGCGCTCTACTCGAGTGGGGCTGCCTCCAAGGATGCCCTGGATGCTGCCACCTCTCGCTACGGCACGGCGCAGGCGGCCCTGGATGCCGCCCGGGCGGACATCTTATCGGCCCAGGCATCCGTGCAGGACGTTCAGGCCCAGCTGGAAGCACTCGACAATACCGGCGCCGATTCCTGCCTGGCTACCCTGAAACAGGCGCAGGCCGCATACGACAATGCCCAAGTTGACCTATAACGAATCCTTCATCTATGCCCCTATCAGCGGCACCGTGGTCAGGGTGCCGGCAGAGGTGGGGGAAACCATCTCTCCCGGACAGACGATCCTGTCCATTGCCAACCTCCAATCATCCTGGGTGGTGGCCAACATCGAGGAAACCGCCTATAGCCGCATCCGCCTGGGGCAAAATGTCGACGTCAGGATCGATACCTACCCCGGCAAGGTCTTCTCCGGCAAGGTGATCGAACTAGGCGGGGTGACCCAGGCAACGGGCTCCAGTTTCCCATCGAAGAGGATGAATATGGGAACTTTAGCAAGGTGACGCAGCGATTGCCTGTCAAGATCGAGGTAACCGATAAGGATGGCCTGGTCCTAAAACCCGGTATGTCCGTAGAGGTCAAAATTCATACGGTCTAGGCCGGATTAGTCGTCGGTGGTTGGTGAATGCATGAAGAACGGCTTGCGTCCAACGACTAACGGCCAATTGCCAACGACCAGAATGTGGTTGGTGATTA
>CAVYEE010000011.1:0-29177 GCA_963767365.1 uncultured Peptococcaceae bacterium
CGCTATTTTGATGTCCATTTGCCGGTATGATTTTTGGTCGAAGTTGTTGTTGAGGTTTCATACCGGCGAAAGGTGGTGGATAACTCGTCCGAATTGTTGAAACGACTGGAGATTCGCTTGCCGGCAATTCACTGGATATTCACGTTCGGCTAATTGATAAGGGAAGGGGTGTTGAACAAGTTAACGCCAACGGGGCATATGTAGAGCCACCCGTTGACCAGACCGCGACACAAGGTATACTAAATTAGAATAGTAATAAAGAGGTGTAACAGTATGCCCTCAGTTGTGCCGGTATCATCAAAGGGGTGGATAGTAATACCGAAGAGGCTGCGCGACCGCTACAATATTCAGCCGGGCGGTAAGGTAATGCTGTCTGAAGTGAAGGCTCGCTCAAAATAATGCCCTTGCCGAAAGACCCGGTTCAAGATTTTCGGGGCATCCTCAAGGGCGCCTCGCTACTGACGGAACTGCTTGACAGCCGGAAGGAGGACAACGCTCGTGAGGAGCTACGTATTGGACAGCTACACGATGTTGGCCTACTTCCAAAATGAGGACGGGGCGCAGTCCGTCCAGCAGTTGCTCGCAGAATCAGTGTTGGGCGAGTCGGCCCTGTTCATTTCCTGTATTAACCTTGGGGAAATTGCCTATATCACCCGAAGAAAGGCTGGTCCTGAAACGGCGGATCTCTTAGTGTCCGCCGTAGACATGCTTCCTATAGAAGTTGTGGATGCCACTAGGGAACTTGCTCTTAGCGCCGCGGAAGTAAAGGCTGGCTATGCCATTTCTTATGCCGATTGCTTCGCTTTGGCTCTTGCAAAACAGGTTGGTGGCGTTGTTGTAACCGGAGACCCCGAATTCAAAAAGGTTGGCGATTTTGTGCCTATTCAATGGCTTCCCCCTAACAGGAAAAGCCTAAGCCAAAAGGAGAGTGATCCACATGTTAAGGCTTAACAATAAGGTTATGTCGTCCCTGGCGCTTGCCGCAATCATCGCATTTTCCCTCTCGGCAGTGCCGTCGTTCGCCGCCATTACCATCACTTCCGCCGAGTTCGTCATTGGCATGTCTCAGTATTTCGTCAACAATAAGTCCCCGGCGTCAGCATGGACGCCGCTCCATATATCGACAGCGCCAGCGGGCGCACCCTGGTTCCCGTCCGGTATCTGGCGGATGCCCTGGGTGGATGATAAAATAAAACTGCGGGCACACGAGATTCTGGAAATTGGATTCCAGCCCTTTGACGCTTTCACCTTGCATGTGCCGAAATCGGCCAGGCCGATGTGTTTCTGACAACGGATGATAAGTTGCTCAGCAGAGCAATCAAGAACCAAGGCAAGATTGAAGTAATAGTGGAAAACCCTGTGGCGTGGTTAATGGAGGTGACGGCTAATGAGCATCAATCCGAGTAGCAGGAAGCTCAGTCCTAATGAATTGAGACGGGTTGGTATTGACGCATTGGTAAAAAGTTTATGCCCATTGGGGATGGTCAGATTTATTCAACAGTTTGACACCGGCAAGGGAGACTATACAAAAGAAAGATCTGAATTGCTAGGTTCCTTCAGTTTAGACGCGATAAACGCCGTGATTGAAGACGAGAGAAGCTGACCCAATTCATCCTGTAAGGTACGATAGTAAGTGCCGAAAGCCCAAAGCGGGCTTTTTTTCTTTTGTCATAGTGTGTTACTCGGAAAGGAAGGGATTGAGATTGAGAAGACAGATTTTGAGAAGAGTCCTCGCTGTAATGGTGCTGGCGGCGATGCTGGCGCTTCTTGCTATTCCGGCCTGGGCGGATACCCCGCCTGGTGATTCCGACACTGCCCGCGTCCAGGCAAATTTCGGAAATACAGAGTGTTTACACTGGGGTATAGAACAATTATCAGTCTCGACGAGAAAGAGTTTGGCCGCACTGGAAAGCGGCGCTGGATATATGAAAATCCTGTATCTAGCAGCCGGCTGGCGGGCTGGCCTTCAGGGGCGCAACCGTGAAGCCGGAATACGCCAACCTACGATTACCGTCTGCCTAAGCCGCAATAGTCCGAAATAGTCTGTTGACTAAGTAAATAAAAATGGTAAAGTGATATACAGAGTAAATCAATTGATTATACCTCTCCTCCTGTGGGCATAGTTATTAGAAACAGCCCAGCAGGGGTGGGGTAAATGGGTAGATATCGGGTCAGATATCAATTAGAAAGGGTGAAAAAACCGATGGCAACTCAGGTTCAGCCGACTCCTACGGTCACTGGGGAGTATGCGAAGGCCATCTTGGAGGAGATGAAGAGAAAGCCAACCCCTGAGCAAGAAAAAGAGATCGAAAATCTCAGGAAGTTTTTTCAGCAAGTACCTAAAAGAGGTCTTCGTTAAGCGATGTCCAGCTTTGAATTCAATATGAAAGCATTGCTATTAGCCGGATTGACCGCTGAGGATTCAGCAGATCTGGCTAATTTTAATTGTGGCGATGATGAACTGAACCGTTTCCTGCAAGAAGAAGCCCTGAATGAACAGGAGCAAAAGCTGAACAAAACCGTTCTTCTTTACTACAAGGGAGAGTTAGCCGCCTACTGTTCACTATGCGCTGACAGCATTCGGCTGAGCGACAGCGAGATGCAAGATGACGGCTTACCCCGCAGCGTTGCTCCGGCGATCAAGATAGCTCGTCTTGCCAGAGACAGGAGCTTTAAAGAGATGGGATTTGGAAGATTTTTGATTAAGTATGCTGTTATCCTTACCAATGATCTGACAGATTCTATGGGTATGAGATACATCACCGTTGATGCCGTACCCGGGCAAGCTCGACTTCTATAGGTCGGTTGGGTTCGTGCCGAATGAAGCCTACAAGAGCCGAGCCCAGAATGTGAGTATGCGTCTTGACATAGTAGCTGCCGCCAACATTTCATAGAATTAAAGCATGAAAGAGAAGCTTGGAAGAGAAGCCCGAGAGGGCTTTTTCTGTTTTGAGAATCAATTTAATCATGCGAAGAAGGGGCTGGGGCTATGCGCCTATACTTCTGGCGCTGGCCTGGATTACATTCTTTTTTAGTCCTTAGATGCAGTTGGCCCCGCAGACTTACAATACCTGCGGGGCATTTTTTATGGGAGGTGATTGCGGTGATTGACGAAAAAGATATTTTCCTCACTACTGTAGAAGCCATGAAGATCCTGCGGCTCAAAAAGTCTACATTTTACTCCTATGTTGGCAAGGCATCATTCCATCCCACAAAATCGGGCATTTCCTCCGGTTTAAGAGGGAAGAGATCATTAACTTAGGAAAACAGCAGGACAAGGTATCGGCATAATAAAGGAATACGCAAAAGCGGGGTAGAAACATATTGTAGTTCTACCCCGCCCCGTATTGGAAGGAGGAGGATAGGCAATGCGGGGTAGTAAAATATACAAGGGTGGCAAAAATTCTCATTATTTCTATGTGGATTTTCCACCAGGACCAGAATGGCGAGCGGAACCATAAAAAGATCACCGTTAAAGGCAGCTACAAAGATACTGAGAAGTACCAGCGGGAACTGCTTACCCAGATTGACCGGGGACAGTTTTCTGTAGCGCCGACAAAGATGACTCTTGGCGATTTCCTGGAGTATTATTTGGATATAATCAAGGGCCGGCGAGTGAATACTTACAAGAACTATGAACAATCCGCTAAGGCATTTCGAAAGTATCTAGGCAACATGTTGCTCTCCGAACTTCGGACAGATATGGTGCAGCGGGCAGTGAACGACATGGCGGCATCCGGGTTTAAAAAAAGCACTATGCATCAACGGTTCCAGATGTTCGACACAATGATGAGGTACGCTTTCGGGATAGACTATATTTTGAAGAATCCCTGCAACGGCGTGATCATTAACAAGCCTGAAGTAGAGGAAAAGGTAGTGTGGAATGAGAGCCAAGCCAAGCAGTTTGACCGTTTCCTCAAGGCTACTAAAATGCTCTATGCGACTCTGTATATGCTTCTACTGAAAAGTGGGGCAAGGATCGGAGAGATTTTAGCGCTACGTTGGTCAGACGTGGACTTTGAGGAAGGGACAATTCACATTACACGGACTGTTGCGGGAAAAGGCTACAACCCGCCGAAGTCGAAGAACGGCATAAGAAAAGTGCCCCTCGACCGGAGCACATTGCAAATACTGATGAGGCATAGGGTTCAACAGAACAAAGAAAAACTCCTGCATGGCGGGGACTACAATTCCGAGAACCTTGTATTCTGTTCTCAACAGAATAAAGGCAAAAGGCTCTCTTATCGGAGGGCGCTGGATGCTTACGGACGCATAGTTAAAATGTCGGGGCTTCCCTACATCCCACCGCATGGGTTGCGACATACTCATGCTACCATGCTGCTAAAAGATGGATGCCATTCCGTGAAAGCAGTCGCTGAACGGCTGGGAGATGATCCCATTACTATAGAGAAAACCTACGCCCACGTTTTGATAAGTATGCGCCAGGAAATAGTGAAATCTATCGAACAAATGTATGAAGAAAAGCCATGAAATAAGGGAACATATGTACGATGTTACCTAATTGTTACCTATAATTTTTGAATCCCTTGTACCATAAGGGTTTTAGAGCCTAAAAATACTTGTACACCAAATGAGTGATGAGTGAGGTATAGAAGCGGGGGCATTAGAGCGGGTAGTCATCTGGGAAAATACAGGGCATCCGTAAAAATATTGGTGAAATGTTTGTAGGCGCTCAGTTCCACGTACTCCACCAGGCCGGCGATCAGCCCCGCCCGCCTGTACTCGCTGCGTGACAGCAGCGCCATTTTGGCGCCTGTGCCGGCAGCATTGCCGACCGGCCTGATCTTTCCTCCAGTTCCTGTGGTATCAGGCCGATGGCGCAAGCGCTGTGAGGATCCAGGTAGTTGCCGAAGGCTCCTGCCAACAGTACCTCGCTGATATCGTCGACAGAGATGCCGAGTTGCTCCATCAAGACCTGGATCCCGGCGGCGATCGCCCCCTTCGCCAGTTGCACCTCCCGGATGTCTTTCTGGGTGATGAGGATCGGCCGGCCGTGAGCCGTTTCGGTCTCGTCAACCAGCAGCAAGGCGTTGGCTCCCTCGTGTGCGACGATGCAGTCCTTGTACCCGGCAGCCTGGCAGCCCAACTGGTCGGGCGGCAGGATCCTTCCCCGGTGATCGACGATTCCCTGCGCCAGTAAACCGGCAATCGCGTCGAGCAATCCGGAGCCGCAGATGCCCTGAGGCCTCCCGGCGCCGACGACGGAATAGCCGATCCTGTCGTCGAACCGCACGTGGTCGATGGCGCCGGTCGTTCCCCTCATGCCGCAGCCGATCTGCGCCCCCTCGAAAGCCGGGCCGGCCGCGGCGGAGCAGGCGAGGATCCGGTCTCGCGACCCCAGTACGATCTCCCCGTTCGTCCCGATGTCGATCGCCAGCTTGACGCTCTCGCTCCAGTCCAGGTCCGTGGCCAGGATCACGCCGACGGTATCCGCTCCCACGAAACCTGCAATGTTGGGCAGGACGTAGACCCTTCCGGCGGTGTTGATGGCGATCCCGGCCTCCTGCGCCGAGGCCGTTAGCGGCTCAGCGATCACGGGCACGTAGGGCGCCAGGGCCAGGTGCTTCGGGTTGATCCCCAGGAACAGGTGATGCATGGTCGTATTTCCGGCCACGGTGACCGCGTAGACCTGCTCCCGCCTTGCCCCCGCCTTTGCCACGGCCTCTCCGATCAGCCGGTTGAGCAGCTCGATGATGGCGCCGTGTAATGTTTCCAAACCGTTTTCCTGCTGGGTGGCAAAGGCGATCCGGGTGATCACGTCTGCTCCGTACCTGGTCTGCGGGTTGAGCGCCGAAACAACCCCCAATTCCTTTCCCGAAGCGAGGTCCAT
Organism: uncultured Peptococcaceae bacterium; assembly: GCA_963767365.1. GTDB lineage: Bacteria > Bacillota > DSM-12270 > Thermacetogeniales > Thermacetogeniaceae > Palsa-1188. The sequence goes on from CAVYEE010000011.1 coordinate 5,852, forward strand.
CAGGTAGCCGACCACGGTCGTGGTCCCGATGTCAAAGGCGATTCCCAGCATGGCGGTCTGCCGTGTCGGCCTGTGTCGAGGCCGATCAACGCCCTCCCGTCAGTCACCGCGACGAGGCGATAACCTGCCTGGCGGAGCAGCAGCGGCAGATCCCTGAGCGGCGCCAGGCGGTGCCAGGTCCACTCGGCCTGGGGCGGCGCATCCTTCACCAGCAGGCCCTCCCGGGTGAGGACATCCTTCAGGCGCTCCCAGTCGGGGCGCTGGTCTTTCAGGGAGGGGGGATCCAGTTCAACGAGGGTTCTGTTCAGGTGCGGATCGATTTTGACGTCTTTGTTCAGCCCGGTCACTAAAATCTGGTGTTCCGGTGTTTTCGTGAAAGGGAGGTCTACCGTGAGGTCTGCGCGGATCTCTGTGGCACAGGCCAGGCGGAAGCCCTGCGCCAGTTCCCCGGCCTCCAGGTGTTCCTCCTCGACGCCGGTGGGCGCGCCCGCCCCATTGATAATCCGCACCCGGCACTTTCCGCACTTTCCTTTACCGCCGCAAGGAAAGTCGAAATCGAACCTGGCGAGATAGATGGCGTCTCTGACAGTTGTGCCGGGCAAGACGTAGATCTCTCGTCCAGTGGGCCGGAAGGTAACCTTGCAGCGTTCCATATAAGACCACCCCTCGGTAACTGCTCAACTTGCCCGGATCAAGCTGATCCCGCTTCGGTGGCGTCCGGACAACTCTCTGGCGATCTCCTGATATTCTACCATGACTCGGGAGTTTTGTTCCAGCCTTCATGAAGGCAGTGCAACTGAGTATCCCGACGCCTGAGCACCAATTTACATTTTCCGACATATCATGATTCAGGTAATATATGGTATATTGGAGGTGTTTTGGTGAAGGAGATAAGATTTGGAGACGTAGTTATTGGAGACATAGTACAAGAAGATCCTACGGTGGGGATATCTTCTTCCGGGTCGATCGCAATCGAGCACCGTCAGGGCAGCACCTATGCCATGCTGCGCGGCCTCTACTACCGCCTCTGTGCCGACGCCCCTCTGGAAGACCTGGAGAAGAAGAACCCGATGGAGATAAATGCGCTCCGCAAGGAGAGCGGCAAGGAGCACAACCAGGTGGTCATGCGGGCCATGAAACGCCAGGGGCGAGAACACCAGTCGCACCGAGCCGCACTGCAAAAAAAGGAATTCTACGGAAACAATTTTTTTGAGTTGCCCGGTAAGGTACTGCACCTTGACGGAGACGACGAGTTCCGGTCTTTATGCCAACAGCACTACTTGCAGATGGGAGTACCATGCCGGGTAATACATGTGTCCGAAGCCAAACAGGCAGATGTGGTCGTGGACTACCTGCGGGAGGACCGGCCGGATATCCTGGTCCTAACCGGGCATGACAGCCTGCTCAAGGGCGCCCGGGATCTTTACGAGATATCGAACTACCGCCACTCGGAGTACTTCGTGAAGGCAGTCCGCAGAGCCCGGGAATTTCAACCCGACCTGGACAATCTGATCATCGTCGCCGGTGGTTGCAAGTCATATTTCGAGGCCCTGATCGAGGCGGGAGCGAACTTCGCCAGCGCCCCGAAGCGGGTGTTGATCCATGCCCTGGACCCGTTGCTGGTCGCTCAGAAAATCGCTTTTACCTCGATTTACGAGAAGATCTCATTGCCTAAATTCCTGGAGGAGACCATGACCGGCCCCCGGGGGATCGGGGGTGTGCAGACCCGGGGCAAGCTTCGGCTTGGCCATCCGCGTGCCCGGTACGCTTATGGCAAGCAGAAGAAATAGGGGGTACCCACCACAGCCCGCAGACAGCCTAAAAACAGCCCAAAAACAGCAATTGACTGGGAGAGTAAAAAATGTTATAATCTTAAGATGGTTTTTGTAGGGTTGTTTGGGGTTCAACGAGTTCTTGGCTTCAGTGGGGGCTTGCCTTCCTCCGCTGAAGGTTAGAAATCGTTAATGCAGTGACGTAGCCGCTCTTATTCCGCCGCTTCAGAGAAGCGGGGGCATTAGAGCGGGTAGTCATCTGTCAAATTGATATAAGAAGGTGGGGTCATGGCTACTAAACAGGTGCTTGCAAGCATCAAGCAAGACATCGATTCTTTTGTTGGTAATCGTGTCAGGCTGAAGTCATTTAAGGGGCGAAACAAGGTCGTAGAAAAAGAAGGCGTTCTGGAGTGCACCTACCCCAACATTTTTATCATTAAGCTGGAAGAGAAGAGACTGCAGCGCCGCGTTTCCTTCAGCTATACTGATGTGTTGACCGAGAGCGTGGAACTGACCGTGTGCCATGAGGGCGGAGATATCAAGATCGCCTCGGCACGCGGGTAAACTTGCCCCACAATAAGACGCAACAACACGGAGAAACCCTCTGACAGAGGGTTTCTCTCTTTTCCCCAACCACCAACCACCCACCACTAACCGCCGATATCCTTCCTGCATATATTATCCAATGTGAACGGATTAAATGAACGCCGGGTGTGGCGCGGATCATCGAGGGAGGATTTCGTGATGGCGGTAACCAGTATTAAGGAACAACTTCAGCGGACGCTTGCCTATGAGAGGGTGATCCTGCAATTTTACAGGGAGTTGGGCGACAGGCTGGCCGGCAGCGAAATGGGCAATGTTTGTAGAGAGGCCGCGGCGTCCACGCAAAATCGGGTCAATCAACTGGCCGCCTGGTTGGACTGCCAGGGCTGAGGCGGTAAAAAATAACCTGTAGTTTGCAGGTTGAATTTAGTGGTTGGCACCACTGCTTTTTGCACCAACCAACCCCACCACCGAATATACTACACCAGTGAACTACCCCTTACTTAAGAAGTGGTGGTTTCCAGCTTCATCGAACCTTGCCTTGGTATGCCAAGGTCTTACGCCATCTCAATTCAGGCGTCACTTCGGGCTGTTAGGGACTTCGCTGAATGATATTAAAAAGCTTTGGGGGAGGATTCATGAAAAAAATGTTCAGGTCCCTGGAGGTGGCCGAGAACCGCTTTGCAGGGCTGCCCAACGTTATTGGGGTGGGAATTGGCTATAAGAAACGGGGCCGGCAGGATACGGACGAGCCGGCCGTTATTTTTTTCGTGAGATAAGAAGGTTCCGGTCGAGGCGCTGGGAATTGACGATATCATCCCGAAGCGGATTGCCGGCAAGCCCACGGACGTCATTGAGGTGGGGGAGATCCAGTTGCTGGGGCGGACCGAGAAGCTGCGCCCGGCAGTTCCGGGGGTGAGTATCGCCCACTACAGGGTGACTGCCGGCACTTTCGGGGCGGTGGTCAAGGACCGGAAGACCGGTGAGCTGTTGATCCTCTCCAACAACCACGTGTTGGCCAACGCTACCGACGGGCGCGACGGCAAGTCCAGGATCGGTGATCCGGTATACCAGCCGGGCAGCTATGACGGGGGTTCCGGCGACGACATGATCGGGCGCCTGGTGCGGTACGTTCCCTTCTCCCGCTACAATAAGGATGTTGACTGCAAGATCGCCTCCATGGGGGTCAAGGCGGCCAATGCGATGATCAAGACGGTGCGCCCCAGCTACAACCTGCGCCTGGAGACCCTGGGGTATACCAACCTGGTGGACTGTGCCCTCGCCCGGCCGGCGAAACCAGAGTTGATCGGCCCGGAGATCATGGAAATCGGCCGGGTCAACGGTACCGGGGAGATTGCTCCGGGCATCCAGGTCAAGAAGAGCGGCCGTACCTCCGGCCTCACCACGGGCACGGTCAAGGCGGTCAAGGTCTCCCTGAACGTGAATATGGGTCACGGCAATGACGTGGTGCGCTTCAACGACCAGGTGATGGCGGAGCTGAAATCGCTGCCGGGGGATAGCGGCTCCCTGATCCTGGATAAAGACAACCGGGCGGTCGGACTACTGTTTGCCGGCTCCAACGAGTATACCGTCTTCAACCCGATTCAGACGGTGTGTGACCATCTGGGTGTTGATATAGTGTGAAGGCGAAGCAGCGTGACCTCGGGATAGCCCTGGGAGGAGGATCGATGTTGGGATTATCCCACATCGGCGTGCTTGAGGCCCTGGATGAGAACGGCATCAGGCCGGGCCTAGTCACCGGGACCAGCGCCGGAGGGTTCGTGGCTGCCCTGTATGCAGCCGGCGCCAGCCCTGCCGACATGCGTCAGATGGCACTGGAGATGAAACGGGAGGACCTGTTTGAAAGCAACTTTACTACCGGCACCTTTCTACTGATGTTGCTGCGGTTCTTCAAAGATATGATGGAGGTCATGTACCTGCTGCCCCGGGGTCTGCTCAGCGGGCTGCGGATCCGTGACTACGTGGACAACTTCGCCGGGAAGCAGAACATTGCCCAGGTGACTATGCCATTGGGTTTGGTGGCGGTCGACCTGATCAGCGGGAACCGGGTGGTCTTCACCAACCGGGCGCCGGTAGAGCAGTTACCCGGCACTCTCTTTGTCCGGGAGGCCCCACTCGGCCTGGCGGTTCAGGCTACCACCGCCATTCCCGGGGTCTTCGAGCCGGTGGCCTTCAAGGGGATGCTGCTGGTGGACGGGGGTGTGGCGGAAACGGTGCCGGCGCTGCTGGCGCGCCAGATGGGGGCACGGGTGGTTACGGCCGTCAACCTGATCGAGAGGAACGTTGTCGCCGAGCCCCGGGGCATCCTCCAGGTGATCCTGCGCAGCGTTGCGGTAATGACTCAACAGGTGGGGCAGTATAACCTGGCTATGGCCGACCTGGTGATCCATCCGCCGGTGGTGCATGCTGATCTGGGTGATTTTTCTCAAACCCTGAAATTGATCGAGGGCGGGCGCAGGGCGGCGCTGGAGTCGCTGCCCGCCTTGTACGAACTGGTGAGAACAAGGGGCGGCGGCCAGGAGTCGGATGTCAGAACAGAATTCGGAGGCCGGGAGTCAGAAGTCTGAAAAAAGCTGATCGACAGTGGCAGCGTTGGTGCTGCCGGGGGAGGGAAAAAAATGTCGGATGAGCAGGCTTTGGGTATATCGGATTATTTGTTGAAGCCGGTTTTGATGAAGCTGATTGATGGCATCCAGCAGAAGTCCGTAGAGGGGGCATCCCCGAACAGGGACGTCCTGATCAGGTTTGCCGGGGATGCCAGCGTTGCCAAGGTGACTATCAACCCGCGGTCGGTTCGGGACGTTCCCGTCCTGGAACAACAGGTGGCTGAGGCGATCAACGACGCCTTCCTGAAGGCCCGGGACGTGCTCCGGGCGGAGGTCCGGAGGGTACTGGGGAACATCCCCTGGATCGACGACCTGTTTAACCTTTAAGTAGTCAGGAGTCAGGAGTCAGGAGTCAGAATGAGAGAACGGTTTATCGTCTCGAAGCCATCCTGAATTCTGACTTCCTTGTTGGGTGAGCGAAGCGAGCATCGTTGCCGGGCCGCCAGCTTGCTGGGCGCGGGTCTACTGAATTTGAACCCGACACCTGTTGAGGCAGGGGACTTAAAAGCGAAGTTAAACCGGGATGCCGTAGTCACCTGTCATCGTCCACCGAATACAATAATGTCAGGAGTCAGAATAAGTATGTCCAGTTCAACGAGTTCTTGGCTTCAGTGGGGGGCTTCGCTTTTAGCCCCCCACTTCAAAGAAGCGGGGGCATTCTGAATTCTGAATACTTGAACAAAAGGGGGTATCAGTTTGGCGCAGGAACAGGGAGCCGAGCAGGAAGGCCAGGGCCTGAGTCTGAACGTGCTGCTGGCGAACACACTGGCTAACCTGGAACAGAAACGGGTGGACTTTCCCAGCCTCATCGCCGTTCTGTCGCTGTTCAATCTTTTCAGCGTGTTGAACAACAACGTCCAGGGACAAATGCCCAAGGCGGGGCCGGGAGTGGGCGGCGCCGCCGACCTGATCGGTATGCTTGCCGGTATGCTGGGAGGGGGGGCGTCCGGGGCGGATCCACTGTCCGGCCTGCTGCAGAAGCAGGGTCGAAACCTGAGTCCGCAGATGTTGATGTCTCTCATGTCTTTGTTGAGCGAGGCCAGGTCGAACACACCGGCAGTAGGAGCAATTGAGAGCAGCCAGCCGGCGCCCCCGGAGAGACGGGCGGGCCGGGGATTGCTTTAGGGGATTGTTTGAAAAGTGGAGGGCTGGCTGCACACGGGTCCCAGGGGAGGGGATGAGTTTTGGGCAAAGCCGGCAACGATGATCGGGGGTCTCTGTACCGTGAACTGCAATATGGGGATGTCTATGACCGGGGGTATGCTGATGGTCACGCGGACGGTTTTGCCAAGGCGTTGAAGTTTGGTGCGGCAAGAGGCTTCGAGGGCGGCCTCGATCAGGGCCGGCGCCAGGGCTACCAGGAGGGCTACGAAGCGGGCTACCAGGAGGGAATGAAGGATGTGGAGGACCTCTTTAACCAGGGCTGGGAGCAGGGGTACCTCAAAGGATATGACATCGGCTACGGGATAGGCTTCAAGGATGGTCAGGAGCATAACGGCGGGGAGCCGCCGAAAACAACCCAGGAGTCAGGAGTCAGGAGTCAGGAGTCAGAATGAGAGAATGGTTTATTGTCTTGAAGAATTCTGAATTCTGACTACCTGAATTTGGCAGGTCTCATGCTCCGTACACTTTACGACCCATGATACATATGATATTAGAGAACACTCTTGCTTATAGCAAGGAGGGAAGAGAATGAAGTGCGAGTTGCTCAAGATTGAGCAGGTCATTGGCGACACGATCATGCAGGCAACGATCAGCGAGACCCTACGCGTACCGGAAAGTAAGCCGGGTGTAGAGCAAATCGTTTCAGTTGACGGTTTTGTCCGAATCGGGCGCATCGAGGTCATCGAAGACAAGGTTATCGTACACGGCAAGCTGCATGTCGGGGTTGTTTACGTGGGGTTGCTCGACTCCAAGCCAGTCCACTACACGCACGAGAGAGTCGAATTCACCCAGTTTGCAGACATTCCCGGTTGCATACCCGGAATGGTGGCGCGAGTCGACGCCAGGATCCTGGATCTCCAGGCGCAATGCGATTCGCCCGATCATCACATGGGGCCGGACATGTACGACGTTATTGCACTGGTAGAAATAAATGCCAGGGTAACCCAGATGCAGGAGATCAACGCCTTGGTCGAGCCCGATCCCGGTGTTTCGGCTACGACGCAGCGCATCCGGGTGGAAGAGATTATCACGACAGGGCAATTGCAGGATATTATTCAGGGAAGCTTCAGGGTACCCGAGGAGAAGCCTGGTATTGAACGGATCCTGGACGTGGGCGCCGAGGTCTTTATTGTAGAGACCAAGGTTGTTGACGGTCAGGCGATAATCGAGGCCGACGCCCATCTGCAGTTCATGTATGTCGCTCTAAGCGATTCCCAGCCGGTACACCACATGCACCACAGGTATCACTTCACCGAGTTCGTGCCCCTGCCGGACCTTGCCGGAAGGTTCAGGCATATACACGTCAGGGACCTGCGTGTCAATGTTCAAGAGTTGATCGAATACCTGTCGTTTGACACTCATGGCCCGGACACCGCCAGAGTCGAACTGGTCATGTCGTTCAACGTCATCGTCACCAAAACCAGGGATATCGATCTTGTCACCGCCATCACCGACAGCACCGCTCCCAATTACCAGGTGCAGACCCTCACCCTGGAGCAGGTAGTCGGCGAAGCTCACACCCAGGCGCTGGTGACAGATGATATCCGCATCCCCGAAAATGAGCCCGGCGCCCAGCAACTCCTGGATCTCAAGATTATCAGGATTCACGTGCCGCGGGAGGAGATCGTGCTCCTCAGTGACAAGGTTGTCGTGGGCGGCGTGGTCCACCTGAAAGCGATCTATGTCGCCTTGCTGGACAGTCAGCCGGTGCACGCCTTGGAGGCATGGGTCAAGTTCCGCAGCTTTATCGCTATCCCGGGGACGTTGCCGGATATGGTCGGCCATGTCACCGCCATCCTGGAGCACGCCACGGGGCATGTCCATGCGCCCGACTTTATCAAGGTCGAGCTCATTCTGCAACTGATCGGCCGTGTTGTGGTGACCAGCCAGATCGACACCGTGCTGTGCCCCACTGCTCCGGTTGCTCCTCCAACTGCGCCGCTACCCACGGCGCCGTCGTGTCCGCCGGGTACCCTCAGAACAACCGTTACCGTCGCGCCGGGCGATACCCTATTCAAGTACGCTTTGCAGTACCACGTCAGTTGGGATAAGATCCTCGCCTTTAACCCGGGCATCGATCCCAACAACCTGGTAGTTGGCACCATGATAAGCATCCCGTGTGATCCATAGAGGCCAGCGACCGGGATTGCTCTATGGAGCCGGATATTTCTGAAAGAGCAGCGGCGCTTGCGGACTTCAGGGCTCGCAGGCGCCAGTCGGCAGATCCAGGCCAGCCCTGAGAGCGCAGATTATCAAATTTTAAGGAGGTTAATGAAGTGAGTCCTCACAACCAGGGTCAGGAGTACGAGGCGGTAACCAACCCGGTTACACTTAACACAACCGGAATGACAACTCCTTATTACACGCTGACCGTTCCCCAGATCATCGGGGAGGTCAACGCCCAGACCGAGGTCGACTATACCCTGCACTTTCACCGGGGAGTGCTCAGGGTGGAGTCGATCGAAGCGCATCCCATCGAAGTGCATTGGGACATCGTCAATGGCAAGGTGATGTTTCACGGCAAGCTGCGCACGGAGATCCTCTACGTCACCGGGGAGCACTACGTCAGGGACCGGCGGGACGAGATCGTCTCCTACGCCAACTATGGTGTTATCCCGGCAGCGATGCCCGGACAGAACGTCAATGTCTACGTCAAGGTCCGCGGCGTGACTTGGGACATCGATCAGCACGCCCGCGTGGATATGCACATCCTGCTCGATGTGTATATCACCGTCACCCAGTCGGTTATCATCAACATACCGCTTTTCTCCAGCGTCAGCGGCACGGTGATGCTGAACGGGGTGGCCCAGGCCAACGCCATCGTCGCCCTCTACAATTCCAGCGGGGCGCTGGTCGGCTATACCTTTACCACCGCCAGCGGCGGCTACCTGCTTGAAGACATACCGGCGGGCACTTACACGATCGTGGCCGCCGTCACCGGTACCTACGAGTCCAGGCAAATCACGCTCACTGCCAATACGCCGGTCACTGCCAACTTTTTCCAGTCACCGACCACCACCTGCACGAATATCATGTCCACCAGCACCTGCGCCTTCCTCAACGGCCTGTTGGGCGTGGTGTAGCGCAAAAAGACAGTGGTAGCTCACCACCAATATCCAAATGCCCCTGTTCGCAGCACCTGAGGTGCCCGGCAGGGGTTATTTTTTGGCGATGCACGGATAAAAACGCCATAAACTGGAAAGAATACCTGAGAAGCATCCTCGAAGTTCGAGGCGAAGTGGTGAAGCGGGGGCATTAGAGCAGGGTAGCCATCGGTGAAGCGGGAAGGCGAAATGGCATGAGGAAGAACAGCGAAAGACTTGAAGCGAAGAACGGTATGAAGAGGATCATCGTCCGGGTGGGCGTGGCCCTGTTGCTCGGGGTCGCCCTGTTTGCCGGAATGGCGCTTGTGAGCGCGCCGGCCTCCCAGCCCCCAACAGCGGCGCCGGCAGTCTCCCCGGATATGCTCAGGCACAACGGGGACACCATCGGCTTGGGGCGAATCATCCGGTTCCGGGTGATTGCCGCCAGTGACAGCGCCTCTGATCAGGCAGTGAAACTCAGGGTGCGGGACGCCGTGCTGGCTTACCTGCGGTCGGAACTGCAGGGCGCCGCCAGCGAGCGTGTGGCTGCCGCGGCCATCTCCGGCCGGGTGCCGGGGATCCGTCAGGTTGCCCAACAGACGGTACAGGCGGCCGGGTCGGATAAGCCAGTCCAGGTTTTCTACGGCGTCACAGCCTTTCCGGTCAAGAAGTACGGAGACGTGATCTTCCCCGCCGGAAACTACCAGGCGCTGAAAATCGTGATCGGGCCCGGACAGGGTAAAAACTGGTGGTGCGTGCTGTTTCCGCCCCTCTGTTACGTCGACCTGACCCAGGCTGCCCAGGACCTGTCAGGCGACCAGCAGATCGTCCCCGCCACAGCAGGCGGGGGCGGGCAGGCGACCCTGTATCCCCGCCTGACCACAAGGATTGGCGTCTGGCTCTCCTCGAGGTTCGGGATTCGAGTTTCGAGGTTCGAATAAAAGCAGATCAACACCGCCCTTCGAACATTGAACTTTCAACATCGAGAAGCTAATTGAGATTCCTCCTTGCGGTTCGAGGTTAGAGGATGATCTGGGCGATCCAGAGCAGGGCGTAACCGCAGCCCAGCCCGATCCAGCTCCAGAAGGGGCTCTGTTGTTGGGCGGCGGGGATCAGTTCATCCTTGAGCAGGTAGGTCATCGCTCCCCCGGCCAGAGCGAGCATGAAGGAGAGATGCTCCGGGGACAGGCGGAGCAGGAACAGGCCGAGCAGGGTGCCCAGCGGGGTAAAGATGCTGACGATGATGTTGACCAGCAACACCCGGCTGCCACGGACGCCTCCCATGTGCAACGGGGTGGCGGTGGCGATTCCTTCAGGAATGTTGTGCAGGGCGAGGGAGAGAGCCAACAGCGGCCCCAGTGCGCCCCCGGCGGCATAGGCTCCGGCAATGGCGATCCCCTCCGGGAGGTCATGCATGGCGATACCGGTGGCCATCAGGTAGCCCATCCGCTTATAGGAGGCCTCCCGGCTGGATGCGTTCCCGCCGGTGAACCAGGCCATCAACTTGTCGAGGCCCCAGAGGACGATTACCCCGGCCCCGAAGCCGATCCCGGCTTCCAGTGGTGTGCCCTGGTCCAGGGCGGCGGGGATCAGGTCCAGTAAAACCACAGCCAGCATCACACCGGCCGCTCCTCCAAGCAGGATGGCCAGGGTACTTCGTTTCGGACGCTTCCAGATCAGAACTACAAAAGTGCCCAGGGCAGTGGCGAGGCCGGCCAGGATGCTGGGTAGAAGAGCGTGCATGGTTTCACCTGCCATTTCAAATGCAAGTGCTCAGGAGTCAGGAGTCAGAATAAAGAGAAAAGAGAACGGTTTAGCTTCTCGAAGAACTCTGAATACCTGTATAGCACCCTATAAGACAATCTATGCTTGTTGACAAGCTTTATACCAAAACAGGAGCCAGGAGTCAGAATAAGAGAACGGCTTGTCGTCTTGAAGGGCTAAGTACTGGAGGGGGTAGTATGGCAGAGGGCGGTCGTGGCACCCTGGTAATCATCGGCGGCTCTGAGGACAAGGAAGGCGAGTGCGCGATCCTGCGCCGGTTCGTGGAACTGGCGGGAGAGGGGCGCGACCAGGCCCGGGTTGTTATCGTCACCTCCGCCACCAATCAACCACGGGCGGTGGGGGAGACCTACGCCCAGTTGTTCAAAACGCTGGGGGCCGGAGAGGTAGGAATCCTCGACATTGCCAGCCGCCAGGAGGCAAATGCTGCCGCCACCTATGAGGCAGTGGCCGGGGCGAGCGGTATCTTCTTCACCGGAGGTGACCAGCTCCGGATCACCAGCTTGCTGGGGGGGACACGGTGCGACGAGGCTCTCCATGATGCTTACCGGGCCGGGGCGGTGATCGCCGGCACCAGCGCCGGGGCGTCGGCCATGAGCGAGACCATGATCGTAGACGGGGATGAGGCTGAGGCCCCCCAGCGGAATATTGTGCAGATGGCCCCAGGGATGGGCCTGATCCGGGATGTGGTCGTCGATCAGCATTTCGCCCAGCGCGGCCGGCTGGGGCGGCTGCTGACCGCGGTCGCCCAACACCCCTACATGCTGGGGGTGGGGATCGATGAAGACACCGCCATTGTGTTGTTTCCTGACGAAATCTTCGAGGTGATCGGCTCAAAGTCGGTGACGGTGATTGATGGGACCCAGATCCGGGAGACCAACATCTCCGAGGCTGGTCCCCGGGCGCCCCTGGCCCTGGCCAACGTGATCCTGCACATCCTGCCGGCAGGTTACAGGTTTGACAAGAAGCAGCGGCTGGTAACAGAAGTCGGAGACAAGAGGTAGAAGGTCCGACGTCCGATTATAGGAGGTATGGGTAGTGAAAATCTTGGAGAGCCGGTTTTTCGAAGGCCGGAACATTTGGTGCCCGCGTCCGGTGTTTCGAGCGCGGCTTTTTTTAAGCCTGCGGGAACAGGTGCCCACCGGCGAGATCACCGGTTTTAACGAGACCCTTACCGCCCTGTTGCCCGGGCTGGCTGAGCATACCTGTTCCCGGGGCTATCCGGGCGGCTTTCTGGAGCGCCTCCGCGAGGGAACCTACCTCGGCCACGTGCTTGAGCACGTGGCCTTGGAGTTCCAGTTCGCCGCCGGTTTCCCGGTGTCGTACGGCAAGACCTTGGGGGGCAATGTTCCCGGAACCTGGGACCTGGTCATCTCTTGCCGGACGGCAGAACTCGGGGCAACTGCCCTGGAGACCGCGGTGGAATTGGTCTCGGCGGTGCTGGGGAGTCAGCCCTTTGACGTTGCGGCGGCGCTCGAACGTCTGAAGACGGTGGGAGACGCCACCTGCCCGGGACCGAGCACTGAGAGCATCCTGGAGGCCTGCCGCCAGCGAGGGATTCCAGTTCTTGACCAGGGTGGTCAAGGTCTCTACCAGTTGGGCTACGGCTGCTGCCGCAGGGTGATCCAGGCCACCATGACCTCCCGGACCTCGGCGATTGCAGTGGACCTCTGCTGTGACAAGGTACAGACCAAGAGACTGCTGGCCGCATCGTCCCTGCCCGTGCCTCAGGGCCTGGTGGTAACCACTTTACAGGATGCTCAGGTCGCGGCCCGGGCGCTGGGCTTTCCGGTAGCCGTCAAGCCCTGCCATGGAAACCAGGGAAAGGCGGTCAGCCTCAACCTAACCAATCTGCAGCAGGTGTCGGGCGCTTTCAGGATCGCCCAGCATTACGATAACCAGGTGCTGGTGGAGGAATATGTTCAGGGACGGCAATACCGGCTGCTGGTGATCGGCAACAGTTTGGCAGCGGCGGCGGAGCGTTTTCCGGCCGCGATGCACGGGGACGGAACACACACGGTCCGGGAGTTGGTAGACCTGGCTAACCAGGACCCCGGCGCGGCGAGGGGCACGCCAGGCCGCTGACCAGGCTGAGCATAGACCCGGCCGCCATCATGGTGTTGGCACGGCAGGGGTACACTCCGGACAGTATTCCTCCCCGGGGAGTGAGGGTACTGCTGCGGGACAACGCCAACCTCAGCACCGGTGGTGAGGCCGAGGACGTCACCGCCCTGGTGCATCCGGAAAATGCCTACCTGGCGGTACAAGCGGCGCGTCTACTGGACCTGGACGTGGCCGGGATCGACCTGGTCACACCAGACATTGCTGCCCCAGCCCCGAAGACCGGGGGCCGGATCATCGAGGTCAATGCCGCTCCAGGCTTCCGGATGCACCTGTTCCCGAGCCGGGGCGTCCCCCGTCCGGTGGGACAGGCCTTGGTGGACTACCTGTTCCCGCCCGGTTGTGCGACCAGCATCCCGGTAATTTCGGTAACCGGGACCAATGGCAAGACCACTACCGTACGCCTCCTCAGTCACATCTTCCTGCAGCAGGGGATATCCGTGGGGATGACTACCACCGGGGGGATCTACACCAACGGGCGCTGTGTCTGCGAGGGGGATACCACCGGCCCCGCCAGCGCCCGGACCGTGCTGCGGGACCCGACGGTGGAAGTGGCGGTGCTGGAGACTGCCCGGGGAGGCATCCTGCGAGCCGGGCTGGGCTACGACCTGGCCGACGTGGCGGTGGTCACCAACATCGCTTCGGATCACCTGGGGCAGGACGGGATCGAAACCCTGGAGGACCTGTTCTGGATCAAGTCGCTGGTAGTGGAGGCGGTCAAAAAGGACGGTCACGCGGTACTCAACGCTGACGACTCCTTTGCCGCCAGGTTCGCTGAACGAACCCGGGCAAACCTGGTCTACTTCAGCATGCACGGGAACAACCTGCTGGTACGGCGTCACCTGAGCGCCGGGGGCTGCGCCGTGTTCGTCAAGGATGGCATCGTCTATTTCTGCCGGGGCGAGGAGGCCACCAGGATCATCGGCCTCAAAGCCATCCGGGCCGGCATGGGTGGGCGGGCGCTGCATAACCTGGAGAACGCCCTGGCTGCCACCGCAGCAGCCTGCGTCTGCGGCCTGCCTCCGGCAGTGATCAGGCGCGGCCTGCGCACCTTCGGGACGGAATTTGACCACAATCCAGGGCGACTGATGATCCGGCGGATAGGGCGGGTGACGGTGATCGTGGATTACGGCCACAATGCCCCGGCTTTCGGCAGGATCGCCGAGTTTGCCCGGTCACTGAGGCCACGCCGGCTGCTGGGAGTGGTGGGGGTGCCCGGTGATCGGGGCGACGAACAGATCGAGGCAGCAGGAGAGGTAGTGGGGGCAGCCTTCGACGAACTGTTCATCAAGGAAGACATGGACCTCCGTGGCCGGGCCCCCGGAGAGACCGCGGGGTTGCTCTACAATGGGGCGCGTCAGGCAGGGTTGCCCCAAACCTACTTGCACCGGATCCCCAGTGAGGCTGAAGCCGCCCAGGGAAGCCTTGCGCCGCGCCCAGGCCGGGGACGTGGTGGTGATCTTCTACGAGGACCTGGATAGCGTGCTGGCGGTGCTGGAGCCGCCCGGCACTCAAGGCGCCATGGAAGGCGAGCGTGGCGAACTGCCACGCGTGTAGCGTCCTCTAAAAAAGTGATGAGTGATGAGTGCCGAGTAATGTGTCGCCGCCGTCTCTACGGCAGCAAATATTGCGTGGCCGAAATGTTGGATGCGAGAAGAGGATTTTCCGGATTGACTGAGTAATGAGTAATGAGTAATGAGGGTTATTAGGAAGAGGAGAGCGATGGGCGCCCAGGGCCTACTGAGGATGGAGTTGCAAGCATACGCCAAGGTTAACCTTACCCTGGACGTGGGACGGCTGCGGTCTGACGGTTATCACGAGATCAACTCGGTGATGCAGACGATCAGCCTGGCCGATACCCTCATCCTGACGACGGCGCCCGGGGGGATCACGGTGAGGTGCACCCCGCCGGGGGCGGCCCCTGACGGCCGGTCCAACCTGGCGTACCAGGCTCTGGAGCTATTAGCGAACCGGTTGACCGGCGGCGTTGACCTGCAGATAATCAAGCGCATCCCCGCCGCTGCCGGCCTGGGCGGAGGCAGCAGCGACGCCGCCACCGCCCTCAAGGCGGCTAACGCCCTCTATCACCTCAACCTGACGGAGGTGGACCTCGTCTCGCTGGCGGTGCGCCTCGGCTCAGACGTCGCCTTTTTCGTACGCGGGGGCACGGCCCTGGCCCAGGGGCGGGGTGAGGTGATCACGGTATTGCCCACCGGGTGCGCTTTGGGCGCGCCACAGTGTCTGGTCCTGGTCAAGCCGGAGTTCCAGGTGAGCACGGCGGAGATTTACGCCAGTTTCCGGCCGGGGCAGAACCGGCCCTGGACGGCACGGTTTCTGGCCGCGGTCTCCCGGGACGACCGGGACGGCATGCTGACCCACATGGGCAACGACCTGGAGCCGGTGACTACTGCCGCCTACCCACAGGTGTCTGTTTTGATCAGGCGCCTGGAGCAGTTGGGCGCCTTGCGGGCGCTGATGTCCGGGAGCGGCCCCACGGTGTTCGGCGTGTTTCCGGGGGAGGAGGAGGCCCGGGCTGCCGCCCGTCAACTGGACGGGGGCAACGAGCAGGTATTTGTCTGCACCATGATCGACCCCGGTACTGAATAGGCAGTCTCTTATTAAAAATCATTAACCTTTTGTCTTGCTGAAAAATTTCCATGAATCGTGTCCAAAATATTTCAGGATGCGGTTTTGCTTTATATGGAACGTATTTTTCGATATACTTGTCCACAGATGACTACCGATAGCTACCCGCTCTAATGCCCCCGCTTCTCTAAAGCGGTGGGATAAGAGCGGCTACGAAACGAGGGGAGGCGGAAGTGATGCCGAAGCAGGAGCGCCGGTTGGTGCCGGTCAGGCTGGATTCATACAAGCCGCTGCGGGAGGTCGTCTTCGACAGCCTGCGGGAGGCGATTATCAGCGGCACCCTGCGCCCGGGCGAGCGCATGATGGAGATCCAGTTGGCGGAGGAGCTGGGGGTCAGCCGGACCCGGTCCGGGAGGCGATCCGCAAGCTGGAACTGGAGGGGTTCGTGGTGATGCTGCCGCGCAAAGGGGCTTACGTGGCGGGGATCTCCTTGAAGGATATCGCCGACGTGTTCGAGGTGCGGGCCTCCTTGGAGTCTCTGGCCAGCGGGCTGGCGGCGGAACGGATCACCGGCGAGGAACTGGAGGATTTGGAGCGGATCCTGGTGCGCAAGGCGGAACTCATCGCTCAAGGCAACCTGCCGGATTTCGTGGAAGCCGACACGCAGTTTCACGACAGCCTCTACCGGTGCAGCCGGAACCAGCGCCTGATCCAGATGCTCAGCAATTTGCGGGACGAGATCCAGCGCTTCCGGGCGGTCTCCCTGGCTTTAACCGGCCGGCCGCAGGAGGCCCTGGATGAGCACCGCAAGATCGTGGAGGCGGTAGCCGAGCGGAATATCACCAAGGCCCAGCACGCTGCCTGGGAACACATCGAAAAAGCCGAAAACAGGATCCTGGAGAAGATCCGCAATGACCAACCCGAGGGAGTAAACAGTTATGATCAGCAAGGTTGATGTGGTGGTGCTGGCCGGCGGGGGCACCCTGAAAGCAGATTCTCCCGGCGGCAAGAAAAAGGGCGCCCACCCGCCGGGTGCGGTGGAAGTGTCAGGGAACAAGGCCCTGTTGACTATCGGGGAGCGCCCCATGGTCGACTATGTGATCGAGGCCCTGAGGAGTTGCCCGGATGTCGGCAAGATCGTTCTGGTGGGGGGCGCCTCGCTGCGGAAAGCCTACTGCCCGCCACCGGGGCTGCTGTTTGCCCTGCCCGGCGACTCACCCCTGGGCAGCCTGGCCTCCGGCGCTGAGGTACTGGATACCGCTCCGGATGCTGCGGACTGGATCCTGGCCTGCACGGGGGATATCCCCTTCCTGACCGCTGGCGCCGTGGGCGATTTTCTTAGCCAGTGCCGCCGGCGAGAGGCAGACTTCTACTACCCGATCACCACCCGGGAGACGGCCGAGAGGCGTTTTCCCGGGGTCAAACGCACCTATGTCGGGCTGCGGGACGGGGCGTTCACCGGGGGCAACCTGTTCCTGGTGCGCCGGTCAATCGTATGGGAGGCCCTGCCCAAGGCAGAGGGCTTCATCCGCCTGCGTAAGCAACCGTTGGCCCTGGCCCGGCTGGTCGGTTTCGGCTTCCTGCTTGCCTATCTCCTCGGTTTCATGACCATTGCCCTGGCAGAGCGGCGGATCTCCAGCCTGGTGGGCTACCGTGGCGCCGCGGTGATCAGCGACTACCCCGAGATCGGGGTGGACGTGGACAAGGTCTCGGACCTGGACATGGCTCGCCGCTTGCTCGCAGCCAGCCTCAAATAACCGGCGTTCCGGTTCAACGAATTTACCTAATATTTTCATAAGGTAGCAGGAATTTCCCGTTCCATGGAGAATGCATAGTGCAACACATTTAGTCGGAAAGGGATGGCCTCATTTGACGGTGACAGATGTTCGGATCCGCAGGTTGAGCCAGGATGGCAAGATGAAGGCTGTTTGCTCCGTGACTTTCGATGATGCCTTTGTGGTGCATGACGTGAAGGTGGTGGAGGGGCAGAACGGGTTGTTTGTGGCCATGCCCAGCCGTCGCACGCCAGCCGGGGAATTCCGGGACATCGCTCACCCAATCTCGGCGGGGGCGCGGGATGTGATCCAGAGCGCCGTGCTCAAGGCTTACGCCGAGGCTGTTTAACAGAAGAGGATTTTACAACGCATTTTGTTCAACGAGCTGAAAGGTCAGTGAGGGTGAGTATCCTCATTCCTTGTGCCTGAAACAGGCACTTTTTTTTGTTTTTCATTCAGGAAAGGATTTTTCCTGACGGTTGGAGAAAAATAATAGTAACTACTCAGGAGTCGCTGGACAACACGAGAGGGGACTCGTTTTTTTATGAGTTCGACAGCAGCAGTGATCCTGGCGGCGGGAGAGGGCAAGCGGATGAAGTCCGCTCTTCCCAAGGTATTGCACCGCTGCGCCGGAGTGCCCCTGATCAGGTACGTGCTGGACGCCGTGGCGGCAGCAGGCATCACAGAAGTGGTGATCGTTATCGGCGCCGGCGCCGGCCTGGTGCGGTCAGCCTTAGGCGACGGTTACAGGTACGTTCTCCAGGAAACGCAGCGGGGCACCGGCGATGCGGTGGCCAAGGCGCTGCCGCAACTGACGCCTGGTTGCCGTGACCTCCTGGTGCTCTGCGGTGACACGCCCCTGCTCACCCCGGGCAGCCTCACCCGGCTGCTGTCGGCCCGCCTGGAGGCGGACGCTGCTGCCTGTGTTCTCACCAGCATCTTCGAGGACCCCTCCGGCTATGGCCGGATTGTACGGGACGCCTCGGGCCTGGTGACGGCGATCGTCGAGGACGGCGACGCTGCCCCCGAACAGAGGAAGATCAGGGAGATCAACACCGGCGCCTACTCCTTTGACCGGCCGGCCCTGGAAGAGGCCCTCTCGGGGCTGAGGCCGGATAACACCCAGGGTGAATACTATCTGACCGACGTGATCAGCCTGCTGTGCCGGGCCGGACGTGCTGTGGCTGCATTTTCGGCTCCGCCGGCGGAGACCGCGGGGATCAACATCCGCCGGGAATTGGCCGCCGCCGAGCGGATCTTTCGCCAGCGGGAGTGTGAGCGGCTGATGGATGCCGGCGTTACCATCATCGACCCGGCGGTCACCTATATCGACCACGGGGTGGAGGTGGGGCGGGATACCGTCATCTACCCGTTCTGCTTCCTGGAGGGCCACACCCGGGTGGGAGCCAACTGTGTGGTGGGTCCGGGGACGCGCCTGGTGGACACGGATCTGGGCGGCGGCGTGGTGGCGCAGTCCTCGCTGCTGATCGGGAGCGCCGCCGGTGATGGCTGCCGGATCGGACCCTTTGCCTATCTGCGGCCGGGCACTGTGCTGGCCGAGGGGGTCAAGGTCGGCGACTTCGTGGAGTTGAAGCAGGTCGAGGTGGGCCCCGGGAGCAAGATCCCGCACCTCAGCTACGTGGGGGACGCGGATATAGGCTCCGGCGTGAACGTGGGGGCGGGTACCATCACCTGCAACTATGACGGTATCAGCAAGCACCGGACCCAGATCGGGGATGGGGCTTTCATCGGCAGCAACACCAACCTGGTGGCCCCGGTAAGCATCGGCTCCGAGGCGGTGACCGGGGCCGGTTCCACCATCACCAAGGATGTGCCGGATGGGGCGCTGGCGGTGGAGCGAAGCCGGCAGACGGTGGTCCCGGGCTGGAGAAAACGAAGGTCAGAAGCAGGAGGTCAGAGACAAGAAAAGGACAAAGAAAGACCAGATATAGATTGAACACGAAATCCAGGAAAACGTAGCCGCTCTTATCCCACCGCTTCAAAGAAGCGGGGGCATTAGAGTGGGTAGCCCTCGGTTAAAGGTTGCAAGGCTTTCATCTGACATCTGACTTCATGCATCCGGCATCTGTTGAGGAGGGGACGGGAAGTGATTCTGTACGCCAAGAAACTCAAGGTCTTTACGGGCAATGCCAACCCGGCGCTGGCTCATGAGATCACCGATTATTTGGGCATCGCCCCGGGCAACATCAAGGTCGGTCGCTTCTATGACGGCGAGATCAACGTCAACATCGAGGAGAGTGTGCGAGGGGCTGACATCTTCCTGATCCAGTCCACCTGCTATCCGGCCAACGAGAACGTCATGGAGTTGCTGATCATGATGGACGCCCTGCGCCGGGCCTCGGCGCGGCGCATCACCGCCGTCCTTCCCTATTACGGCTACGCCCGCCAGGACCGCAAGCTGAAGGCGCGGGTGCCGATCACCGCCAAGCTGTTAGCCAACCTGATTACTGCCGGGGGAGCATCCCGTGTGGTCACAATGGACCTGCACGCCGGTCAGATCCAGGGTTTCTTCGACATCCCGGTGGACCACCTGCCGGCGGTGCCGATCCTGGCCGAATATTTCCAGAACCTCGACCTGGGCAAGATGGTAGTGGTCTCCCCGGATGTGGGAGGCGTGACCAGGGCGCGGGACTTCGCCAACCGCCTGGGGGCCTCCATCGCCATCATTGACAAGCGCCGCCCGGCGCCCAATGTCTCCGAGATCATGAACATCATCGGCGAGGTAGAGGGCCGGACCGCGATCATCATCGACGACCTGATCGATACTGCCGGAACCATTACCCAGGGGGCCGAGGCCCTGCTGGAGCATGGGGCGAAGGAGATCTACGCCTGCTGTACCCATCCGGTCTTCTCGGGGCCGTCCAGGGAGCGCCTCGAGGCCTCACCACTGAAAGAAGTGGTGGTTACCAACACCATCCCCGTGCAGCCCTTCTCCAAGGTGAAGGTGCTGACCGTGGCGCCGCTGCTGGGCGAGGCGATCATCAGGATTCACGAGGACCTGTCCGTCAGCAAGCTCTTCGAGTGAACCCGGCGGTCTGCGCTTGCCCCTGAATTCACCGAGGGCAACCCGCTCTAATGCCCCCGCTTCTTTGAAGCGGTGGGATAAGAGCGGCTACGCCTCTAGTTAACTATTTCTATGCTTCAGTGGGGGAAAGACAATCCCCCACTGAAGCCAAGAACTAGTTGAATTCCGGCTCTGCATCTTCGGGTGTACAGTTGCCGTTTTTCCCGTTCTGAGGGGGTTCGGGCTCCCGGACCCCGGATTCAGGCGGCGCCTGACCTGTCGGCTCTGCCTTCTCCTCACCGGGGAGGTGAATGTCCCGCACCTTTTGAACCAGGCGGCTGGTGCCCTCCTTCAGGCTCTTCATGCTCCCGGCCAACTTGCTCTCGCTGCGGCTCAGATTCTCTTCGGCCCCGTTCCGCACGATCAGGATATCTTTCCCGATGGTGCGCACCTCCCCGGCTGGCAGCGTGGCCTTACCCTTCAAGAAACCCTCCCCGGGAGTGCCACCCACCTCGAAGGCGGTGATCTTGCCGGTCTCCGTGTCCACGTAGAATTCCTCCACGTAACCGAGGGCGGCGCCGCCCTCGGAGATCACCCGCACTCCTTTGAGGCGCACGTCTTCCTTAATCAGGCCGAGGATCTGGGGCAGGCTGGTGAGTCTTTCGGCGTTGGCCGCCTTCTGGACAGTCAGGGCATTGTTGCCGACGCTTACCACCCGGGAGTAGGGGATGACCTTCTGCTCCCCGAACAGGCCGCGGCGCTGCACGATGATCGCCGCCACCTCCGAGGTCTGGGGGTTGATCACCAGGCTCCGGATGTGGCCGATCTCCCGTCCTTCATCCAGGCTGACGACGGATAGAGACTTGAACTGCCGGCTTTTTAACATGTTAAACTCCTCCCTTTGTAGACAAGGGTTGTCTTTTTTAAATATATTGGCCCCACCGCCGCTCTATGCACTTCATATGCACTTCTTTTGCATAGCTGCTTCCACTGCTGTAAGTTAAGTTTTATGGCATCCAACACCCGGCCAGTTGGTAATTTCAGGTAAGCAAAGCCTTGGAATTGGCTGTTTTTATGCCCGTTTTCAGCCGCGTCACTCGTCCCTTTCTGCCCTTTTCTTCAAAAGGGACAGACCAATCCCTTGGGGTCAGGTTGTTGAAATCGCCACCGTGCGGGTCGCGGCAAATCTTTCAAAACAGGATACGAGTTGCCAGAAGTTGCGGGCGATGACTTTCAGTCCGGAGTTAAGAGCGCGCTTGATCTTTCCTCTGACTCTCAGGCGCCCGGCGCCCTGATCCCGCTTCAGAGCGGACATGGTGCCTTCAATGGCTGACCGCTTGCTGGTGTTCTCACGCCTGATCTCTTTGCACTCCAGTTTCTCTCTTTCCCGGGCGGCCAGGATCGATTTTCGTTCACCGTCAGCAAAGCGTCTTGCCTGCCGATCTTGACCCAGCAATCCTTATGGAAAGGGCAGGCCTTGCAGTCGGCGAGGGGGAAGTGGGCAGTCAGGGTGCCAGTATCCTCGTTGTAATTCGTCCTGAAGGGAACCGAGTTTCTGGGGCAGAGCCTGATCTCTTTCATGTCCTCGATCACGAACCGGGTGATCGGAATATTTTCGGTCCCTTGCCGGTCATGTTGGTGTAGTGGATGGTTACGTCGTTCTTTTCCGCCTTTTCCAGGACATCTTCGCCATAGTAGCCGCCGTCGGCGTAGACATCTTTGGCGCCGGTTACTTCTTTAATGTCGGGCAGCCGTTCTTCCAGCATCGACTGGTCGCTGGCGACGTTCTGCTCCAGGTGGTAGTCGGTGATGAACTGGGCATCGTTCTCATCGCCACAGGTCTGGGTAATGTTCAAGATGTAGCCGACCGCCCGCTTGCTGCCCTTTCTCCGGTAGGTGGCGTCCTGGTCATAGGCCGACTGCAGGGAAGTGGCCTCGATGTCTTTATTGCCTCTGGCGGTGTAGGAGTCTTCCTTATAGTTGTAGTAGCTCTGTTCTTTCAGGAAACGCCCGGCGATCTTGATCGCCTCCAGCTCTTTGAGCGCAGGGTGGAGATCGGCGATCTTGAGCAGTTCCTGGATCTGGTTCAGCATCTCCTGCAGCCGGCCAGCCACTTCCGAATTTTTGTCCGGAACAGCAGGTCACTCTTGTAGCCGGGCGCAAGCACCCTGTTCAGATCGTCCGTCCTCAGCGCTTCCGGGAGGGACTTGATAGCCTGAACCAGGACGTCGTAGGCCAGGGACAGCCGCCCGGCCCGCCTGATGTTCGGGGTGACGAAAGTGGAATCGGTGCGCTGCTCGGCGGTGTTGGTGTTGGTTATAGTCAGGAAATGATCGAGTAGCGTCTCGAACTGTTTGAAGATGAGATCCGCCTCGCCGGGATGCTCCAGGGTGTATTTGAACACCCGCTCCCGGAATTCGTAAAATGTTCTTGCCGCCAGCGGCAGTTCTCCCAGAGTGAGATTGCCGACGGCGTAGTTTACCTGATAGTTGAAGGAGTATTCGTCGAGGATCTCCTCGTCGGTGTAGTCAAATAAGTGCTTGATGGCTTCCAGGCAGATGAGGATGTTGGCCGGAAAGTTCGGCCGGCCGTTATCCAGGCAGTAGAGCACGGCGAACTGGCTCTCGTCTATTTTGCAAAATACGTTATCGTAGAACACCTGCGCCCAGCTGTGCTCAAGCTTTTTCTTCAGCCTGGGGTGCATATCGTTCAAGGTGCTGAAGATCTTCATCTGCTGGTGATCGCTGTTTTCTCTGAACACTTTACCGACCTCCGGGTTGGATCTCCTTCTTCCTTTTAATAATTCGACATTTGATGCCATTATCCTGCTAGATATAGAATTATTTCT
>CAVYEE010000012.1:0-7500 GCA_963767365.1 uncultured Peptococcaceae bacterium
CCCACTCTTCAGGTGGCGGACCATCCACATGCATCAGGGATTCCAACCATTGTTCATGGCAACCCAGGCAGTAGAAAAGATCCTTTTCGTCATCATCTCTGGCGCAATCATCCTTGGGGCGGATTGTAGCGCCGCAGCTTGCACACCTCTCAAATCGATCGCTAATGATTAACTCCATACGTTCCCGCCTCCGATACTTCCAGAATGATATTCTAATTTTCTGAGTTGCCGTTTAGCAGAGCCCACACGCTGGGATAAACAGACCCTTGGACATAGGAGCATACTGGACGGCAGGCTGTACGGCTGTACGAGCAGGTTGGCCAGGGCAGACATATGCGTGCCCGTCCTTCGGACTCAAGAATTCAGAGGGCACGAGTACTTCTTGAGAAAAGTGTACCACACTATTTATCCTTCCAGTTCTGTATCCTCATGCCGGCCGGCTGCATCTGCCACCAGTTGCCCTTCTTGTCCTGCATGAAGACATAAGAATGATTGACCATGGCAGGCGCATGCTCGTCAAACACCGGGGCCTTGAGGTTGCGAAAAGCGGCGAAAGAAACAGGGGCTGCTACAGTCAGCAACCCCGCCGCTATCTCCATCAATCTTTCCCACCAAAGCATTGGTATCGGCACTCCTCTTTAATATCTTCTGGGTAGCCATTCATCACCACACTCCTCGTTCTCACAATGATAGCTGAGGATATATCTCTCGAGTCCAGGCTCACTGATAATTGTCTGGGCATCCTCAATCATCTGTTCTTTAGTGATATTGACGCCCGTGACCTCGATTGTCTTCATCCAGAGAGAAGACAGCGATCATATCGAGATCCACAGTGATATTACTGCTGCCGCATTCAGGACACTTCACAGTTATCCCTCCTTTTTGATTGACTGGGCTGCTTCCCCTAAAGCCCTATGCACATTCTTCTCACAATCTCAGAGGACAATCATTTAAAATCTTAAAGGTCAAAAAAGTTAACGGAGTTCGTCTCTATTCGATCGAGACTGGTAGCATGGTTCTCTGCGTGCCGGAATCCTGGTCCTATCGCAGTTTTTTTCCCGCCTTCCGAATTATATAAAAAAGCCGCCTGCTCACCAGGCAGCGGTCATAATTTCTGGTCACAAATTTGGTCACAAGACATTTTTTTGGTCACATAAATGGTCACAAGACTAGGCTAGAACCCTTGGTATCATTGGGTTCATCTGAGACAGCCTTGGACACATTTTTTGCCAATCATTTAATGCTAAATACCCGCCCGGCCTTGGTATTATTGAATTTCATGGTTCATTTCTTCACATTTACGGATTCCGTCGAGGGATCGGTATAGCTGGACGTATCCAGATCAATATCCAGCGCAAATCCTCCATACCGCAGGTAGCTATCCCCGGTGAACTGCCATGCGGACGCAAAAGGCACCCCGCTGTCCGCAGGACTGGGAGTGGACGATGGAAGGTCATAGCTGGTATAACGGGCTACCCAAAACTGGACGTTACCTGGCAGAGCATTTTTAATCTGCCCGGCGTTATCTGTGTTGCAGTAGATCCCGGCGCCATACCCCTGGTTTTGAATTTCATTGACCCAGGCGCTGACATAGCTTAGATACCTGGCGGTCAATCGATGGGAGGCTTCGACGTCAAGAAAGACAGCGGTATTTTGAGTAAATCCCGCTCTGGCCATCAGATCGGCAGCATCGTCGGCATCTCCCGCCCCTTTCTGCGCGCTCAGATAACGGTATCCCGCCTGATGCCCGACGTAGACGGGCAGCAAGCCCCACCCCTGGCTGATCAGGACTTGCCGCTCATCCATGAAGCTCGCATCCGGATGGTCCGGGGCCGGGCCGAGATAGAAGCCTGTGTAGTAGAACGGCGAGTCATTCCACCAGGCTTGCATCGCATCGTCACCTGGATATGACGCCAGATCGATTCCGTAGAAGGAAGATAAGGAAGTGCCATTACCTGTTGTTGACGGCCCCCGGGACGGAGTGGCCGAGTTATCATCCGCCGGACTTTGCAGACGGAGGACGAGTTGGCGCCCACTGTCTCCGGGATCGGATGTGGCATCGATATCCTGGGTGCCCTCTTCCGTCACCCTGACCACGTAAGCCTGGTAAATGCTGTTGTACTGGCTGATCTGGACGCTGGTGATCCCGAGGACGCCTAACTTCTGCTGCCAGTTCTGCAGTGAGGGGTTGAGAATGAAGCCGTCAAAATCGAAGGCCAGCCCCGGCGCCGAATCGTCGAGCTGCGAAGTCTGGTAATTGAGCGGCGCTGTTCCCCAGAGGTTGACCGCCACGAAGTCCGAGACGGGGGCAGCCTCAACCTTGTAGATCTGCGGCGGTATCGTGATCAGGAACTCTCCGGGGCCTCCCGGGGCTGTATGATAGACAAGCGGGACTGGCGCTGTAAAAGAGATGGACACGGTCGCCGTCCGTACACCGTATCCGAAACGCTGGTAATGATCTTGTCCAAACCGCCCCCCCCAACGTCAATCTCCAACGGGGTACGGACCACCGAGACTCCCGTCACGGTCACATCCAGACGTTGCGGGTCTGTTTCCTCTGCACACTGGATCGCGCTATCTTGCGCTCCCTGAATATCCACCGTGGTCCCGGTGTTGTCCTGACTGACCTGCACACTCAGCGTCCCCGGGTTACCCCGGCTCGGTTCAGCAGAGGCGCTGCCAGGCGCCGTTGCACTTGAGGCCGGCGACGGCTGATCGGATACCGTAGTGGACGATTGTAAGGCGAGCGCCTTGTTGATCATCACCACCGCTTCCGCACGGCTGATGACTTTTTGGGGTCTGAAGGTACCATCGGGGTAGCCGGTCATGATTCCTGCAGTCACCAGCCCGGACACGGAGGGTCTTGCCCAACTGGCAATCGCTCCGGCATCAGAAAAATTCAGGCTTCCCCCGCTATCCAATTTCAAGAGCTTGGCCAGCATGCAGGCGGCTTCCTGCCGGCTGACCTCCTCCTGTGGCCGGAATGTTCCATCCGGGTAGCCGCTCACAAACCCGGCGGCAAGGGCAGACGCCACATCCTGAGCAAACCAGTCCCGGGCGCTTACATCCCCAAGGCTGTTTCCGTACTTTCCGGCTGGCACTTGATTTGCGCTGTCCAGCATCACGACAAATTCGGCCCGCGTCACCCCGGCGTTTGGCCTGAATGTGCCATCGGGATAGCCTTTCACGTAGCCGGTGGAGACCGCCTGCTCTATTTCTGCAGCCGCCCAGTGGCCTTTGATATCTTTCATACCGGCAGCTAATGCCGCTTTGCTGGGAATAAGGCCAAAGCAGAGGAAAACAATAAGGACCGCCAGTATATTCCACACCGGCAAGCCCCAAACAACTTCCTTTTGCAAATAAGTTGGCAATAAAATCACCAATCTCTCCGAGCCCTGGATTTTGAGCGAAGCGAACATCTATAGCATCGAATGTGCCGGAGTACCCTTTGGGTCGCGCCGCAGGCAGGCACCCGTTGATGGGAGAAAGCCCCTGTTTCATCCCCTCGAGGAAAATAGGCGCAAGGTTGGCTACTATGAAGACCTTGCTAGTTTTAACATGTACATGGTGATTTCGACACTAACTGTCAAATCTCCTACCAGATCAAAATGGTAATATCAGGAATGCTATCCGGTGTCATCTAAAAGTATGGGGACACTCACCCTTCGTGATGTCCCCTAACGTCCCCGGTGTTATTAGCTTATTCTCATGTTCAGGACGCAACGGATGCCTGGCATCCAACACTCGACAACCACTTTACTTATTGATCTTTTCGGACTCCGTGGCGGGATCGGTATAGGTAGAGGTGTTGATATCGATATCCAACGAATAACCCCCGTATGTCAGGTATGTATCCCCCACAAACTGCCAGGCGCTGGCAAAAGACACCCCGCTGTCCGCAGGGCTGGGAATGGATGACGGAAGGTCATTGCAGGTATAATAGGCCACCCAAAACTGGACATTGTCGGGAAGAGCGCTGCCGATCTGGCTGGCGTTGTCTACGTAGCAATAGATCCCGGCAATGTATCCCTTGCTTTCAACTTCACTGACCCAATCGGTCACGTAGCTCAGATAGCTGTAGGACAACGGCGACCAGGTCTCGATGTCAAGAAAGATAACGGTGTTACGGGGAAATCCGGCACTGGCTGCCAGATTTACAGCATCATCGGCATCCTCTATTCCCTGATCCAAATTCCAACTGTCTGCCTGACGGCCGACGTAGATGGGCAGCAAGCCCCACCCCTGGTCGACCAGGACTTGCCGCTCATCCATGAAGCTCGTATCCGGATGGTATGGCGCCGGGCCGAGATAGAACCCCGTGTAATAAAATGGCGAGTTATTCCACCAGGCCTGCATCACATCATCGCCTGGATACGCCGCCAGGTCCATGCCGTAGAAGGAGGCGCCATTGCTCGGCGTCGATGATCCTTTGGGTGCAGGTGTACCTACATTTGGATTGGCTGTCTGATTATCCGGCGCTTGTGGCCTGTCTTCTCTGCATACTGAGTGCTGCCCTGCGTTCCCTGAATATCCACCGTGCTCCCTGCATCGTTCTGCCCGACTTGCAGCGCATTCAGCGACGCCGGTCGCCCCTGCTTGGTTCCGCGGGGGCGCTGCCAGGCGTGCTGTCAGACACCGTTGAATTTGATGGCGTTGAATTCGATGCTTGTGGTAAATTTATTGGTGAATTTGATGTTTGTGAATTCGTCATCTGTGAATTTGTGGGCGGTGAACTTGTTGCCTGTGTTGAGCTTGGCGCCGGCGGCGGCTGGTAGTCCTGAACATACTGTCCGGCAATCCAGCCCGAGCACTCCCTGGTAGTCGATCTGGTACCAGTCGTCGTTATTCTTGGCCTTCGCCTGCAGGATGTCCCCGGAGTAGGCCTGTCCGATCACCTGGGCGATCGTGCTGGGGCCCGATCTCACGTTGACAACGTCCCCCGTTACCTGCAACTGGCCGGACACCGGAGTGAGCGCTTGGAAAGCGAGCGCCTTGTTGATCATCACCACCGCTTCCGCACGGCTGATGGCTAACTGGGTCTGAAGGCGCCATCGGGGTAGCCAGCCATGATTCCTGCAGCCACCAGCCCGGACACGGAAGGTCTCCGCCCAACTGGCAATCGCTCCGGCATCAGAAAAATTCAGGCTTTCCCCCACCATCCAATTTCAAGAGCTTGGCCAGCATGCAGGCGGCTTCCTGCCGGCTGACCTCCTCCTGTGGCCGGAAGGTTCCATCCGGGTAACCGCTCACAAACCCGGCGGCAAGGGCAGACGCCACATCCTGTGCAAACCAGTCTTGAGTACTCACGTCCACAAGGGTGTTTTCATCCTGCTCAGCCGGCACCTGAAAGGCGCCATCCAGCATCGTCACGAACTCGGCCCGGGTTACCCCGGCGTCCGGTCTGAATGTGCCATCGGGGTAGCCTTGCACGTAGCCGGTGGAGATTGCCTGCTGTATCTCCGCAGCGGCCCAGTGACCTCCGATATCATTCATATCGGCGGCCAGGGCTGTTCCGAAGGGTAAAAGACTAAAGCCGAGTAAAGCAGTCAGGACAGCCAGTAGTATGCCATATGGGCAATCCCCAGACAACTCTTTTTTTTAAATAAGTTGGCATTGTATTCACCATGTAGGCCCTTCATGTTTTTTAAGGTACGGGGACGTAAGGTATGGGGACACACCTGACATTATCTCTTTGAGTGGGTTGCTCAAGAAGGAGGCCTTTAAAGTTATACAAACGAGTACATGGTGATTTCGACTCTGGCTGACATATTTCCTATCAAATCGACGTGGTAATATCAGGGAGCCAGGACAGAAGGCTATTGACAGCAACAGAGGATGGAGCATAATACAAACGAATCTAGTGATTCTAGACCTCGGCCATCAAGACCCTGGGCATAAAGCAGGTGTTAGCAATGCCTTCTCGCTTTCCCCCATGGTTGCACAGAAAATTGCCTACCGGCGGGAAAATGGCCGCTACCTTAGAGATCCTGAGACAATATGGCCTCAATACGATCTGCCGGAGCGCCCTGTGCCCGAACCAGGGCGAGTGCCTCGCCAGCGGCACGGCCACCTTTCTGATCCTCGGCGACCGCTGCACCAGGAACTGCGGATTCTGCGCCGTTTCCAAGGGGGCGCCCCTGCCTCCCGATCCCGAAGAGCCGGAAAAATTGGCGCAGGCAGTGGCAGCCCTGAAAGCTGCGCCACGTAGTGATCACCTCCGTTACCCGCGATGACCTGACCGACGGCGGAGCGGGCCACTTTGCCGCCACCCTGCACGCCCTGCGCCGGAGCGTGCCCGGCGGCGACGACCGAGGTCCTGACACCTGACTTCTGCGGGCAGGAACAGGCCATCGACACCGTCATCGCGGCAGCGCCCGATGTTTACAACCATAACGTGGAAACTGTCGCCAGGCTTTACGATACCGTGCGCCCCGGCGCCTCATACAGCCGCAGCCTGCGCCTGCTGGAGCACGTTAAAGAAAAGGCGCCGGGCATCTACACCAAGTCGGGCTTGATGGTGGGCCTGGGAGAGGAATCCGGCGAAGTGGTGGCTGTCCTGCAGGATCTGCGGGCTGCAGGATGCGATATCGTCACCATCGGCCAGTACCTCCAGCCTTCACCGCATCATTTGCCGGTGCAGCGCTTCGTTCCGCCCGAAGAGTTTGCAGCCTACAAAGAAGCGGCTCTCCGGTTGGGCTTCACCCACGTCGAGTCCGGGCCTTTCGTGCGCAGTTCTTACCATGCGCACCGACTCTGGGAGAAAGAGGTGCGGGGACACACCCCTGCTGGGAATATCCCCGATCTGCCAGGCGAGGGGAGCCGGCAATGAACGGTTCGCCAGCTGTGGCGCCTGATCATGGATCTTGAGCCACAGGACGCCTATACCAACATGGCCGTGGACGAGGCCCTGCTGGAGGGGCAGATCGGAGGCGGATCTCCTCCCACTGTCAGGTTCTATTCCTGGCGCCCACCGGCCATCAGCCTGGGTTGCACACAAGAAATCGGAACGATCGACCTGGAATCCTGCCGGATCTCGGGGATCGGTGTGGTGCGGCGGATCACCGGAGGCAGGGCGATCCTGCATGAGGATGACTTCACCTACAGCATCACGGCCAGGGAAGACAACCCCGTTGTTCAGGGCACGTTGATGGACACGTACCGCAAGATCAGCCAGGCATTGCTGGCCGGTTTGCAGCAGCTGGACGTGCAGGCCGCCTTTGCGCCGGGAGACGGGAATCCGGAGGCCGGCGCAGCCTCTGGCGGGGCGCGGCCTGCTTTGCAGCCTCTTCCCAGTATGAGCTGACGGTCAGGCGGCAGGAAAATCATCGGCAGCGCCCAGCGCCGCAAGCAAGGAGCAGTGCTCCAGCAAGGCTCCCTGCCCCTGCAGGACGTCAGCCAAAAGCTGTTCGGCCTGTTGCAGTTTGCCGATCCGGAGCAACGGGCTTTGGCCCATGAGCGCTACCTGGAAAAGGGCCACGTCTTTATCCGAAGGTGCTCGGC
>CAVYEE010000012.1:15000-146457 GCA_963767365.1 uncultured Peptococcaceae bacterium
TCGTCAACCCCATGCACCAGCTTGGTGATTTCATAAGCCATCAGTCGCTTGGCGGCCACAATATCGCTTTGACATTTCTCCTCGATCTCTTCACTTGGCAGCGAGGTGAAAAGCTTGAGCAGCATCTCCGTATCTTCATCGTTCACGTTGTAAAAGTACTGGTAAAAATCAAAGGCAGTGGTTTTTTCCCTGGCCACCCACAAAGTTCCCTGTTCAGTTTTGCCCATTTTTTTCCCTTCTTTGGTCATCAGAAGGGGATTGGTCAAACCGAACATTTTATCTGCCGAATTTTCGTTGATTTCATCAAGGTAGTTGAGTTTCCTGCCTAAATTAGCGCCAGCAACAATGTTTCCCCACTGGTCGCTGCCGCCTATCTGCAGAATACAGCCATACTTCCGGTTCAGATACACGAAGTCATATGCCTGCATCAGCATATAACCCATTTCCAGGAAGGTGAGACCACCCTCTTCCAAGCGCTTGGCATATGTTTCAGCCTGTAGCATGGTATTGACGTTGAAATGAATGCCGATATCTCTCATGAAATCTATATAGCTGTATGGGTTGATCCAGTCGGCGTTGTTGACAATAAGGGCGGGGTTGTCTTCATCAACCTTGATAAAACGCTTGGCCAGAGTTTTAACTTCTTCCAGGTTGCGTTCGACTTCTTCTTTTGTCAGTAATTTGCGTAGATCGCTCTTACCGCTCGGGTCGCCAACTAAAGCGGTGGCGCCTCCAATAACAAGGATGCCCTTATGTCCAGCTTCTTGCAGACGCCTGAACAGCATCAATGCAAAAAAATGGCCTATGTGAAGGCTGTCGGCTGTGGGATCGATACCCAGATAGAAAGTGATCGGCGGACCATCAATTGCCCGCCTGATCTCTTCTTCATGCGTAGCCTGGTAGATGAAGCCTCTATCCTTCAATGCATCAAAAACACTGCTTGCCATTAATCTCACACCTTTTCAGATATTCAGAATTCAGGAGTCAGAATTCAGAATGCCCCCAGAATATGCTTCTTCCTACTAACCTCTTGCAAAAGAAATTGTAGCACTACTGATGTACGCTTATCAAAAGCGACAGGCTCATCATAATTACTCAGCCTGTTTTAGAGGATTGGCGTTTCCGGCGTCACCATCAGATAAACCGTTCTCTCATTCTGACTCCTGTCTCCTGACTCCTGGCTCCTGGTTCTTGATGTGTTCGTCAAGCGCCTGGTTCGCCAAGGCATCGGCCCGTTTATTGTGTTCCCGCGGTACGTGGGCAACCCTACAGGAGCGCAACTGACCGGCCAGGCGGCGGGCCTGCTGCATCAGGGGAATGAGGCCGGGGTTCTGGACACGGTACTCTCCGTTCCACTGGCGGGCGAGGAGTTCGCTGTCCGTTCTGATCTCCACCTGGACCGCCCCCATGCTTGCAGCCTCCTGGAGAGCCAGGATGAGGGCCTGGTATTCTGCAATATTGTTGGTCGTCTTGCCCAGGTATTTCTTTCTCTCAAGCACCGGCTTTTGCTGTTCGTCAAGGATCACCACGCCGGCCGCGGCGTGACCCGGGTTCCCGCGGGAGGCGCCGTCAATGTAGATCAGCAGCTTTTCGGCTACCGCCGGAACAGACGCTGCAGGGGTGCTCTGAGCCCCACCCAGAGGTCGCCCGTAATCTTCCGGGTTTTGCTTTTTTCTTTCTCCGGCTTCTGACTTCCTGCATCCGACATCTGATATAAAGGGATCAGTGTTCACCCGGCTTTCCATGACCTCCAACTGGACGCCGGCAGCAGCCGCCTTCCCGGATAGATAGGCGGCCATGGCCGGTACAATAATCCTTTCGGTGGCATGGTGCCCGGCGTCGATAACAGCAATGCCCAGCGCAAGTGCTTTAAGAGCGTCGTGGTGCCTGACATCGCCTGTTACGTAGACGTCGGCGCCCGCCTTGAGAGCCCTTTTCAGCAAAGAGATGGCGCCTCCTCCGCAAAGGGCGACGCATGAGACTGACCGCTCGGAGTCGCCTACCAGCCGCAACGCCTGCAGTCCCAGGGCCTCTCTGACTTGCTCCGCGAAAGCGTGGAGGGGCTTGGGATGTGGGAGTTGCCCCACCCTGCCAAAACCGGCCTTGCAGGGCGCCTGGTTCTTCATCGGGTAGAGATCGTAAGCCACCTCTTCATAGGGGTGGGCAGCGAGCATGGCCCTGATCACCGCCGCCAGCCTGGTTTCCGGAACCACTGTCTCCAGCCTCGATTCCTCCGCCCGCTCCAGGTCGCCGATCCGGCCCAGAAAAGGATGTGTGCCCGGCAGCGGTCGGAAGGTGCCAATTCCGGATGTCTGGAAGGTGCACTCGTCATAATTGCCGATCCAGCCGGCCCCGGCGTTGCAGATCGCCTGGCGCACCTCGTCTTCATGACTCCGGGGGATAAAGACCGCCAACTTGTACAACTTCTCCTGCGGGGCCGGGTTCAGGACCCTGACCCCAGTAAGGCCGAGGCGCTCTACCAACAGATCGTTCACGCCACCCACAGCCGCATCCATGTTGGTGTGCGCCACGTAAACGTGGATCCTGTTTTCAACCAACCGTACCGCCAGTGATGCCGGGTAGCTGTCGTAGTCAAGCCTGGCCAGGGGATCGCGGATCAGGGGATGATGGGACACGATCAACTGCGCCTGTTCCTTAACTGCCTCTGCGATCACTTCCGGAGTGACCTCCAGGGTCACTAACACCTTCTCGATCTCAGTTTCCCGTGCGCCCACCTGAAGACCGATATTGTCCCCATCCTCGGCCAACAGGGGCGGCGCCCATTCTTCCAGCCAATCGATCACCGTCTGGCACACAACCGGCACTGTAGCCACTTCCTAACCTCTAATTTTTTAACTTCGCTGAGAAGTCCCCTGCCTCTTTAGGAGGCGGGTTCAGGTTAATTTGATCAGTGGGGGTTCAATCCCCCTCTGATTCAGGCGAATTCAACTGGGTCTTGACTTCAGTGGAATGTTTTCCTCCACTGAAGCTTAGAGCCAGTTAACTAGAGGCGTAGCCGCTCTTATCCCACCGCTTCAAAGAAGCGGGGGCATTAGAGCGGGTAGTCATCGGTTAAATGAACAAGTTGCCGTGCCATATGTCCAGCACTCAACTACCAATTGCTTCGCATGCTACGCAATTTGAGTGCTGGACAGGCACATGGCATCAAACTTCGCTTCGCTACGTTTGAATTAAGGGTCATCAGGAAGATTTCAAATCGTTGATAATCGTCTTATAGAAGGCGATCTTTTTTGCCCATTCATCCTTACGCTGCCTGGCTTCCGGAGTCCGGGCACGCTTCAAGGCTAACAGCACGCTTTCCATGTCCCGAATCTGCTTGTCCAGATAATCAGCCAGCAAGCTGTGTTTCTTCTCCAGCAGTTTGGGGCCAATTTCCAGCAGAAGATCGCCGCGATCATCATTATCGGTGTCAGGACTTGCCTTCAGCCGCTGTCTCCTTTTTGTCTTCAGGCAGTCGGCGACGATGATCTCGTAGAAGCGGTCATCATCAATCATCAGGTCTTCATCGGTCAGGCTCCAACCATTGCCGAGCAGCCAGCGGCGGACCAGGCCTACCCCTGAGAACGGCTGCAGAATAAGACGCTCGACCTGCTGCAGCACTGGCCCGGCACTGCTCAGGATTTCGTCAATCTTGACGCCGCCCATGCCGGCGATGATGATCACGTTGACCTCACCCGGCCGGATAACTTCCAGGCCATCTCCCTGCCTGAGTTCTACCTGCTTCCAAAGGTTAAACAGATCAACGGTCGATCTGGCGGCTTCCAGGGGGCCTGGATGCAGGTCAGTAGCAATTACCTTGCTGCATATCCCCTGTAGCGCCAGGTAAACAGGCAGCAAGGCGTGATCGGTGCCGATATCCGCCACTAAGGACGGTTGCGGAACGAAACTGGCAATCCGCAGCAGCCTTTCCGGTAGTTTCACCCCATCACCCCCTTGACGAAACCAAGGAATATTATACCATATATATTGGGCTTGCAATATCGCAAGAGAGAGCGCCCGGGCAGATCCGGCAACATGGCCTGTCCTGTCCCGATCATTGTGCACAGACAATACCAAGTTGAAATCAAACAATGCACTGTTAACATGTGTTGTTTCCAGACAACGGAAGGGCGGCGGCGTTGGATACTGTTGGAGTTGAGCAGTTCCTGACTGAGATCAGGGGATACAGCCATACGGGTGAGGGTGTCGGCGACTACCGGGGGAAGCCGGTTTTCATACCGCTGGCTGCCAGGGGTGAGGTCGTCCGTTTTAACATCAGCGAGGAGAAGAAAAACTATGCCAGGGGCTGCCTGGTAGAGGTGGTCCGGCCCCAGCCGTGGAGAACCGGGGCTTCCTGCCCGGACTACCGGCAGTGTGGGGGTTGCCAGTTGCAGCACTTATCCTACAGCGAGCAACTCTATTTCAAGCGGCAAACGGTCATTGCCGCCCTGCAGCGCATCGGCGGACTGGAGAAAGTTCCGGTGCAGGATGTGCTGCCCATGGATGACCCCTGGCACTATCGCCACACAGTACGATTACATGTTCAGCGCAGCCCAAGTGGAACGATGCTGGGCACCTACCGGATCAAAAGCCACTCTGTCTACCCTTTGACAGCCTGCGCCCTCCTGCCCGTCGAATTTTCCGCCATCCTTGCCGATTTGTCAAGGCTCCTGAACATTTGTGATGCGTCTCTCGCCTCTCAAAAAGAAGTAGTGATCCGCAAAGGCAGGGCGACGGGGGAAATGCTGCTGCTGATAGATAACGGCAACCGGGCAACAACCCGGGCGGTCTGGACCGAATTGCGGAGTCTGCACCCCAATCTGGTAGGCATCGTGGCGCAAGACAGCAACTCAACAGCAGGACATAGGGCAACTACAGTCATCGGACAAGACTTTTACAGCGAAATTGTTTCCGGCATCAGGTTTCACATCCCGGCCACCGCCTTCTTCCAGAACAACCCGGAACAGACGGAAGTGCTGCTGCAGCACGTAAAAACGCTCTGCGAACCCGCATCCCGGGAGCACCTCCTGGACCTATACTGCGGCGTAGGGCTTTTTGCTCACTACCTCGCCGGCGACTACAGACGGGTTACCGGCATAGAGGAGAACAACACAGCGGTGGCGGCAGCCAGGGAAAATGCCATCATCAATGACAGCAATAACACAGCGTTCATTGCGGGGAGGGTTGAGAGGACTCTCGCCCGGATTGCCAAGGACGGTCCGGGGCCGGATACGATCATCCTCGATCCCCCCCGCCAGGGTTGCCTGCCGGGCGCCATCGCCGGCATCACGGCTCTCTCGCCCAGGAAGATCGTCTATGTCTCCTGCAATCCGGCCACCCTGGCCAGAGACCTGGCGCTCCTCGCCGGACAGCGGTATCAAGTCCGGGTTGTGCAGCCCATCGACATGTTCCCGCATACCTACCACATAGAATGTGTGGCGAAGCTCGAAAAAAATATTTAGCAGAGAGCTAAAGTTATGTCCCCATGATGCCGATAAAATATCAGGTACCTTTGTACCTGGTATCTTTTTTGTTGTCCGTCCACTGGAGCAGTTCAGCAGTCCCGTTTCACAAGGGCATTCTGGATTAAGGGAGACCGAACATGATCAGGATCGGTATAGTTGGCGGTGGAAGTGGAGGCAATGCTGTCCTGAGAGCCATTCACGGCCTGACGGACGTGAGCGTGGTCGGGATCTCCGATCTGAACAGCAATGCCTTGGGGGTGGTTTACGCCCTCAGTATAGGGGTGGACTACTTTCGGGATTTCCAGGAGTTGCTGCGGAAAGAACCGGATATGATCATCGAAGTCACGGGCAACGCCGGAGTGCGGGAACAGATTCGCCGCGCCAAAAGCGAGCACAGCATGTTAGTTGAGTCCGACGTTGCGAAGTTAATCATGGATATGTTCGAAGACAAGGAGAAGCTGATCGGCGACCTCAACGATCAGTCCAAACAACTGGCCGCTATGGCCCAGCAGTTGAGCGCCACCGTGCAGCAGTTTGCCGCCGCAGCCCAGGAGTTGACTGCAGGAGCAGAAAACCTGGCAGAACAGTGCAAAACCCTGGGAACCAGCACCGGCACGACCAAGCAGAGCCTGTCCGAGACCGGCGAGATCCTCAAATTCATCAAGCGCGTGGCCACCGAGACCAAGTTGCTGGGTTTGAATGCCGCCATCGAGTCCGCGCGCGCCGGAGATGCCGGGAAAGGATTCACCGTCGTGGCCGACGAGATCCGCAAGTTAGCGGATAACAGCGCCCTCTCAGTCTCCCAGGTAGGCAACATCCTGAAGAACATCGAAAAATCAGCGAACAGCGCTCTCAGTGGCATCGGGGAGATCGCCCTGGTCAGCGAGCACCAGGCTGCAGCCACCCAAGAAATGGCCTCCAGCCTTAACGAACTCGGCAAGTTGGCTATTGACCTCAAAAAAATGGCAGAAAAGATTGCGGCAGTGAATTAGCCACCTTAGTGGTGAGCGAAGCGAACCGGGTGCCCGACAGGAGGATGCCTCGTGCCTGTGAGCAAAAAGCGGCCCCGCACTGTACTGACTCCCGGAGATCTTGGAGACTCCAGGACAAGAAACGCCTACAAGAAATCAGGGCCCTGCATCGTATATAACATCAAAGGAGTGAATGCGGTGACCGACAGAACGCTGAAGAGCCTGGTAGCGATGAACTTTGATCGGGCCAGGGAGGCAGGGCTGGAGATCTGCAAGGAAATGAGCGACAGCCAACTGAAACAGTTCTGGTCCGTCCCGCTCAGTTATGTGCGCAGGATGAGATACCTGCTGGGGATCGAAAAGGACAGGCGAGGCACCATCTATGTCCGAAACGGCCATCCCGATCAGTGGCCGCCGGTTTTCAGGAAAGACGACATCCCCGCTCGTGACAGATCCGCTACGATGCAGCCGGGCGCCGTCACAACCAGACCCCAAACCGCAGAGCCAGGCCCCTGGAACACTGATGGCCCTCCCGGCATGTCTCCCTTTTCCCTGAGCTTCAACGGAATCTTTAACGCCGATGACCTGAAGTCAAGGATAGAGGCAGTCAAGGCTCTCCTCGTCGGGTCTCCCGAAAGCAAGTATGCCATCGATGTCACCCTCAAGGAGATCGGCAACGGCAGCAAGACAGGGCATAAGAGCGCCGAAGCGTTATCCGGCAGAGGCCTGCTGGCTTCAGAGGTCAGAGGCAGGAAGTCGGAGGCAGGAAAAAGCTAAAAGGACCCTGTCCATAAGTTATCTGAATAGTTTTTTATTTTATAGGAAAAAGGAATTAGACAACAGAGAACGAATAAACGAATTAGAAGCACCCAATCGGGTACCTCTGGTTTCCTTTTCATCCACTTCTGAGGAAAGGAGGTGATAATGTGGAAGCCGCATCGATCGTAGCGCAGAGCATGCCGGCAAATGTCCTGTCAACGCCGGGTACGTCCAGCAAGCCAAGTGCTGCCGGAATCCTCACGGGTAGCTTTTCAAGGCTCTTGAGTTCACTGTCGGGCAACCCAAAAACACAGGCAAAGAACGATAATACGGATGCACAGGCAAATACGGATACACAGACCGCCGGGCCTGAAGACCAGGCCAAAAAAGGCACTGACGTGATGGCCCTGTTATTGTCTTTGCTGCAGGTCTTGCCCGCATCGTCGCAGGACAGTTCGAACACACAACCCGCAGCAGATTCCAAAACATCCAATGGACGCGACCCGACAGCGGCGGTCGGCAATCTGTCTTCAGTTATCGGCCAGGTCATCGATTCGCTGCAGACATCCGGCAACGCCGGCCAGTCCGAGGCGGGTTTTCTATCGGCGCTTGCCGGCCTGTCCGGCGATCTTCAGGGCGGTCAGGGTGCATCCGGCAGTACCGGTTTAACCGCCAAGGATGCCACAACCGACCAACTGAACACTGCCCTGAACAGCCTCTCTAACAACACCGATGCCAACACCAACGCCAATGCCCCAACAGACAGTCTCCTCGCTGCAGTGAAGGCCGTCTTGGGCCAAGCGGATCCAAACACGTCAGACGCCACAACCGACCAACTGAACGCTGCCCTGAACAACCTCTCTAACAACACCGATGCCCCAACAGCCCAGATCCTCGCTGCAGTGAAAAGCGCCTTGAGCCAAGGGTATCCAAGCACGTCCGACGCCACGGGATCAGACGGCAAGGCAACTGATCCGGCAATCGCTGGTACTTTACCGAATTCCCCGGATCAGACAACAGGCGCATCCGGTAGCCAGACGGCAGGGGGAAACCAGTCAACAGGCCCTGGATTTAACCTGCAAGGCTTTGGCAACCCAGCCGTCGCAGTCAGCGCCTCGGACAGTTCAACGCCTGCCAAGTCGAGCGGAAACCAGTCGGCAAGCCTGGGGTCTGACCTGCAAGGCTTTAGCAACCCAGCCGGCGCCGTCAGCGCCCTGGACAGTAGTTCAACATCTGCCAAGCCGAGCGGAGACCAGTCGGCAAGCCTGGGGTCTGACCCGCAAGGCTTTGGCAACCCAGCCGTCGCAGTCAGCGCCTCGGACAGTTCAACGCCTGCCAAGACGAGCGGAAACCAGTCGGCAAGCCTGGGGTCTGACCCGAAAACTCCCGGCAATTCGGTAACTCCCGGCAATCCAATAGCCACCGCCGGTTCCCCGGACAGTTCCGCAGCCAAGACGGATACAGACCAGTCAACCGTGCCGGGACAGTCGACACAGGTATCCGGCGCCTCCGGGTCAAAGGAAACCCAGGTTAAAGACGCCTCGCTCGTAAAGCCGGTAGGATCGCCGTCAGCCACAGCAACTGCAGACCTCGTTGCCGCAATCGCCAGCCGGCTCCGAAGAGGCAAATGGGCTTCTGGCCCAGCCCTCACAACAGCAGAATAGCCTTTCCTCTACAACAGGGCCGGGACAGGTATCCAATCCAGGGTCCCAAACACTGGGCGCCAGCGTGATCAACCAGATAGTCGACAGTGCCAACCTGCTGGTGAACAACAGCAACAACGCCTCTATGAGCATCCAGCTCAAACCGGAGTTCCTGGGAGATCTCAAGCTGGTCGTGCAGGTTGAGCACGGGATCGTCAATGCCAACTTCATCACTCAGAACCAGGCGACCGCCAGCCTGATCGCCGCCAGGCTCCCGGAACTGAGGCAGACGCTCAACGACCAGGGTATCTCCTGGCACAACCTGAACGTATCCTCCGGCGGAAGCCAGGGCAACTACCAGGGGGCATCCTCCCAATCGCAGCAGAACATGAGCCAGGCTCGGGCGCCATACGACTACGGTTACGCAGACAACACCGATAATGACATGCAGCCCGCGATCCCCGCAATCTATCAGTGGAGCAGTACAGGAACCTTCAACTACGTCGTCTAATCAAAGGAGGTGAATCAAGATGTCAGTAAGCGCAGTCACAAACACCCAATCCTCGACCAGCCAGACCGCCGCGACCATTACCAATCCATCCAGCAATCTGACCGAGTCCGATTTTTTAAATCTGCTGGTCAACCAGCTCGAGAACCAGGACCCGCTCGATCCAGAATCGGACACCGACTTCGCCTCGCAGATGGCCCAGTACTCATCGCTGCAAGGGATGAGTGATCTGAACACCGGCTTTAGCCAATTGTATGGTGTCAGCCTTCTGGGTTTAACCGTCCAGGCCACAGACCCAACCACCAACACGAACTATAGCGGGGAGGTGACCGGCACCAGCATCCAGAGCGGTACTGTCTACCTCACAGTGAACGGGTCGTCGATTCCCGCATCGTGGGTCACCAGCGTCTCTGACAGTTAATGGGGGTTAGCTAGATGGTGGATAGGATCTACATACCACAGCCCATAGCGCCATCCGGCCAGCCAGACACTACCAGGAGCAAGGAGCAGCAGCAGTCGCCCTCAACCTCATTTGCAGATGTCCTGGCGTCAAAAACGCTCAAGTTTTCACGCCACGCCAACGAGATGATCGCCAGAAGGGGGATCGATATCACAGCCAACCGCATGGATCGGATCACCGACGCCGTAGACAAGGCATCGGCAAAGGGAGCAAGAGATTCACTGATCCTGGTGGACGACCTGGCGCTGGTGGTCAGCGTCAAGAACCGCACGGTGATCACCGCCATCGACGGCGCCAGCCTCAAAGGCAACGTCTTCACCAACATCGACAGCGCCGTGATTGCTTAACAGAGCCGGACCTCTCGAAGGGGGCTCTGGTTGTTCAACTGGGTCTTGGTTTCAGGTCTCCTCACTGAAGCTTAGAGCCAGTTAATACAGTAGCGTAACCGCTTTTGTCCCACGGTTTTGGCGGGGGACATTAGAGCCGGGTGCCCTCAGGGCGCGCTATCTGTGGAAACGAATGAGCAAGCCGCTCTCGACGTGCAAGCGTGCTTCAGCCTGAAGCGAAGCTTCAGAGCTTGCCAAAAAGGAGGTTTTTTCGATGATGTCTTCACTAACTTCCGCCATTTCCGGCCTGCAAAGCAGCCAGGAAATGATGGATGTCATCGGCAACAATATTGCCAACGTTAACACCCCTGGCTTCAAATCCAGCTCGGTCAACTTCGCCGACCTGCTCAGCCAGACCATGAAGGGCGCCAGCCTCCCGACCAGCACCACCGGAGGCACCAACCCGATCCAGATCGGCCAGGGCACGAATGTCGCCAGCGTAGATACCAATTTCACAAGTGGCAGCCTGCAGCAGACAGGAGTGGATACAGACCTGGGCATAAACGGAGATGGGCTGTTCATCCTGGCGTCCGGCGGCAATCAATACTATACACGTGACGGTGACTTCAGCTTTGATGCCTCCGGCAACCTGGTCAGCAACACCAACGGCATGAATGTCCAGGGATGGATGGCAAATTCGGGCGGGACGGTATCGACTTCAGCCACCCCGACGAAAATCAGCATCAATCTCAATGCAACAACCCCGGCCAATGCCACCAGCAGCATGGTCATGTCCGGCAACCTCGACTCCCAGCTCAACAACGGCACGCTGGAATTTAACGAATCAGAGACAGTGCCATTTGAAGTCAATGACGGGACCAACAATTACAACGCCCAGATCAACTTTAGCCAGACAAGCACGTCCGGCGTCTGGGACTGGACCATCACCGACGCCAGCACTGGGGCATCGTACGGCTCCGGAACGGTTACCCTGGATTCCAACGGAAACGTGACCGGAAGCACCGGTACAGCGCAAATCGTTGACGGAGCAACCACAACCACCCTCACCCCTCCCACTACCGGCTCTCAATGCCAATGCATTTACTGTTACTCCCCAACTGGCACTTACGTTACCAACCCCGACAGCCAGAGTTTCGCTCCCACGGGTAGCGCGGCGTCCACAACTTTTACAGCATATGATGGACACGGCAATACAAACAAACTGCGAACTTACCTTTACCCAGGGAAGCGCTTTCAACACCTGGGACTGGACTATCACTAACGCCGGCACCGGAGCATCGTACGGGTCGGGTACGGTTACCATGGGTTCTGCCACAGGAGATGTTACATCCTCAAGCGGTACGGCCACAGTACCGATCAATGGGGTAGACTACACCATCACTCCTCCGACCTCCGGCAATGCCAATGCCTTTACGATATGCCTCTAGCAGCTGACCGTCTCTGCCGGTACTCTCGTTGGCATCGGCGCCACAAGCGCCAACGCCACGACCTTTACTCCACCGGCGCATGACGTGACCACGACGGTGTATGATGCGTTGGGAAATCCATATACAGTCGACCTTGCCTTTACAGAAAACAGCATCGGCAGTTGGACATGGAACGTCAAAGCGTCACCGACAGCGAGGGTAATACATACAACCTCGCCAACGGCGGCGTGACCGGCGGAAGCGGCAGCCTGTCGTTCAGCAGCACGGGCGCCCTGCCGTCCGGAACTGATGGGACATTTTCTTTAGTGCCCTCTACTGTGGCGGCAAACGGCAATATAGCGGCGGTCCCGATCACGATCAATTTCTCCGGCCTGAGTCAGGATGACGCTGCCAACTCTGTGGCGCTGCAATCCCAGAACGGTTATACATCAGGGACGCTGACGGGTTACACGATCGATCAGACAGGAACCATTACAGGCACATTCTCCAACGGAGTCACTCAGACCCTGGGGCAGATCGCCCTGGCCAACTTCCCCAACCCCGGCGGGCTGGCGAGCGACGGCAGCAACCTCTACACGGCGACGTCCAACTCAGGCACCATCACCGTCCAGTCGGCAGGAACAGGCAGCCTCGGCACCATCCAGACCGGTACGCTGGAGGCGTCTAACGTCAACCTGTCACAGGAGATGGCGAATATGATCATCGCCCAGAGCGCCTTCGATGCCAACTCCAAGGTGATCACCACCGACGACGCGTTGTTGCAGACCCTGGACAGCATGGTTCAAGCGTAATCCAGATAACTCACATTAACATGAAGATGCCTGCGCCTCCATTCCGGCGCAGGCATTTTTTTATTTTCTTTACCGGTCTTCTAGGCCATATGTCCTAAGTTGAGATTCATCTCATGCAAATATCTACTGTGATTCTTCTAAAGTCCCCAGTTTGATAAACGATAATAACAGTGAATGGAAATTGTCAGGTATTAAGCAGCCAAATATCCCGGGTAGGCGGCCGCTTAATATAAAAGCGAGACCGAAATCTCAAAAAACACTAAAAAGGAGGTTAACCTGAATGATCATCAACGACAACATTGCCGCCCTGAACACCTTCAACGCCTTGAACAAGAACACCAGCGCCATGAACCAGGCCCTGGCGGAACTGTCCTCGGGCAAGCAGATCAACTCGGCCGCCGACAATCCCTCAGGGTTGACGATCAGCGAGCAGATGCAGGGCCAGATCAACGGCCTCAACCAGGCCAACAGCAACACCCAGGATGGCATCTCCCTGATCCAGACGGCCATGGGCGGCCTGACCGAGACGTCGAACATCCTGCAGAGCATGCGGGAGCTGGCCGTCCAGGCGGCGAACGGCACCAACACGACCCAGGACTTCCAGGCGATCCAGGACCAGATCAACCAGTACACAGCAGAAATCAGCGCCATCGGC
This sequence comes from uncultured Peptococcaceae bacterium, assembly GCA_963767365.1. Classification (GTDB taxonomy): domain Bacteria; phylum Bacillota; class DSM-12270; order Thermacetogeniales; family Thermacetogeniaceae; genus Palsa-1188. The sequence goes on from CAVYEE010000012.1 coordinate 28,027, forward strand.
AACACCACCCAGTTCAACACCATGAACCTGCTGAACGGCGGCAGCGGCGCCTCGACCACCGCCGCGGTCTCCAGCAACGGCCTGACGGTGGCGCCGAACCTGACCGGAGGCCAGGGAGCTTCACGGCGGCTACACTGGCAAGCACAGTGATCAACCTCGGCGCTCTCAATAGTGCTGGCGCAGCGAGCGGCTCGAATTTCTCGATCAACATCGGCGGCCAGAACTTGACGGTCACCTATTCTTCGAGGGGCAACTGCCAGCAGCCTCAACGGGAACGCCATCACCATCGACACGAAGACTGATAGCAGTGAATGGCGACATAGCGACTGGACGTGGCCAACCAGATCAACAACTTCATCTCCAACAACGCCGCCCTGAAGAACAACTACGTCGCCAGCGCAACGATTATTGGTGGGACTAAAGCTGGTATCAGTATCGCGGCCAACGCTGTTGCGCTGAACGCCTCCGGCGTCCTGACAGGCCCCCTGAACGGCGGCACGGTCACCTCGGCTAACGGCGCCACCAGCGGCGTCACCGGCGCCGCCTTCAGCAACGTCTCTGCGATAGGCGTCTATGCCAACGGGTCGATCAACTTCTCCGGCGCCACGGTGGCGAAGCTGGCCGGCACCGGGATCAACATCGACGGCCAGTCGATCGCCTTCTACGACAGCGCCAACGGCAAGTACACCGGCAATGCCGACTTCGCCATCGACCTGAACGGGGACCAGACGGCGGGCCAGATCGTCAACACCATCGTCAGCGACATGGCAGGCAGCTGCCGGCGACTAAAGTCGCCGCCGCGACCAGCCAGCGGCGCCACTTACGGAACCAATAACAGCGCCCTGGCCAACGTGATGCTGTCCGCCTCCAGCAACGGCAACGCCCTGGAACTGACGGCAGCGACGGTCGGCGCCGGCGGCAACGCCATCACCATGGGCAACGTCGCCCCGGTCACGGTCACCCAGACCAACGGCAACACCAAGCTGACCGGCGAGCAGGTGGATTCGGCCATGGGCCTGGCTGACGGCGAGCAGAAGGTCACCCTCACCAGGACGGCGGCAGCTACTACCTATCAAAGCGCATCAGGAGGTGTTGCATCCGGCGACAATGACATGACGTATACGGAATCGCATCCGGCTCTACTATGGCAGCCGGGAATTACAGGTTGACCGGCACCAGCACCGTGAACCATTTCGAGCTTCAGGAACAAACTGCTAGCGGTGGCTGGAGTGCCGTGAAGGACTCGAACGGCAACGTGCTCAGCGGCACCCTGGCCGCCGGTGCTAACACTGTCACTCTTGGAGATTTGACAGTAAACACTACCGCCTACGCCTCAGGTGATTTTACCGGCGGCGCCAATGCACGACAACTTAAACTTTAACGTCGATCCCAATCACTACGATGCCACCCTGACCGAGGCCGGCAGCACCACCGCTGGCCCGCCGTACAGGTCAGCAACGGCCAGACCAACGTCACCCTCGTCGCCGCCAATGGCATCGGACAGGCAACGGTCAACATCGGCACCTTCGACCCCAATGACTTCGCTGCGGGTTCAGCAGGCAAGATCACCTGGTCGTTCAACACCCAGCAGGCCCCCAGCTCGACCCAGGCAGGGAACGGAACCTTCACTACCAAACTGCAGATCGGGGCCAATCAGAACCAGTCGATGTCTATTTCCATCGGTGACGCACGTGCTGCTGCGCTCGGCATAGCCGGGACGGCATCCGCCGCTGCTGCAGGAGCAGCCGGCGGCGTGTCGGGAGCGTATTTCACCAGCGGCTCCGGGAACAACGCCCTGAGCGACTACACCAAGGCCGGCGAGGGCGCCCTCAACGTGACCAGCCAGTCCATGGCCAGCGCGGCAATCACGGTGCTCGACCAGGCCATCAGTGCGGTCTCGACCCAGAACTCCCAGCTCGGCGCCTACCAGGACAGGCTGCAGGACACCAGCGACAACCTCAACACCGGCTCCCAGAACCTCACTTCGGCCAATGCGCAACTGGTCGACGTGGACATGGCCAGTGAGATGTCCGCTTACACCCAGGACAGCATCCTTGTCCAGGCAGCCACGGCCATGCTCGCCCAGGCCCAGCAGGAGCCGCAGACCATCCTCAAGCTGTTCGGGTAAAAACTGCCCGAAAACAACCCCGGGGCCGCGGATATTTCCCGGCCCCTTTCCTTTTTTCCTAAAGATCGCGCCGCCCTGACGATAATTTATATGGATACAATTGCTCACTCTCAGAAGCGGTTGACAGCTGAACCCTGAACAGCGGGCAAGTTCTGGAGATCCCGGGAATACAAGAGGGGTGATGAGTGGTATGGACATATCATCAGCGACAACGTCATCGGCGAGTTCGGTATCCAATTTCTATAGCAACAACACCATGACCGGCCTGGTCGACGGCATCAACGTCGATAGCATCGTATCAGGGCTGATGACCGCAGCGCGCGCCCCGGAGGACACCCTCAACCAGCAGGTGCAGACCCTGCAGTGGCAGCAGCAGGACTATCAGACGATCAACACCGATCTCCAGAGCCTGCAAACTACGGTCTCCAGCCTCGAACTGCAGGGAACATTCCTGACCAATCAGGCCAGTTCATCCAGCAGCGCCGTCACCGCCACCGCCGGGATCTCGGCGCTGGATACCAGCCACACCGTCTCCGTGTCCTCAGTGGCCACCAATGCCGTGCTGGCATCCTCATCGCAGATCACCGCCTATAACCCTGCCGATCTACCGATCCCAGCGATGCCGACTTAGCTCGGTATTTAGCGGCTTGACCACAGACAGCAACGGCGATCTCGATTTCTCCATCAGCGACGGCACGACCACTAACGTTCTCCGTCAATCCCAACACCACGACCCTCAATGATGTGATCAATGACATCAACAACAGCGGCCTGAATGTGCAGGCATCCTGGGACAGCACCCTGCAGCGCTTCTACCTCACTTCCACCCAACCGGGCACGAACATCACCGCCCAAGATACAGGCGGAACAAACCTGATGCAGCAGTTATTCGGCCGGAACAGAACCATCCGGCGGCTACACAACCGCGGCACCAGCGCTGCCGGCACCGACGCCGCCGTGACGGTCGACGGCACAAACTACACCTTCGACAGCAACCAGTTCACCATCAACGGCGTCTCCTATTCCCTGGCGGGCACCACTGATGGCAACAATGCCACCGTCACCGTGTCCAGCAACACCAGTGCGGTCGTCAGCACCATCCAGAGCTTCGTCACCGCCTATAACAACACACTGACCGACATCAACAACATGCTGACCCAGACAGTCTACTCCGGCTATACCCCCCTGACCCAGGACATGATCACCGCCCAGAACCTGGACACCACGCAGGTCGACGCCTGGAACACCAAGGCCCAGAGCGGCCAACTGAACAGCGACCCGCTCCTGCAGAGCGTCCTCGATGACATGCGCGAAGCCATGTCCACTCCTGTCAGCGGCCTGACCGGGCAGGTGACCAGTTACCAATGACGATTCGCAGCAGGTGACAGCTACGTGCAACCAGTTGGGGGTGATCGGCATCGCCCCCAGTACATCATACACGGCTTACGGACAACTGACCCTGAATACGGACCAGTTGACGCAGGCCCTGCAATCCAACCCCCAGGCCGTGATGGCCCTGTTCACGACAAGCCTGGACTCCAGTGGCAACCTCTTATCCGACAGCAGCCAGCAAGGGCTGGCGACCCGTCTCTTTAACACCCTGACCAACTCCATCTCGCAGATTACCGACAAGGCCGGCACTTCGGGCGAACTCGTCGACAACAGCTTCATCGGAACAGGAGATTGCCAGTGATAATTCCCAGATATCCACCTGGGACACCCATTTAAATAACCTGGAGCAGAATTATTACACTGAGTACGACGCCATGGAGACAGACGCTGTCGCAGTTGAACTCCGAGAGTTCCTGGCTGACAGAGATGTTACAGCAGCAGCAGCAGCAGTTGATAAAGCCAATGAAAAATGCGGGCATTTAATGCCCAGGAGGGGATGAGCAATGCAGATCGAGGGCAATATGGCGGCCGCTAACCAATTACCAGGTCAGTACTGTTGGAAGCGGGCAACCGGCAGCGGCGGAAGCAGCGCCGCCCGGGGCAACCTGAGGAAGTGCAGCAACAGTCCGGCCTGTCAGAGGGATCGACTGTCAGCCTGTTGAAGCAGGACGGTGTCCTTGTCATCTTCAGCATCTGACAAGAAAACTAACGAATTTGTGGTCAAGACTGATCAACCCCTTCACCAACGAGGTGGTCAAAGAGATCCCGCCCGAGGAGATGCCTGCGCTTGCATCCAGCATTCAACAGGCAGGCGGGATACTGGTCGATAAGCAAGCCTGACACCTGCCTGCAGGATTGATCGTGCACGTCTTTGGCCATCTGCCCATCAAATCAATGTAAAATGGAGTGATCTCGCATGTCCGCAGCTACGTCAGAACGCTTACAACCAGTATCGCAGGGTAGCGGTCACCACCGCCAGGGGGGAAAAACTCCTGCTCATGCTCTACGACGGGCTGATCCTCGACCTGAAACAGGCAAAACAGGCGATCGAGCAGAAAGATCCCGCCACTGCCCACACCTATCTGATGAAGAGCCAGGAGATCATCTTCGAACTGATGAGAACGCTCAGGATGGAGTACGAGATCTCGGCCAATCTCTTCAGTCTCTACGACTACCTGCGCAGGCGCCTGGTCATGGCCAACACCAGGAAAGATGCAGCCATTATCGAAGAGGTGCTGAAGATAGTGACCGGGCTGCGCGCTGCCTGGGCGGCTGCCGCCGAACAGGTCCTGGCGGGTGATGGCCATGCCCGGCAAGCCTGAACCGGGTGTCTGGAGCGAGGCCCGTGACCTGCTGCTCCGCTGGGAGGCCCTGACCATGGAGCTAGGAAAAAGCGTGGCCGGCGGGGCGACGCAGAACCTGCTCCCCCTGCTGGGAGAGCGCAGGAAACTCCGCGACCGGCTCGATGCCCTGAGGGAAGAACATGGGATAGTGGCCTGGAATGAATGGCCGGTTGCAGATCGCCCGACCACCGCTCAGGTAGAAGTCAGGGCAATTCTCAGCCGCCTGTTGGTGAAACATGAGGAGATCCGCAATGAACTGGAGACAAGGATGGGTTCCCTCAAACAGAAGATCGCCGAGGTAAGCCAGACCAGGACGGCCAATCGCTTCTATCAGAAGCGTCGCCGCTCCATCAAGGGAGCCTTTATCGACACCAGGAGATAGAATCCAAGGCTTGTTATATTGACATTTTGCAGGGATAAAGGCAAGGAGCATCGAATTATCAACACAAAGGCAAGTGGCTCCCGGCTTCGATAAGTGCGGACTATTTTTTCACATAATTTTAGAAGTGAGATGATCGGTTTGGACATTCTGGCCATCAATGAAAATATCCAGGATAACATCTTCGCCTACAAGGTCGGAGAACTTCCGGCTACAAGTGACCGGCTTGTTCGAAAATATAGTATCCAGCGGCGCCCTCTCCCTGCTGGCAGCAGACGATATCCAACGCTTCAACCAATTCTTCAGGGCCTGCCTGGAATCTTTACAAAACAAGGATTATCTCCACCTGGCGGATATTCTGCAATATGAGATCATACCAATGCTGACTCAATAGCGAGGGCAACTTGATGAGCACTTACCTAAAGAACCTTGACTCTATCAAGCGTAAATCTCCAGGTTTTTACGATAAACTAATCACTGATGAATTTCGTCATCCCCAATTGCAGGTCTTGGATGAAGTTCAAGGCTCTGTAAAATTACAGTTGGGTGACCGCTGTTGCTTTTTGCATAGCGTTTACGATACAGAAAGAGAAATGCAGCATTTATTCGGACAAGCCAACAACGAAGAGCAGACCCTGATCATCTTTGGCCTGGGGATGGGCTACTGTGTGGACTACCTGGTGGAGCACCATGTAAAATACCGTGAGGTTCATATTATCGAGCCCTTTGACAACGTGTTTAAAGTCCTGCTCGCCCAACGCGATCTCAACTCCCTGCTCAACCTGAATCGCCTTTCCTTAGACCTGATCAGGGAACCGCAAGAGATGTCTGGATTGATCTGGAATCAGTTGCAACTTAACGCAACCATCAAGCTGTTGTATCATTTATCATACCGCAGCATCTTCAGCGAGTTTTACGACGAGGTGGAACGTCTTTTTGCAAATGGGACAAACGCATTCATGACATCCGTAGCGACCACCGACAAGTCTTTGTATACATGGACATCACATCAATTAAAATCCTTAAAAGAGCATGGGCTGCAGGCAGATATTTTATTCAATAAATTTCAAGGCTTACCGGCAATAATAGTGTCAGCCGGCCCTTCTCTGGAACGCCACCTTGACTTGCTGAAGGAGATCGGCAACCGGGCTTTAATCGTTGCTCCGGGGACAGGGGCCAGGATTTTGGATCAAGGCGGCATCAAGGCGCACCTCGCTATGGCGATGGACGCCTGGGAGCCTGAAGCAGACATCTTTAAGGACTATCAGGGAACTTGCCCCCTCGTCGGCTCATTTCGACTGCATCCCAGGATCAGCCAGGAGTTCCCCAACCGTATCCTGTGGTTTGCCACCAGCAGCGACAGGCTGGCCCAGTACTATTATCATCGCTTTCAAAATAAGAGTCCGGCTGTTATTAACGATTATCCATCGGTTTCCATGTGCGCAATCGATTACGCCTTCGAACTGGGCTGCAATCCCATCATTCTGATCGGCCAGGACCTGTGTTACTATGACCATAAAGTGCATGCCGGCGAAGAAGCAGGCAGTCTGGCTTCGTACAACGGAGCGTCCCATCACATGCTTGACATCAATGGACTGCCCGTGATTACGGATAAGGCTTTTTTAGCGATGCGGCATGCTTTGGAACTGCAAAATCAAAAATTCGGGGGCAGGGTACAGATTATCAATGCCACGGAGGCGGGTCTGGGGATTCCCGGGATCGAAAACTTGAGCTTTAGAGAGGCGATCGCTCGCTATATCAATCCTCAAGGATGCAATGTAGCCAAAATAATCGAAGAGGCTCAGGATGCGGCAACACACGATCATGCCGGCGAACATGACATAGCTGGCTTCTATGATCATCTCCTGGATCAGATCGATTTTATCGAACGAAAAAACCGGGACAAATGGGCTCTATTACGAAAGATTGACAAATTTCAGAAGCGGCAACTCAAGATCAGTCGCCTGAACGAGCAAATGACTCCCATCAACGACATTAACGCAGAACTTGAGCGCAACAATTTCTATCAAGAAGTGATCATGCCCGGGCTTGCTTCAATTGTCCAACAGCGCCTGGCTGCCGTCCAATGCAAATTCGGTCCCAAAGAGAAATCCCCCGAAGCATTTAAAATATTTGAGACATTTTTGCAGGATGTTGTCGCTAGATACTTGACGTTTATTAAAAACATGGTAAATGAAGAGATAAAGGAGTTGGGTAGAGCAACCTAAGCAGTTGCCTTCTTCGCTTTCGCAACGACCCACAAATGCGAGGAAAGCCTATTATCAGCTAAAAAATGCTGAAAAGAGTCGCCAATGGTTTCCCATTGATCTATAAGAACATACTGCAAAAATGAGCGATCTGGATCTTCAACACTGAGCCGACCGTCAATAATCTTTTTTCTGACTAGCTCAGCATCAAGTTTACCCGGTGTCACTACCTCAATTACTTCAAATCCGCAACGCTGCAGAAGATGGCCGAGAGATTCAGGATGGAAATAATTAAGATGGTTGGGGCCACCAATGTTATCAGACAACCCCCTAATACAAGCAGGTCGAATCCCTTTATGTTTGGAGTTGTAAGGATAAGTAAACCACCTTCGGGGAGCGCCCTGTGACATGCTTGCAAGAAGTCTTTGGGCCAAAAAAGGTGTTCGAGCAATTCAAAGTTGGTAATTACAGATATCTCATCTAAATTTACCTCTTCGATCGGCGCCTCGATCACATCAAGCTTTTTATGACGACAGGTCTCTGCCAAATCATGCGCTGGTTCAACCGCAATAACCTTATCGAATCTTTTAAGTTTGACGATCTCTTCGCAGAAGTACCATATCCGGCACCAACATCAAGGAGAACCTTGGTCTTGGCTCCATGGTTTTCACATAGTTCCACGACTCTTTCTGCCCTGGGAGTAAAAATATTGATTCGTCGAGACCCTTCAGAGGCGGGGAAAATTTTTTCATTCCAGTGTGAAATGCTTTTGGAATTCGCATAAAACTGGCTTAGCAGTTTTAAAGTAGGCCTTGGGCTAATGTAAAGGGTCTCACACTGAGAGCAAATAACAAAATCAAACCCCTCTTTTGTAAAACTAAGTTTATAGTTAAATGATTCACAAGCCGGACAGGGTACCTCTATAAATTCGCTGCTGTGCTTCAATAACTGATACATATCCTCATCATGGAGCCCTTTATTTTCAAGCATTAATTCTTCAGGTCTGATGTTTTCCTCTTTCATATACAATCCAACCCCCTTACAATACTAATCCCAACTGACCGGCGTCCCCCTGGCGGCGTCTCTTTTAATGCTCTTGCCCAGTAATGATTTGTAATGCTTTGGCTCCAGGCCGAAGCCGGGACGGATAATACGCAGGTTATCGGGGTGAAGGTGTCGCCCTGCTTCATATCCTGAGCAATATATAGTGAACGGCGATATTTTAGCGAATCCTTTTCTTGCTCGTTAGGGCCATACTGGATACGCCCCAGCGATTGCCAGGCACGCCGGCTCTCCGTCACCAGCGCCTCCATTTCCAGCGGTTCCATGGAAAAGGCGGCATCGACACCCCCATCAGACCGGCAGGTGGTGAAGTGCTTTTCAATCACAGTCGCCCCCAGCGCCACCGCCGCCAGGGCCACCCCTATTCCCATCGTGTGGTCCGATAGCCCCACCTGACAGTTGAACAGGTCCCTCAGGTTCGGAATCGTCAACAGGTTGCTGTTTTCCGGAGTGGCCGGATAGGTGCTGGTGCATTTCAAAAGCACGATATCCTTACAACCGGCCGCTCTCGCCGTCCGCACCGTTTCATCGAGCTCCGCCAAGGTGGCCATGCCGGTCGATATGATCATCGGCTTGCCGGTAGCCGCCACCTTCTCGATCAGCGGCAGGTCCGTCACTTCAAACGAAGCGATCTTATAACAGGGAACATCCAATGTTTCCAGAAAATCAACGGCAGTATCGTCGAAAGGAGTGCTGAAAGGCGATGAGCCCCAAGCTCCCGGCAACGATCGAAGATCGGCTTATGCCACTCCCAGGGCGTATAAGCCTGATTATATAACTTGTACAGGCTGGTTCCCTGCCAGAGGCTGGTGGAATCGCCAATAAAAAAATCGTCACTGTCGAGATCGAGGGTCATGGTGTCAGCGGTATAGGTTTGCAGCTTGATCGCCTGGGCGCCGGCCTTGGCAGCCGCATCCACAATCTCTAAGGCGCGGCCCAACGACTGGTTGTGGTTTCCGGACATTTCGGCCACGATCAACGGTGGGTGTTCATTCAATATGTATCACCAATTCTAATTCTACCGGCAATCTCCAAACAGTTCATTCTGCAACCACCACTTTATTAACCAGACGGCAAAACGATGTTGTCTCTCCAATTTGACTCGGATGGCTGACCAATCACTTTTCAGTCGGGAGAAGGCATGCTTAGCATCATAGCACCCATGCCACGGCTTCGCTCCCTGAAAGTTTTTGGCGAGATTATCACCGATATATACCGCCTCGACATGGGGCGACCCGTAAGAAACTCCAAAGCAAGTTTAAAAGGAACGACTGACGGCTTCCAACAATCCCGGCCGATCTCATCGGTACAGAGTACCAAGTCAAACTCATCATCGAGACGCAGTGCCGCTATTTTATTTCTCTGCACCGAAGCCATGCCATCAGTGATCAGTCCCAATAAGAATCCGTTTCGTTTCAAGGTACGGATTGCCAATTGGGTTTCCGGGAATAATTTGATATCAGGTTTATGAGATCTATAGAGAAAAACCAAGAGCCGGACCCGATCTTCGTCATAGATACCCAACTCAGACAGTAGCCGGTCAAAAATACGGCCGCGGCCTTGTTCATTTAAAATATTGAGAAGCTGCTCGTAGGCCATGTCTGATAAACCCAATACTTGGACATAGATAGGCGGTACAACTGAACCCAGTTTGTCAAAGCTCATTACCGGGTACAGAGTATCACCCAGATCAAACAAGACAGCCTTCACTCCACGACCTCCACACTACGACACTCAGATCGGCCTGGCCGGCAGAATACCAAACAATTGCGTCCGATTCCAGTGCCTGCCAGGGCCTGATATAGTTGCCGACTCTGCGCTCCAGGTAAAAAGTCCCCAGAGAAATTCTTTTACGGTGGCATTGAGAGCCGATTTCCGGGTTGTTGATATAATCGTCACCCATCAGCAGAAAAAATTCCATCGGGAAGTCACCTCTGAACGTAAACTGTATCAAAACCTAGTCCGCCCATCATCTGCCGCAGGGACTGAAAACTCAAGTGGCAGATATGGTCGGGAGTGGCGATCGACAAAGGCTGCTTGACTAGTTTCATTTGGGCAGTTAATTGAATGGCGCTGAAGTCGTTGGGCACGCGGATGCAAAGCAAACCCTCCGGATGCAAGGATTTTTTTGCATTGCTCAATCACACCTATCGGGTTTCGCACTGCACATTCAAAGATCACGGCAAACATCATTCTTTGCTTGCTGTAATCTGGAATACCATGCCAAGAGTGCTTACAATTTTGATTCCTCTTGATTCTGCCACTGCAGCAGCTTCTTTGGAAGGCTCCACCCCCATCACATTAAAACCTTTCTCTTTGAGATAAAAAAGGAGATCTCCCAGCCCACATCCCACATCTAAAACACTCTGCCCGTCCATCGTGATGATTTGGTCAACTTGAACATATCATCGTAGAGAGTCGATCTGACCCTGTCACAATTCCTTTTGGGCTTCCTCGCAGCCAAACATCAAGCGTTTTAATTCAGGAGCCCGTCCACCCCGGGTAATAAGATCATAGTACTCACTGCGGTAAAAAACGTCTAATTCATCATCATCCGGCAAGGGGTCCAACCTGTAATAACCGTACTGCTCATCTTTAATTACGTTGTTATTTTTTTTCATTTCTATCATTTGTCTCCTTCTGTTAACAAGTGATATAAGTGATATATAATCTCAGCAAAGAACAGGGCTTATAAAAACCATATCCTGAGGAAATCTGACCTGAGTTTTTTCTTGTGATGAGCGGTTAAAGGGATAATCATCAAGATCCTGCCCGGAGCATTCGAGCAAAAACCAATAGAAACTGTCCAATCCTGCTGCCAGGCTGAGCGTCGAAGCTCCACCAAATCTATTGTTGCACTCTATTATCTGGTACTCTTTATTCTCAGTAACAATCACTTGAAAAACTGCATGCCCATAAATCTTTAGGGCCTCAGCTAAATCAGAGCACAATTTCTGTAATTCTAGGTCAGTTACTGTCGTCGTTACCTGCGACTCTCCATCCAACACTACTTGACGCCAACGCGCAACGGCTCCCTTGGCTTTACCCTTTTTATCGACGTAGACATCGACGCTTACTTCGTTGCCGGCAACATAGGACTGAAAAATCGGGTGCTCCAGCTTGATCGCATGAGCTAAGGCTTTTTCATGGGTCAAGCCAAGCCGATGTTTGGAGGCGGCACCATACAGATCTTCAAGAACAAACGTATCCTCTTGAATCTGATTTATACCTTACTGGTCCTGATAGCAGGAAAGCCCAAGGAACTGACTGTTTCATAAAATTTCAATTTGTCCAGGCAAGTGGTTACACACACTGGATCGGATATCATAATCGAAATCCCCTCGTTGGCGAATAGGTGCTTGTTAGTAGCATAGTATGGCAACTCGCCATCCCGGGTGGGAATGATACAATTTATATCATGACTCTTGCAATAATTAATAAATTGTTCAATTGTGAGCACATCCAATCCAGGCATCTGCCAGAAGTGATCGACGAAATACCTGGCAATGACATTCTCCTTGACATCCGCTCCGTATATCTTGCCAGCGACGCCAAGTCTCATATTGGCATTTCTAATAGCGTTAAGCAAGGGTAACTTTTTGGAAACGCTTGTAACTAAGATTTGTTAAGCATGCCCATTCCCCATCAGCAGAGCTATCAGCGGGTATCCTGCTTCTCAGCTGGCTACCCATCAGTTTCAAGGCATTGATGGACATATCTCTGAGCAGATCGGGCCTGGAAAGCAGCCCACTCAAGTGATGCGCCAGTTCTTCAGGCTGCAGTGACTCCTTGGCGCCTGCGCTGATCACGGCGCCGGCTCCAGCAGCGGCCAGCACGGGCTCCAGTTGGTTATCAGCGACAGTCACCACCAGGGATGGCAGCCCCAAGTAGCAGCGCTCCCACATCGCAGTACCACCGGCGCCGATGGCCAGGTCTGCGCCAGCCATCAGTTCTGCCATGTTATCTATCTGACAATGGAAACACGCCCCTGGCATGCGGGAACAAAGCTGCCTGATTTGATCTTGATGAGGATTGCCCGCTCCCACCACTACATCAACGGCAATATCCACCTCACCCAGCATCTGTATAGCCTGTAACGCTTTACCGGTTTCATTGGAGGGATCGCTACCGCCAAAAAAGACCAGCATTTGCCTCACTATGCCGTCACGCTCTCTGAGCCGCTGTCTTTCCACGAGAAATTCCGGCCTCAGCAGGACATATTTCGGCCCCAACAGCCTGAGACAATGATCCGGCAAGAGACTCTCGTATCGATTCTCCAGGTTGTTATAATAATTCTGATCCAGTAAGACGTCGCAATCGTGCCGCCTGTCGGCCAAATCATCGATCACCATGATCCTTCTGGTCCACGGCCGCATCTTCTCTTCCCAGCTAAAATCAAGTGCATAATGATCAACAACCAACAGGTCTATCCCCCAGTTAGTGGTGCGCTTACTCTCTGCAACTAGAACAGCCATTGTTTCATCAGCATCGGTCTGCGCATCAACTTCAGGCGCCAGATCGCCATCCGCCCCTCTCCGTTCTCCTTGATGATAGAGTACCGGATCAGGCAATTGTTGCACCCTGAAGCCCCTCTTCCTGAGTAGATGGCAGAGGTTGCCCGGCAGGTCGCGGCAAACAAACAATACCTCCGCCCCCTGGTCACGCATGACATTGGCCAATGTCAAACACCGCATCAGGTGGCCGCTACCTATGCGCACAGAGGCATCAACACGAAAAATCACATTCATATTGTTCACGGTCTTCCATCCATCAAGACTGCAGTTGCATTTTTTTCTGTTCCACATGAGAATTTATTGTAACCCATTCCGGATTGGCCAATAGCAAATTTAGCATGTCTTGCAGATTAAATAAAGGGTTGGATGGATAGAGGTTTTCAATGAGCAGCTTGATTAATTCGAAATCCTCTCTGGTATCGACAGTCAGGCGATAATTTGCATAATCAACATCGTTCACTACGGAGCCCAACCGGTAACGCTTGGGCCTTAAATAGATAAATGGCGTTACATGTTCACGTTCATCAGCCTGAACAGCCTCATCATGCGCTTCCTTCAAAACGCTGAAGGGCAATACCTCGGCATCCATGCCGCGAGGATAGGTTCGCCTCAAGGAATTAGAAACGTAGTCAAATTGATCTCGATGGGTATTGAAGACATCAATAACTTTGTCTATTATTTCAGGGTCTATCAACGGACAATCGGAAGTGATACGCACCATAGTATCCGCCTTGGACTCTTGGGCAGCCCAAAAATACCTGGCTAGGACATCCTCCTCCGGGCCGCGAAAATAAGGAACCTGGAGTTTTCTGCACAATGCCACTACTGGTTCGTCAGCCTCGTTTTCGGTAGTTGCTATGACCAGATCATCAGACAATCTGACCCGGCGCAGCCTTTCTACCTGGTACTCAAGCAGCGGTTTATCCAACACAGGTAAAAGAATCTTTCCAGGCAGCCGGGTTGATGTCATCCTGGCCTGTACGATAATTACCGTTTTCACTGCAACACCTTCTTGAGGTTGTCAATTACGTAATCCTGATCCTCTTCACTGAGAGCATAATACAATGGGAGAGTGATGGCTTCATCATAATACCGCTCCGCCTCCGGGAAATCACCCCGTTTAAAACCCAACCTCCGGTAATAGGGCTGGGTATGAACCGGGATGTAATGCACGTTAACCCCAATACCGGCCTGGCGTAAAGCCTCAAAAACCTCCAGCCTGGTTTTTCCCAGAAGCTGCAGATTCAATCTGATCACGTATAGATGATAGGCCGAGCGACTGTCGGGATGCTGCCAGGGCAACGTCAGCGGCAAATCATGCAGAGCCTGATCATAACGGACGGCCAGTTCACGGCGCCGGGCTACGAAAGCATCAATCCGCTGCAACTGGCTCAGCCCCAGGGCCGCCTGCAGATCAGTCATCCGGTAGTTGTAGCCCAGATCAATTTGTTGATAATACCACGGCCCATCCGGTTTGCCCAGCATCACCCGTGGGTCTCTGGTGATACCGTGGCTGCGCAACCGGACCAGTTTTTCGTACAGGTCTTACCTGTTCGTCAAGACCATGCCGCCTTCACCGGTGGTGATGATCTTCACCGGATGAAAGCTGAATACCGTCATATCCGAGAAGGCACAGGAACCGACCTTCAACTGTTTATAGTCTCCGCCGATAGCGTGTGAGGCATCCTCGATCACTATAAAACCATATTCGACAGCTAGTTCGTGAATCCTCCGCATGGCACACGGCTGGCCGGAGAAATGCACCGGCGCCACTACCTTGGGTAGCCGGTTGTTGGCGCCAGCTCGACTCAGCTTCTCTGCCAGCTTTTCCGGACTCATATTGTAGGTCCGGGGATCGATATCGACAAAATCGACCTGCGCCCCACAGTAAATACCACAGTTAGCCGAGGCGACAAAGGTATTGGGGGATGTCCAGAGATCATCGCCGGCACCCAGCCCGCCCGCCAGGCAGGCAATATGCAGGGCGGCAGTGCCGCTGCTGACCGCTACGGCATACCTGGCTCCACAGTATTTCGCTACCGCCCGTTCGAACCTCTCGATGGCCGGCCCCTGAGTAATCCAGCCAGATTTTAAAACCTCGTCCACTGCCGCCACATCTACGTCTGAAATGTCCTGGCGACCATAAGGAATATATTCAGTCAACAGTCCCATCCTTCTTTGCGCAGCAATTCCTGTAATTGCTCTGGAGTGTATGTGCAGTCATTGGTGTTGCTGGAATAACGAAAACCTTCTGCCACAGGCTTTCCCTGACTCCAGTTATCACACTGCCACCAGGGATGGGACGGCTTGATCACATACATATCTTTAATATCAACCGCCATTCGGGCTTCGTCTTCCGAGATCAACTCCTCGTGCAGCTTTTCCCCAGGGCGGATACCCACAATTTCTACCCGGCAATCTGGGGCAACAGCCTTTACCATGTCGGTCATCTTCATACTTGGTATCTTGGGCACAAATATTTCCCCACCATGCATCTGCTGCAGGCAGTTGATCACAAATCGCGCACCCTGTTCCAGCGTCAGCCAGAAACGTGTCATCCGCTGATCAGTCAGGGTGATTGACCCGCTCTCCCTCTGTTTGATGAAGAGCGGAACGACACTCCCCTGACTGCCGAGCACATTGCCATAACGGGTGCAACTAAACGCGGTCTTTCTTCCGCCGGTATATGCATTGCCTTGAATGAAGAGCTTTTCCATCACCAGCTTGGTGGCGCCATAGAGGTTCTCCGGGTGCACCGCCTTGTCGGTACTGATCGCCAGTACCTTCTCCACACCGTTGTCAATCGCGGCATCGATCACGTTGACGGCGCCTTCTATGTTGGTCTTGACCGCTTCAATAGGGTTGTACTCTGCCAGCGGCACATGCTTCAGGGCTGCAGCATGAACGACTAGGTTAACCCCATTCATTGCCCGGTATAGACGGTCACGATCGCGAACATCACCAATGAAAAAACGCAAACGATTGTCCTTCAAGCGCTGTTGCATTTCCATCTGCCGGTGTTCGCCCCGTGAATAGACACGAATAGAGGCAGGATCTGCTTCCTGCAGTGCCATCTCGACGAACTTCTGCCCGAACGATCCCGTGCCCCCTGTGAGCAAAATGGTTTTCCCGTCTAAATACACCCGGCATCCCTCCCTGTGCTCTGTTCTTCACCGAAAATAGCACGTAAGACAAGCAATGAAACAAGGCTTGCTGCTCTGTTGCCTTGTACTATTGCTATGTTGCATCCTTAGATAGATACAAATGTACAGTTATAAATAGTTACGTATTCAGGTAGTCCACCAGCGTGGGCGTGATCACCTTGGCTGCAACATCCAGGGCCGCCTGGTAGACGTTTGATGCTTCGCTGAAATTTATCGTGGCCTGATCAATATCCACGTCCTGCAGGTTGGCAAGGGAGGTGGTCATCGTCGTGCTGTTGTTCTGGTTCACTGTCATGGCCGTATTCAGGCGATCTTCCTGGGCGCCGACTGAAGCCTGTTGGGATTCTACGTTGGTAATGATGTCATTGATCTGGGTCAACGAACTGCTCAGATCCGTCGTGTCATCATTCTCCATATCATCCTTGATGGCGATGAGGGTATTGAACATATTCGTATTGCCCGTACTCGTATTAGCTGTAACCTGAAAGAGATCAGTTCCGTTCGTATTGACGGGCATCTGCACACCCTGGGCGACCTCGTAGTTGATCTGCCCGCTGTTCCCCTGATAGGTCACTGCCGTGATATTGCCGGAGGCATCGGTCGTGGTTGCCAGCGGTGGTGTCGTCGTCTGGGTGCCGCCGAATATATACTGGTCACCGTTCATGGTATTCCCTGTTTGCACCAACTGGCCGATGATCTGGTTCACTTGCTCTCCCAAGGACTGCAGGTCGCTGGCGTTTTCTGTCCCGTTGACGCCTCCGTCACCGATGACTGCACCTGCTGCAAGGAACTCACCAGTGTCGCTCAGGGCGCTGTCCGTAGTGCTCATGAAACTGCTGGCCGACTGCATGTTGCTGTAATACATGTTCTGCATACTGATACTTGTATTCAGGGACATGATCTGGCTGGTGGCCAGCGGGTTATCCGACGGCTTGGTCACCGCCAACCCTGTCGACTCCTGATTCTCATACGTCTGCATAGTTTGCAGGTCACTCGACAGGTTATTCGTGATATTGGTTGACCATCATGCTCTGGGTGATTCTCATGCTCATGATCCTGTCCCTCCCACCATGCTAATGACGGTTTGCATCATTTCGGCGATCACGTTGACCAGTTTGGCTGCCGCCTCATAGGCTGACTGCTCCTGCACCATGTTGGTCATCTCCTCGTCAAGCGACACTCCGGAGACCGACTGTCTGCTGTTATTCAACGACGTGACCAGGGCGTTCTGGTTGGTCACATCGTTGCTCGCCTGACTGGATGCCACTCCCAGGTCGGAGATCATGCTATCGTAGAAGTTGCCGGCTGTATCGCTGATCGTGCCGGTGCCGTTATCGGTCGGAAAATCCAGGTTCTGACTGCTCAGATTGAAGATGTTGAGAGCGTTGCTGCCGTCACCGGGAGCAACCAGGCCGGCCACAGAGACATTCATGGTGCTATCGTTGGCAGCAGCGGTATTGGCTGTCAGCACCACGTCCGATCCATTGTTCGTCACTGTGAAGAAATACGTTGAGCGGTATTGTAATCACCGGACGAACTGTAGTCAGAGGAAGCGTTCAAGGCAGCTGCTGATAGCGGCTGCGATGTTATCGGCAGTCTCCCCGGCTGTCACGGGCACATTGATCGTGATGGGTGAACCACTGTTCATACCCGCCGCCGTGACCGCGACCTCGAGTGTCCCATCCTCTGTCACTCCGCTTCCGATAGCTGAGGGTCTCCACCTGAGCAGTACCGCATCGCCACCGGACGGAGCCACACCTTGAGTGGTCGTAGTCGATTGGGTCACACCGGAGGCGGCGGCGATCTCCTGCGGATTGTTGACAATATTGGGGTTGACCGCAATATTGGCTGCCGTGATATTGCTGGTGTCCTCGGGGTTGGACGATCCGAGCCATTCACGAAGAAGGGGATGCCGGTTGTTCCGTCCAGGCCATACCCGCTTTCATGCAGGCTGTTGACGGCGCCGGCAACGGTGGATGTCAACTGATTGAGGCTGTTCACGTAGCCCTGGACATCCACATCCCGGGCCTGCTGCAACCGTACAGGGCGCCTCCCAGGGTCGACCACTGGATGGGATCGCTCTGTCCGTTGCCCAAACTGACCCCCACCTGATAATTCCCGCTGGAGTCGGGAGTCGCCACCAGTTTGGTCACATTCGACCCTTCCACCACCGTGGCGCCTCCGATGCTCAGGGTGACGGTGTTGTCTGGATTGGTTACCGTCTTGACATTGACATAGCTGCTCAGATCATCCAGCAGGTTGTCCCTCTGGTCAAGCAGGTCATTGGGGGATAGGCCGGCAAGAGTCGCTGATTGGATCGAGCTGTTGAGGCTGGCGATCTGCTGGAGGTCGTTGTTGATATTGCTGACATCGATGCTGATGTCCTTGTTCAGGTTGCCCTGCAGGGTCGTCAGTTGGCTCTGTGTGCTCTGCAGATCGTCCGTCAGCGTGGTCGCCGTTTCCACCACCGAGGTGCGCTCCGGCAGGTTTTCCGGTTCCTGGCTGAGAGTGTCCCAGGCCTGCCAGAAGTTATCCAGATCGGAGTTCAGCCCGGTGGTGCTCGATACATCTCCGAAGATCGTCTCCACCTGGCTCAAGGCATCGCTCTGCTGCTGAGACTCGCCCAGCTGTACGTTCTGCTGCCGGTACTGGGTGTCCAGGAACTGGTCGCGGACACGGGTGACGGTTTGCACATCCACGCCCGTCCCGAACTGTCCCCGGCTACCAGACGAGTTCATAGATGGAACGGGTATTGACGGGTTGGTCACCAGCTCCGCCTCTCCCTGCTGTAACCGGTGGTGCTGGCATTGGCGATGTTCTGGGAGGTGACATTGAGACTGTCCTGCTGCGCGATAAGCGCACTTACAGCAATATTCAAACCCAGGTCTGACAATGCCGCACCCCTTTCAGCGAGAGTGTGATGTGGCATTGGCTCTGCCAATGCCTTCTGTGCACTCTACTGACGCATCTCAATCTATTATGCCGAAGCGTCGAGTCTTCCCAAATATCCCTGGGGAGCCGCAGGCATCCCTCTTCTCGTCATAGCTGCCGCTGGCTACTATTCCCAGTGTTTTCTGCATCATCCTGGTGATAGCTCAGGGACATACGCGCCAGCAGGCGGTTGGTCTCGTTGATCTGCTGCAGCCTTTTTGCCTGCTCAATCAGGCAAGAGACCGTATCTCCACTTCCTGCTGATTCCGTCCATATTTTCCAACGGCAAGTCTCCGGCACAGCTTTTTTATTGGTAGTTCATCCCCATGCTGAGCATGTCACTTTACGCTGCTCCAGCGCCCACATCCTGTTGACCGCATCCTTCTGCTGATCAACAATGGACATGATCCGGGCGACATCGTCTATCTTAAAAGCCTCAGTCTCGGCCAGGACCGAGTTCGATGAGTTCATTCGACAACAATCTGACTGCTCCTTCAAGACTTCAAGCAGATTCAACATAGTTGTCCGGCATAGCTATGACTCACCGCCTCCGGTGGTCAGTTCGGCCAACATACCAGCAGCCACTTTTCGGGTTCTACCTGGTACTGTCCATTTTGAATCTGCTCCTGAAGTGAACTCACAAGCTGCTCCCTGACATCCGGCAGTTCCTTGGCCTTGGCCTCCGCCGCCTTGGTAATATCCAGGGTCTGCTCGGCATCCGTGGACAATACCACGCTGTCAGCAGCCTCAGGGGCGCCAGACTGCCCGGTTGCGGTTTTATTCGTTTTTGCCGCTTCCGTCTTATATGTTTTGGAAACTGAGCTGATTTCGCTTCCCGGTATTCTCATGTCCATTACAATCACCTCTATCTATATATCGTCAGGAGGCGGCCGAACTTTAGTCAAAATAGCGATGGTTTGATGAGTAATGAGAGACTCATTTCTCATTACTGATCACTTTTTTGTAGAAGAACTGCCCCCCGGCGGAGGCCAGGCCGAATCTCTCCGGCTGGAAGATCTGTTCTGTGTTTCCGGCAAACAGGTAGCCACCCGCCCGCAGCGCCCCGATCACGCTTTGGATAAAACACGCTCTTTCGCCCCATCGGTGAAATAGATGACCACGTTGCGGCAGACTACCAGGTCGAAGTCTTCGTCCGGCGGCGGGTCCTTGAGGAGATCGTGTTTTTCAAAAGATACCATCTTTTTGAGCCAATCTTTTACCTGGTAGCAGCCGCCAACCACGTTGAAGCACTTCTTTAACATGACATCCGGCACGTTGTGCACGGACTTGTCCGTATAAACTCCCCGGTGGGCTTTTTCCAGGGCGTTGGCATCGACATCGGTGGCAACCAGGGCTGCTTTGTCGAGCCCCAGGTCAGCCAGGATCATCGCCAGCGTATAGGCCTCTTCTCCGGCCGCACAGCCGGCGCTCCATAACTTGAGGCTGCCGGTTGCTCCCGTACAATAACGGAATAACCTCGTTCCGGAGGATCTCCCACTGGGCGGGATCACGAAAAAACTCCGAGAAATTGATGGTCAGGTGGTCGACAAGCTTCTCCAGCTTCGATCTGTCGTGCCTCAACACCCGCAAGTATTCTGCAAAATCGCTGTAGCCTTCAAACCACATCAGGTTGCGTATTCTGCGTTCCATCTGGGGACGCTTGTAATTAGCCAGGTCGATCCCGATCAGATCCTTGAGGTTCCTGATGAAGCCTTCAAATTCCATTCAACCACCCACCACCAAAAATCTCCTGAGCCTCAGAATAGCCTGGGTGTGTAACTGCGAAACCCGGGACTCGGTCACGCCCAACACTTTTCCGATCTCTTTCAGAGACAGGCCATCGTAATAGTAGAGCGATACCACCAGCTTTTCCTTCTCCGGCAGCCTGGAGATCTCCCCGGCCAACTCCTGCTTGGTCTCTTCAAAGGTGATGTTCTCCAGGACACCCTCCGTGCCGGCATCATGTTCAAGTTCTCCTATGGCAGAGCCCTGATTCTGACGCTGAACACTATCAAGCGAGAGCAGGGTCACCGGGGCGATCTTTTCCAGCATGCGCCGGTACTCGTCTCTAGTAATTCCTAAACAGCCGGCCACTTCCTCATCCTCGGGCGTTCTCCCCAGTGACTGTTCCAGCGAGGCTATAGCCTGTTCCACCCGGCGCGACTCCGTGTAGACAGACCGCGGCACCCAACTGAAGGACCTGACCCAGTCCAGGATCGCTCCCCTGATCTTGATTGAGGCGAAGGTCTCGAATTTTACATTCTTACATGGATTATACCGGTCAACGGCGTTGATCAGGCCGGGGATCCCGGCGCTGACAAGGTCCTCCATCTCGTAATAGCCCTTAAAAAAGATCGCCAGCCTCCCGGCAATATATTTCACCATGGAGACGTAAGAAAGAACGAGCTGTTCCCGCGCTTCCCTGTCCCTATCTTTCAGGAACCTCTCCCATAACAGGGTTTGCTGTTCGATTTTTTCTAATGATGCCGCCATACCGGAAACCTCCACTAACCACCAATATTTCCCAGTGACTCCACATGAATTTCGGGTTGCAGTTCATTGTAGGAAAGCACGGCCAAGTTTGGCAGTATCTTTTCAGATAGACGCTTAAAATAGAATCTGAGCACGGGCGAACAGAGCACAACTGGCTGGTGCCCCCCTTGCATCACTTTTTCCACGCCCGCTCGCAGGCGATCGATGATCCGCTGGGCACGCAAGGGATCCAGGTTGAGGTGCCCACCCTGCTCATTTTTGGGCAGGCTCTCCTTCAGCGATTGTTCCAGTTCCGGTTCGAAGGTCAGGACGTAGAGCTTCTGGTCGGCATCCAGCAGGTTGCTGGTGATCTGCCGGCCCAGCGCCTGTCTGACGTATTCCGTGAGCAAAGCGGTGTCCTTGGTGAGACGGGCGGAATCCGCCAGGGTCTCCAGGATCGTGTTCAGGTCGCGTATGGATACACCTTCCCTGAGCAGATTGGACAGAACCCTGTGGATCTCGCCAAGGGCGAGGAGCGGCGTCAGTTCACCGACAACAGCGCCGTTGGTCTTCTTGATGTTGTCGAGCAGGTTCTGGACATCCTGCCTGTTGATGATCTCGTAGGCATGTTTCTTCACGACTTCGGTAAGGTGGGTGGCGATCACAGCAGAGGGTTCCACCACGGTGAAGCCTGCAGCCTCCACATCATCCTTGAGGTCGCCTGTGACCCACAGGGCCGGCAGCCCGAAGGTGGGATCTTCCGCCTCAATCCCTTTGAACTGCGTTCTGACGTCAGGGCCAATGGCCAGGTAGTGATCGACCATTAACTTGCCCTTCCCCACCACCGCGCCCCTGATCTTGATCGCATAAGCGCTCCTGTCGAGCTGCATGTTGTCGCGCAGGCGCACCGGAGGGATGATGAATCCCAGGTCAAGAGCGCACTGCTTCCTGATCATCAGGACCCTGTCGAGCAGGTCCCCTCCCCGCTTGGTATCCACGAGCGGGATCAGGTTGTAACCCAGCTCGATCTCCAGGGTATCCACCTGGACCAGCCCCAGCACGCTCTCGGGCTTTTTCATCTCATCCAGCTCACGGCTGCGGACAGACTCTTTTTCCTGCCGCTTGACCTGCTTCGAGGAGCGGTCCAGGTTGTAG
The DNA here is from genome assembly GCA_963767365.1 of uncultured Peptococcaceae bacterium. GTDB lineage: Bacteria > Bacillota > DSM-12270 > Thermacetogeniales > Thermacetogeniaceae > Palsa-1188. The sequence goes on from CAVYEE010000012.1 coordinate 50,774, forward strand.
GCCGCGAACCCGGTGAGGGCCGAGATCCCCAACACGGGCACGGGGGGCATGCCAAGCAGGGCAAGCAAGATCAGGATCCCGCAGGCGATGCTGAGAGCCTTCGGGTAGCCAAGCAACTGGCTGGTCAGGTCTGAGGTGAAGTTGGTGCCAGTTCCGGCCCTGGTGACGATGATGCCGGACGCAGTAGAGATGAGCAGGGCCGGGATCTGCGTGACCAGCCCGTCACCTACTGTCAACAAGGTGTACGTCTGCAGCGCATCCTGGAGGGCCATCCCTTTCATGGCCACCCCGATGATGAACCCCCCCAGCACGTTGATCACCAGGATGATCAGGGCGGCGATGGCGTCTCCCCGCACGAACTTGGTGGCGCCGTCCATCGACCCGTAGAAGTCCGCCTCCTGCTGTATTTTTTGGCGCCTCTGCTTGGCCTCTTTATCGGTAATGATTCCGGCGTTGAGGTCGGCATCGATGCTCATCTGTTTACCGGGCATGGCGTCCAGGGTGAACCTGGCAGCCACTTCCGAGACTCGTTCGGCGCCCTTGGTGATGACGACAAACTGGACGATCACCAGGATCAGGAAGATGATGAAGCCGACCACGGGATTGCCCCCGATTACCAGCCCGCCGAACTTCTGCACCACCTCGCCGGCATAGGCGTTCAACAAGATCTGCCGGGTGGTGGAGATGTTGAGTGAGAGGCGGAACAGGGTCATGATCAGCAGGAGCGTGGGAAAGACGGAAAAATCCAGGGTTTCCTTGGCCATCAGGGAAACCATCATGATGATCAGGGACAGGGTGATGTTGAAGATGAGGAAGAAGCTCAGCAGCCCTGTCGGGATCGGGATGATCATCATGACCACCACCAGGATCACGGCAACGGCGACAGCTACATCACTGAAACGACTAAAGACAGAAGTGTTCCCGCCTGTCGGTACGGATGGAGCTGCCACTCGCTTCTCACCTCCTCCAATCTTGGTTAGTCGTAGGCCATTGGAACATTGTACTAACGACTGTACTTTGCGGGGCGCAGCTTGTAGACAAAGGCCAGCACATTAGCCACCGCCTCATAGAGGTTTTCGGGGATGATCTGCCCGATCTCCACCGTCTTGTACAGGGTCTGCGCCAAGCGGTGGGTCCTCGTAGATGATGATGTCATTCTCCTCGGCGATCTGCCTGATCCGCAGGGCGATCTCGTCGACGCCTTTGGCCAGCAGCACGGGGGCGGTATCTTTATGCAATTCATACTTGAGGGCGACGGCGAAGTGCGTCGGGTTGGTGATGACCACATCGGCCTTGGGCACCTGCTGCATCATGCGCCGCATGATAAACTGCCTGCGCCGCTGGCGCATTCTCCCCTTGATCTGGGGATCTCCCTCGTGTTCGCGCATCTCTTCCTTCAGTTCCTGTTTGGTCATGCGTAGTGATTTCATGTGTTCCGTGTATTGAAAGATGTAATCGGCCACGGCAAGTACCAGGAGAAAGGCGCCCACCCTGAACACGATGGTGCAGCCCAGGTTCGCCAGGATAGCGATGGAACTCGGTACCGCCATATCCATCAAACGGGGAAAAATGTACAAATTGGCTTTGATGGTGGCATAGGCGATGTATCCGACGATCCCGACCTTCGCCACGGCCTTGAGCAGTTCGACCAGCGCCCGCCGCGAGAAAATCCTTTTCAAACCCTCCAGCGGATTGATCCGGTCCAGCTTGGGCATGACTGCATCCGGTACGAACAAGAAACCGGTCTGGGCGAGACTGGCGACACACCCGGCCAACAGGGCCATCCCCATGATGGGAATACAGATCTCGGCAAAAGCGACTCCCGAAAGGTCGATCAACCGGTAAACGGTTGTGCTGTCCCAGTCATACCTGATAAACCCCATGATCTGCTCGGTAAATGCCAACGATCGCCCGCTGATCCACACCCCCAGGGTTTTTAGCACTAGGAAGGTACACAGCAACACCAGAACGGAGTTCAACTCCTTGCTGCTGACCACGTTGCCTTTTTTGCGGGCTTCCTCCCGCCGGCGTTGAGTTGGTTGTTCGGTGCGGTCCTCGTCGGGCAGGGTGTCTCACCCCTTCAAGAGCATCAGCACATTGCTGAGGTGCTGAAAAAGTACATTAAACTCCATTTCAAACGCCCAAACAAAGACCGGTATGATGACCATGATCAGTCCCAGGCCCACGCCAATATTCAACGGTAAAGAGACGATAAATATGTTCATCTGCGGCATGGTCCGGGCAATTATGCCCAGGATCACCTCACACAGCCACAGCACTCCTAAAACCGGGAGCGCCAGTTGAAAGGCGACAACAAACATGTCTCCCGCCATGCCAAAAATATAATCATAGAAATCGCCGCTTATCTTTACCCCGCCGCCGATCGGCAACAGCTTGTAGCTCTGCACGATGCCGGAGAGCAGAACGTAATGGCCATTGACTGCAAAGAAACACAACAGGGCAAGCAGGTAAAAGAAATTGCCGAACAGGGGCGCCTGGGTGCCCGACTGCGGATCGATCACGTTGACGATCCCGAATCCGAGCTGCATGTCCAACAACTGGCCTGCCAACTGGAAGGCCGCAAAAACGATCTGGGTAAGAAAGCCCAGGATACAGCCGATTAACGCCTCTCCCAGCAGTTGCAAAATATACCCGGCAGTACTGCCGGCAACCTGTACTGGTTGCCGGTAACTGATCATGAACACCAGAAAGGCGACCGTGACCGCCAGCCACACCTTTGCCTGGCTGGGTATATAGTTGGCGGCGAAGGGGATCGCAGTCATGAAAAAACCGATCATCCTGGCAAGAATCAAAAGGTAGAGGTCTAGTCCCTGAGCAATCATCTGATCCATCTTCGTGCTCCTTCAACGATTTCTTGGCTTCAGTGGAAAACCGCCACTGAAGCCAAGAAATCGTTAATCCAGTGACTACCCGCTCTTATCCCACCGCTTCAGAGAAGCGGGGGCATAAGAGCGGGTAGTCATCGCGGGAGATCATCCGGCCAGATGCTGGATATTCTGAAACAAGCTCTGGGTAAAGTTGATCAGGGTAGTCAGGATCCATGGAGCAAGGATCACCATTGTGATTAATACCGCGACGATCTTGGGCACGAAGCTCAGGGACACGTCCTGCAACTGGGTAGTCGCCTGAAACATACCGACGAGCAAACCGATGATCAGGCTGACGCCAAGCAGTGGGGCACAGATAAGCAGGACGGTGTAGAGGGCCTCCTGGGCAATTGTGATAACAAATGCTTCTGTCATAGTCTTCACCTTTCTTTCGCTAATGAAAACTTAGGACCAAAGACCTGACTACCAGGCTCCAGCCGTCCACCATGATAAACAGCAGTATCTTGAAGGGCAGTGAGATCATCATCGGAGGCAGCATCATCATACCCATGGACATGAGCGTGCTGGCCACCACCATATCGATAATCATGAAGGGGACGAAAAGAATAAATCCGATCTCAAAGGCGGTTTTCAACTCGCTGATGGCAAAAGCAGGGATTAGCACATAGCTGGGGATGTCCGCATAGGTGTTGGGTTTGGGCAGCCCCGACAGAGACATGAACAGGGCCAGGTCCTGCTCTCGTGTCTGCTTGAACATAAAAGTGCGCATCGGTTCCATACCACGCTGAAAGGCGTCTGCCTGGGTGATCTGCCCTGCTATGTACGGCTGCAAGGCTTGCGTATTCACCTGTTGAAAGGTTGGGGCCATGACAAAGAAAGTCAAAAAGAGGGCGAGCCCTATGAGCACTTGATTGGGAGGCATCGTCTGCGTGGCCAGGGCGTTCCGGAGAAATGAGAAGACCACGATGATCCTGATGAACGATGTCATCATGATCAGGATAGCCGGAGCCAGCGACAGCACTGTCAGCAGCAATAGAATCTGCAGCGACTGTGACACATCAGTTGGATTGTTCGATGTGCCCACGGTAACACTGAAGTGCGGTATGGGAATGGGCGTGGCATTGGCAGCGCCGGCCCGTGGCGCCAGGATGAAACAGTAAAACAACCCGGCCAGGGCAAAACAGATGATCGCCAGGGCCGTCTTCCTCGTTATCCTCACCTGGGTGAACCATCCTTCCGCCTGTCTTCATATCGCTTTTTGAATTCTCCGAGCTTGGAATCCAGGGTTTGTAGAAACCTCCCTTTCCTGCTGTCCACCTCTGCGAATACCTGCCTGACCTGGGACAGATCGATATCATTCTCACCCAGCAGGGTGGTAATGCCGTGGTCGGTCACCCCCAACACGTATACCTTTCCGAATATTTCCGCCAGGACAAGCATCTTATTTGGCCCCATATTAACCTGGTCCACGATCCTCGCCCAGGCGCTCTGCCTCGACAATAGGGTATTTCTTTGCAGGAACTTGATGAGAATAAGCGCCAGCCCGATCACCACCGCCAGGCTGATCACCAGTTGCAGCAGCATCGCCCCCATGTTGATCGGCGCTACCGGCGCCGTCGTCGGCTCCTTGTATGGGAGATCACCGACCCCCCCTGCCGCCCAAGCCGCCCCCGTCCAGAGCAGCCAGACTATGATTGTATTCCAACCTAGCCTTGCTATCCTCATTGCCAATATCAACACCTCGACTAACAGTAATGAGTGATGAGGATTGAGTGACGAGTGGAGGACTCTCATTTCTCATTACTCATTACTCAGTACTCATTACTTGAGTTTGGGCTTGAGTTTGGGCCTTGCTGTCAATGTCCGCGATCAGCTTTAACAACTTAGCCGCCTGAGCCGGGTCCATCGCGGCGAGGATCTGTCCGGCCTGGTCTTGATCCATCTCGTGCAGAATTGCCGCCGCCACCTGTCGGGTCCTGGTTGTCCAGAATGGCCACTGCCGATTCTGGTTGCATGTTGGCGTAGTAGTCTGCCAAATTCTTGTATACTTCTTGCTGCGCCTGATCATCCACAGGATTGCCGGTCCCAGGATTAGGGGAAGAGGTACTGGTAACGGCCCCGGTACTGCTTGCCTGGACCCTGACTCTGGGCCACCTCTTCCTGAAGTGTCTGCACCTGCATTTTCAGGCTTTCGTTCTCCTGCTTCAGGGCGGCATCCTCTGCGGCCATACTGCCGGCGCTTGGTTGGGTCATGATGTCATCGACCAGCGGTATTGTTGACAACATTTTTTGATAATTTACCAGTCCCAACTTCGATGTGATGAAGACACCCGCAACAGCCAGAAGGATGAGGCAGAGCAAAATAATAAAAACCCAGGTCTTCGGTTTCAAGACTGCAACTCTCCTGTTCTGCTGAAGCTCGATGTCCCAATTTCATCGAGTGTTTTCTGCTCTTCTCTCAGGTAGTCCTGGTAATACCCCTGCCACAGCTTTTCCCTGAGGCGCTCCAGCAGTTTCCGGTCCTTTTGCAAGGCCAGGTACCTCTCTCTTTCTGCTGCCACTTTCACCAGGGCGTCCTCGGTCGCCACGGCCTGGGCTTCCTTCTGGGTGGTCAGAGCGGCGTGATATGCATCTGCCAACAGAAGCAGTTCGATGTTTAAACGAATTAACGGCGCCCGGCGCAGGGTTTTACTGTAATCGAGCAGCGCCTCGATCCGCTGGAGAATCAGGGCCAGCTTCCTCCTCTCCTCATCGTAAGCCGCCTGGGCATTGGAGAGTACCAGGCGCTGGATATCCTCCTGCTGCCTTTTCAAGTTCAAATATTTTTCCAATCGAAAACTAAACTTTTTCAATAGAGTAAACCCGCAAGCAGGTTCTTGACATCATCATAGGCAAAGGTTTCGCTAACCTTTTGTTGCATAAAAGCCATGCATTTTTCATTCATGGCTATGGCCTCGTCGATCTGGGCATTGGTTCCGGTTTTATAGGCGCCGACCTCAATGAGATCCCTCGCATCCTGGTAGGTTGCCAGGATTCTCTTGAAGCGTCCGATCTTTTCCAGGTATTCCGGAGGAACGAGATCGATCATCAAGCGGCTCACTGAATTCAAAACATCAATGGGTGGGTAGTGGTTCTGAGATGCCAACTGGCGGGAAAGCATGACGTGGCCGTCGAGAATGCTGCGAACGGCGTCGGAGATCGGCTCGTTAAAGTCGTCTCCCTCAACCAGGATGGTATACAATCCGGTGATCGTGCCGCTGTCCGACGATCCCGCACGCTCGAGCAGTTTCGGCAACAGGGTGAAGACAGAGGGGGGATAGCCCCTGGTGGCCGGAGGCTCGCCGGCAGCGAGGCCCACTTCCCTTTGGGCCATGGCAAACCTGGTGACGGAATCCATCATCAACAGGACATCCTGACCCCGTTCACGAAAATACTCGGCGATGGCAGTAGCCACAAAGGCCCCCTTAATGCGCACCAGGGGCGGTTGGTCAGAGGTAGCGGCAACGACGATGGAACGCTCCAGGCCGTCCCGGCCGAGATCCTTCTCGATAAATTCCTTCACCTCTCTACCGCGCTCACCGATCAGGGCGATCACGTTGACATCTGCCGCTGTGTTTCTGGCGATCATCCCCAGCAACGTGCTTTTGCCAACCCCGCTTCCGGAAAAGATCCCCATTCGCTGCCCCTTGCCGCAGGCAAGCAGCCCGTCGATGGCTTTTATCCCCAGCGGTAGCACCTCTCTAATCCTCTTTCGTTTCAGGGGGTTACGCGGTTCGGACATGACCGCTCGCCATTCGGCGTCCAGAATCGGTCCCAGGTCATCGATGGGATCGCCGAGACCGCTGAGGACACGCCCCATCAGGCCATCTCCGACCCTGATCTTGAAGACGTCGCCGGAGGCCACCACCTGGCATCCAGGGCGCACTTCCTTCATCTCACCCAGAGGCATCAGGACCGTTGCCTGCTCCCGGAACCCCACTATTTCAGCCCTGATGCGCGCATCGGGAGTGTCGATGTAGCAGAGTTCACCGATGCTGCCCGGCGGGCCGTTGGATTCGGTAGTCAGGCCGACAGACTTGGTAATCCTGCCGTGATGTTTGATCGGTTCATAATCGTCGATAGAATGCAGGTATTTTTCGAGATTAACCATTTTCGGCAGCCTCCATCAACCTGTGCCTGATCTCCCCGAGTTGTCCTTCAACGGTGCCGTCAACCACGCCATGGGGGGTTACGGCAATGAAGTCGCCGCTGGCCAGGGTCTTATCAACCCTGAAACGAACCTTGGCGCCATCTCTGATTTTATCCACCGACAGGTCTGTGACAGCGGCGAAATCATCGGCGCTCACTTTCAGGGTCACGCTGTCTGATTCCATAACCTGAGCAAGCACCGCTCCGGCTATGCTGGCGATCTGTTCCGGCCCCAGCTTCAGCTCGGCATGGATTATTTTCCTGGCTATCTGGAGAGACAGTTCGATTATTGCAGGCTCAAGCTCCCTGATCATGCGTGACCTTTCTTGCCTGATCGCCTCTTCGTGCGCTGCCTGCTCCTCGCTCAACTTCTGGCGGTCGTTCCGCAGGGCCAGTTTGCTCATCGGCGCGACCTGACTGGTAGCCGGACTCCCTGGCCTCTTCCATTCCGGCGGACTCTGCCGCCGCCTGTTCCTGGATTTGTTTTGCCTGCTCCTTGGCCTGGTCAATGATCTCCTCGGCCTGTCGCTTGGCATCGTTCAACAGCTTAAAAATCGTTAACTTGGCCTCGGCAATGGCCACCTGAGATTCTTTGTCGTCAACCGTGTCGGCCTGCAGGGCTGCCTTTGGGTTGTCGCCCTTCGCCGACGACATGTGCTTGGAAAGACTTACAACAATCGAGCCGGCTTTCAGGATCTTTGCATGCATCGCTGTGAACCCCCCTATTTCAAAAGTCAGAGGCAAGAAGTCGGATGTCAGAAAAAGATTGAAAACCTGCAATGAAGCATTTTAATCATTTTCAGGTCCAACATGGAACTGCTGCACCATGGCGCTGAGCTTTCCGGCCATTTCCACCTGGCGAGCGATAATCTGGGCCACGCCCTGGGTGGCCCTGGCAATCGTCCCCATGTTCTGGGATATCTGCTGGGAGCCGGAGGCAGCCTGCTCGCATGACGCTGCCACCGCGGCCATCGCTCTGTCCGACTCCTCTAACGATACTGTTACCTGCTCGAGACTGTTAATAAAGCGCCGGTAATGATCGCTGATGATCTCCGCGTCCTCACGGTAGCGCTTGCCGGCCTTGGCCATCCTGATGTAATCCTGGCCGACCGTGTCGGTGACGTACTGCAAGAGTTCACCGGTAGTTCCTGATAAATTCGAGAATGCATCCTGCACCTGCCGGATCACAGTCTGAACGCTGGTCACTGTTTTCACCGACTGCTCCGCCAGTTTTCGCACCTCACCCGCAACAACGGCAAATCCCCTTCCCTGTTCCCCGGCCCGGGCGGCTTCGATCGCGGCGTTCAAGGAAAGCAAGTGCGTCTGGTCTGCTATGTCAGAGATGATCTCGGCCGCCCTGCCGATTTCCACCACGACCTTGCCCTCCTCGATCGCCCTTAAAATGGCTGTCTCTTTTTCCCTGTAGAGGCTACGGCTGGTCTGGCTGTCTGTTGCGATATTCTTCTCGATCAGTGCGGAACGCTCTTTTGATACATCTGCTTTCTGTGACCCATCCATAAAGGCCTTGAGCAACTCCTCGGCGGTCCTGGTGATCCCATTGCTGGAGGCGCTTACCTCTTCAGCGGCTGTCGAGGACTCCTCCATGCCTGCCGCGATCTCTTCCGTAAGCGAGTTGACATTCTCCACCTCGGCCGTGATTTCCTGAATCGCCGCTGACAGGTGCTGGCACGAAGAACTCAATAAAGCCGCTTCAACCAGGAAACTCCCGATCATCTCCCTCCAGTTGCCGATCATTCCGTTAAAGGAGTTGATTAGTTGCCCAATCTCGTCGCGCGGCTTGATTGTCCTGACGCTCACGTTCAAGTCCCCGGAGGCCGCTCTTTCTGCCGCCCTGCCGATCAGACTCAAGGGCCTGGAAACCTGTAAGGTGCTGTACAGACCAAATCCAAGCGCCAGAGCGATGTCCAAAAAAACCAGGCCGGCCATTAACCAGATGGAACTCATGGAGTTGCTGCTCAAAATGCCTACCAGGCCGATCAGGCCTGCCATCAGGGCTACAATAATAAAACACGCCACAAGTTTTACTCCAACCTTAAGGCTGTAAAACCAGTTCATCATTCGGGCCCTCCGCTCAGGAATGGAGACAATAGTGCTCTTCGATAGCCTTGTAGATCTCCTCGAAGCTGAAAACATCGTCTGAGGCCAACAGTCGTTCCAGGTTCAACAGAATGGCCAACCCCGTGTCCAGCCTTGCTATGCCGGTAATAACCTGGCGTGCCGTATCGCCCAGGTTCACATCGTTATCTATGTTGTCCTCGGCAATCTTCAGCACATCACGGACAACATCGACGATAATCCCTGCAGTGTTGATTCCCACGTTGATAATAATTGTGCGCCGGCCCTTGTTGTCGCTCTCCCTGAAACCCAACTTCTCGCCAAGTCCCAGGACCGGAATGACCCGATCCCGTAAATTGATAACACCCTTGAAGAACTCCGGAGTGTTTGGAATAGCAGTAATCGGTGGGGTGTTGATGATCTCCCGTACGTTAGCGACAGGAATTCCAAAGATATTGTTTTCCAATTGGAATAGCACGGCCTGCCTTTCACCCACCGTTACCACCTTCTCTGGAGACCCATATATTCACCAACTATTGTATATGATACAGGAAATAATATCTAGATAGTCATCCATAACATTTGTGCACATTATTACTATAGTCCTATTTCATGCTGTGCTGTAATATACGCATAATACGGTTATATATGAAGGTTTGCGAGGTTTAACGACAGCAACGTGGGACTGTCATTTTGCTACTTTAGTCCTATGCGGAATGGATCTATGGCTATGTTACGGTATCATCAGAGTTCAATTTAGATAGGGCATTCATCCTTTCGGATTCTGTCCAGATCAACAACAGATCCGCCAACCCTGTAGCGTCTGGCTGGCTTCCGGCATTCACCGTCACAGCATTGTCGCTCCCGGGCTCTGCTCCGGAATTGTTTTCCCCGGTACTGTTCGAGCTATATTTTTTCGCCAGATCAGTCACATGAACGACATAGTCCTGTGTTTCCTTGTAGGGCGGGATACCGTTGTATTGTGTGACCGCGCCGGGCCCTGCGTTATAAGCGGCTATGGCGAGTGTCACATTGCCGTTGAACTGATCCAGGAGCGATCGTAGATACTTGGCGGCCCCGCGTATGCTCTGGACCGGATCGCTCGGATCAATGCCCAATTGGCGCGCTGTATCGGGCATTATCTGCATCAGGCCAACAGCCCCGGTCGATGATACCGCATCAGGGTCGAAGCCCGATTCAGCAGAGGCCACAGCCTTTAATAGCGCCGGACTGACGTTGTACTCCCTACCGGCGTCCAAAAAAGCGTTCACCAACGAGCTGGCCTTCGCCAACACCTCGCTAAAATCTGTCCTGCCCGACCTGACAACCTCATTTCCCGGCTGCCCCAAAAAAGAACTGCCTGTGGGGGTAATATTACCGACATTCACTCAGTATCCCCTCCTAGAATATTGTCCAAGTCCAGCAGCGGGATGACGCATCCGGAATGCTTACCGATACCGCTCAGGTGGCTCACGTCTGTCTTACTCGTCAGGACAGGCAGTTCGACATTCTCTGCAGGAATGTTGAGTACATCTTTTACGCTATCGACAATGAGCCCCGCGGTGAGATCCTGCCTGGACACGATGATGATCCGGCTTTTATCCGAATTCGTTATCCGGTCAAGAGCCAGCCGCTTGTGGAGGTTGATGACCGGAACGACATTGCCCCGCAGGTTGACGACGCCCTCTATGTATTCGGGGGTGCCGGGTACCCTGGTGACGGGGAGAGGCCGGACGATTTCCTGAACCTGGTCAATCTCCAGCCCGTATTCCTCACCGCCGGCTGTAAAAACAACCACCTGTAGTTCATCGCTCAGGTCTTTTGCCACCGCCATCCTTCTGCCCCCCTATAGTAGACTGTCGACAGCCAGAATCATCGAGACCCGCCCGTCGCCCAGGACAGTTGCTCCTGCAAGTCCGGGGACACCCTTCAACAGCCTCCCCAGCGGCTTAATGACAATATCCTGCAGGCCGATAAGCCCATCGACCACAAGCCCGTACCGGTACTCCCCCTTTTGGACAACAACGACGCACTCATCCCCGTTTTCTGCTCCGGATTCTACCCCCAGCAATTCGGCCAGCCGCACCAGGGGCAACACCCTGCCACGCAGCAGCATTGCCTCGCTCTTCTCCAACTTTTTAGCCCGATCCGGGGTCAGTAGGGCGATCTCATCGATGACCCCCATCGGGATGACGTACTGTTCATCGCCAACCTGGACAAGCATCGCCCGGATAATAGCCAGCGTCAGGGGAAGCCTGATTCTTACCGTCGTACCCTGCTCCCTCCTGGTTTCCAATTCGACGCTCCCATTCAGGGATTCAACTTTTGTTTTGACAACGTCCATCCCCACGCCGCGGCCGGACACATCGGTAACCTGATCGGCAGTGCTGAAGCCTGTTTTAAAAACGTAACCCAGGAGGGTTGACTCGTCGACGACGGCTTCCGGCGCCAGCAATCCATTTTCGATCGCCTTCTCCCGAACCCTTTCCAGGTTTATACCCCGCCCATCGTCGATCACCTCTATCACCACGCCGTTGCCCTCGTGGCGAGCAGTCAGGCTAAGGACGGCCTGCTCCGGCTTCCCGGCCTTCAGCCGCTCCTCCGGCAATTCAATGCCATGATCGACAGCATTCCTGATCAGGTGCATCAGCGGCTCCCCAATCTCATCGATCACGGTGCGATCCAATTCAGTCTCCTTGCCTTCAATATCGAACTGAATATTCTTGTTCAACTCTCGCGACAGATCCCGCACCATCCGGGGAAAGCGGTTAAATACCTGTTCAATCGGGACCATCCGGATCTTCATCACAACCGACTGTATGTCTGCCGTCAGTTGCCCCATCTGCTCCACGGCTTCCTGAATCTCAGGGTTGCCCACAGCTGAACAGAGCCGCTCCAGCCTGGTCTTGTTGATCACCAATTCTCCTAACAGGTCAAGCAGGTTGTCCAACCGCTCCGTGCTTACCCTGATTGTCCGGAACAGAAGAGGGGGAGGCTCCGGCCTGTCGGTTTTATGTCGCAGGTAATCATGGTCGATCGGCTCCATAGCCAACAAAGAGACTTCCGAGATCTTGCCCAGCGCTTCAGTGAGAATCGCAACCGGTTTTTTGGCCACAAAAACTATGTCAAAGCAATCATCGAATTTTTCTTCCTCCAGGTCCTGGGCTGGTGGCTCAGACCTGACGATTTCCGCCTCCTGATCTTCCAGGGCTTTAAAAACCATATAGACGCGGGGAGCCTTCATCACCGTATGCGGCGCCAGGGCAAACCGGGCTATGTAGGCCTGGCGCCCCTGGTCCAGGGCTGTCTGCAACACATCGTAATCGTATCCTTTTAATTGGCAGCCGTCTTTTTCGGCAGACATTACCGGGCGATCCTTGATCGGCGAAGGAACGGACAGTTGATCCTGGATATTTTGAAGCCTCTTCAGCGCTTCTTTTAAAGGCAGATAGTCAAAATCGTCCTCGTTTCCGGCCTCGACACCGTTAATCATCGCCTGCAGGGCATCCAGGCACCTGAAGAGTACATTCACCACTTCTGAGGCCACCGAAACCTGGCAATCCTTTAACAGAAGCAGGGTGCTTTCCATCTCATGGGTTAACTCGGCCATGCGCCTGAAACCCATTGTTGCCGACATGCCTTTCAGGGTATGAGCGGAGCGGAGGATCTCGTTGAAGACATCCTTGTTATCCGGCCTTTGCTCCAGTTCCAGAAGATTGGCGTTAAGAGCTTGCAGATGCTCTGTCGCTTCGGCCAGGAAGGAATCAAGGTACTGCGACATGTCCATTTTCATTGATCATCCCCCGCTCTGAGAGGTGAGAGGCGCCCACCTCTTATTTCGGTTCCACATTACTGTACTCAGTTCTGAGGATCACGACATCCACTCTTCTGTTCATTTGCCGGTGCTCATCCGAATCGTTGGGCACCCGGGGGCGATATTCCCCGTATCCTGTAGCGGACAGACGTGCCGGCGTTATGCCGCACTGGATCATCTCCTGAACGACGTTGGTCGCTCTCGCCGATGAAAGCTCCCAATTTGAAGGGAACTCCGGGTTGTGGATCGGCAAATCGTCGGTGTGCCCCTCGATGAGAATGTAATTCGGCAACGAGATGAGGTTCTTTCCCACCTCGTCAATGATATTCCTGGCGTTCGGAGTTAAACCGGCGGAACCGCTGGCAAAAAGAATCGTATCCTGCAGGCTGATGACCAGGCCCCGCTCTTCCATCTGAATACTGACCTGCCCGGTAATGCCCTTCATTTGAAAATACTGTTCCAATTGTGCCTCTATCTGGGCCATCTGGGCGGCGTCGGCCGTGTTGCTGTTGGGGATCTGGTTCTGGAGGATGGAGTTGCCGGGACTGGGCATGATGCTTCCCGGGTTGCCAAAGACTGCGCCCAATACATTGGCCAACTCCTGAAACCTTTGGGAGTTAACATTGCTGATGACGTACATCATAATAAAAAAGATCAGCAGCAGCGTGATCATGTCGGCGTACGTCAACAGCCAGCGCTCCATGCTGGGGCCGCCGCCTTCTTTCTTGCCCGTCGACCTGTTCCTGAGCGCCATTTGCTCATTCTCCCCTCAACTGTTGCTTGAATTGAGAGTTCAGAAAGAGAGTGAGCTTTTCTCTGATAAAGTTGGGGTTTTCTTTTTCCTGGATCGCCAGCAGGCCTTCGACAGCCATGCTGCAATAGAGTACCTCCTCGCCGTGCCTTACCTTCAGCTTGCCGGCTATCGGCAGCCAGACCAGGTTGGCCGAGGCGACGCCATAAAGCGTGGCGATAAACGCCACGGCGATGGCAGGAGCCAGGGCATCAGGCGTGCTCATGCTGCCGAGCACGTGTACCAGGCCCATGACAGTACCGATGATCCCCATGGTCGGAGCATATCCTCCGGCTGCCTCGAAGATCGAGATGCCCTTTTGATGCCTTTCCTCCATGTAGTAGACCTCGTTCTCCATCAAATCCCGGAGGACAGGAGTCTCAATACCGTCGATAATCAGTTGCAGCCCCATCTTCAAAAAGTTGTCACTGAGTTGCTCCAGGTTGTTTTCCAGGCTTAACACGCCCTCACGGCGCGCCTGGGTGGCGAAACTGACTATGTCCTGGATCAGGCTGGACCTGTCGTATACCTGGTCCTTAAAGGCGATGGCGAGCAGGGCGGGTACCTTTTTCAAGTCTGCAATAGTAAAGGAAATGACCGTCGCTCCGATAGTCCCGCCGAATACGATCATGCCGGCGGTTACGGACAAGAGGGCGCTGGCTCTCCCTCCCTCGATCATGAAGGCGGCTATCAGGGATACAAAGCCTAAGATCAATCCTACTAAAGTCGCCAGGTCCATAATAACGCCCCCGTTTTGGTGGTTAGCCGTGGGCCATTGGTCGTCGGATGCATGCCCGTCTGTCTGTCATTATGGTCGGAAGGGGCAAAGCCACATCCCGATCCTCCAACTGCTAGCCACTAACCACCCACCACTAAATTCATTGCATGATCAGGTCCGAAAAATAGATATTGGAAACCTCCCCCGTGCTCAAGTGCTTGTTGAGTTGCTGCATAGCATCATTTTTGAGCTTCGTGCGGTTTACCATGATATCATCGCTTGTTTCGTTGTTGAGCAGGCTAATGATGCAATCGCGCAGTACAGGCTCGTCATTCTTTACCTCTGTCTCCATCCTTTTATTGTTGAGTTCCAGGGTCACATCTGTTTTTACGTACTTGAGCGCGCTCGCATCAGAAAGATTGGTTGTAAAGTCTCCCAAATCGTAGAGCACGGGATCAGGAGCCGGTTTTACCGCACTTCTGGGCTTCTTGGCCAAAAAGAAACCCCCAGCCATGACCACGATGACAACTACGATACCTACTATCATGATCCTGCCAGGCTTAGGGGGCGACTGCCCCACCTGATTAGGACTAGAGGATGATTGCACTTCCGGGAGTGCTTTCCTTTCACCTGCCATTTGCCTACCTCACGCCCTTTAGAACCTAAGTCGCACATATTTTTAAAAACATTAAGATAAATGTATTTTTGGACATACATTCCACAACAGGCTTGAAAATCCTTCTTCAGTCCATGAATTTTTTTTAGGACCTGAGGAAACTCGGCACTATACTATACATCGGATTCCTGTTTCCATTCTTGAGTTCACGGCAAACAAAAAACCAGCCCGCTGGCTGGCAGTATAATCACTGTATTCACGCTTCTTTTGCCTCGTTAGATGCCAGCGGCTCTTCTTCCTTCACACCCACGATCTTAACGGCGACCTGATCATTGCGGACACCGGGCCGCGCATAAAATTTTTGAGTATGTCCGACCACAACTTCCAGGTCGTCATCACTTTTCCTGTTTAACATGACAACATCCCCAACCTGCAACTCCAGCAGTTCTTTGACCGTGATGAGGGTATCGCCGAGAATAACTCGCACCGGTATTTTGACGGATTTGATCTGCTTTTTGATGTTATCCCGATAACTTGCGCTGGACACCCTGGAAGTTTTCTCGAACCAGAACTTGGTGCTACAATTACCCAGAATCGGTTCCAGGAAGATGTACGGCAAGACATACTGGATCGTTCCGCCAACGACATCATCGACCCTTATATCCATGGATACCAGCAATACCATCTCTATCGGAGCAACAACCTGCACAAAATGCGGATTTGTCTCAATGCGCTCAAATTTAGGGTTAAATGTCGTGATATTTTCCCAGGCCTGAGTTGACAGGTTGAGCATTTCCTGGCCTAGGTCCTCGATCAATGTGCGCTCGATCTCCGTCAAGGATTTGAATTGCTGGAGCGGCCTGCGGCCTTTCCCTCCCATGAGCCTCTCCAGCATGACAAAAACGATGTCGGGGGATAGTTCCATCACTGCAGCCCCTTCGAGCGGATTCATGTTAAAGATGATGCTAAGCGAGGGGTCTAGAAGCGAGTGGATAAATTCTTCATAGGTAATCTGCTCTATAGAAGCCAGGGACACATGAAAGGTCGACCTCAGGGTGATGGACAGAAATGTCCCCAACGACCTGGCGTAGTTGCCATAGATTACTTGAAAGGTACTGGTCTGTTCCTTGGAAAATTTATTCGGTTTTCTGAAGTCATAGACTCTGAATTTTTGGGCTACCTGGTCATTGAGCGCATCCGCGTTAACTTCTCCTGAATGGATTGCTTTGATCAGGTCGTCAACTTCAGATTGCGACAAGATTTCAACCAATATTTACACCCCCACTTCAGAAGTGTGAGGTGAGAGCTTCCCGCTTCCCACTTCTCAGATCTGCATACTCATTATTGCAGTGTAGGCAGCAACTACCTTGTTCTGAACCTGGGCTGTGAGCTGGACAGCCAGCAAGGCCTTCTCCGAAGCGATGACTGCATCATGAAAGCTGCTGGCATCCCCCGTGGCAACTTCGCCTGCAAGCTGCTGCGCATTCTGTTGCAGTGCGTCAACACCTTGCAATGCCTGATCCAGTAGATTCTTAAAAGAATTTACCCCTTCTTGCGCCGGGCTGTTCGCTGCGCTTCCTGACGCATCCGCTGCCGAAGCAGGAATCAAAGAGCTTAAAGGCTGGATCTCCATTCTGAACATGCGCCTCCCCGTTTATTACTGTCCTATGCTCAACGCCTTGGAGCACATCTCCTCGGTGGCGTTCAACGCTGATATGTTTGCCTCATAGGCGCGGCTGGCATCGATCATATCCACCATCTCTTGCGTCAGGTTGACGTTGGGCATCTGGACGTAACCCTGGGCGTTGGCATCAGGATGGGACGGGTTGTATACCATAGGAAAGGGGCTGTTGTCCTCGGCTATGGCCGTTACTGTGACCCCCTCGGGTTCCGTGCCGGCCCCGGCATCATCCAGGAACTGGCTGAAAGGCGCCCCCGCCTGAAAAATAGGGAACTCCCTGCGATATGGTATCGGCTTGCCGTTAGCATCAACCTGGCCGGACCTGGTTGTCCCCTGGTTGGCGATATTGTTTGAGATTATATCCATGCGCAATCTCTGGGCGGTCAATCCGCTGCCGCTAATCTCCATGCCGGTAAATAGCCCCATCTGTTAGCTTCCCCCTCCTGTGATGGCGGTCTTGAGCATGGTAAGTTGATCCGATTCCAGTCTTGCCAGGCTTTCATATTGCAAGAGATTGATGTCCTGTTGCGCTATCTCATTCTCCATGTCTACGTTGTTTCCGTTGTTGGACCCGCTGTACTGCCCCGAATCGATAAACACGGGATCCAGATCGGCCTCGCCCGAGGCCCCATTGCTGAGGGCGTTTGCCAGCGTTTTTTGGAAATCGATATCCTCTCTCTTATATTGCGGGGTATCGACATTGGCGATGTTGTTGGCGATCAACTGCTGCCGGAACCAACTGACATCCATTGCCCGCTCTAAAACATTCATCACCGGATCTCCGAGTTGCACAGTACCCGCTCCTCTCCCTTCAGTCCTCCAACCACTCATTTTGCTAGATTTTACAGTCAATGATCTTGCCCAATAAAGGATGGGCTAGCTTGGCGTCCGCCATTTTTTCAGGATCATCCTCATCCGGTTGCTGATGGTCACTGCCCTCCCGGGATGTGTCTCCTCTTTCTCTCTTTGCCCGATCACCGTCAATCTTGCCCTGTTCGGCCTCAGGCAACGTCTGGACGGTCTGCCGCGCGACGTCGGACTGCCTGAGCAGGCCTTCAGCAAAACTCTGCTGCTGGGCCGATTCATTCACCTGTTGCGCTTGCTGTATTTTCCCGACATCCTCGGACTTCAGCATGATTACCTGGAGATCCGATACTCTTAGTGACATACAGCAGCACCCCTCTAACTTCTCCTACCTCTAACTTCAGTTATTAACAGGTTTCAATTGTTTGATGTCATTTTGCTTCTGCATTGCTCCGGCCTCTGAAGTCTTGCCTCCGACATCCGAATTACCTGTCAACTGCTGATACATGATCTCGGCCAACCCGTTGGAGGAGGAGTCCTGTCCGGCCAGTATGGCCGAATACTGCTGATTCAGCATGCTTTGAAATACATCATTGGAAAAACTGTCTCCCAAGACCCCGTCCTCGGGTACGGTTTCCTGCATCGCATCCAGCACCTGGTTCCAGAACACCGCCGCAAACTGCTGACAGGCCGCCTTCAGTTTGGCATCCTTGGCATTGGCTCCCTGTGAATCCTGCTTGGCGCTGTTCACCTGGGGGCTGCTGTTCACTTGCTGTGCCTGCATATCAGCGCCACCCCCCTCTATGTGGTTTGCATGTTGTCGGCCATGCTGAGCATGTCGTCGCACGTGGTAATCGTTTTAGAGTTCATTTCATACGCTCGCTCGGCCGTGATCAGATTGACCATCTCATCGACAACCTGGACATTCGACGACTCCAGGTAGTTCTGCTCGATCGTATAACTGGGAGTGGTGCTGCTGCTGGTGCTGGCGGTCACGGGATCGCCGGATGCATCCGATTGGGCATACAGGTTGTCGCCTTCCCGTACCAGTCCGGCCTCATTGGGGAACGTGGCGATCCCCAGTTGTACACCGCTACTGCTACTGCTGCTACTGCTGCTGCCGGTGGTGCTGCTGTTGGTGATGGTGCCGTCGCTGGCGATGGTGATGGGCTGGGTGCTATCCAGTTGGATAGGGCTTCCGCTGCTGTCTAAAACATAATAGCCGTCGCTGGTCACCAGGTCTCCGTTGGCGTCCAGACTGAAACTGCCGTCCCTGGTATAGAACTTGTTAGTGCCGCCGCTGTCTGAACTGACGGTGAAAAAACCATCCCCCGAAATAGCGACGTCAAGCGGGTTGTCGGTCTCCTCCAGGTTTCCCTGCTGAAAGATCGTTTCCGATCCGGAGGGCTTGACCCCCAAACCGACATACAAACCCGTGGGTGAACCGGTAGCGCCCTGACCTGTCTGCGGAGCAACCGGTTGCTGCAGCGTCAGGTAAAGCAGGTCCTGAAACTCCGGCCTGACCTTTTTATAGCCGGTGGTATCGACATTGGCCAGGTTGTTGGAAATCGTGTCAATATTGAACTGCTGCGCATCCATGCCCGTAGCCGCAGTATAAAGAGCTCTTAACATCAATACAGCCTCCTCTCGCTATACTTGGTCGGTAATTGGACTGGCTGACCATGCCGTAGCTGCATTCAGATGCCGATGAGGACTTGTATGCCTCAGGACTGGCATCGTTCTGACTACTGACTATGGCTATAGTTGTGGCGTCTCGTTCAATCAACGCCTGGAGGCCTCCCCTGAAGGGTCCAGCCTCACTGAGGAACATTCCCGACACTATTCACCAACTTGTTCAAAGAATCGTCTGTCGCCTGAATCACTTTGGAATTCGCCTCGTAGGCCCTCGATGCGTTGATCAGGCTGACCATCTCATCGACCGCGTTGACATTGGAATCCTCGCTGTATCCCTGCTGCACCGTGTAGTCCGTCCCGGGGTTTTGGGCCTGACCGCTGAAGAGCGAATTGCCGATCTTCGACCACACTGCCGCCGCCGGTTTGGAGCTCAACAGAAGGCTATCCACGGCATTGCCCTGGGCATCGACAGCGCCGCTCAGGGAGCCGTCTTTTGCCACCACCAGATTGCCGTCGTCAGGAACAAAGATATCCGTCTGTTGCCCATTGGTCTCTCCCAGCACGGCGTCCCCTGCGTTCGTGACCAACTGGCCCTGCCCTGTTAACACAAAATCTCCGTTTCTGGTGAAATACGTCTGGCCCTGGCTGTCTTGCACCGTGAAGAAGGCGTTGCCGTGCAGCGCCAGGTCGGTAGGGTTCCCTGTCTCCTGATCGGCGCCCTCGTCAAACGAGGTATACGTTCCCGCGATGGTATTACCGGTTCCCACCTGTCCGATAGCGGTGGCGCCGTTACTGTCCAGGCGGGACAGCATCATCTGGGGGAAAGACATCTCCAGCACCTCGTCCTTGCAGTAGCCGGCGGTACTGGCATTGGCCAGATTCTGAGAGATCACGTCAACCTGGGCCTGGCTGGTCATCATCCCCATCGCCGCAGTGTACAATCCTCTTGTCATGAACTCACCTCCTCTCCTGCTAGTTATGCAGTCAAATTCGGCAGTCGTCTATCATTCTGGCTCGCTTCCCGTACTGGCAGTTCTACTGCTAAACTATCAGCTGACCCTCCTCGCCTCCCCTGTAGATGATGATCTGTCCCTGGTCCTCCAAGACACGGATGATCGATACGATCTTCTGCTGGGCCTCCTCGACATCTCTGACCCTCACCGGCCCCAGCAGTTCGATCTCCTCTTTCAAGTTTTCCGCCGCCCGCTTGGATATGTTATGCTCGACCTTGCGGTACAAGAGGTCTGTGGCGCCCTTCAGCGCCATGGCCAGATCATGCGTATCCACCTCCCGCAAGATGGTCTGAACGTACCGGTCTTCGAGTTGCACGATATCTTCAAACACAAACATCAGTTTTTTAATCTGTTCAGCCAGGTCCGCGTCCCGATCCTCCAGGTCTTCAATGATCTTCTTTTCTGTGCCGCGGTCGACTCTGTTCAAGATCTCCACCACCGCCTTGACTCCTCCGGCGATGGTATAATCCCTGGTCACCAGCGCAGACAATTGCTTCTCCAGGACCTGCTCCACTTCTTTGATGATCTTCGGCGACGTGCTGTCCATGACAGCCATGCGATAAACCACTTCTGCCTGCTTGTCGGGTTCCAGTTCCGAAATGATGGCGGCAGCCTGATCCGGATCCAGGTGCGCTAGAATTAAAGCAATTGTTTGGGGGTTCTCATCCTGAATGTAATTGATTAGATGAACCGGATCGGCCTTGCGGGCGAAATCGAAAGGCCGCACCCGCAATGAGGCTGTCAGGTCCCTGATGATCTCGCCTGCTTTTTCAGGCCCCAAAGCCTTTTCCAGCAACTCCCGGGCATGCTCGACATCGCCGTAATCGATATAGCCACTCGCCAGGTATGTATCGTAAAACTCCTGTGAAACCTGGTCGATCATCTCCTCCGTTACCTTGCCGAGATTGGCAATCTCGAAGAAGATCTCTTCCACCTCGTCATCATGCAGTTGTTTGATGAGATCCGCCGCGATGTTATCTCCCAGCGAAAGCAACAATACCGCCGCTTTTTGCTTTCCAGTCAGTTTTCTCAGGGCATTCCACCCCCCAATATGGGATGTGAGAGGCGAGAGGTTCTCACTTCCCGCTTCCCACCTCTCAATTAGTCGCCGGTGAGCCAGGACCTCAACGCGATCACGGTTTCATCGGGTTTGCTCTTGGCCACCGCCCGGAGCTGATCCAGTATCTTTTGTGTTTCGGCTTTATCATCCGAAAGTTTAATTTCCAACTGCTTGCTGGCTAATAAATCCTCGACGGAGGTGCCGCCTGGATAGCTTTGCACATCTTGCGCCTGTTGCCCATATTGAGTCACAAGTTTCTGGGCAAAACGGTACACCAGGAAAGCACCGATAATTGCCAGCAGGATGTAAAAGACATTGAGGTAGAGATGCTGTCGCTCTGCCAGGTTCATTGCCTGCTGCGCCTGAATCGCCGCCTCATTGTTGAACGGCATGCCGGCGACCGTCAGCTTATCGCCTCTTGTTGGAATAATCCCCGCCGCCGAGGCGACCATATCCTCGATCTGCTTCTGCTGCGTCCGGATCCAACTGCCCGTCCACGACCACGGACAGGGACAATTGCTTGAGCTGGCCCGGCGCCACTACCTGGTGCTCGGTCTGTGTATTGACGTCATAATTGGTTGTTTTGTCGGTTTTTTGCGTCTGTCCGCCGCCCTGAGCGCCGGCCTGCTGATAAGTCGGGATGTTCGAGGAGGTGCCCGGCGCCCCCGACGCCGTGGTATTGCCAGTGTCTGTCTCTTCAATCGTATGGTCGCTTTGCACCTGCTTATCGCCATAATTCTGTGTGTCGATCGTTATTTGATCGAAGTTGAGGGTGGCGTTCGCCCGGACGATAACCTTGCCTGGCCCCACAACCGGCTCCAGCATGGACTGGATGGAGTCTTCAAGCTGTTTCTCATAATTTTGCTTAATCTTCATCTGGTCCGTCGACAGTTGGCCCTGGCCTGCGTCTTGCAAATCGTCCGAAAGAATGTTTCCACTGGTATCGATGACGGTCACATTTTCCGGTTTGAGACCCTCAACCCCGCCGGTCACCAGGCGGGTGATGCCGAGCACCTGGGAGTCCTGCAGGTTATAACCGGGTGTTAGCTTGAGCAGGACCGATGCCGTGGCCACATTCTGGTCCTGGGCAAACAGGGCGGGTTGCGGTTCCACTACGTGGACACGGACATCTTCAACCCCGTCGATCTTGCTGATGGTTCGCTCCAGTTCTCCCTGCAGGGCGGCGATGTACCTCACTTGTTCGTCGGTTTCGGTTTCCCCGAAGTGCGTCTGGTTGAATGATTCGAACCCGACAATATTTCCTTCAGGCAGATTGTTATTGACCAGGTCCAACCTGACCTGGTATTTCTGCGAATCCGGCACCATGATGGTGCTGCCGTCATCGGCAATCTTGTAAGGTATCTTATTGTTCTTCAAGTAGGCGGCAATCGATGCCGCATCCTGTGCTTCCAGGTTGGTGTACAGAGGCACATAGTGCGGGCTGGCAACGAACACGCATAAAACCACCACGATCACCGTGACCAGGACTGCGCCCGCGACAAACAGGAACTTCCTCTGGCGATCAAGGTCATTGAATCTCTCTACGGCATAATCACCATAGTAGCGAATGCCGGCAACCAGACCATTACCATACTCGTTCCTGTTCTTCATCCGCCATTGTTCTCCTTCAGGAGCTATCTCGCGAATTCCTTCCCAATACTCACATTTAACATCACATTATTGAAAAAGCTCTCGGCCCCGGATGGGGGCTCTAAAGGAAGCCCACCCAGATCAGAGGCTATCTTGAGCGTGTCCAGCGCCGCCGGACTGTTTGGAGAGGCAATGACGTAGGGCATGTGCCGGCTGACGGCGTCATGAACTGCCAGATCGTAGGATACGTTGCCGAGGAATTCCGGGTTCAGGTCCAGGAAAGAGCGTGCCGTGTTTTGCAGCCTTCGGGCGGCGCTATATCCATCCTGTTTGTTCTTGGCCATATTGACAATCATTTTTAGCTTTCCCTGGCCATGATTCCGGTGAAAAACCTTGATCAGGCTATAGGCATCGGCCAGGGCAGTCGGCTCAGGTGTCGTCACCAGCAAGATCTCCCTGGATGACAGCAGGTAGGGCATCACCTTTTTGGATATTCCGGCGCCGGTATCGATAAACAGATAGTCCATCGTCTGGTCCAGCAGGGTGACTTCTTTAAATACCCTCATTAGCGTCAAGGGATCGAGGTTGGCAAATTCCTCAATTCCCGAGCCTCCCGGGATGATCTTGAGGCCGTAAGGCCCTTCCGTCATGATCTCGCTCAGGTCTTTTTCCCCTCTGACCACGTGTGACAGATTGTACTCGGGAGACAGTCCCAACACTACATCGACGTCGGCCATGCCCATGTCCCCATCCATCAGCATGACGCGGTATCCGGCCTTCGCCAGGATAATCGCCAACCCGAGGGCAAGGTTGGTCTTGCCCACGCCTCCCTTGCCGCTGGTCACGGCAATCACCCGGCAGCGCCTGGCAGACGATCCGAACACTTCATCCCTGATTTTTTCCTGGAGCGAACTGACCATTAACCTCAGATTTTCAGCCTGGTCTTTCAACTTGATCCCCCGTGCAAATCAGGCATGTTCAACGAGTTCTTGACTTCAGCGGGGGCTTGCTTTCCCCCACTGAAGTTTAGAAATCGTTAATGCAGTGACTTAGCCGCTCTTATCCCCCCGCTTCAGAAGCGGGGGCATTAGAGCGGGTAGGAATCTGCCAATACCGGCCTTTCAACTTGATTCTCATGTAAAATCAGGCGTGCAACATCTGTAGAGATGGGAACTTCAATATCGTCCGGCACGTTTTGCCCGGTGGTAACGTACGCCAGGTCTTTCTTGAAGCTGTTGGCAACATTGATGACGCTTCCGTATCTTTTCGTCTCATCCAGCTTGGTGAAGATCAGCTTATCTATGTCAAACCTGCCAAACCTCGAGATAATCTCGTTCAAGTCCTTGTGATTCGTGGCCACGCTCAAGACCAGGTAGATTTTCACATCCGGGCAGGCATCCAAAAAACCCTTTATTTCGGCTATCTGCAGCTTGTTATAGGGGCTTCTGCCCGCTGTGTCTATCAGCACCAGGTCCTTGTCGCTGTGCCTGATTAGCAGGTCTCTCAACTCTTTCGGCGTATGGGCCACATCCAGGGATATCGAAATGATATCGGCGTAAGTTTTCAACTGGTCCACGGCGCCCACACGAAAAGTATCGATGGTGATCATGGCAACCTTTTTTTCTTTCAACACAGAGGTAATCGCGGCAAGTTTGGCTATTGTTGTCGTTTTTCCAACTCCGGTGGGGCCGATCAGGGCGATGCGATTCTTGCCCGCAAACGGGTCCTGGTGATCAATATGGAAATACTCCGAAATAATTTTTATAAGTCCATTCTTTAAAGCTGCCATGTCCTGCCAGAGAGACTGATCGATCTGGTGCAGGGCGCGATCGACGATATCACTGGCAATCTCCTCATCAACATCATTATCCAGCAGGATTTGAAAAAACTGCTCGAAATGGCCGGGATAGACTTTAGATTGCGGCACGAAAGCTATTTTGTCTTCGATGATTTTTCTGAGTTCAGTTATCTCGTCGTAAAGCGTTTTCTCCGGGGTAGTTGCCTGGGTAATGGTTCTGTCCGGAATCATTGTTCGATCAGGAAGAACTGTCCTGTCCGGCGTCATGGGGGGACGAAAACGTCCCTGGTGATCATTGTCGACCGCGGCAACAATCTCCACCACAGGCGGCTTGAAAATACTCAACGGCCCTGCTCTCCGGCATTTGCGCGATTGAATGATGACAGCATCGCTACCCCATTCTGCTTTCACCTTGCTGAGAGTGCTGGGTACGTTTTCTCCATAAAACCGTTTGACCTTCATATTTCACCATCCCATCCAACCCTATCCTTCAACCACCTTGGTGATTGTCTGCAAAACACGATCCGGCTGAAATGGCTTGACGATGAAATCAACCGCCCCTGACTGGATGGATTCGATCACCATCGACTTTTGACCCATGGCCGTACACATGATCACCTTGGCCCTGCCATCGATTTTGCGAATTGCTTTCAGGGCATCGATTCCGTTCATATTGGGCATCGTGATGTCCATGGTGACAAGATCCGGCTGCAGGTCTTTAAACATCCTGACTGCCTCTACACCGTCCTCGGCCTCTCCCGCTACCTCAAAACCGCCTCCGGTCAGTATATCCTTGATCATCAAGCGCATGAACTTTGCATCATCAACTATTAGAACCTTCCTGCCCAACCAAACAACGCCCCTCTCCTGTGTTATCTCCGTAAGCGTTAGGCCCCGAGACTACCAACCCTCTCACTGGAGTCGACGACCTCCTTGATACGGACACCGTAATTCTCGTCTATGACGATCACTTCACCCCTGGCGAGAAGCTTTCCGTTGACCAGAATATCCAGAGGCTCGCCTGCCAGCTTGTCAAGCCCGACGATCGAGCCAGGCCCTATCTCCAGGATCTCCTGCAGGGTTTTTTCCGTTCTCCCCAGTTCAACTGTGATCTGCAAGCTCACATCATAGATCAGTTCCAATTTATTGAGCCCGCCTTCTTTTTTGAGAGTACCCGTGTCAAAAGGCATGAACTGAACAGGCTGCACTGTAATTTTTTTATCATCAGGCCGTTGCACAACCATACTTTCTCTTGAGGCATTTTCTGAGGCTCTAGTAAATTGGCCGGCCTCCTCCCGGCTACCCTCATTCTTTTGCTCATTTGCCTGCAGGATCACAGCCGGGCCGCTGCCTGGCTCTGATGCGCCTTCCTGCCCTGGCCCCGCACCATTCAGCAGTAAATTCAACTCATCCTGTGACAAGGCCCGGCCTTCCATTTCCCAGCCTCCAAAATCAGATGTAGAAACAAGAAGTCGGTGCCCGCCTAGCGAGCACAGAGGTCAGGGGTCTACTTTATTATTATTTTCTTCTTTCAATTTATCCTGTGCCTTCTCTGATTGGAGATGACTACAGGCTAGGAAAAAATAACTACAATTTGTCGATATTATATTAATACTGTGGCGTTTGACATGTCAAGAAATAATTTGAATTCTAAGCAGCACATAGGACCATTTACCCTATATAGGACTTATTGACTATATAATCCTCTCTCCCAGGTTAATCGTTTTGACCAGCACGGAGCCTGTTGCCGTATCCATTATAATCGTGCGGCCATGCTGCCCTCCGGTGTCTTCCGCTACCAACTGGATGTTGTACTTTTCCAGGGCGAGCCTCACAGCGGCCGCATTTCTCTCTCCAAGATTCATGGAATTCTGGTCTTCCGGAATGTGAAACATGTGAGCGCCGCCAACAATCTTGGCAATAATTCTGTTGGAGAGGGCGCCCACTTGCTGCATCTCTTCCAAAAGGGCATTCACGGCAGTGTCTGCAAACTTGGCCCTGTTCACAACCCCCTTGGTAATTTTCGAGGTGGGCAGCATCACGTGAGCGATACCACCGGTTTGGGCAACAGGATCATAGAGGCACACCCCGATACATGAGCCCAGCCCAATCACGGATAAGTTAACGGGTGATTTTACTACCTTTAACTCGGCGATTCCCACAGAATCACAAGACAGTGGCGCCGCCTCCCTCAAAACATCCCTGCTGTCTCCTATCTGAAGCGACTCCTCAAGGTTCGAGCGGGTGCCAATACTACAAGGAAGCCGATCGGAGCGGAGAACTACATGCTACACCCCATTGTTCAAGGTAATAATCCCAGTTGAGTTACATTTTGACTCCGATAGCCTCAAACATCAGATCCAGAGAGTTGGCCTGCGGCAAATAGAAAAAGTTCCCAACCAGCTTTTCTGTTCGATAATATAGTTCTGTTTTAATAAATAGAGCGTAATCTCCTTCCACAGCCAGTTGGTGCAGCATGGACCCCAAGATTGCCTCAAAAATGTCAGCGCAAAAATAGGGAACGGAATAGCGAAAACTCAAGGACGTCAGATCGCTCAAGGCAGTCAAGAAACTGCCGGTTAAAATGTTGCCGGCCTCTTTGATTGCGGAACATTCCATCTCGCTCAACAACGTGTCGTTGTTCTGCTGCTTGAGCATCAGCGAGGCCAACTGTTTAGCCTCCGGATAGGACATGATAAACAAGATTTCTCCGGGGATGCCCGATACCTTGAGGTACACCCCGGCGACATAGGTATCGCCTTCACCTGCCACCTGGGAGAGTTCAGCGAAGGGAAGGACAGCAACAGCCGGCACGGCCATGGTTATCTTGTCATCGATCAATTTAGACAAAGCAGTAGCAGCATTTCCCACGCCAATATTCGCTATCTCCTTCAAGGCATCCAATCGTGCTTGATTCAAGTTTTCCAACTCCATTGTCACCTCATCTCCTTTCCCTTTACCGAGGGCTATCCGCTCTAATACCCCAGCTTCTTTGCTTAGCCTATCTCTTCAACTGAATCTAGGAAATTGCTATTGCTCCGCCCCTCTGGCCACAGGCCTCTGTTAAGGTTGGTTGAAAATCCTGCCGCAATCCCGGAAGTCGTATCCCTGCAACCCCCCCACGGCCTTGCTGAACTCCGGGTCATTCAGGATTTCCCGGACCACGAGGATCTCTTCCGTCTCCCAGAGATCGGCGGGTATACACAGGTCGTAGCGCTCATCCCCAACTGGAATAAAATCCAGGCCCAGGGATGCGGCGGCGGCCTGAATCCCCAACCCCACATCGGCGTTGCCGGAGGCTACCGACACCGCTACGGCCAGGTGCGTGTACTCCTCCCGCTCGTAACCGGAGATCTGTCCAGGTGCGATTTGCTCCTTGCGCAGCAGGTAATCCAACAACAGGCGCGTGCCTGAACCCCGCTGGCGATTGATAAATCGCACTCCCGGCCTGATCAGGTCCGACAGCCCGCTGATCGCCAGGGGGTTGCCCCTGGGGATCATCATCCCCTGGGTACGATAGGACAGGTTGACCAGAGCCATCGGCCTATCCCCCAGGATCTGCCGTACGGCAGGAAGATTGTATGTCCCCGAATCCTCATCCAGCAGGTGGATGCCGGCCAGGTGGGCCTCGCCCCTGAGCAAGGCGGTCAAACCACCCATGCTTCCCACGTGGGAGGAGATCAGCCGGCGACCCGGGCGCCGTTCCTGGATCAGGTTGGCAATGATGTCCAGCACCAGGTCATGGCTGCCCACCACTACCGTGGTGCGGGCGATCTGCTCCAATGGCCTGAGCAGTTCCACCTCCACCTCCGACCCGGCCGGAAATCCCTCCGAAAGCCGCGGCACAGTCAGAATAGCATCAGCCTGCACCAGGGAGGTGACAGTGCCGGCTCCCCGGGGCAGCGTCTGGATCGCCAGCCGGTCCCGAACCCGTCCGAGCTTGACCCGGATGAACTCCTCGGCGCCCAGGGAGGAAACCGTCTTCCGGCCGAGGTAGGCCTTCGCCCTTTGCCGGACAGGCACAGTCAGCCCGCACTTTCGTGCCAGTACCGGACGACCGAAAAATTCCCAGGCGAGGACCGCAGAAACCGGGTATCCGGGCACACCGATCACCGGCTTGCCCTGAATCGAGGCCAGGATCACCGGCTTGCCCGGTTTGATGGCAACACCGTGCACGTAAACCTCTCCCAACTCCCGGAACAGGGAGGCGGTGAAGTCCTCCCGGCCGGCCGAGGAACCGGCGATCACGGCGAGCATATCGGATCGGTCCAGGTAATCCAGGACCACCTTTTTCAACAGGTCATAGTCGTCTATGGTGGGTGGCGCCAGGATCGGCGTACCGCCCCACTCCTCAACCAGTACGCCCAGGACCCGGCTGTTCGATTCAATAATAGCGCCGGGCACAAGGGGCTCGCCCGGCAGCACCAACTCTGTCCCTGTGGGCAGGATGGCGACCCTCGGCCTGGGAAAGACATCCACCTCCATCACTCCGGCGGTGATCAGGCCGCCGAGGTCGTAGGGGCGCACCTCCTGGTGTGAAGTGAGTACCATATCCGTTTCCACGAAGTCTTCGCCAACCGTGCGCACGTGCTGCCATGGCGCCGCGGGGGCGATGATCTCCACCGTCCGGTCGTCCGCGAAATGCAGGTCTTCAATCATGATCACGGCATTGCAGCCCTCCGGAAGAGGGTCTCCGGTATCTACCACAAAGGCCTCTGTCCCCAGCACCAGGCGCACTGGCCTGGTCTCATTCGCCCCAAAGGTGGACCCTGCGTTCACAGCAATGCCATCCATGGCCGAGGAATGGTAATGTGGTGAGGAGATCCTGGCGAGGACCGGCGCTGCAGTCACCCGGCCCACGGCCCGGTCCGCCGGAATCCGCTCCGGACGGCCAGGCTCCAGGGCGCCCATGGCATCCAGTCTCTCAAGATACAGGCTCAAGGCCTCTTCCCTGGGCACGTCTTGCAGATAGCGCTGCCGCTCCAGAACCATATACATAACCAGCTTTCGTCTTTCTGCTATGGTAGTTACAGGACGTAGTCAGTGCCAAACAGGACTACGTCCACCTCCGTCCCCGCAGCGATTCCCTCGCTCTCAAGGGGAGCCTTGATCAGGCCATCGGCCTCAACCATCGGCCTTAGCAGGCCGGATTTACCCAGCACCGGGTCGGCCCACAAGGTTCCCTGGCTGCGCCGCAACCTGACACGAAAGTACTCCTCCCGTCCCGGCGCCGAGGCCAGGCTGCGGGAGATCGAGGCCCGGACCGGCAGGGCGCCGGGCTGAATTTTGTTATAGCTGCCGAATTTCAACAGGGGAGCAACCATCAGGTCAAAGGCAATGAGGGCCGCTGCCGGGTGGCCTGGCAGCCCGAAGACCGGTTTCCGGCCCACAACGCCGCCAAGGGTGGGTTTCCCGGGTCGAATCGCCAGGCCGTGAAAAATCAGACCGTGTGTCCCCATTTTGTCGATGATCTCTGCGATGTAGTCTCTGGTCCCAACCGAACTACCGCCGGAGACAAGGACCAGTTCTGTTTCCTCGTAAGCCTGGATGAGTTTTGCGGAGAGCAGATCGGCCTCGTCCCGCGCTACCCCGTAGAGCACGGGTTCTCCTCCCCAGAGCAGCGTCTGGCAATACAGAGAGTATGAATTGACGTCCCGGACCTGGCCGGGGGCTGGCTTTGCTTCCGAGGGAACGATCTCGTCACCGGTCGATACGATTCCCACTCTCAGGGGGGAAAAAACTTTGAGCCTCAATTCGCCCATAGCGGCAAGATAGCCGATATCCTGGGGGCGCAGCCAGTAATTATCCGGGAAAACCTCAGTTCCGGCGCGTATGTCCTCATCGGCGGAAACCACATTCTCGCCAGGCCCTACCGGGCGGTAGGCCTCCATCCCCTCCGGGCCCACCACTTCGGTATGCTCTACCATTAATACCGCATCGGAGCCGGGCGGCAGCATGCCGCCCGTGGAGATGCGCACCGCCTCGCCAAGCTCCAGTACCCGTTCCGGACAGGAGCCCATCAGGACTTCACCGGTCACGGTGAAATAGGCGGGAGCGCCGTCACTGGCCCCGAAAGTATCTGCTGCCCTGACAGCGTATCCGTCAACCGAGGAGCGCGTAAAACCGGGAATATCCTCACGGCTCACCACGGCCTCAGCCAGCCGCCTTCCCAGGCACTGCAGCAAAGGAGCATCCTCGTTGCGGCGCAGCTCCGGAGGCAGCAGCGCCGCCATTTTCGACCTGGCCTCAAGTACCGGCAGTACCGTAAAAAGTTCTGTGCCCATCGCCCAGCCCTCCTCGAGAGGGCGCCCGCTTGCGGGCGCGGTTATAAGGTTCGCCAAGAACTTCTGCTTATTTAGAAGCACCCGAGGGCGCAGCCTTTGATCCTGATCCCGAGCTGGTTGCAGGCCTCTCCGATAACGCTTGGGTCGACCCCCAGCCTATCGGCCAGTCCCCTGGCTTCAGGGCAGGTGATCCTGCCCTCCGTGGCAGCCTTCAAGACGGCTTCCTTGACGCCCGAGTCCAACTCAACTGTTGAATCCGTGGTGTTCTCGCCTCGCAACCCTATCTTCATCCCTTTCTCGCCAAACGGTATATATTTCCTGTTCAACATCCTTCTTAATATCTTTTCCATTTCCCCAAAAAATCCTGCTTTCTCAACATGGGTGAAGCGAAAATAGGAGAACGATGTCGGGAGTTCTGCGCAGTTAAATATTATTGGTCGAGCCCCAAATAAAGCAGGATTTTTGAAGTGTGTTGTCGTATATATCTTGGTAATTGCATAAAGTTCTCCGAGTCTTGCCGCCTACAGCCAAAACGGTATGGTGGCTTGACCGATAGGGCTTGCCTGGAAACGGGTAGACCTCCCATTGCGGAAAGGGGATCATGAGGCCGAATCGACGGTTCTTCCGCGACCGGCTTTTTTTCTTCTTTAAGGTATGGGGACACACCCCCCTTCAGGGGAATGTCCCCATGGTCATGCCTTGGGGTCTGCCCAATTCAGAAGTCGGATGCCGGATGTCCTTCGAGAAGACCTCTTGCCTCTGATCTCTGTGCCCGCCCAGCGGGCACTAACAAGGGGGTGGTCCCTAGTCTAACCGATGGCGAAGTCAGGAATATGCGACCATCAATTCATCAAATAAGTGGAGAGGGATGAACATGAAAAAAAACAGCTTATGGTTATGCGTTCTCGTTGTATTGCTACTGCTCGGCCTGGTGGCCGGATGCGCAAAGAAACAGGCGCAGGCGCCTCAACCGCCGAGCCCTGCAAATAAGACCGTGATCCTTTCCAGCACCACGGACGTCCAGGATACGGGGCTGATGGACGCCCTGATCCCCACGTTTGAATCCCAGACCGGCTATACTGTGAAACCGATCTACAACGGCAGCGGGCAGGCGATCGCCTTAGGCGCCAAGGGAGAGGCAGATGTCCTGATCACCCACGCCCCCAGCGCCGAGAAGCCGGATGTCGACAATGGCACCTTTATCAACTATCAGTTACTCATGCACAACTCCTACGTGATCGTTGGCCCGCCGGACGACCCGGCCAAGATCAAGGGGTTGTCCGCCACGGCTGCCTTGAAAAAGATCGCCGCAGCCAAAGCGGTCTTTGTCTCCAGGGGAGACAACTCCGGTACGAACATGGAGGAAAAAACCCTCTGGAAGCAGGCCGGCGTCACTCCCAGCGGCAGTTGGTACCTGGATGCGGGACAGGGAATGGGGCCGACCCTCTTGCTGGCCTCGCAGAAGACCGGCTACACCCTGACCGACCTCAGCACCTATCTCGCCGAGCAGAAAAATATCAGCCTGGCGATCCTGGTGCAGGGAGGCAAGGCATTGACCAATATCTATCACGTGATGCAGGTCAATCCAGCCAAGTTTTCCAAGGTAAATGCCGATGGGGCCAAGGCTTTTGAGGATTTCATGGTCAGCCCCGCCGCCCAGCAGGTGATCGCCAATTTTGGCAAGGACAAGTACGGGCAGCCGCTATATTACGCCGATGCCGGGAAGAGCGGGAGTCAATGAGAATCCCCTGGCCGTTATTTCATTCTGACTCCTGACTCCTGACTACTGAGTATAGGATGTGCATCGGCATTGTCAGTCATTGGCGATGGAATGATCCAGGCAGGCAGGATGCTGATCAGCGGGGACCCGGAGGTGCTGAGGATCACCTGGCGCACCCTGCAGGTTACAGGCACGGCCACCCTGATCAGCGTGGTTTTAGGTGTACCGGTGGGCGTGGCGCTGGCTTTAAGGAAATTTTTCGGGCGCTGGCTAATGGTCAACACCGTCAACTTTGGAATGGGACTACCCCCCGTAGTGGTGGGGCTGGTCGTCTGGCTCCTGTTGTTCCGGTATGGCCCGCTGGGCTGGCTGAACTTACTATACACACCCAGCGCCATGATCATCGCTGAGGTCATCATCGCTTCTCCGGTCGTGGCCGGGTTCACCCTGGCCGCCATTCAGGCGATCAATCCCAGGATGTCCTTTCAGATCCTCGCCCTGGGCGCAAATCGCTGGCAATTTCTGTGGCTGCTGCTGCGGGAGGCCCGGCTGGGCCTCCTGGCAGCGGTAATCGCCGGTTTTGGCAGCGTGATCTCCGAGGTTGGCGCTGCCATGATGGTGGGAGGCAATATCGAGGGACAGACCAGGGTGCTCACCACTGCCATCGCCCTGGAGGTCTCCATGGGTGATTTTGTGATATCCATCGCCTTGAGTGTCATTCTGCTGCTATTAACATTTATCGTGACCGCGATCCTGACCTGGTACCAGCAGTATCGTAGGCAGCCCCAATGACAGACCGGGGTGGAATGACCGTGACCGGACAGACGCTGCTGGAGGCGAGAAACCTGCGCCTCGTATTAGAGAAGAGAGAGATCTTCGACGTTACCCGGTTCACCCTGGGCTCCGGCGAGGTGGTCGCCCTACTGGGGCCGAATGGGGCCGGTAAGACCAGCCTGCTGCTGACTCTTGCCCTGCTGCAACGACCCAGCAAGGGTAGCATTCATGTCAACGGCATCCTCTCCAGGCGGGAAAACACACTGGCACTGCGGCGCCAGACGGCCGTTGTCTTTCAGGAGCCGCTGCTGATGGACACCACGGTGCTGGGCAATATCCTGACCGGCCTGCGCATCCGGGGCGTACCGGCGCCGACCGCCAGGGAACGGGCCGAGGAATGGATGGATCGCCTGGGCATCGCCCATTTGAAGAACCGCTCCGCCCTGAAACTGTCAGGCGGCGAGGCCCAGCGGGTCAACCTGGCCCGCGCCCTTGCCCTCCATCCGCACATCCTTTTCCTCGATGAGCCGTTCTCCGGGTTGGATTTCCCAACCCGCCAGGCGCTGCTGGAGGAGATCGGGAGTATCCTCCGGGAGACTAGAATTGCCACTCTGTTCGTCACCCACGATTACAATGAAGTCCCTTACTTTTCCCACAGTGTCCGGGTCATGTACGGCGGGCGGATCATCAAGAGCGGCAGTATTTCGGAGGTTCTGGGCGACATCGCCGTTCCCCGCCACATCCCCGCCCCCTGGGAGACTCCGTGATTCAGAGGTTGGATGCAGGATGTACTTCTTGCTTCTGAATCTCTGTTATCATAGGCAGCTACCCGCCCTAATACCCCCGCTTCTAAAAGCGGTGGGATAAGGGCGGCTAAGCTACTATATTAACCGGCTCTAAGCGTCAGTGGGGGAATCAATCCCCCTCTGACGCCAAGACCCGGTTGAACCGCAAGCTGGACAACGGTCTTGCCTGGTAATGCTGACAACGTTGAACTCCATGGTCAGGGCATCGATCACCAACAGCCTGTTTGTAAGCAATTCCCCGGCGCCTACAAGGAATTTCACCGCTTCCGCCGCCTGGATCGACCCGAGAATGCCCGCCACCGCCCCCAAGATGCCTGCCTGGCTGCAGTTCGGAACGGCTCCACCCGGTGGCGGTTCCGGGCAAAAACACCGGTAGCAGGCGCTGCCGGGCACGTAAGTCATTGCCTGCCCGTACCACATCAGGACCCCGGCGTGGGAGAAGGGTTTGCCTTCCATGACGCAGGCATCGTTGATCAGGAACTTGGACGGGAAGTTGTCCGTGGCGTCAATGACAAAATCGTAATCCCGGACGAGCGGCCTGATATTATCCGACTTGATCCTGAAGGGATACGTTTCCACTCTTGTTTCGGGGTTCAGGGCGACCATCCTGTCCCTGGCGGAGAGGGCCTTATCCCTGCCCAGGTCGGGTGTGGCATGGATGATCTGCCGCTGCAGGTTGGACAATTCGACCTGATCCCCGTCAGCAACGCCGACCGTCCCGATCCCTGCCGCTGTAAGGTAAAAGGCGCAGGGCGACCCCAGGCCGCCCGCTCCGATGACCAGAACCCGTCCTCGCAGAAGCCGATCCTGGCCCTTGCCTCCCAGTTCCTTCAGGATAATCTGGCGGCTGTAGCGCTCAATCTGGGAATCATTAAGATTCACTGACATCGTGCCTCGTTTCCAAATGGTTTCCTTCCAGGACAGACCCTCGCGACTCCTCCGGAGTCACCAAAGACTGGGAGCAAGACGAAATCAGCAAGTGTTGCCACACCTATGGTCCAGGCGCTTCACTGTCCTTCTATTATTCACATGAGTTTAACAAAATAAGCGAGACCGCGTCTCCGGCCTCCACGGGCGGATGCCCTGCAGGCAGGTCGATCAGCGCATTACAGTCGATTAGAGACCTCATCATGCTTGATTTCTGGGCCGGCAGCACAGACACGCGCCAGCCATCCTGGCTGCAGGCTGCATATCCTTGCAGGAAGCGGCGCGGGCCGCCTCGCTTGGGAAAGGAGTTGGTGCAGACAGCGGCAAGCCGCCGTAGCGATGGGCTCAGGCCTTGAAAGACCCTGAGCACGGGTGACGCCAGGAGTTCGTAGCCCGCCGCACAGGCCGCCGGGTTTCCGGATAGCGCCACCACCGGCTTTTTCTTGTGCATTCCAGCGCCGCTGTGGCTGCCTGGTTTGATCCGGACACCCCAAAAAAGGACCCTTGTTCCCAGTTGGCGCAGGATCGACTGTGCCTGGTCCCCCGCTTCGTTTGACGTGCCTCCGATCGTGAGCAGGAGATCCGATTGGCTGAGCAACCGCTCCAGGCGCTCCCTGTCCCCTGACTGACCGTCATCGCCCAGGATCTCCACGCCGGCGATCTCTCCCCCATCCCGGACAACCAGCGCTGCCACAAGTGGGCCGTTACTGTCCCTGGTCTGGCCGGTGGCAGGCGCTTCCTGGGCCGGCACCAATTCCCGGCCAAAGCTGACAATGGCCACCCTCGGGCGACGGTAGACTGTCACCCGGCTCTGTCCCATGGCCGCCAGGGCGCCGATCAGCCCTGGGGTGAGGCGTGTCCCGGGCCGGGCAACCACTTCCCCCCTTTGAAAATCCTCCCCCGTCATTTTAAGGTTGCTGCCCGGGGGGAGAGCACCGGTAAAGAACACTCGCCCCCCCTGGAGCCGTACCCGCTCCTCCGGAATGACGGCTGCAGCAAAAGCCGGTACGGGGCCTCCTGTAACCACTTTTACAGTCTCACCGGGAGCCAGCGGCGCCTCCGGCTCTTCGCCCGCTTTCAGTACCTGGCGCACGATCAGCCCTGGTTTTGCGGGCGCGTCCTGACCCGGCCCCAAGTCCTCCCCGTGAACGGCATAGCCGTCAACAGCCGACTGTTCGCAAGGCGGGATTGAATGAGGCGCCACCAGGTCCCTGCCCAGGATACGGGCGAAGGCCTGATCAAGCGCAACCGATTCGCAGCGCATGGGGTTAATGAGGCCCAGGAGCGCATCCTGAGCCTCTTCCAGACTCACTTCAGACTGCAAGGCTTAAACTGCCTCCCTGTCCAGCACTCAAGGCGCTGTAGCTATTACGACGCCAGCTTCTCGACCTTGACGGCGCAGACCTTGTACTCGCCGGTTCCGGTGGTCGGGTCCAGGACATGGCTGGTTAGGGCATTGGACGGACTGGCCGCATAATGGAAGGTCATCCAGATCATGCCCTTGGGAACCCGGTCGGTGACCCTGATCTTGGTCGTGCACTCGCCGCGCCGCGACGCCACCTTGACCTTGTCGCCGGTGTCCACGCCCAGATCGCAGGCATCATCCGGGTTGACCATGGCGTATTCCTCGTTCCACAGCGTCATTATACCAGCGGAATAAGGAGTTGTCACATTGTAGTGTTGCAGGATGCGCCCGGTACTGAGCAGGAACGGGTATTCCCCGTCCGGTATCTCTCCCGGCGGGACATGATCGATCGCCTGGAACAGGCCCTTGCCCCTGGTGAATTGTGTGCCATGCAGAATCGGCGTGCCGGGGTGATCGCAGGTCGGGCACGGCCAGTGGAGGCCGCATTCCCCGATCCGGCCGTAGTTGATCCCGGTGAAAGACGGTGCCAGGGAAGCCATCTCGTCCCAGATCTCCGAGGGATGGTTGTAATTTGCCGGATACCCCATCCTGGTCATCAGTTGGCAAATCGTCTGCCAGTTGGCCTGTCCGGGCAGCGGTTCGATCGCCTTGCACACCCGCTGGACACGGCGCTCGGTATTGGTAAAGGTGCCGTCGCACTCTGCAAAGCTGGCGGCGGGCAGGATCACGTCGGCGTATTTTGCCGTCTCGGTCAGGAACAATTCCTGGACCACCAGGAACTCCAGCTTCTCCAGCCCGGAACGGATGTGGTTGCTGTTCGGGTCGGTCAGCACCGGGTTCTCGCCCAGGATGAACATCGCCTTGACCTCTCCGTGGTTGGCCTGCTCGAACATCTCCGGGATCTTCAGGCCGACCTTGCCGGGCAGGGGCACGCCCCAGGCCTGCTCGTACCTGGCGCGGATCTCGTCGTTGTTCACCGCCTGGTAGCCCGGGAAGACGTTTGGCAGGGCGCCCATGTCGCAGGCTCCCTGGACGTTGTTCTGGCCGCGCATCGGGTTGACGCCCGTGCCGGGCTTGCCGAGGTGCCCGGTCAGCATGGCCAGGTTGGCGACGCTCATGACGTTCATGGTGCCGCAGACGTGTTCGGTGATCCCCAGGGTGTAGAAGATGCCGGCCTTCCCGGTGGTAGCGTAGAGGCGGGCGACCGCGTACAGGGTGTCCACCGGCACCCCGGTCAGTTCGGAGACATAATCGGGGGCATACCTGGCCACCGCCTCCTTGAGGGCCTCAAAGTTCTCGGTGCGCTCCTCGATGAACTGCTTGTCCTGCAGGTCTTCCTTGATGATGATGTGCATCAGGCCGTTGAGGAGCGGGATGTCGGTGCCGGGCTTGAGCGGCAGCCAGTAGTCGGCCTCCTCGGCCAGCTCGGTGCGCCGCGGGTCAGCCACGACCAGCTTGGCGCCCCGGCGGTGGGCCTGCCTCATCTTGCAGCCGATAACCGGATGGGCCTCCGTGGGGTTCGCCCCGATCAGGAACAACAATTCTGCGTTATCGATATCGCCGATGGGATTGGTCATCGCTCCGCTGCCGAAAGAAGTGGCCAGACCGGCCACGGTCGGAGCGTGTCAGGTACGGGCACAATGGTCGACGTTGTTTGTGCCCATCACCACC
This sequence comes from uncultured Peptococcaceae bacterium, assembly GCA_963767365.1. GTDB lineage: Bacteria > Bacillota > DSM-12270 > Thermacetogeniales > Thermacetogeniaceae > Palsa-1188. Next base: position 88,954 of record CAVYEE010000012.1, read on the forward strand.
CTCGTGAATTTCTGGACGAGGTAGTTCTCCTCGTTGGTGCACCTGGCGGAACTCAAGGCCGCAAAGGAACCGGGGCCGTATTTGTCCCTGATCTCCTGGAAGCGGTCGGCGATCAGATCGAGGGCCTCGCCCCAGGTGGCCTCCTCAAACTCGCCGTTCTTCCTGATCAGTGGTTTGGTCAGACGCTGGGGGTTGTGGACATAGTCCCAGGCGAAGCGCCCCTTGATACAGAGGGCGCGTCCGTTGACAGGGCTGTCCGGGTTGGAGGTCACACCGACGATCCTGCCATCCTTGACGTTGAGGTCGAAGTTGCAGCCGGTGCCGCAGAAGGGGCAGGTCGTCCTGACCTTCTTGAGGTCCCAGCGGCGGCCCTGGCCCCGCATCTGCTTCTCGGTCAGGGCGCCGGTGGGGCAGACGGAAACGCAGTTGCCGCAGAAGATGCAATCAGACTCGATATAAGGGGTATCGCCAAAGGGGGTCACCTTGGTGTTGAATCCCCGGTAGGCGAAGTCCAGGATGTCCTTGCCGGTCCACTCGGCGCACGCCCGGATGCATTTGCCGCAGGCAATACACTTGTTGAGATCGCGGACGATGAAGGGGTTGCTCTCTTCCAGATCGTAGTGGTGCTCCTCGCCTACAAAGGAGCCCTTGGTGACGCCGTATTGATAGCAGTACTCGGCCAGCTTGCACTCGCCCATCTTCTCGCAGGTCAGGCAGTCCATCGGGTGATTGGCGATCAGCAATTCCAGGATTGTCTTTCTGGCTTCCATTACCGCCGGCGTGCCGGTGCGTACTACCATGCCCGGCGTGACAGCCGTCACGCAGGATGCCGGCAGGTTGCGCATGCCGTCGATCTCCACCACGCACAGGCGGCAAGCGCCGACAGAACTCAGGCAGGGGTCATAACATAACCGGGGAATATGGACCCCGACGGTTTCTGCGGCATCCAGGACTGAGGTTCCGTCCGGAACCAGGGCCTCCTGGCCGTCGATGGTCAGCTTGACCAGATCCACGCACACCACTCCTCCCAAAATAGTCAAAGAAGTGAGGCGTAAAAAACATCCAACCGCGGTTGGGTGCTGCATGTCCCCGACTAACCGGGAACCGCCTAAAAAATAAAGGCCGGATCCCGGGTTAGGCAGGACCAGGCCATTAGAGACACGATGTCTCATCAGACTCTGTGTAAGCTCCTTTCCAACCACGGGGGGCAAACCCGTTTCCAGGCTTACCGGATGGCCCTGCAGCCATAGCATATTAGTCACTGGCATATTGCCTTAGGCAGGCAGGACTCGGAGCATTATTCACTTGTTGATACTGTTTAATTCGTTACAACTTGCTGTTTTCCTGCAAAACAAACTATTTTTCACCGATGACTACCCGCTCTAATGCCCCCGCTTCTAAAGCAGGTGGGATAAGAGCCCGGTCCGAAAGAATTGCTCGGAGCTACATAAGGCGGCGGGATCAAGGCCGTTAGCTTTTCCCTCAGCCTCGAACTTCGACTGAACCTCTATTATGGCCATTGCAGGCCCTCAGCGTCCATCTTGGCATAGTTGAAGCCAGCAAACAGCGGGGCCAGGGACGCCATCTCGTCGTATATCTGCTCGGGATCCGGGTAGTTCATCGGGTAGCCCATCCTGGCGCTCAGGTCGACGATCACCTGCCAGTTGGCCTTGCCCGCCAATGGTTCGATCGCCTTGCGCACCCGCTGGACACGGCGCCTGGTATTGGTGAAGGTGCCGTCCGTCTCGGCAAAGCTGGCGGCCGGGAGCACCACGTCGGCGTACGCCGTGGTTTCAGACAGGAACATGTCTTGGACCACCAGGAACTCCAGCTTGGACAGGCCGGCCCGGACAAGATCGCGATCAAGATCGTCGCGCACCGGGTCGTCGCCCAGTACGAACATCGCTTTCAGGGCACCCTCATTGGCCTTGGCGAACATCTCCTGTAAAGTTAGGCCAGGCGCCTCCGGCAAGTCAACCCCCCAGGCGCTTTCAAACCTGGAGCGGGCGCCCTGGTCGCTAAGGCGCTGGTAGCCGGGCAAGGCGCCGGCCAGGGCGCCCATGTCGCTCGCCCCCTGCGTGTTGTTCTGGCAGCGCAGCAGCGTGACGTGGGTAAAATCTAGGGAGATGGGCTCGCAGTAGGGGTCCTCGCAGCCCCTGGCGGCATGGCAGGTACGGGCGTAATGATCAACGTTGTTGGTGCCCATCACCGCCCGGGCAAATTTTTGCACCAGGTAGTTCTCCTCGTTGGTGGCCCGGGCCGAGCTTACTGCTGCAAAGGAATCCGGCCCGTATACCTCCCTGATCTCCTTGAGCCGTTCAGCCACTAGGTCGAGCGCCTCGTCCCAGGTGGCCGGAGCAAGCTGGCCGTCTTTCCTGATCAATGGGGTGGTCAGGCGCTGGTCGCTGTGGATGAAATCCCTGGTGGCGAACCGTCCCCTGATACAGAGAGCGTTCCCGTTGACGGGGCTGTCCGGGTTCGAGGTCACCCCCACCACCTTGCCGTCTTTGACGCAGAGGTTGAAGTTGCAGCCGGCGCCGCAGAAGGTGCAGGTGGTCCTGACCTTCTTGAGCTCGAAACGGCGGCCCTTCCTCCACATCTGTTTCTCGGTCAGGGCGCCCACCGGGCAGTACGAGACACAGTTGCCGCAGAAGATGCAGTCGGATTCCGAATAGGAGATATCCCCGAAGGGGGTCACCTTGGTGTTGAAACCGCGGTAGGCGAAGTCCAGGATGTTCTTGCCGGTCACTTCCGCGCAGGCCCGGACGCACTTGCCGCAAACGATGCACTTGTTGAGGTCGCGGACGATAAAGGGGTTGTCATCCTCCAACTCATAGCCGTGCATCTCGCCCTTGAACGGGCTTCCCTTGATCCCATAGAGATAGCAGTATTCGGCGAGTTTGCAGTCGCCCAGCTTCTCGCAGGTCAGGCAGTCCAGCGGGTGGTTGGCGATCAGCAGCTCAAGAACGGTCTTCCGGGCCTCGATCACCGCCGGGGTGCCGGTGCGCACCACCATGCCCGGCGTGACAGCCGTCACGCAGGATGCCGGCAGGTTGCGGATCCCCTCGATCTCCACCACACACAGGCGGCAGGCCCCCACCGAACTCAGGCTGGGGTCGTAGCAGAGGCGGGGGATATGGATGCCAACCGCTTCCGCCGCCTTCAAAACCGTGGCGCCGGCCGGAACCTGCACCTCCTGGCTGTCAATGGTCAGCTTTACGAGTTCCATATTTCATCATTCCTTCCCAAACCTTCATAGAGCGGCCAGCGCTATCTCTATCCCTCAGGCGATCTTCTCCACCCTGACGGCGCACACCTTCAACTCCGGGATCTTGGAGATCGGGTCGAGCTTAGGATTGGTCAGCCTGTTGACCGGAGATTCGGTAAAGTGAAACGAGGAGAAGACAACACCGCTGGGAACGACATCGCTCACTTGCGCCCTGATCTCTATGACGCCGCGCCGTGACCTGACCCTGACCCTGTCTCCGTCGCCGATCCCGAGGCGTTCGGCATCGGCAGCAGTTGACCTCCAGGTAGTCGGACGCCATCTGCTCTTCCAGCATGCCCTTGCGGGACATGGTGCCGGTGTGGTAGTGATACAGGCGGCGGCCGGTATCCAGGATCAGCGGGTACTCGGCATCGGGGACCTCGTCGGGATCCACCTGCTCGACCGCGTGGAACTTTCCGAGGCCGCGGCTGAACTTCTCCCCGTGCAAAATCGGGGTGCCCGGGTGCTCCGTGTTCGGGCACGGCCACTGGATGCCCCTCTCGTCCAGGCGGGCATAGGTGATGCCGGCATAGGACGGCGTCACCGTCCTCAGCTCATCGAAGATCTCTTCCGGTGAGCCGTACTTCATCGGATACCCCAGCGCCGTGGCCACCCTGCTGATGATCTCCCAGTCCGGCAGGGCGATCCCCGGTGGCGCCACGGCCTTGCGGACCCGCTGGACGCGGCGTTCGGTGTTGGTAAAGGTGCCGTCCTTTTCGGCATAGGATGCTGCCGGGAGCACCACGTCGGCATACCGGGCGGTCTCGGTCAGGAAGATATCCTGGACCACCAGGAAATCGAGATGCTCCAGGGCATGGGCCACGTGGCTGGCGTCCGGGTCGCTGAGGATCGGGTTCTCACCCATGATGTACATCGCCCTGATGTCGCCGTGATCCGCTGCGGTCGATCATCTCGCCCACCGTCAGGCCGGGTTGATCACCGACGGTGCAGCTCCAGGCCTGGCCGAACTTCTCCCGGACAGCGGGATCGGTCACGCTCTGGTAGGCGGTCAGGACGTTGGGAAGCGCCCCCAGGTCGCAGGCGCCCTGCACGTTGTTCTGGCCGCGCAGCGGGTTGACGCCGGTGGACGCACGCCCGATCTGGCCGCACAGCATGGCCAGGTTGGCCACCGAGAAGACGTTGTGGGTGCCGACGATGTGCTGGGTGATCCCCATGGTGTAGAGGATGGTCGCCTTGGGCGCCGTGGCGTAGGCCCGGGCCACCTCCCGGATCTGCTCCGCCGGAACGCCGGTAATCCCCTCCACGTACTCGGGCGGATACTTGGCCACCAACGCCTTGAGGTCCTCGAAGCCCTCCGTCCGGTTGGCGACAAACTCCTTGTTGTAGATCTCCTCACCGATGATCACGTTGAGCATCCCGTTGATCAGGGCGATGTCCGTGCCCGGCCGCAACCGCAGGTGCACTTGCGCCCACTTGGCCAGGTCGGTATCCCGGGGGTCGACCACCACCAGTTGGGCGCCCTTGCGCAGGGCCTGGTTGATCCGGTAGCCGATCACCGGGTGCGCCTCTACCGTATTGGTGCCGCAGGCCAGGATGAGATCGGCATCGGCAATCTCGCCGATGGTATTGGTCATGGCGCCGCTTCCGAATGCTGCCGCCAGACCGGCGACAGTGGGAGCGTGTCAGAGGCGGGCGCAGTGATCGACGTTGTTGGTGCCGATCACCGCCCGGGCGAACTTATCCATCAGGTAATTTTCCTCGTTGGTGCACCTGGCGGAGCTGAGCATGCCGAAGGCGCCGGGGCCATACTTCTCCCTGGTCTCCCGGAACTTGCCGGCGATCAGGCTGATGGCCTCGTCCCAGGTTGCTGACTGGAACTCCCCGTTCTTCCTGATCAGCGGGGTCTTCAGGCGGTCGTCGCTCTGGATGAACTGGTAGCCGAAGCGACCCTTGACGCACAGGAAGCGCCCGTTGACGTCGCCGTCAGTGCTGGTGACACCGATGATCCTGCCGTCCTTGACGTTCAGGTCGAAGGTGCAGCCGGTGCCGCAGTAAGGACAGACCGTCCTGACCTTCTCCACTTCCCAGGGCCGGCCCTGGCCGATCATCTCGCTTCTCTTCCAGGGCGCCCACCGGGCAGACGGCGATGCAGCTTCCGCAGTAGACGCATTCTGAGTCCTTGATCGGGGTGTCCAGGAACGGGCCTACCTTGGTATTGAAACCGCGGTAGGAGAAGTCGAGCACGCTGCGCCCGACGATCTCCTCGCACGCCCGGATGCAGCGCCCGCAGAGGATGCACTTGTTCATGTCCCGCAGGTAGAAGGGGTTGTCGTCGTCGATCTCGTAGGCATGCCTGTCTCCCTTGAAGGGAGAGGACGATACTCCGTACTCGTAGCAGTATTGCTGCAGCAGGCAGGCGCCGGTCTTTTCGCAGGTCATGCAGTCCAGCGGGTGGTTGGCGATCAGAAGCTCCAAGAGAGTCTTGCGCGCTTCCATGACCGCCGGCGTACCGGTGCGCACCACCATCCCCTCCGTGCAGGCCGTAACGCAGGATGTGGGGAGGTTGCGCATTCCGTCTATCTCTACCACGCAAAGGCGGCAGGCCCCGACGGCGGACAGGTCCGGGTCGTAGCATAGGGCCGGGATCTTGATCCCGATGGACCGGGCAGCGTCCATGACCGATGTGCCGGCCGGCGCCTGTACCGTCCGGCCATCAATGGTGACGGTGACGAGAGCCACTGTTTCTCACACTCCTCGCTTTTCCCAAGTTACCAGATGACTACCCGCTCTAATGCCCCCGCCATAATTGCCAACAATGCGGTGGGATAAGAGCGGCTACGTCACTGGATTAACTATTTCTAAGCTTCAGTGGGGGAAGGAAGTCCCCACTGAAGCCAAGAACTAGTTGAACCTTACAAGCGAATAATCGCCTCGAATTTGCACTTTTCGAAGCAGGTGCCGCACTTGATGCACTTCCCGGAGTCGAGCTTGTGCGGCTCCTTCTTCTCTCCCGTAATCGCCTCCACCGGGCAGGCCCTCCGGCAGCGGCCGCAGCCGGTGCACTTCTCCTCGTCGATGCTGTAGACCAGCAGGGCCGTGCAGAGGTGGGACGGGCAGCGCTTGTCCAGGATGTGGGCCTCGTATTCATCCCGGAAATAGCGAATGGTGGTCAGGACCGGGTTCGGGGCGGTGTTTCCCAGGCCGCAGAGGGCGGTGGCCTTGATCACCGGCCAAGTCGTTCCAGGGTATCGATATCTTCCGGCACACCATGGCCCTCGCAAATCCGGGTCAGGATCTCCAGCATCCGCTTGGTGCCCCTGCGGCAGGGAGTACACTTGCCGCAGGACTCGGACTGGGTGAAGTTCAGGAAGAACCTGGCCACGTCCACCATGCAGGTGGTCTCATCCATGACCACCATGCCGCCGGAACCCATCATGGCGCCGGCGGCGATCAGGGAATCGTAGTCAACCGGAGTATCCATCATGGAGGCCGGAATGCAGCCACCGGATGGGCCGCCCATCTGGACGGCCTTATAAGCCTTGCCATCGACAATGCCGCCGCCGATTTCGAAGATGATCTCCCGCAGGGTGATGCCCATCGGAACCTCAACCAGGCCGGTGTTGTTGACCTTGCCGACCAGGGCGAACACCTTGGTGCCCTTGCTCTTCTCGGTGCCCATGCTGGCAAACCAACTGCCGCCCTGCAGCATGATCTGGGACACGTTGGCAAATGTCTCCACGTTGTTGATGTTCGAGGGCTTCTCCCACAGGCCCTTAACGGCGGGGAAGGGCGGGCGCACGCGGGGCATGCCGCGCCGGCCCTCGATCGAGGCCATCAGGGCGGTCTCCTCACCGCAGACGAACGCTCCGGCGCCCTCCTTGATATGCACGTGGAAGCTGAAGTCCGTGCCGAGGATCTTGTCTCCCATCAGGCCGATCTCCTCCGCCTGGGCGATGGCGATCTTCAAACGCCTGATGGCCAGCGGATACTCGGCCCGGCAGTAGATATAGCCCTCGCGGCAACCGATGGCGTAGGCCGCGATCGCCATTCCCTCAAGCACGCTGTGCGGGTCGCCCTCGAGCACGCTCCGGTCCATGAAGGCGCCGGGGTCGCCCTCGTCGGCGTTGCAGATCAGGTACTTCAGGTCGCCGGGCGACCTCCGGCAAAACTCCCACTTCGTGCCGGTGGGGAAACCGCCGCCGCCCCGGCCGCGCAGGCCTGAAAGCTTGATCTCCTCGATCACCTGCTCCGGGGTCATTTCAAAGAGCACTTTTGCCAGTGCCTCATAGCCGTTTCGGGCAATAGCCTCCTGGATATTTTCGGGATTGATCGAACCGCAGTTGCGCAGGGCAACCCGTTTCTGCTTCTTATAAAAATTAATTTCCTTGTAGGCCGGGATCTGCTCACCCGTAACCGGAGCCTTATAGAGCAAGCGATTGACGATCCGTCCCTTGAGCAGGTGCTCCTCAACAATTACCGGCACATCTTCGGGTGTGACCCGCACGTAAAATGTCCCCTCGGGATAGACGATCACGAGGGGACCCATCTCGCAGAAACCATGGCACCCGGTTTCGACAAGCTTGATTTCCTTATCGAGCTTGTTGTTTTCCATTTCCCTGGTAAAGGCGGCCTGGACTTCTTTAGACTTGTTGGAGGTGCATCCGGTGCCGCCGCAAACCAGGACGTGTCCTCTGAATAACTGCATCGTAATCCCCCTTCCACCGCAGGCCGTTATAATTCTTCAAAGCGGGCGACCGCAAGCTCTTCAACGACATTCCCGTTCACTACGTGACTGCTGATAATCCGGGGCACGTCAACCGGCTTGACCTTTCCGTAGGTAATCCGGCTCTCGCCCGGGCGCTGCACATCCACGAGGGGTTCTTTCTCGCACATCCCGATGCACCCGGTCTGAGTCACCTGGGCCTTGACGTTATGCTTGCCCAGTTCGTCCAGGATGGCGGTCATGACCTCGCGTGCGCCGGCGGCAATGCCGCAGGTTCCCATCCCGACGATAATCTTGACGCCCTCCGCATCGCGTGCCGCCACCAGTTCCTTGGCCTCATCGCGCAGTTTTTTCAGGTCTTCCCTGCCCTTTAGCACCATACCTTCCACCAGAACCGTTCTCGAAGTTCAAGCGAGTGTCCAACACGGGACGGAATGCCTTACTTCATAAGAGAGTTTCCATCCAGTGGTGCTTTGAGTGCTGGGCACGGTTGTAGGTTCGAAGGAAAAAACTAATCGAACATTGAGCTTCGAACATCGAGTGTCCTGGTGTCTCCACCTCCTTTCCCCTTCAAGAACTATGAACTCATAGAATCCTGACTCAGGCATCCGGCCTTTACTGGTATCTGTCGACGATCTCCCTTAATCCATCCGGAGTGAGACGGCCATGGGTTTCATCGTTGACCATGATCACGGGGGCCAGGCCGCAGCAGCCGAGGCAGGCCACCGTTTCCAGGGTGTAGCGCAGATCGGGCGTGGTCTCTCCGTTGTCGACCCCGAGCTCCTGCTTCATCCGCTCGAAGATCTTCGCCCCGCCCCTCACGTGGCAGGCCGTTCCGAGGCAGACCCGGGCAATATTGCGTCCCCTGGGGTGCAGGTGGAACTGGGCATAAAAAGTCGCCACCCCAAAGACCCGGGTAGCCGGCAACTTTAACTGCCTGGCGATCTTGTGGAGGATCTCCCTGGGCAGATAGCCGTAAATCGACTGGGCGCCCTGCAAAGTCGGGAATTAAAGCGCCTTTGACGCCACGCCACTGCTCAAAGAGGGCTTCCAGTTCCTTTCCTTTTGAACGTCTTCATCAGCTTGGTGACAGCCGCATTCAGGCATCTAGATCCCTCCCTTCATCAAATATTTAAGCAACACCCTGACTCCCGAAACATCTCGGTCAGCAGGAAATTTCATTCCGGCCTAATCCGGTCTAATTTACCGATGCTACCCGCTCTAATGCCACCGCTTCTGAAGCGGTGGGATAAGAGCGGCTACGCCCCTATTCAACTATTTCTAAGCTTCAGTGGGGGGAAAGACAATCCCCCACTGAAGCCAAGAACTAGTTGAATCGACCCAAACTAAATCCATTCGACGGCAAATTAAAAAAACCTCCTGGCAGCTACTAACTAATTGCAATACTTGTGTTTAACCGGCCCTTCCACGCCTCCCGATGCCCGGCGCAAGCCAGGTTTTCTTTGATAACTATTAAGAAGGAATATCGGGCAACCCCGGAGAAAATATGATATGTGCCTGTAATGGCAGAAGCCTAATGAATCTGGCTAAAACTGATTTAAGGAAGGAGACGATTGAATTTAATGCTCCTATCCGAAGTAATTACGCTTCTTTCCTCGGAAATTATCTGTGGCCAGGACAAGGTTCACCTCCCGATCGAATTCATCTGCGCTGGTGATCTCTTGAGCGACATGCTGGCTTTCTACCAAATCACGGCATCCAATAATACCTTGCTAATCACGGGCCTCAACAATATCCAGGTAATCCGAACGGCAGAAATTCTCGACGTTTTCACGATCATGTTCGTCCGTGGAAAGCAACCAAGCAGCGAGGTGCTGGAATCGGCCAAAGAAAAGGGTATTGTGCTTCTTGTAACCGGGCTGTCACTTTATGAGAGTTGTGGCATCCTTTACAGCGCCGGCTTTCGGAATGAGACCGCTTGATTTCAGATGTCAGATGCAAGAGGTCAGAGGTCGGAATAAAAATAAAAAAACTGGCAGCGTAGTGGGAGCGATAATAAGGAAACTTGCTCCAGATGGGGCTAACCCCATCTGGAGTCTAGTTGACTTAATCCAGGGGTTTAGCGCCGCTTGGCTCCACTGGAGACTGAGCGGCGGTTGCCATCGGGGAAAGAAAGTGATGTCCGGTTGCCTCATGAGCAGGAAAACAGTGTCAGGGGAAGCCATGTCCAACAGCATGAGGAACAAAAGAAGGCAGATCAGGCGGGGGCGGGGCATAAAATTGCCCTGGAATATCCCTTGGAAGGGAATAACTTCTCTGCCGCCGGGGATGCCTCGAGCCGTCTCAAGCATACGCTTCAGCAGGTAGGATATCCTGCCTCTGTGATCCGGAGAGTTGCGGTCGCTGCCTTTGAAGCCGAGATGAATATTATTATTCATGCGCACCGGGGGGTACTGAAGGCAGCGGTCACGCCGGAAGAGGTAACGGTGCTGGCCGTAGATGAAGGGCCCGGGATTCCCGATATAGAACTGGCGATGAAGGAAGGATATTCGACCGCCCCGGATTATATCAGAGAAATGGGATTCGGCGCCGGGATGGGTCTCCCAAACATCAAGCGTTGCGCTGATATCTTTGAGATTGAAACAGACGTTGCCAGAGGAACAAGCATAAAGATTGTAATTTTCAATAAATAATCTGCTTCCGACCTCATGCTTCTGACCTCTTTTAGGAAGGGTGGTGTTTATGGAAAAGAGAAGTCGTTCCATCTTCCTCGATGAGAAAAGGTGTACGGGTTGCACCAACTGTATCAAGCGCTGCCCCACCGAGGCCATCCGCATCCGGAACGGGAAAGCAAAAATCCTGGTGTCCCGCTGCATTGAATGCGGTGAATGTATCCGCATCTGCCCGTACCATGCCACAATTCCTTATGCCGACAAGAGAGAAAAAGTAAGTCAGTTCAAATATACCATTGCCCTGCCCGATCCGGTCCTGTTTGGCCAGTTCAAAATGAAATACAGCCCTGGGCAGATCCTCGCCGCAGTTACAGCGCTGGGCTTCGACAGCGTTTACGAAGTAGCCCGGGCGGCAGATGCAGTAGGCGTTGCGATGCGGGAATTTATCAAAGAACAAGGTGGCGGGGGCCCTGGATCTCCTCCGCCTGTCCTGCCGTCATCGGCCTGATCCAGGTGTGTTTCCCCGCTTTAACGGACCAGATCCTGCCAATCCTCTCCCCAGTAGAGGTCGCTGCAAAACTGGCCAAAGAGGAGGCAAGCCGGGAACTGGGCATTCCCCAGCAAGAGATCGGCTGTTTTTACCTGGCTCCCTGCCCCGCTCAGGTCACTGCCATCAAATTGCCTTATCATTTGAAACAATCCTACGTAGATGGGGCGTTATCCATTTCCAGCCTCTACTCCGAACTCCGTGATCACATCATCAAATTAACGAACCAGGATGAGCCGCCCAAGGCGACAGAAATCGGCTTGAACTGGGGCCGCACCGGAGGTCAGATCAGGTCCGTACGATCTGATGATTACCTGGCCATAGATGGAATCTTCAATCTGCACAAGGCATTCGAAGAAATCGAACTGAGGAATGTTCGACAGCAATATCAATTTCATCGAGTGCCAGTGCTGCCAAGGAGGTTGTTTAGCAGGGCCGTTTACCGATAGAGAACCCTTTCGTGGCGCGGGTCCTGATCCATCATAGAACAGCCCAATTTAGACCGAAATTAGAGAGCGGAGAAGAACTGGAGATCCTGGAACACTATCACCAAGGGTACTACCGGGCAGAAAAAAAAGTAGAATCGTCTCGCGCTATCTCCCTGGACAAGGATATTGCCAAAGCCATCGACATGGTCGAACAGGCCGTAAAAATCCTGAGCCGGCTGCCGGGGCTTGACTGCGGTTCCTGCGGCTGCCCCACTTGCCGGACTCTGGCAGAAGACGTTGTCTGTGGTGTCGCCACAGAAATGGACTGTATCTTTAGGCTGCGGGATCAGGTTCAATCTCTTACAGAGCAGATGCTGGCGCTCTCCTTGAAAGTCCCTCTCGCCACACCGGTTCAGATCCAGATCATGCAAACCCAACGGGAGGTTTTAGAACTCGCAAGAAGAGTCCCTCCCGTTTTTGAAAAACAGACCGAGGGAAAGGTGGAGGGCAGAACGAATGACTGTTGAACAGGTAGTACAATCGCTGAGCCTGAACGTACGGAGCGGAGCCTCCAAAATCGGCCGGAAAGTTACCGGGGCCTATGTTTCTGACCTGCTCAGCGATGTCATGGGGAATGCCAAGGAGGGGGATATCTGGATCACGCTCCAGGTCCACCAAAATGTTGTGGCAGTAGCGACGCTACTCAATCTTTCAGCCGTGATCATCAGCCGGGGAGCAGAACCGGACGAAGCAACCATAGCCAAGGCGGAACAGGAGGGGGTCCCGTTCCTGACCTCACGGGAGCCCACTTTCGAAGTAGCAGGACGACTCTATCAACTGATCTCGGAAACCGGAAGTCTGCGGAAAGATGAGGAGGCCAGGAGTCAGATGATGCCCGAAGTGAGGTCTAAGATTTTCGTCTCAATCGTTTTTAATCATTTTCAAGGCAGGAGCCAATAATGCGGAAATTTGCTGTTGACCTGCACATTCACACGGCCCTTTCTCCATGTGCCGAGGAGGAAATGACACCTCCCGCAATCCTCGCCCAAGCCGTTGCCAACGGACTCCAAATAATTGCGATCACGGACCATAACACCGCAGGCAATACTGCTGCCTGCTTCGAAGCAGCTTCAGGGGGACCGGTGGCCGTGATCCCGGGGATGGAAGTGCAAACCCGGGAGGAAGTACACCTCATCTGTCTCTTTGCCAGCCCAGACGAGGCCCTTGCCTGGCAAGAAGTTGTGTCCAACCACCTGCCGCCTTTGAAAAATAACGAGAGGGCTTTTGGTCTCCAGCAGGTTCTGAGCGCCGCCGGCGCCGTGATCGGGACCGAAGACAGGCTTCTCCTGACTTCAACAAACTTTTCCGTCGAAGAGGTTGTGGCTGAAGTGCAGGCCCGAAACGGGATTTGTTATCCGGCCCACGTTGACCGGCCGGCTTTTAGCATCATCGGAAGCCTGGGCTTTATCCCACCGGAACTCGATATCCCTGCTGTAGAAATTTCCAGAAATATCAACCGGGCCGGGGCCCTGGCAAAGTTTCCATCTCTGAGCCGCTATCCTGTCCTGGGCTGTTCTGATGCCCACCGCCTCGCCGAAATCAGCCAGGCTCGCACCTTGATCAGCCTGGAAGAACCAACATTCGCCGCGCTCAGGGAAGCTTTCTGGGACCGGCGCCAGGTCAGGATCGAGGTGGACTAGGTGCGCGAGCTCTCTCTCCACATTTCAGACATCTTTGAAAACTCCAGGGTAGCCGGAGCCTCTCTGATTCAACTCCGGATCAGGGAGGATATGGACAATGACCGCCTCGAAATCACTGTCACCGATAATGGAAGTGGAATGAAAAAAGAATTTGCGGAGCAGGTTTTCGATCCCTTTGTCACATCCCGCACCTGCCGGAAGGTGGGTTTGGGATTACCTCTCCTGCGGGCTGCCACCCAACGGTGCAACGGCAATACCGTGATCGTATCGGAACCAGGTAAGGGGACCAGCGTCTCCAGCGTGTTTCAGCACAGCCATATAGACAGGGCGCCGCTCGGGAATATCGTAGACAGCCTGGTTGTGTTTCTGGCGGCCAACCCCAAACTGGATTTTGTTTACACGCACGAAGTAGCCGGGCAGAGCCTCGTCTTAGATACCCGGGAACTTCGGGAAGAAATGGAAGATATTCCCTTAAACAACCCTTCCGTGCTCAACTGGATCCGGGATTACCTCCGGGAAGGACTGCAAGAAATCGGCTCAAGCGCTTGAATCTCCCCCCGTTTCCCTGCAATTCCCTGCAATTGCCAGTTGATCACTTATGTAAACCATGGCATAATTACCACACGTAAAGTGATATTGCCGAATCCGCAATTCTTTTCCAGATGCCTACCCGCTCTAATGCCCCCCGCTTCTTTGAAGCGGTGGGATAAGAGCGGCTACGTCACTGGATTAACTATTTCTAAACTTCAGTGGGGGAAGGCAAGCCCCCACTGAAGCCAAGAACTAGTTGAACAACTACTAAGCTGGGGTGAATCCCCGCCATAGGTCGTTCTCATTCATCGTCATAGTGACAACTTCTTGCAATGCTTGCAGATGTCTGTTGGGGTCAAGCAGAGATAGGGAGGAAAAAGCCTTGCGGAAGGTCTTGGGTATTGTTTTCGGCACACTCTTCTTTTGCCTGGTCTTGGCCGGGACAAGCTCAGCCGCCACCTACACCGTCCAACCCGGCGACACCTTCTACCTGATCGCCCTGCAATACGGTATCTCCGCAGATCAGTTGATGGCTGCCAACGGAAATATCAGCAGCGACCTGAATCCCGGCCAGGTTCTGACCATTCCTGATGATAACGGGTATGGCAACCAATATACTGTCGTTGCCGGTGACACCCTGTTCCGGATCGCCCAAGAATACGGGACGACGCTGGACGCTCTGACAGCCCTGAATAACCTCTCCCCAGACAGCCAGGGAGACGTGGACATCTATCCGGGGCAGGTGCTGCTCCTTCCCCCCGGTAGCCAGGGCAAGGCGGCCACCGCAGCCGACGGCGTTACCTGGGCACAGCAGTATACCGTCAGACCACAAGACACTCTGGACGAGATCGCCCAGCAGGATGGCACCAGCGTCGATGCCATCGTCTACTACAACGATCTGACCGATACATCGGTCCATCCCGGGCAGCAACTGCTGTTGCCGGACGGGACACAAAATCCCCAGGCCTCCCGGGCCGGGCTCACCGACAGCGACACCTACCTGCTGGCCCAGTTGATCAATGCGGAGGCCAAAGGAGAGCCTTTCGCGGGACAGGTGGCAGTGGGAGCGGTAGTGCTTAACCGGTTGTTTGACCCGGATTTTCCCAAGACGATCAGGGACGTCGTTTACCAGTACGATCCCGATACCGATACCTACCAGTTCGAGCCGGTACAGAACGGCGCCATCAACGAGCAGCCCTGCCCGTCAGCCATACGCGCAGCTCAGGCCGCCCTGAGCGGATGGGATCCTACCGGCGGAGCGCTCTTCTTCTACAACCCCGTGAAGGCCGCGAGTTCCTTTTTCGAGAGCGCCCTGACCTATCTCAAGCAGATCGGCAGGCATGCGTTCTACAAGTAGGAGTAATTCTCCATGTACTTTTTTATTTCCCCGACAATGCCTTCGATGTCGTCGAGATGATAACAGGGCACCTCCAGGTCATCCCATTCGATATCGCTGGCCATGGCAAGCAGGCCTTGAGAGACCCGGAGCCGCTCAGCATGCGCTCCTGACCTGTATACCTCGATCTTCGGTTTGTTGCCGGATTTATACCCTTCGGTAAGAACGATATCCACACCGGGAATCATTGCCAGCACTTCGTCAAGACTCTTTTCCTTTGCCACCCTGGCAATCACAGCCACTTTTTCCGGTGAGGAGATAGCCACGACATCCGCCCCGGCCTGCGCCATTCTCCACGTGTCTTTACCCGGTTGATCCATCTCAAACCGGTGCGTGTCATGCTTGATCACAGCAACCTTAATTCCTTCTGCGGTCAGCCTTCCGACTACTTTCTCTAAAAGCGTGGTCTTCCCTGAATCCGAATTTCCGACAAAGGATATGACCGGCGTCTTCTTCAACGTAAATCCCCTCGCGGAACTTATTCTGACGTCTGCTGCAAAAGCAACTTGTACTCATCAGATGTATTCACGTTATAAAACAGAGTCTCGGTCTGACCGATCAGGCTGATTTCCTTTTGATCAACCTCTAAGACCCGGACATCAGGATAGAATGCACAAACTCTCCTTATTCCAGATTGCAGACATTTCTCAATGGGGCCGATACAACCTTGCGAATAGACCGCACACACGGGTTCCCAGTAATTGTTCACTTTAGGAACGACAACATCATACCCGGGACTACGGCCCAACAAGAATGACGCCAACCTGGACGTAAAAAACGGCAGATCACAGCCAATAACAAATCCCACCCTATTGTTGATCTGCAATAGGCCCGCATGGATTCCGCCCAGTGGACCCATGCCCGGGTAAATATCCGGTATTTCCACCACACCTGGAATGTGGCATTTTAATTTATCTTTGACCACGATGACGATCTCATCCACGGCTTGACGCAACTCCCTCACAGCCCGTTCCAGCATGGTCTCTCCCTGGTACAGCATCAGTGTCTTGTCCCGGCCCATACGAGAACCCTGACCGCCGGCCAGGATAATCCCGCTTGCCTTCACAACGCCAACCATGTCTCAACCTCCGATCTGGGACATTGCCCGCCCGGGCGGGTGCAATGAGCCCGGGGCGGCCGGGTGCGCCCCCATCGCCTGATGATACCCTGCCGGTTTAATTGCCAGCGCTTGGCGGAACAATTCTTGCAGTTCCTGATCGCCGGCTTTTGCCCGGAGCGGTTGTCGCAGGTCAATCTCGCGCCGGTCATGGAGGCAGGGGCGCAGTTTACCGTCTGCGGTAAGGCGCACCCGGTTGCAGGAGGCACAGAATGGTTCGCTCGTGGCATGAATGAAGCCGATCTTCCCCTGCGCCCCCGGCAACTGGTAGTATTGCGCCGGGCCGCTGCCAACCGCGGCCTCTACCGGAATCAACTTGCCGGCGCTCTTTTCGATCCGGTTCAGGACCTCATGATAGGAGGCAAAATTGTTTCCCGCCATCTCCCAACTGAGTCCCACCGGCATCAACTCGAGAAAGCGCACATCCAGGTGATAATCAAGAGTGAGGCGGGCAAGCTTCACCCACTCGTCATCGTTTATGCCTTTCAGGGCAATGGTGTTAATCTTGACCGGAAAGAAACCGATCCTGAGCGCATCCTCGATTCCCTGCCAGGCCTGATTGAATTCGCCCCCGCGCGTGATCTGCCTGTATTTCTTCGGGTCCATGGTATCGAGGCTGATGTTCAGCCTCCTCACTCCGGCCTCTCGCAATTGTTCACCGAGTTGCGAGAGAAAGACCCCATTGGTGGTAACCGTAATGTCCTTGACCCCCGGCAACTGGTTGAGCGCCCTGACAAAGGGAATGATCCCCTTTCTCAGCAAGGGCTCGCCCCCGGTCAGCCGGAATTTGTCAATCCCCAACTGCAGGGCGACCTCCGCCACACGAACTATTTCCTCCAGCCTGAGGATCTCCTCTTTTGGCTTGGCCTTAATCCCCTGAGGCTGGCATACAATAGAAACAGCGCAAGTTGCAGCGGTCAATCAAGGATATCCGCAAGTAATCAATGGTTCTCCCGAGTTCGTCCCTCATCAGATTATCCCCCTGCCCACACACCCTGAACTGTTTCCTGCCTTGCAAGCGTATGAACCTTCCATTTGCAGTAGATATTCTTTCAGTCCTATGTTCTTTGTCCCGCAATATCCTGTCAGATCGCCATTCTTGCCGGTCACGCGATGGCACGGAATAAAAATGGGGATAGGGTTTTTCCTGTTCGCCTGCCCGACAGCCCTGTAGCCCTTGGGTTTACCGATCGTCAAAGCGATGTCGGCATAGCTGCGGGTTGACCCGAAAGGAATGGACAACAGTTCTTGCCAGACTTTTTTACAAAATTCAGTCCCCTCTATTGATAAAGGTACCGTGAACCTAAACCTTTTTCCTGAAAAATACTCGTCAAGCTCCTTGATGGCGTCCCGGCACAATCTCGCATCCCGCTCCATCTCGCCGTGCCCGGCAGCGTAATCATCCCATTGCTCAGCAGTGAGTGTCACCCCTCTGACTCCGATCTCATCCATTACCACGTGGATCTGACCAAATGGGCACTCATAGGTATCAAACACGGCTTTCATACATGCTACCTCCATCAATTCAGACGTCAGATGCAGGAAGTCGGATGTCGGACAAAAGAATGCATGCTATTCAAAACAGAAGTCTCAACATAATACATATTGTACCGGATTTTATCTTCCTAAACAATCCTGACGGCAGCCTTCGTCAGGGCCTGAAGATGTGAGTAAGGCCTGCCCAGCAGGTCACGCCCCCGGCTGTCGAAGGCGACGCCGGGCAGCAGCAGGAGATCGTGATCCTGCCCGCGCCCAAAGGGCGCCCGGTCTCTGGTGTTCTTGATGGCGGCTGCGAAATCGAGGGTGGTCAGCAGTCCGGCAGCAGATGTGGAGCCGCCAAAAAAACGGTTGGGGACAGCCTCCAGGCGCACACCGCCCCTACAGGCCCTCTCCAACTCGGGCAGGGCCAACCGCAGCCAGGGAAGACCCCAAACGGAGGTCAGGACCAGCACCCGCCTGGCGCGGTGGTGGCGGATCACCTGAGCCGCCTTGGCCACCAGGCTCCAGTCCAGGTCGTAGTTCAGCACCAGCCCCGACGCCCCGCCCCGCTTTTTGAGCAATGCTGGCGATCCTGCCGCAACCCGATCTCCGGCCCGAACCGACAAGCCGGCCATCTCGATCTCCACTGGCAGCCGTACCTGTCTGCCGTGCACCGCCCTGATGCACCTCCCGCCCTACTGCAGGATCACATCCCCTGCCCGTTCGGCCGGAGAGTCGTCCATCACTCCGGCGATCTCAGCCTGCAACTGCTCCCCGGCGCCAGCCAGGAATGGCTCCAGCAGCAGTGGAATGCGCATCCGTTCCTGCTGTTCACGCACAAACACGCAGAGCCGCCGGTGCATGTCCAGGGGATCGAAACGCAGCCAGGAGGCGGCCAGCTTGGTAAATCCCGGTAGAAAGACCCGGATCGTAGCCGCTCCCTGCTCCTGCAAAAAGTGGCAGGTGGTTGCCAGGTCCCCCCATCCGACCAGGTGCGGCATGGCCACCAGGCTGCCATGATAGGTGACGCCGGCCTCACCGAGAAGGCGGGCGGCGCTCAAGCGCCCGTTCCGGATTCCGGTCGCCCATCAACAGGCGGCGCCCTCCCGGGGTGGCGCTGTTCAGGGACAGGTTGACCTCCAGCCGTCCCATCCCTGCCAGTCTCTGGACAGCCTCACGATTCAAAAAAGTGCCGTTGGTGGTGATCTGCAAGGGAGTTTGCGGATAGCGCTCCCTGACCGCCTCCAGCGCCTGCCAGACGTGGGGGTGGGTGAAGGGCTCGCCCTCACTGATGCGGGTAGCCGCTTCGCCGATAATAATCTTGCGCCGGGGGTCAAGGCGGGGGATCAGGTTCAGGGCGAGCGGCAGGGACAAGTGGGGGACATGATATACCCTCACGCCCCGTGGGTTCTGAAGATTGCTGCAAAAGACACACCTGAGGTTGCAGGCGGATGTCAGCGGCAGGACGTTCTCCTTTATTGCAGCCTCCCACAAAATGAACGGATGCATGCGCCAGCAAGGCCTTCCTTTTCATTATTCAACGAGATACTGTCTTCAATCTTTCTTAAATCTTTTCCAACCCCTGACTTCATGCTTCTGACCCCTGTGCCCGCAGGTCGGATGAGGCAGGATCGATGTTGCTGCCGCGCCAGGTAATAGTACCAGATACCACCCGCCAGGGCAACGCCCAGAGCGGCCAACGAAGCGTGGTAACCCCCCCAGAAGGTGGAGTTTTCCCGGAACAACTCGATCACGGAGCGCGTCACGCCGTAAAGGATGAACAATAGGGCCACCACCTGGCCCCGAAAGCGGATGCGGGGCGAGACCCACTCCAGGATGAGAAAGATCAGCAGGCCGGCCGCCAAGGAAAACAACTGGGTCGGGTAGCGGGGCAGGTCGTCGACCACCGGAAAGACCATGCCTATGGGCAGGCTGGTCGGTAACCCATAGCAGCACCCGTTTAAGAAACAGCCGATACGGGCGATGGCATAGCCCAGCATCAGGGAGGGGGCTGCCAGGTCCAAAAAGGCCAGCACGGGTATCTTTGTCCAACGCAGATAGATGATGGCAGCAATCAGGCTGAACAAGACTGCGCCGTAAAAAGCCAGGCCTCCTTGCTGCAGCATAAAGATTTGCAGGGGATGGCTCAGGTAATAACCGGGGTCGTACAGCAGGATGTAGACCAGGCGGGATCCGATTACGCCCGCCACTGTCCCCAGCAGTACAAAGTCAATCACGAACTGACCGGACACTTCCTTTCTTTCAACCTTGCGCATCAGCCAGAGTGTCCCGGCCAGGATGGCCAGGGCCAGCATAAAGCCGTAACTGTAGACTGTCAGGGATCCAAACTGGAACAAAATAGGATGCACCATCTCACCGCCAACCTCACGCCTACCCTCCAAGAAAGGCGGGAGACTTCTAAGCGAAGTTAACAAAATTTCAGACAATCCACATATCCACAGAGTTATCCACATGCGCCAGATCGCTTTTGTTAAGATAATGTAAACTTTATCCCCATAACTAACAGGTCCCAACTTCAACTTCCAGGATCTGTATACCTTGCAAATGGGTATAAGGTTCTATTTTTTATTAGGCATCTGGTCTGATCAGGATCAGGGTTTCAATTGCTGCTACGGGCGCACCAGGGGATAGTTGGCAAAAGCCTCCTGCGCCAGCGGAGCATGGCGTCGGGCCAAAAAATAGCGGTAGCCGACACAGGCGACCATGGCCGCATTATCAGTGCAGAGGTCCTTGGGAGGAATGAAACAAGCCAGCGCCTCCTCCCCGGCCCTGGAGAGCAGCAGGCTGCGGATCGCTGCATTGGCGGCCACACCTCCGGCCAGGGCAATCTGCCTAACCCCTGCAAGCCGGGCTGCGGCCAGGGTCTTCTCCACCAGAACTTCGGCCACCGCCGCCTGAAAACTGGCGGCCACGTCATCCGGGCGGGCGGTCTGATGATGCTTCAGATAATTCTGAACTGCAGTCTTGAGTCCGCTGAAACTGAAATCAAGACTGTGATCTCCCAGCCAGGCCCTGGGAAAGGTTATCGCCCGGGAATCGCCGCCACTGGCCAGGATCTCCAGGTTGGGCCCGCCAGGGTAGGGCAGTCCCAGCAGGCGGGCCACCTTGTCAAAGGCCTCCCCCGCAGCGTCATCCCGGGTGGCACCCAGTATCTCGTATGACAGGTGTTCCCGTACCAGGACCAGGGAGGTATGGCCCCCGGAGGCAATGAGGGTGACCAGCGGGGGCTCCAGTTCGGGATCAGCCAAAAAATTGGCATACAGATGCGCCTCCAGGTGGTGCACCGCCAGCAGCGGGATCCGTTGGGCATAGGCATAGGCCTTGGCGGCCGCCACGCCGACCAGCAGCGCCCCGATCAGCCCGGGGCCGACGGTAACGGCAACGCCGCTGAGATCGGCAAAACTCAGCCCTGCCCCTGCCAGCGCGGCCTCCACAACCTCAGTGATCTTTTCCAGGTGCTGGCGGGAGGCAACCTCCGGCACCACGCCGCCGTACTGGCGGTGGATGTCGATCTGAGAGGCAATGACATTTGAGACCACGGCCTCTCCGTCTCTGACCACAGCCGCTGCAGTTTCATCACAGCTTGTCTCAATACCCAGGATATAAACCGGCACCAAGTCCGCCCTCCTGTGCAGCCTTCAACTAGAGGCGTAGCCACTCTTATCCCACCGCTTCAAAGAAGCGGGGGCATCAGAGCGGGTAGCCCTCGGTGAAATTAGCGTTGCCAGACCAGGCGTTCCAGCAGTGTCTTCGGAGACATCTTCTTTACCTCCGAGGCCGGCAATTCCAGCTTGAAATCGAAACAGAGCAGGTCGCTCTCCTGCACCTCCGGCAGCAGAGACAGCGGCCAGCGGGCTGCGAAACCTTCATCTCCCAGCAGCACCACCACCGTATCCCCCTCAATCCGGTCGACAACACCCCTAATAACCAATTCCCTCATCCTTCCCTGTTACCACTTTCCCCTGCTGTTTCCCGGCGAGAGGTTCAACATCATCACCAGGGCGTCTTCCCGTGTCTCCAGGTAATAGTTTCTACGACAGCCGATCTGGCGGAAACCCAGGTTCTGGTACAGAATGCGGGCTTCGGCATTCGAAGGGCGGACTTCCAGGATCATGGTGGTTGCTCCGCAACTCCGGGCATGGTTGATCAGGGTGTTCATGAACATCTTACCCAAACCCCGGCCGCGCCAATCCGGGTGAACGGCAACAGTGGTGATATGGGCCTCCCCGGAGAAAAGCCACGCCCCGCAGTACCCCACCACTTTTTTGCCGTGCACGGCCACGTAATAGACTGCAAACTTGTTCCTCAATTCGCTCTGAAAGGCGTATTCAGCCCATGGCGCTGGAAAGGAAAGATTCTCAATTGCCAGGATTTGCTCGATATCGCCCTTTTCCATATGGCGGAGTTCGATCTCCGCGGAATCGCTCAATTTATTAATTGCCACCTTCATTGCCACCTCTAATTACATGGGGACATTCCCCGAGGGGGTGTGTCCCCTTTCCTTATTAATAGCCGGCGGTTTCACGTATAACGCCCGAACCGCAGGCAGCCTGGCGCCTTTTTGCCACTGTTCCAGGGTATTCAGCCCAATGTCGGCGACCAACGCCGCCCGCGGCCACAATGAGCCGGCTCCGCCAGGACAGCCCGCTCACCCAGCGCATCCTGCAGCAGATCCCACCAGGCCAGCGCACCCTCGCCGGTAAAGGTGATCCCGGCACGCAACTCATGTCGCAGGCGTTCGGCCAGGTGCCGGGGGTCCAGCGCCAGGTAGCCGCTGAGCCGCTTCATCCGCGCCCTACCGCAGAGGGAACCCCGCGCCTGCCGGCTCGCTCACATAAAAAGAGGCGTAGACCTCCTGTGCCCTGGCTGTCAGGACCGGACAGATCAATCCTGGCGTTCCGTGCAGGCCTTGGGCCAGGGCGTCGAGGGTGGGCACCCCGATCAGGGGCTTCCTGAGGGCATGTGCAAAAGCCTTGGCGGTAGCCAGGCCGACCCGCAGCGACGTGAACGAACCGGGGCCGACAGCCACAGCAAAGGCATCGATTTCCTGCAGGGTGATCCCCAGGCCTGACAGCACCTGGTCAACCACCGGCAGCAGGTGTTCCATATGGCCCTGCACGGTCTTAAAGCCAGCTTCCCCTAAAATACGCCGGTCTTCTATGACCGCTGCCGAAACCACCGGTGTTGAAGTCTCTATGCCGAGGACGCGAATCTCTGTGACAACTCCTTCACCACAGATAACTACCCGCTCTAATGCCCCCGCTTCTCTGAAGCGGTGGGATAAGAGCGGCTACGACTGTATTAACGATTTCTAAGCTTCAGTGGAGGGCAATCCCCCACTGAAGCCAAGAACTCGTTGAACAGTATTTGATAGCGGCTGCCTCTGGGAATAAACTGCAGGTTTCGATCGTCGTCGGAATGCTCCACGGGTTCGATCCGCACCTCCAGGAACTCCGCCGGCAATGCCTCCGGAATCAGGTTACCCCACTCGATCAGGACTATGCCCTGGCCTCCCAGGTATTCCTCCCAACCGATCGCTTCCAATTCCCGTGCCGTCCGCAAGCGGTAGAAATCGCAGTGAAATACAGGGTGTTTGCCCCGGTACTCCTGGACAATCATAAAACTGGGACTGGAAACGCCGTCGCAGCCTAGCCCCCTAGCCACCCCGCGTACGAAGACGGTCTTGCCGGCGCCCAGTTCCCCCACCAGCGATACCACATCGCCGGGGGCCAACTGCCGGCCCAACTCTTCGCCGATCGTCTCCGTGCACTCGGGGCTTGGGGAGACTGCCTCCCACACCAAAACATCACCGCCTGCTGCCGTCCAGTCCTATTCAAACGAAGCGAAGTTTGAATTATGCCATGTGCCTGTCTATTAACAGAGGCCAGAGGCAAGAGGTCGGAGTTCGGAAAAAGGATCAAACATAGAAATACATGCGAGTCTTTATCCGACATCCGACTTCCGATTTGCACGGCTCTTTAATTATATAACTTCGCTGCCTAATCAGAAAGAGAAACTCCCACTAATTATTCAAACGAAGTGAAGCGAAGTTATCTGAACCCACCCATTGAGAAGCGAGAAGTGGGAAGTAGTTAGGCGGGGGACATCTAAGCGAAGTTATAGCCGTTGTCTGGGCTGCTAACAATGCCCCGTTGCATGTGGGGGCATGATCAGGCTTCCCTGATGCGCGCCCCGGCGCTCAGGGCCTCGCCGGTGAGGTGATACAGGGCATCAGCAAGAGCCACCTGGAAGCTACCGGGGCCCCGGCTCCCGCTGCCCGCCTGCTCCGCCGCCAGGCCGTAGGCAGCCAGTCCGGCCGCCGCTGCCAGCAGGTAATCGCCGGTAACTGCCGCAAAAGCGGCCACCAGCGCCGTGGAGGTGCAGCCGGTGCCGGTCACTGAGGCCAGCAGCGGATGGCCGTTTTCCACCACCAGCAGGCGCTCCCCGTCCGATACATAGTCCGTGGGGCCGGTCAGGGCAACGACAGTCCGAAACCGCCGGGCCGCCAGCTTGGCGATCTCTCCCCGCTCGCCCCCGGAAGCCACCGCCTCCACGCCCTTGACCTCTCCCCCCAGGCCCGCCAAGACCGAGATCTCCCCGCTGTTCCCGCGCAGGATGTCCACATCCAGTTCACGCAGCAGGAAGTGCGATGTCTCCGTGCGCAGGCTGGTAGCGCCGGCTCCCACCGGGTCAAACACTACCGGAACCCCGACCTGGTTCGCCCGTTTGCCCGCCAGCAGCATGGCGTCAACCAGCGGCGATGTCAGGGTGCCGATGTTCAGCACCAGGGCGCCGGCGATACCCACCATCTCCTCCACCTCTTCCCGGGCGTGGGCCATCACCGGCAGCGCTCCAATCTGGAGCAGGGCATTGGCGGTCAGGTTAGCGACCACCCAGTTGGTGATGTTATGCACCAGCGGCTTCTCATCCCGCAGCGTTGTCAACAAGTCTCCCGCCTGCTCACCCAAACTTGCCATCGTGCTTTTCCCCTTTGTCATCTTTTTGGTTATTATGTCAACTTAACAGTGGTCCGCCGTTCGCTTCCCCAGGTACGTATTCACCAGGTTGATGGCACAGAAATCGCCGCACATGGAGCAGGCCTTCTGCTGCTCCGGGTTCCGCTCCTGATGCATGCGGAACGCCTGCTCCGGGTCCAGGGCCAGGGCAATCTGCCGCTCCCAGTCCAGGTTCGCCCTCGCTTCCGCCATCTGGCGGTCCCTGGCCACAGCCCCGGGGTTGCCCCTGACGATGTCGGCCGCATGGGCGGCAATCCGTGAGGCCATCACTCCGCGGCGCACATCATCCAGAGTAGGCAGCCCCAGGTGTTCCGCCGGGGTCACGTAGCACAGGAAATCCGCTCCCGCCACCGCCGCCAGCGTACCCCCGATGGCCGCCGTAATATGGTCGTAGCCGGGCGCCGCATCGGTGACCAGTGGCCCCAACACGTAGAAGGGGGCCTCGTCACAGAGCCTCTTCTGCAGCTTGACGTTGGCCTCGATCTGGTCGTAGGGGAGGTGTCCCGGCCCCTCGACCATCACCTGGACGCCGGCATCACGACTGCGCTGCACCAGTTCTCCAAGAGTCATCAGTTCCTCGAACTGGGCGGCGTCGCTGGCGTCCGCCAGGCAACCCGGCCGCATGCCGTCTCCCAGGCTCAGGGTGACGTCATACTCCCTGGCGATCTCCAGCAACCGGTCGAACTGGGCATACAGGGGGTTCTCCTCGCCCCGGTGCAGCATCCATCCCGCCAGGATGGCGCCGCCCCGGCTCACGATCCCCAGCACCCGCGGGAAGGATTTGAGCCGCTCGACGATGCGGCGGGTGACCCCGCAGTGCACGGTCATGAAATCAACCCCGGCAGCCGCCTGCCGGGCGATCGCCTCAAACATATCGTCAGCCTTCATCTCCACCACCGCCCCGCGATCCCGAAGCGCCTGGACCGCTGCCTCGTAGATGGGAACAGTCCCCACCGGCACCGGCGAGCGCTTGATCACCTCCTGGCGGCAGACAACCAGATCGCCGCCGGTGCTGAGGTCCATCACCGCATCCACCCCGCAGGCCAGTGCCGCCTCCAGCTTGCGCATCTCATTTTCCCAGGCGGGAAAGCTGGGGGATGTGCCCAGGTTGGCGTTTACCTTGACGCGCAGCCCGGCGCCGATCCCGCACGCCTCCAGGCTACCATGCCCGCTGTTGCAGGGAATGACCGCCCGCCCGCCCGCCACCAGGTGGCTTAGGGCTTCCGGATCAACCCCTTCTTTGGCTGCCACCGCCTTCGTCTGGGGGGTGACCCCCCCGCTCCGGGCTCTTTCCAACTGCGTCATGAACGTTGCCTCCTGTCGCTCTGGTGAGAATTAAATTCAGTAAAAACGTCCTCAAACTCCCTGACCGCCGACCGGGGGTCAGGCGCCCCGCAGTAGGCGGAGATCACCGCCACCCCTGCCGCACCCGCTTCCAGCAGGGGCAGGGTGTTGCCGGGGGTGATCCCGCCGATGGCGAAGACCGGCACAGGCACCTGCCCGGCCACCTCTGCCAGCAGGTCCGGGCCGCACGGAGCGCTGCTGCAGTCCTTGCTGCCGGTGGGGTAGACAGGCCCCAGCCCCAGGTAGTCGGCCCCCGCGGCCACCGCCTGACGCCCCTCCTCCAGGTTGGCCACCGACACCCCGATGATCGCCTCGGGCCCCAGCAGCGCCCGGGCCACCCGGGGCGGCAGGTCCTCCTGTCCGAGGTGCACACCGTCCGCGCCGCAGGCCGCAGCCACATCGGCGCGGTCGTTGACGATGAACAGGGCGCCGTGGTCGTGGCAGATCTCCCGCATCCTGACGCCTGTCGCCACCAGGTTGTGAGTCTCCTCTTCCTTCTCCCGCAACTGGACCAGGCGCACTCCGCCGGCCACCGCGGTGCTGACCAGGCCCAGGCTGTCCCGGCCCTGGTAGGGGCGGCCGCCGACGATCACATAGAGAGAGGGAGCTGGCCCCAGGTCAGGCCGCGCCCGCCAGCGATTGAAGGTGGTTTCTCTCAGTGTCAATACCTGCTCATCCCGCCAGCAGCCGGGGAAGAAAGCAGCCATGTGGTTGATGGGCCCGCTCCCGGCGCCAACCGGCAGGCTATAGCGTAATCCGGCAGTCACGAAGCTCTTGGCCAGGGCTGCCGCCCGGGGCGGAGGTTCGCCGTAGGCCAGGAAGGAGGCCAGGGCTGCGGAAAAGGTGCAGCCGGTGCCGTGATTGTTACGGGCATCGATGAACGGTCCGTCGATCTCCCGGTATTCTACACCGTCAAAGAAGAGGTCATAGCAGTGGTCGTCCCGGCGCACGCCGGTGATGACCACCTGCCGGGCGCCCATGCGGTGTATATCGGCAGCCGCCTGGCGCAGATCCCCCTCCCCGCCGATCGGGCGCCCCCACAAAGCTGCGGCCTCGGCAGCATTGGGGGTGACGAAATCGGCCAGGGGCAGCAACTGCTGCCTCAGAGCCTGCTCGCCCCGGACGGTCAACAGCCGGTCGCCGCTGGTGGCCACCATCACCGGGTCGACTACCAGGTGCTTGACCGGATGACCTCTCAGTTGCACGGCGACTGCCTCGACGATCTCTGCATCATGGAGCATTCCCGTCTTCACCGCATCCGCCCCGATGTCCGTCAGTACGCTGGTCAACTGCTGCCCCACAAGATCCGGCGGCAGCCCGAACACTCCCTGCACTCCCAGGGTATTCTGGGCGGTGATGGCGGTGATCACGCTACTCCCGTAGACACCAAGGGCGCTCATGGTCTTCAGGTCCGCCTGGATGCCCGCCCCGCCACCGGAATCGGACCCGGCGACGGTCAACACCTTCCTCAAACCCTTGCCCCTCAAGGTCATCTTGCCCATCCGCCCTCTCGCACTAGCTTATCCCATAAAATAAAAGACGCTCCCAACTGGGAGTGCGGCTACAGTCCTGCTGTTGTCCACTTCCCTACGCTGGCATGATCCAGATCAGGTTCTCAGGGTCGGCATTGCGCTGCCTCTCAGCCTTGCGGCACCCCTAGTGGGATCCTCATTATATGGTTAAGACTAAACTTTAGTCTATTTTATCACGATCACGGAGGGGCTTCAACTAGTTCTTGGCTTCAGTGAGGGTAAGACAATCCCCCACTGAAGCCAAGAACTAGTTAACTAGAGGCGTAGCCGCTCTTATCCCACCGCTTCAAAGAAGCGGGGGCATTAGAGCGGGTAGCCCTCGGTAAAGAGCTAACCTCGCCTGTTCATCAACCGCCTGCGGCGCTGACCAGCGCCCGAAACAGTGATGCCGCCGCCTGGTCGTGCTCCCACATTCCCTCCGGGTGCCACTGGACACCCAACAGAAAAGGATGTCCGGATGCTTCCAGCCCTTCGATCACGCCGTCATCCGCCCAGGCTGTCGCCTGCAGCCCCGGGGCCACATCCCTGACCGCCTGGTGGTGGAGGCTGTTGACCTGCAGCCTGGATGTCCCCAGGATGGTGGACAGCCTGCTGCCCTGGCGCACCGTCACAAAATGGGCGGGATACCGTCGGGGCGCCTCCTGTTGGTGCTGCAGCGACTGCGGTTGCTCAGACGCCAGGTCCTGGTAGACTGTGCCGCCCAGGGCGGCGTTGATCACCTGGATCCCCCGGCAGATGCCCAGCACTGGTTTTCCCAGGTCAATCATCAGACGCAGCATCCCGATCTCAAAATCGTCCCGTTCCGAGTCAAACTCCCCCAGCTTCCAGTGGGGTTGCTCGCCGAACAGGGAGGGATGCACATCCCCGCCTCCGGAGAGCAGCAGGGCGTCCACCCTTCCGGCGCAACTCACAAGGTCATCATGAGCAACCAGCGGCGGCAGCATCAGGGGAATACCACCCGCCTGCCGGACACCCCCGATGTAGCCGTTCCGGCAGTAATAGTAATCCTGCTCAAAGTTATGGGCGGTAGTGATCCCGATGCAAGGCCTGGTCATGGTAGAGCACCCCCCGGAATCAGAAGTTGGAGGAAAGAATATGCCCTCCGCCGGATATATTAGGATATGCTGTCCCCGCTCCGGCAGCTCAAAAGCCAGACAGTTCTTTTAGGGCCAGGGGCAGTTCGTCCAGGAGGTCGCCGGCGATCAGGCCGGCCATGCCCCGGGCCGCCGCCAGGCGGTCTGCAGCCCAACCATGGACATACACGCCGGCAGCCGCAGCCTGAACCGGCGTCAGCCCCTGGGCCAGCAACCCGGCGATCAGTCCGGCCAGCACGTCCCCCGTCCCGCCGGTAGCCAGTCCGGGGTTGCCGGTCGGGTTGATCAGGACCTGCCCGTCCGGGGCCGCCACTACCGTGTGGGCGCCCTTCAGCACCAAGGTCGTTCCCCAGGCCTGGCCGGCCTTTACGGCAGTCCCGACCCGGTCGGCCTGGACATCTCCAATGCTCGTACCCAGCAGCCGGGCCATCTCCCCGGGGTGGGGGGTCAACACCCAGCGGCTTCTGCGTTCCCTCAGGGATTTGTCCTCCAGCAGCCCCCTGTCACAGGCCAGGAGGTTCAGGGCATCCGCGTCTATTACCGTCGGTAATTCGGTCCCACGCAGGAGGTCATGCAGGAAGATGGCCGTTTCCGGGTCTTGCCCCAGGCCGGGCCCGACCGCCAGGGCTGTGACCCTGCTGAACAATTCACCCAAGGCTGCGTGAGCGGTACGGGAGAAGCCCCCGCCGGAGGACTCCGGCGCCGGCCGGGTCATGACCTCGGTCAGCTTGACTGCCAGAACCGGATAGAGAGAGGCCGGAACCACGGCTGTCACCAGGCCCGCCCCGCTTCTCAGGGCGGCGTTGCCAGCCAGGGCAATCGCCCCGGTATAGCCAGGGGCGCCCCCGATCACCGCCACGTGCCCGTAGCTCCCCTTGTGATCGGTCGGTCTGCGAGGCGGTATGAAACCGGCCACCAGTTCCGGGTCAATCAGGTAAAATTCCGCCGCGCCGGGTGCCGCCGTCGCCACCGCCGGTAAGTCCGGGCGGAAAAGAGATATCCCCGACGACTACCTTGCCAGCATAGACGGCGCCGGGATCCAGGTACAATCCCAGTTTGGGCAGGCCGAGGGTGACGGTCAGGTCGGCCCTGATGCAGGCGCCGGCCACGACACCGGTATCCGCCTCCATTCCCGAGGGCAGATCGACCGCCAGGACCGGCTTTCCAGACGCATTGACCATCCCGATCAGCGATGCCAGGGGCTCCTGGGGCAGACCCCGGAACCCGGTGCCGAACAGGGCGTCTAC
Source organism: uncultured Peptococcaceae bacterium (assembly GCA_963767365.1). Classification (GTDB taxonomy): domain Bacteria; phylum Bacillota; class DSM-12270; order Thermacetogeniales; family Thermacetogeniaceae; genus Palsa-1188. Next base: position 118,991 of record CAVYEE010000012.1, read on the forward strand.
AACCAGGTCGGCCCGGTCGAGAGCGCCCGCCAGGCGGGAACAGCCATCCGCATCAAACACCCAGTGAGGGATACCGGCAGCCGACACAATTTTTAAATTGACTGCAGCATCCCCCTGATAAGAGTCCGGTGCCGCCGTCAGCAAGATTTCCACCCCGGCGCCCCGGTTGTACAGGTGGCGCCCCACCACCAGCCCATCTCCGCCGTTATTGCCCGGCCCCGCCAGGATCAACACCTTCCGGCCTGATGGGCGGGCGTCCCAGAAACGCTCCAGAAGATAATGCACCACGCTGAGGCCGGCGTTCTCCATCAAAACTATACCCGGTATGCCGTAGCGCCGCCATGCCTCCTGGTCCAATGACCGCATCACTGCTGCCTTCACCAGACGCATCACTGATCCACCTTCCCCTCTGCCACCACCACGGCACAGGCATGGTCCCGGTTGTGGGAGAGACTGACCTCCAGCCTGGCAATCCCCGCCCCGGCAGCCAGGGTAGCCGTCTGACCGGTCAGGCGGATCTCCGGCCTGCCTGACTCGAGCAAGACCTCGATCTCCCGCCACCCCATGACCGCTCCGGGCAGAGCACGGCTGCAGGCCTTGCGCACCGCCTCTTTAGCCGCAAACCTGGCGGCGAAGGAGGCTGCCGGACAACTGCGCCCTGTGCAATAGGCGATCTCCCGACCGGTGAACAGGCGCTCCATCAACCGGCGACGCCTGGCCAGCGCTCTCCCCATGCGTTCGATATCAATGATGTCGATGCCCACACCGACCACCACGATGCCCCCACCCTTCCTCGAGGTTCGAGGCCCCTGAGAGGGACTCATCCTGAAGCTAAGAACTCTGTTTTTGCCATTATAGCACAAGGGCCTTATTCCCGAACGTTCTCAATCCCTTACCACAGATGCCTAACCCGCTCTAATCACCCACGGTTGATAAGAGCGGCTAAGCACTGTATTAACTGGCTCTAAGCCTCAGCGGGGAAACTTCGCTGAAGCTAAGACCCAGTTGAATGCCTGCCCCGGGTGCTGTCTTTTTCTGCTGAGATATTTTTATTGACATGCAGATCTAAATGTTTAAGAATTAACAGGGAACTGCGCAGCCGTTTCCAAGGCTCCAGAGTCAGGAGATACTTCCATTGCGCGCCGCGACCGGTTCAACGAGTTCTTGGCTTCAGTGAGGGCTTGCCTTCCCCCACTGAAGTTTATCAGTAAAACTTGGCTTGTGCCGAGCCAACGGCGAAGGCGGAAGCCTTAGTTGCACTGATCCAGGGGCTTACCGCCACTTGGCTCCCACTGAAGTGGGAGCCAAGTGGCGGTACCATTGGGTAAATCGTTAATCCAGTGACATAGCCGCTCTTATCCCACCGCTTCAGAGAAGCGGGGCATTAGAGCGGGTAGTCATCTGGTAAAGATAGGCATCCTGCTAGATCAACAATGGGGCGCGGTACTTCAAGTAGAAAACGTTGAATAACGGGGGAGAAACAGGTGGATGAGAAGCAAACCAATCAAGGGCAAAGTGCTAGTAACGGATCCCGGAAAAGAATCGCCCTGGCAATCGGAGCCCTGGTTCTGCTTGCAGCCATTGCCGGGGGAGCCTGGTACTGGCACGAGCTGCTGGTCACTGTCAGCACCGACGACGCCCAGGTGGCCGGCAACATCGCCGACATCAGCCCAAAAATAGCCGGACGCCTGGAGAAGATAGATGTCTCCGAGGGAGACACGGTCACGGTCGGCCAGGAATTAGCCGAACTGGACAACGCTGCCCTGCTGGTGGCTATGAGCCAGGCCGAAGCCACCCTGGAACTGGCTAAGGCCAACTACGACAAACTTCCGGACGACGTCAAGTCCGCCCAGGCGGAAGCCGACAGGGCCGGGCAGGGGCTGTTGGCGGCACAGGCCCAGGTAAAAGCTGATGAATTTTCTCTCAGCGACGCCAAGAGGAACCTCGACCAGACAAATACCCTCTACTCGTCAGGCGCCGCCTCCCAAGAGGCGCTCGATGCTGCGCAATCCAGGTACGGATCAGCACAGGCGAAGCTGGAGGCCGACCAGGCCAACGTCCAGGCAGCCCAGGCAGCCCTGCAGGATGCCCAGGCCAAGCTGGAATCGGTCAACAACACCAGCGCCGCCAGTTACCAGGCCCAGGTGAAGCAGGCCCAGGCCGCCTACGATAACGCCAAGCTGAACTACGACGAATCCTTTATTTATGCCACCATCAGTGGCTTCGTCGTTCGCGTGCCGGGAGTTGTAGGGGAATACCTGTCGCCCGGCACACCGATCCTGTCAATTTCCGATCTCCAGGCAACCTGGGTGGTGGCCAACGTCGAGGAGAACGATTACGGCCGCCTCCGCCTCGGGCAGAGAGTCGACGTCCAGGTCGACGCCTACCCGGGCAAGGTTTTTTCCGGGCAGGTGATCGATTTGGGCGGAGCCACCCAGTCTACCTTTGACTTGATCCCGGTCGAGCAAGACACCGGCAACTTCACCAAGATCGCGCAGCGGATGCCGGTGAAGATCACTGTCACCGACAAGGGGAGCTATGTCTTGATGCCGGGAATGTCGGTAGAAGTCAGGATCCACACCGCATAACCGCACACACCGCCTCCAGGGCGGTCTCCACATCTGCGGCGCTCACCATGCGGTTGGTCACCATCCTGATCCGCTGCAGAGCGGATGCGCCCGCCAGCACGCCCCGGTCTCTGAGGCGCGCCAGGAACTCCCCGTCGGTAATCCGGGAGGCCAACTCATAACTGACGATGTTCGTCTGCACCCGCCGGGGATCGATGATGATGCCCGGTATGCCAGCCAGACCCTCGGCCAGGCGCTTGGCGTTGGCATGGTCCTCCGCCAGCCGTTCGACCATCCTCTCCAGGGCCAGGATCCCGGCAGCCGCCAGCACCCCGGCCTGCCTCATGCCGCCTCCCACCAGTTTCCGGGCTTTTCTGGCACGCCCCACGAATTCCCTGGTACCGGCCAGCAACGACCCCACCGGGGCGCTCAAGCCCTTGGACAGGCAGAACGTCACCGAATCGGCGTAACGGGTGAAGTCGGTCGCCGGACGACCCGTGGCTACGGCTGCATTGAAGATGCGGGCGCCGTCAAGATGCACCGCCAGGCCGTGCTCCCTGGACAGGTCGAAGATCTCCCGCATGTTCTCCACCGGGGTGACGGCGCCACCACCACGGTTGTGGGTGTTCTCCAGGCAGATCAGGCGCGTCTCCGGAAAGTGTGGGTTCGGGGGACGAAAGGCCTTCTCAATTGCCCCTGCCGTGAAGACCCCGTCCCGATCGTCGATCAGCCGCGGCAATACCCCGGCCACCCGGGCCAGGCCACCGACCTCGTAATAGTAGACGTGGGCCTCGGCACCCACAATGATCTCCTCGCCCGGGCGGGTATGCGCCAGCAGAGCCACCAGGTTGCTCATGGTGCCGCTGGGCACGAAGAGGGATGCCTCCTTCCCCACCTTCTGCGCTCCCAGTTCTTCCAGCCGGTTCACGGTGGGATCCTCGCCGTAGACGTCATCGCCCACAGCGGCCGCGGCCATCGCCTGCCGCATCTCTTCAGTTGGCCAGGTAACGGTATCACTGCGCAGATCGATCACGTGATCTCCTCCCCTTCGTCATCATTCCCTCTTTAAATTCTGCTCTTGTTAGTCGGAACAGCCTCTCCCCCCTAGATATTAAAGCGGAAGTTGATGATGTCCCCGTCCTGGACGACATAGTCCTTCCCCTCCAGGCGCATCAGGCCCTTCTCCTTGACCTTGGCCATGTCTCCCAGCCTGGACAGGTCGTCGTAACTGACCACCTCGGCACGGATGAAACCCCGTTCGATATCGCTGTGGACCTTGCCGGCAGCGGCCCGGGCCGGTATCCCGGCCCTGATCGTCCAGGCGCGCACCTCGTCCTCGCCGGCGGTGAGGAAGGAGATCAATCCCAGGCGGTGGTACATCGCCCGGGCCACCCGGTTGATCCCCGGCTCGGCGATTCCCATGGCGCTGAGAAAAGCCGTGCCTTCGTCCGCCTCCAGGCTGGCTATCTCCGACTCCAGTTGGGCGCAGATAGTCAACGCCGGGATGCTCCTGGCGGAGGCGTAAGCATCGAGTTCCGGTGCACCCGGGTAATCGTCCCGCTGCAACTGGTCCTCATCGATGTTGACCGCCACCAGGGCCGGCTTGACTGTCAAGAAGCCCAGGGAACGAACTGCCAGCCACTCATCATCCGTCAGGCCGGCCTCCAGCAGCGGCCGGCCGGCATCAAGGGCCTCCTGGCAGTGGCGCAGCGCCGCCTGTTCGACCAGGGTCTCCCCCTTGATCTTCTTACCGGAGGCGATCCGCTCCAGCCGGGTTTCCACCACTTGCAGATCCGCCAGGAGCAGTTCCGCATCCACGTTTTCCAGGTCGCGGGCCGGGTTCAGGCTTTCCTCCACGTGGGGCACGGCATCGCTGCGAAACGCCCGCACTACGTGAATCAGGGCATCCACCTCCCGCACCGCGGCCAGGAAGGCAGCCCCCGCCCCGCGGGTCAAACCCGGCACGTCGATGACCTCCAGGGCAGCAGGGGTGTATTTGCGGGGATGATAGAGACGCGCCAGGAAATCCAGGCGGGCATCCGGGATGTCGGCAGTGTGGACGTTAGTCTTGGTGCGCCCGGCAAAGTTGGATGTTTCGGCGCCGGCGCGGGTCAGCAGGTTGAAAAGGGTGGTCTTGCCCACCAGGGGCAGTCCGATCAGGCCACAGGTCAGGGCCAATTTGTTTCACCTCGACCCTCAGTTATTCAAACGAAGCGAAGCTTGAATTACCGATGGCTACCCGCTCTAATGCCCCCGCTTCTAAAGCGGTGGGATAAGAGCGGCTACGCCCCTAATTAACTGGCTCTATGCTTCAGTGGGGGAAAAACAATCCCCCTCTGAAGCCAAGACCCAGTTGAACCAGCACTCAAAGTACAAATGATGGTAATCCTCTTTATTGCCATTTGGCTAATATTCCTGATATGCAAGGAAATGCATCCATTGAGTACTGGGATGTGGTAATCGCGCCCAAAGGGCACCCGGCACCCGCTCCCATAAAGCGTGCAGCACCGGCTCATTCCCCTGCAGGAGGTCAGCCTGGCGTCACCGCCCTCCAGGGCGATACCGGACACGCCGCTCACGCCGCCGTGCCGGTCACCTGATGTAATGTGGGACATCTGCCGGCAGTTCGATCGCCACTTCCACCATGCCCATGAATTTCTGTCCCTCGTACCATGGCGCCTGGTAGATCAACTTCCTGACGCCGTTTTTCTCGGTGGTATAGCAGTTGGTCAACTGCTCGTCCAGGATCTTCTGCAATTTGTTACGGGCCGGCTCCGGGTGGCAGTCCAGCACGTTGCGCCCCACCAGGTCGCGGCCGCCATCCTTGGCAAAAACCTTGCATGCCTGGTCATTCATCTCCAGGATCACGCCCCCGGCATCACAGACCGTGATCGCCGCCGGAAACTCCTTCATCCACGCACCGGGTTGCATTACACATCTCATCTCCCACCTGGTCGCCTGTCTTTACCGAGGGCTACCCGCTCTAATGCCCCCGCTGAAGTCAAGAACTAGTTGAATCCGTTGCGCCGGCCACTCTGTTGGCAAGACAGCCGGGCCCACTACCCAGGGCCGGGTCGACCGTCGATCCATCCTTCAGGGCATAGCTGAGAGCACCCGAAGGACACTTGTCGATGATCCTGATGATCTCTTCCGGGCTGGCCGCATGCAGGGAAACCCAGGGCCTGGCGCTGGGTTTAAAAACGTCCGGCAGGTTCAGCCAGCAATGGCCGGCATGCGCGCACTTTTGGGGATCCCAGTACACTACGATCTGATCGTTCTCGTACTCCTTAACCATTGTAAACACCCTCCCCAGATACATGAAGTCAGCCGGCCTCAGTCCTCGAGGAAATACTTCATGCCGCTCTTTTTCAGTTCGGCAGTGCTGAAGATCATCCGGTAGTGATCAATGCCGCCGGCCTTGGCCAACCGCAAGGCAATCTCCCGGCAGTCCTCCCGTTTCCGGCCGTGCACCATGGTGAACAGGTTGTAGGGCCAATCAGGCGGGTAGGCCGGGCGTTGATAGCAATGGGTGACCTCCGGGAAGCCGGCCATGATCGCGCCCACTGACTCAATCCGCTCCTCCGGGACCTGCCAGACGATCATGGCATTGGCCACGTAACCCAGGTCCTGATGCCTCACCGTCGCCCCGAAGCGGCGGATGATCCCCCGGCGGAGCAAATCCTCGATCGTTGCCAGCAACTCCTCCTCGCTCAGACCGAGCTGGCCGGCCAGGGCCTGGCAGGGCCGGCTGACCAGGGGGACGCCTTCCTGCAGCACCCGGACGATCTCTTTTTCCCGCTCGCTTAGCACGCCCATCATCCTATCTCCTCGTCGGTCAGGTAGCAGGCCGGGTCCTCCGCCCAGAAATCCTGGTAGACCGCCTCCGCCCGGCTGCGGAAATTGCCGTTGCAGAGATCCAGCCAGCGGCAGCGGGCGCAACGCCCCTTCAGCAACAGGCGCCGGTCCTTGAGCCCGGCCAACAACGGCTGCCCGGTGTCGGTCCAGATAGCGCCGAACCTCCGCTCCCGCACGTTGCCGAAACTGTGATTGAGCGTGAACTGGTCCGGGTGCACGTTGCCCTCCCAATCCACGGCGGCGATGGCGATCCCCGACCGGTTGCCCCCGTTCATGCTGAGCAGGTCATAGACCCGCCGGGCGCGCTGCGGGTCGCCGTCAAGCAGCTTCAGGTAGAGATAGACACCGTCGGCGTGGTTGTCCACCGTGAGGATCTCCTTGGTGATCCCCCGGCGGTGGAAGTCCAGGGTGCGCTCCATGATCAGGTCGAGAACCTGCCGGGACTGGGCGTGGGTGAGGTCTTCCTCCTGCATCGCCTTCCCCCGCCCGCTATACACCAGGTGATAGAAGCAGGCCCGGGGGATGCCCTCCTGCTCCAAAAGGTCGAAAATGGCCGGAAGCTGATCGTAGTTGCGGCTATTGATAGTAAAGCGCAGGCCGACCCGCACGCCGGCCTCCAGGCAGTGGCGGATCCCCGCCAGGGCCGTCTCGAAAGCCCCCTCCCGGCCGCGGAAGCGGTCGTTGACCGCCCCGACGCCGTCCAGGCTGACCCCCACGTAGCCCACCCCGATCGACCGGAAGCGGCGGGCCACCTCGGCGGTGATCAGGGTGCCGTTGGTGGAAATGGTCGATCGCAGCCCCAGAGCGGCAGCATAGCCGGCCAGTTCGAAAAAGTCCGGGCGCAACAGCGGTTCGCCGCCGGAGAACAGGATCACCGGCACCCTGAAGGCGGCCAGGCCATCCAGGAATCTTTTTCCCTCGCCGGTGTCCAACTCCCGGGGATGCCGGCCCTGGCCGGCGCTGGCATAGCAATGCACGCAACGCAGGTTGCAGGTCCCTGGTACAGTTCCAGACTACCACCGGGCCGCTTCCCGCCACCGTTCCGTGTTCCTGACCGCCGGCGGTCGGGTTGTAGCGCAGGGAGTCGCCATAGTTCTCGGTTTCACAGAGCAGCTTGCTGATGCTGATCATCGCTTCCATCCTCTACGCAATGCTCGTCAGTGAGAATATTGTAACTGATCTCCCGGTTAAATGCGATCATCATGCCGAGATTGAAGGCGTCCCCATTTTACCAGATGACTACTCGCTCTGAAGCGGGGGCATTAGAGCGGGTAGTCATCTGGCAACTCCTGTTTCAGCTCCAGCACCGGCGCAAACAGGTCGCCGCCTTCCTGCCAGCGTTGTACCACCTCGTCTGCCTCAAAAGTCAGCAGGTCAGCCCTTCTTTCGGCGGCGGCGGCCTCCACCTCCGGCCACCGCACCGGGGCCGACACGGTTGGGTGCTCCCTGGCCCGCAGGGAGTAGACGCAGACCGTGGTCTTGTGGCGGTCGTTCTGGCTCCAGTCCACCAGGACCTTGCCCTGGCGCAGGCTCCTGGTCATCTTGGAAACCACCAGATCCGGGTGCTGCTCCTCCAACAGCCGGGCCTGGGCATGGGCGAAGCTCTTGGTCCGGTCATAGGCAGCCGGGGTGTTCAGAGGCACGTAGACCTGCAGGCCCTTGGACCCGGAGGTCTTGGGAAAGCTCTGCAGGCCCTGGCGGTCAAAAACCTGGCGCAGCCACAGGGCCACCTGAGAGCATTCGACGATGGTAGCCGGGGGGCCGGGGTCGAGGTCGAAAACCACCATGCTCGGGGTGAGAGGATCATTTCCCAGCGAGAGCGAGGTGTGCAGTTCGATGGCCGCCGTATTCACCACCCAGACCAGGGACGGCAGGTCGTTGACCAGGCAGAAGTTGACGTGACGCTGGTTCGACCGGCTGTAAACCGGGGCGGTGTCCAGCCATTCCGGCCGGTATTCGGGGCAATCCTTCTGGTAGAAGTAATCGCCCTCCACGCCCCCCGGATAGCGCTTCAGGGTCACGGGGCGCTCCGCCAGGTGCGGCAAGATGGCCGGGGCAATGCGGACGTAGTAGTCGATCACCTCGGCCTTGGTAAAGCCGCTGGCCGGGTAATAGACCTTGTCCAGGTTGGACAGCTGCAGCCTCTTGCCGGCTATCTCGATGGTGGTCGCCCCGGCAATCTCATTGGGCACGGGCCTGTTCTCCTCGCCCCTTCCCCGGCCGGGGTTTTCTTCTTGACCGCAGCCAGGCTGGCCTCCAGGGCCGACATCAGGTCGATCACCTTGCCTGGCTCCTCTGCCGCCGGCTGGGTCACCACCGCCTCTCCCTCGGCCTTGCGCCTGATCAGGTCCATCATCCGCTCCCGAAGTCGTCATGGTACTTGACCGGGTCAAAATCCACCGCCAGGCTTTCGATGAGCTGTTCGGCCATGTGCAGCTCCCGCTTGCCGGGTTGGTATCCGCCGGCGGCAGGTCCTCCAGTTGCTCCTCGGGCACCACCTCGTCTGCAAAGTACATGGTGGACAGGCTCAGGGCGTTGCCCGCCGGGCGGATCACCGCCAGGTGCTGCCTGTTCTGGAGGACGAACCTGGCCACAGCCGCCTTGCCGGTCTTCTGCATGGCCAGCAGCAGCAGGGAGTAGGCCTTGGCCGCCCCCTTGTCCGGGCGCCAGGTAGTAGGATTTTTCATAGTAGACCGGATCGATCTGTTCGCTCCTGACGAAGTCCTCGATCTCGATCCGCCGGGTGTTCTCCGGGTACAGGGCCGCCAACTCCTCTTCCGTGATCACCACGTGGCGCCCCGGGGAGATCTCGTAGCCCCTTGACGATCTCCTCGGCGGGCACCTCCGCCCCGTCGGAGGCGCAGACAGTTCTTCAGGCGGATGCGGCAGCCGTCGGATTGGCGCAGTTGGTGGAAGCGGATCGTCTTGGCCTTCACGGTGTTGTACAGCTTGACCGGAACATTCACCAGGCCGAGGCTGACCGTTCCGCTCCAGATGTGTCTTGGCATGCCCCACCATATCCGATCGATCATGCCTCTGCGCCGGTCCACTGGCATTTCCCGGACAACTTCCCGGGGGCTCTTGTCATTCCGCAATCCTTTAAAGGAAGGATGGCGCAGGGTGCCATGCCGGTCCACTGGGTGAACTCCACCTCGCAGACCAGGAGCGGCTCCACGAAGACCGCCCCCGGCACTCCCGGATCCGGATAAAGGGACTCGTTGCCCGGCGCAACGGCTGCAGCGCCTCCGCCAGCCGGTCCAGCGTCAGGCCGGTGAAGCCGGTGCCCACCTTGCCGGCATACACAACAGTTGTTCAGATCCGTCCTGGCCCGCCCGGCTTCCTTTATTGCTCGTAATAGCCGACCAGCAGCGCCCCGATCCGCCCGGATCTGGCTCCGCTGCCCGGAACCCAACCCCCGATCACCAACTCCTGGCGCAGTTGGTTCTTGATCTTCAGCCAGGCCCCGGTGCGCTTGCCGGGCTGGTAGTGGCTGTCCAGGCGCTTGGCCACCACGCCCTCCAGCCCCAGCCGGCGGCTGATCCCCTGTACGGCGGGGCCGTTGCCGGCCGCATAGTCCGGGGTCTGCCAGGCCTTGCCCGAGAGCTGCAGCCCGGCCAGCGCCTCCCGGCGCCTGGTGTAGGGCTCGTCCATCAGGGAGACGCCGTCCCGGTAGAGCACGTCAAAGATCATGTAGGTGACCGGGGTTGTCGCCATCAACTGCCTGACTGCCTGGTCCGAGGCCACGCCCATGCGGTTCTGGAGCCTGCCGAAGGACGGCCTGCCATCCTCTCCGAGGGCGACGATCTCCCCGTCCAGGACCAGTTGGGAGGCGCCCGGCGCCTCCGCCAGGGGCAGCACCTCCGGGTACTGCCCGGTGATATCGTTCAGGTTGCGGCTGACCAGGCGCGCCCGGCCATGGTCGATGTAGAGGATCGCCCTGATGCCGTCCCACTTCATCTCAAAGCCGTAGTCGCCGTCGTTCTCCGGCATCGCGCCCGGCCTGGCCAGCATCGGCATGATCCCCTGAGGCATCGGCTCTTTCGACCATTCACGACCACCCGGACTAGAGTTATGCTTCACGCCTTATTATGGCAACTGGAGATGACAGATATACTGCCGGGGCGGGCAACGCTGATACCACTTATAGGAAACAGACAGCCGTTGGCGCGGCATTAATGAAATATTTTATTCTGACAGAAGAGAAAATGCTCTATAATTGAGCTATAAGAGAATCAAGCAGGCTGAGAGGTTGGAGAATACCGTGAGGGTCTTATATCAGAACAGTTACGCTACCACAGTCAAGCGGGAGGGAGACGAACTGCTGGCGTCAAGCTTTTTCCTGAGTTCCGACTGCGAGGCCACCGCAGCACTGCGGGTCGATGTGCAGCAGCTTCCGGGTCAGGCGGGCGCGCCTGGACATCTACCGCTCGCCGGGCAACAGCCTGAACGGGGGCAAGGACCTGCCGCACCTGGAGGGGATCGAGGCCTACTTCAATGAGGCGGGTCAACTGCTGCAAGCGGTGGGAACGGAAGGAAACGGAATGACCCGGGACCTGTTCAACGAGTGCATCAACGGCATGATCCAGGCAGAGACCTATGTTTACGAGGAGAGGGGTTTTCCTTCACCCCGGGCATACGAGGAGTTCTGGGAGCAATACTACTCCCATTCCTGCCGCTTCTACACGCACCTGGGGCGTACCACCCACACCTGGTATCGGGCATGTGGGCGACACACAGCCGCCAGGGGAACCTGTTCAACCGCTATAAGAGCTGCGCCGTTTACCGGAAGCCGGACGGCACCATGGTGGCCACGGGTAGTTTCAGCGATTCCTTTCACGAACTGGGGTTATTCATACTGCTGCAGCGTGATGGCCTGATCACCAGCGTCGGCGGCAACTTCATTCGTGTTCCCGACCCGGTCTGCGCAGAGAGCGAAAAGCCATCTGGCCTCACTGGCGGGAAAACAGGTTGCCGGACTGGGTAAAAAAGATATCAGAGCCATGGTCGGAGGGGAGGAGGGCTGCATGCACCTGCTGGATATCGCCAACGACGTCCGCAAGGCGGCTACCACCACCCTGGGCAAACTGGTCCGGGCGTATAAAGTGGATATTCTCGTCTCAGGAGTTCTTTTCGGCCACCGAGGTGATCCTGATTCCCCCCGCGGGGCTTTTGCACGACGGTCACCCGGCACCAGCCAGGCTGGCAGGCGGCAAACACGTCGGCGGCAATCCGGTCTGCCAGGGCCTCGCAGAAGATGCCCTCCTCCCGGAAGCTCCACAGGTACAGCTTGAGGCTCTTGCTCTCGATACACAGTTGGCGCGGGGCGTACTCGATGACCACCGTGTCCCAGTCCGGCTGGCCTGTGACCGGGCACAAACTGGTGACCTCGTCGCTCTCCATGACCACCCTGGTCACCCCGGCCGGCCTGGCAAAGGTCTCCAGGTTCCGCCCGGGCTCCCGGACCTGCTTGCCCAGGGCTTCAAACTCCGGCATCGCTACACCTCCAAACGGAATGGGTTGTACTTTACGCCCCAGTCAAAGGTATCGACCCCTTCCACCCTCTTCAGCCAACCCACGATCAGGTAGGTCAGCGGGGTGGCTGCGGTCTCGTAAACCACCTTCCAAACGTACTGGGCCACCACCATCTGGACCAGCACCCCGCCCGGCACCAGGCCGTAAAAGGCGCCGGTGATGAAGATCAGGGTGTCCACTCCCTGACCGATCGCCGTCGAGCCGATGGTACGGGTCCACAGCCACCGCCCGCCGGTCAGCTTCTTCATCACCGACAGGATGGCGGAGTTGGAAAATTCCCCGGCCCAGTAGGCCACGAGCGATGCGCCCACCAGCCTGGGGGTCATGCCCAGCACCGTGGCGTAGGCGTCCTGGTTTTGCCAGAAAGAGGGATGGGGGAGAGCGATCACCGCCAGGAAAATCAGGGCCATCAGGGCGTTGCAGGCAAACCCCACCCAGATCACCAGGCGCGACTTCCGGTAGCCGTAAACTTCCGTCATGACGTCGCCGAAGAGGTAGGTGAGCGGGAACAGGATCACCGCTGCCGGGAGCACCAGCCCGGCTACCAGGATCAGCTTCCCGGCAATGATGTTGGAGAGCAGCAGGAACATCACGAACAGGCAGGCCAGGATCAGAAAAACCGGGGAAAACTCCTTTGACATCAAAGATACCTCCTGTTTTGTTAGAGCGGGTTGTCAGTGACCGCTTCAAACTTCAGGATCATTCTATCACATTTAACCGTTTCCATGAACAATAAAAAGGATGCAACGTGGCTGCCGCTGCATCCTTGTCCTACCAAAGACCGGGGTTATACTCATCATCTGGGCCTGCATGGTGGTGAATCTCTGCTGGGCGCTGGTCAGGAGTTCCTGCGGAGCTGTGTCCACCTTGTACCAGCCCTTCTGGCTCATGATGTTGAAAAGGTTTTGCTGGTTCTGCAGAGACTTGTTCAACAGGCCGGAGGCATGGTTCCGCACCTGGTCGCAGGCTCCCTCCAGCACCGCGTGGGTAAGCATCTGCGCCTCGAGTTTCTGCAGGTAGAGAAGCGTTCCCGCCCATTCCTTCTCTTGTGGTTGGTTTGCCATGTCTGTTTTCCCCCTTATTATTGTAATTTGCTCTTATCGGTGACAAAGGAAGTGGTGGCGGACAGCCACTGGCGGTGCTCACTGCCCAGGGACTGGCAATAGGACTTGAGCTGGGGATCGACCGCGCTGCCCGCCGCATAGTCGCAGTTCTTGGCGATCGACTCGAACAGGCTGCTCATGTCCTCGAGATACAGCAGCTCTCTGGTGGTATAGTGATGCATGCAAAATCCCTCCGTTTGTTTTTTCTTATCCTTTGTCAAAGGGCGGAAAATCATGCATGGAAGTTGGCCTAAATCCGCTTGTAACGGTTGCGGAATTACCGCCAAAAAAAGAGGCCTGTCCCGGACTCAACCGGAACGGCCTCTTCTTTCCACTATATGCGCCCCTCTCCGCGGCTCTATTTGCAGGAAAAGGCATGGCTCACGCAATCCCTGATCACCTGGTCCGGCAACGGGTAGAAGAGCCCGGCCGGATCAAACTTGATCGCCCAGAACAGCATCTGGCCGGCCATGTCGTCAAGCTCCGGCGCAAACTGCGGCCGCACGCCACACTTCCGCTGCAGTTCACGCACGGTCCGGGCGACAGCCGCCACCGTTTCTTCGGGGGACAGGCCATCCGCCTGGACGCCGAAGGCATCGGCCAAGACTGCGGCGTTATGCAGGTAGTGCTTGGGGAATTGCTCCATCAGGACCGGAATCAGGACGGCATTGGCCTCCCCGTGCGGAATGCGCAGTTGGCCGCCGACAGCATGGGCCACGTTGTGAATGGGATAGAATATACCTGACATGCAGAAGGCCATGATCGCTATATTGCTGGCCACCAGCATCTTCGTCCGGGCCTCCAGGTTCTTGCCGTCCTGCACCGCCATGGGCAGATACTTCATGATCAGTTTGATCGCCTGGATGGCAAGGGCGTCGATCATGCAGTTCGCGCCCGGCGAACTGATCGCCTCCACCGCGTGTGACAGGGCGTCGAATCCTGTATCCGCGGTCATCTTCGGCGGCAGTCCGACCGTGAAGTCAGGATCCAGGAAGGCATAGTCGGCCGGCAGGTAGGGATGCAGGATGTCCCCCTTGACCCGCATGTCTTCATTGTAAATTACGGCTACCGGTGAAGATTCGGCGCCGGTACCCGCCGTGGTGGGCATGGCGATATGAGGAACGTTCAGCGGCTTGCCTATGGGGCTGAGATAGGTGCCGATGTTGCCCGGCATGATCTCCTTGATGTCCGTCACCTTCATGCCCAGCATGGCCTTCACGCCCTTGACCGTATCCTGCACGCTGCCGCCCCCGACTGCCAAGAGGCCGTCAACGGCCTCTTCCCGGCACCAGCGGGCGCAGTCGTTGATGACGCGCATCGCGGCGTCTTGTTCAACCTTGTCATAGGTGCCGACGATCTTGGGTTGGCCCTGCACCTCAAAAATTTCCTTGACCTGATCGACAATCCCCGCCTTGATCAGCCCCTCCATCGGTGATCAGGCCGATCCTTTTACAGCCCATCTCATCGAAGCGCTCCGGGACAAAAGTGCGGCAACCCGAACCGACTTCGACCTTGCTGCGAAATTCCCAAACGAAATATCTCGGTATTGTCATATCCTAAACCCTCCTCCTCTCCATCAACCTGACCATCTACTTGTTGGAGCCGATGAGCACATTGAGCAATTTCTCGGACCCGTCCGGGGTCAGATCCTGGCACACGTGTTTCACCTCGCTATAGGCAAGGAGGGCGTGGTAGCAGCACTCACGCCCGTAGCCGCTCTGCTTGTAGCCACCGAACGGGGCATCCGGACGCAGCACGTGCCAGGTGTTGATAAACACGGATCCGGTGCGCATCCTTGCAGCCACCCGCTGGGCGCGGTTGGCACTGGTGCTGCAGACACCCCCGCCCAGGCCGTAGGGGCTGTCGTTTGCCATCGCAATGGCCTCTTCCTCGTCGTCGTAAGGGATCACGCACTGGACCGGCCCGAAGATCTCCTCCCTGGCCTGGGTCATCTGGTTATCGCAGTTAACGAAGATGGTGGGTTCGAAAAAGAAGCCCTTCTCATAGATTCCATCCGTCAGGCGGTTGCCGCCGTATGCAAGCTGGGCGCCTGATTGTTTGCCGATCTCCACGTAGCTCATGATGGTTAGGAGTTGTTGCTCACTGGCAATTGGCCCCAGGTCAGTTTCCATGTTCATCTGGTCGCCAATCACCATCTTCTTGATTTTGGCAATCATGCGTGACACCAGTTCGTCCTGCATCTGGCGGGGCACAAACAGCCTCGTCCCGGACTCGCAAACCTGCCCGGAATGAAACAGGAAGGCCAGCAGGCACATATTCGCGGCCACCTCCATGTCCGCGTCATCGAGGACGATAATGGGGGACTTGCCCCCCAGTTCCAGCGTCACGCGCTTGATACCGTCCGCAGCCATGTGGGCGATCTGCTTTCCCACCATGGTGGACCCGGTAAAAGCGATCTTGTCCACTTCGGGATGCTGGGCCATGTACGCGCCCAGAGAATAACCGGGGCCTGTCACCACGTTGAAGACCCCTGGCGGCAGGCCGGCATCGCAGAGCATCTTGGCCAGCTCGAGCGTCGTCACCGGGGTGATGCTGGCCGGTTTCATGACCAGGCTGTTCCCCATGACCAGCGCCGGCGCTATCTTGAAAATCGCCAGGATCAGAGGGAAGTTCCAGGGGGTGATCCCGGCGCACACCCCGACCGGCTCTCGCTTCCAATAGCTGTGCATCGGCGCTATCCAGGGCGGAGCAAAAAAGGCGTGTTCCACCTTGGGAAGTTCTTTGGCCATCATGGCAGTCAACAGCAGCGAGGCGCCGACCTCGGCTGACATCGACCGTCATCGTGCGGCGGATCGTGGCGCCGGAAGTCAGGGATTCGAGATTGGCCAGGCGCTCCTTGTTGAGGATGGTCAACATCGCCGCATTCAATAGCACGCTGGCTCTCTCTTCAATAGATTTGTTGGCCCAAACTCCGGATTCAAAGGTTCTTCTGGCGGCGGCCACGGCCTTGTCCACATCCTCTTCGTTGCCCAGGGGCACCCGCGCCACCACTTCCCGGTTCGCCGGGTTGATCACTTCCATGACCTCCCCCGAAGACCCGGGCGTCCATTGCCCATCGATAAACATCTGGTAATCCATCACTTCGCCCACGAAAGTTCCCCCTCTCATCACTAAGTAAATTGCGACTCCAATTGCGTAGCAACAGCAGTAACATAACCGAATGGCGAAAGCTTGCGTCCCTCCCCGCCTCCTCCCCCTGGGAGGCAGAACCGGACGCGGCACGAAACGCTTTTTGGTCTTCAGGACCAGATCATTTATGTTCAAAGGGATAACCTGAGGGAGTAACCGGTACTTGAGACGATGATGTCGGGTTTGAGAAGGCGCTCACAGCCAGGCGCAAGGCTCTGCCTGTTCATCGAAGAGGAATCTGAGTGTTAACAAGCTGGGGTGTGCAGTTACAGTCAAAGCATGTCTTGTTTTACTGTATCATATTGGTATTTTTTTGACAACAGTTATTTCTCTCATGGCAAACGGCTCCATAATTCTTGCCATTTCTTCGTATTCGTCACCAAGGTAATGCCTGGCGCATCTTTGCAAAAACTCAGCCACCGAAAAGAAATTGACCCTCCTGGCCTGCAGCCATTCTGCAAAGCTGTAGGGATTATTACGGCTTGGCAAGCTCACACTAAAACCCCCATTCCGGTGAGAAATTTTTCCCGGTGGCCGCCCGGCCTCCGGGATGATTCGTCTTCAACTCGGGGCCCCCGCCTGCCGTGGCGGGGGATTAATATTACACCTACAATACATATTGTAATTATTATTATAGTTTGTAAATCCACCTGGCGCAATATTGTTGATCAGAGCCGTTCCGTCAGGGCGCAATGCGGCCGCCCTCCGCCGGACGACCGTTCAAGCGGAGCGCAGCACAATGTGAGGCCTCCGGACCGGGGGTGGGGTTTCTGCACCGTCTTATTGCCGATCTCGCAAATCTTTCTTTAAAATTTTTCCGATGCTTGATTTGGGTAGTTCATGGAAGAACTTGACATATCTTGGAACTTTGTACGGAGCCAGTTCCTTTTTGCAGTGTTCTATGATCTCCTCCTCAGTAATGCTCACCCCCGGCTTCGGCGCTATGAAGGCCTTGACAACCTCCCCCTTCATGGGATCCGGAACACCAATCACCGCCGCCTCCAGCACCTTCTCGTTCATGTAGATGACGTTTTCCACTTCCAATGAGTAGACATTGTAGCCGCTGGAAATGATCATATCCTTCAATCTGTCGATCACCTTAAAGTATCCGTCCCCGTCCATCCGGACAACGTCACCGGTTCTAACCCATTCCCCGCCGCCCACAAAAGCGTTTCTTGCCGCCTCCTCATTGTTCCAATAACCTTTCATCACATTCGGTCCTTTGATCACTAATTCCCCCGGTTCGCCCTGCGGCAGAAAATTGCCGTCCATGTCAATGGTCGCCATCAGCTCGTCAGGGAAAGGTATGCCAACTCCTTCTTTACGTACACCGTAGCAGGGGCTGCAACTGCACCCGGTGGTGGCTTCCGTCATGCCCAGAGCCTCCCTCATTTTGCACCCCGTCAAGCTTTCAAAGGTATCACGCACTTGGTCGGGAAGGGGGGCTCCACCGCTTATACAAAGATGTATCGAGGTAAGATCGTACTTTTCTATCCCTGGAAAACTGCTGATGGCTGCATATATAGTCGGAACAGCATAGAACAATGTTGGGCGATGCCTGGCAGTCGCCCTGATCAGGCCCTCGATGTCACGGGGGTTTGGGCAGGGAATGAAGGTGGCGCCGAACATGACCGGTATGTTCATGGAGGTGGTCATCCCGTACACATGGAAGAACGGACTGACGGACAGGAAAATGTCCTCCGAGGTGACTCTGGAAAACCCTGCTATCTGGATGGCGTTGGCAACCAGGTTGAAGTGGGTCAACATAACGCCCTTCGGTACACCGGTGGTGCCCCCGGTGTACTGTATGATCGCCATGTCATTTTTGGGATTGATACTGATCCGGGCGATTTTGCCCCTGCTCCCCAGGGTATCGCGAAAGCTGAGAACATTCTCGCCATAGCTGTCAAATCTGCCTAATGGTTCAACGATGATCTTTTTGAGGGAGGTTTTCGGCTTGAGCTTTGCAAATTTTTCATATCCGGAATCAGAGGTAACCACAATAGTCGCACCTGAATCGTTCAGCATGAACCCGAGTTCGTGCTCGGTATATAGAGGATTACTGTTCACTATAATGCCGCCCATTTTTAGAATGCCGTAATAGGCGATCACGGTTGCCGGAATGTTGGGCAGGTTCAGCATTATACGATCTCCTTGTCCTGCCCCCAAGGCGGTCAATGAATCGGCAAACGAATCGGCCATCCGGTTAAGCTCCATAAAAGTTACGGGGTTGTCGTTGAAGATCATGGCCGCTTTGTAAGGAGATCTCCTGGCCGATTCCTCAAGAAACCAATTCAAGGGCAACTCCGGATAATCGTAGCTCTCCGGCACTCCCAGATCGTAGAACCTGACCCAGGGTTTCTTGAATTCCATCTAATATCCCCCCAAACTTTTTAGTTCGTTTCGGTGAAATTTCTCCCGGAGGCCAGGCACCGATCCTCCTCCGGCAATGCCCGGAACCCGGGGCGGAACTTAATAATCAATATTACACTGACGATACACCTCACATTCCGCGTGTTAGAATTTACCAGTTTCCCTTTTTACTGTTTCAAGCACGGGACAATATTAAACCCTGATAGTTAGAACTTAGACCCCCCCATGATCTTTGAAAACGCCATACCGAAAGGCCGCGCCAAGGAAAATGCAGCTTTAGATCTCCGAGATCTTTTGGATGCCCTTTACCTTGAGACCAGTTATCTTACCCGCCCACCCCACCCACAAGAGAGAGATGGGTATCAGCCACACTTGAAAACGATTCTCTTTCAAATAAAATTGCATTCCAACGGCTCCAGATAGACTTTGGCGGGGTCGTAGCCGGCCCACTCCACCATGTCGATGGCCTGAAAAAGCAGGTTTCTGGGGAAGTAGCGCTTCCCTCCAGTAATCAGGACCTCGATCAGGCGGAAGATCTCCATGATGGTCTGCACGGAGGGGCGGTCGGTTTTCTTGTTCCCGGGCAGCCTGACTGCCTGCCCCGTCTCTTTCAGGCCCTTGCGCACCCGGTACTCGAGATAGGATGCGATAAGCAGCACCAACATGAACACGTAGCCCAGTGCTTCGACCCGCTCCGGCTTATCCAGAAACACGGGTCCTAAGTAAACCGGGCTCTTGATAAACCGGAACTTGGTCTCGATGGAGATCTGGCGCTTGTACTCCAGGAGGATGCCCCGATCGTCGTACTTCTTCTTGTCCCTGACTTTGGCGATCAGGATGAAGGTGGACTCTCTTTTCTTCAGTTGGTCGTAGAATTCTTCCCCGATGTCGCCGATCACGCAGGAGGCATGGTAGCTTGTACTTACAGTCGGCTGCTCCCCCTTCCGGGGACGGCCTTTATGGGAATAGGAGGTGGTCTCCTCCTTCATCGTATTACCCTGGACCTGGAAGCCGAGGGTAGCCGCTCTGGCCAGCAACTCATCCAGGGCGGACTGTGCGTCGGCGTCGCAGGCAAAGTCTTTCGCTGCCAGTTCCTTCGCTCCCTTTTCCAGTTCCGCTTTTTGACGATTGATGCGCCGCTCCAGGGTCTTCTCTTTCTGCCTCTCCAGGGAGGAGGACTGCACGACGAGAAAATCGTACTTCCTGCCGTCCAGTTTCGCCCTGGTATGATAGGTCCGGTAACTGGGCCGCCTGCTTGGGATTAGAGGCGGAGAGCTGCCCCAGGTCATGCCACTCGTCCTTGGCAAAGGCCAGGTCTTTGAGTTCATTTGCCAAATTGAAGGTCTCCGGCAGGCGGGAGATGAACTGAATGTGTTCCTTGCCAAGCCTGCGCAGCGATTCCGTATTCACCAGCACGCAGTCGGAGACGAAGACGATGTTCTGATAGCCCTTGCCTTTAAAGAGCTCGTTCATCTCCAGCACCGCCTGGCGGTTCCATACCATGTCCGATTCCTTGCCGGCCACGAGTTCCGAGAACACGGGCAGTCCCTGCTCCTGGACGGCGGCGCCGATCTTGAACTTCTTCAAGTCCATCCGGTGGTCCTTGCCGTAGGCGTACTCGATCTTGAACTGGCCGAAAGTGTCGTTCTCGTAGGCGCCCTGCACCGAGACGGTGGTGGTGTCCAGATGCACGGAGGAGATGGAAAGGCCATGCTCTACCAGCAGTTCCAGGGAGACAGCGCTCAAAAGTTCCTTCATGTCCAGCCTGGCCAACTTTTCGAGCACCCGGCCGAGGGCGTCGTCGTTCAGTTGATCGGAGGTGAGGCCCGCATCCTTGAACAGCAGTTCCATGTCCTGCTCCGCCCAGAACCGCTCCACCTTCCAGAGCGGTTTCCGGTTGCACATGATGCAGACGACCAGGGCTTCGATCAGGAGGCCGGGTGACACCTTGGCGTTCGGCTCGATCTTGCACTACATTCTATGTATTGGATCTGTTTTCCTGCAGAGTAAAATATTTTGCGGAACGGCATTTCTTTTCTTTACCGCCGCTGGTATCGGCATCCGCCTCCCGCCGATCAGGGGAACCGGGTGTTCCCGGTGGAGTCCGTTACCCTATTGCCTATCCCTTCATCACCGCCGCCAGTGATCATATTCTTTGATACCAGAAGATACCCGAAGAAATTATTAACCCGAAATTTCCTGGCAATAATAGCACTAGTCTACGCTTGACGGGCTCCACCTTCTTGTTTCTAATGCAAACAGTTCTTGAAAGTGGGTGAAGTATGAGATATCCTTATAGCAAGCAAGCTTGCAAGCAAGCATCCCTGGGGGTGAGCGACGTGACTAAAGTAATGACCAAAATCAATCGAACACAATTGCCGCCCCATCAACTACGGGCCTTAGGTTTGGAAAAAGACTGGAACAAAAATGTTTCAGAGGAATTTATTGCAAAAGCCATGAAAGTAAAAGAAGAGTACAAGGAAGTATTCAAGGAGTTGGCAAAGTATTAACATCAAGTATTTGACAATCGAAAAAGTGATAATGCTACGCTTAATTGTTGGCGATGAAGATATTATTAGCGACGAATACGACCCTGCAAATTTTTTTCAGCAGGGTCGTTTTTCTAGTCTGATTCTAAATCCTTCTGCACTAGATTCTGCCGTTAAAACCCCCCAGAATAAATATTACAAAGGAATTTTTACAAAGGCCGCCGCGCTTTATCGGTCTTTGAACCTGAACCATCCTTTTGTTGACGGCAACAAGAGAGTAGCGACTATCTCACTAATGATATTCCTTGCCGAAAACGGATATCACTTGGACGCCTCAATGGAAATGGAAGTAATAGTCAACTACACACTGGAGATCGCAAAAGGAGAACATAGGGAATTAGATGAAATAGCCCCCTGGATTGAGCAGCATTGTCATGCCACAAATCCAGATAATGAAGAAAAAACCGGAGGCTTGGTGAAAGCGGTAAGGAAGCTCTGGGATCTTTATATCCGTTAAGGATATCACCATCACCCTGCGCCCCTGGTTCATCACAGTATCGCCAAAAGACATCTCCGCAATGTCTCACCTTGGTTCGCATTGGCGACCGGCGCCAAAAAAAGCGTGGTGAGCTCTGTCAATTGCAGGAGCCCATTATTATCCCCCGTCCGTCATCGTCTCATCGCCGCCCGCGCCGCCTTAATCTCATCCCAGCTCCAGATACCACCCTTCCGGGTAGGTAGCGGGTCCACCAGCGCCGGCCCTGTCTGCCGTGTCTGCTTCGTTGGCGTCGCTGCCCCCACTGGCCTTGACGTAGCCGCTACATCCCGCCACAGAGTGTCCAGCGGGGTTGCAGCGGTCTCCACCTTCTTCGTGTTCACGGTGGATCCCTTGGCCTTTGTCGGCACCGTAGCCCTGTTTTTCACCCGCTCAATGAAGTCCTCGAGATCGTCCCACTCCTCTTTGCTCACCAACTTGATAATTGTCTGCTGCTTCTTCCTGGTGCTGTAGGTAGCCCCGGCCTCCACAGTGATTTCACTGATAATCCTGCCAGCGACCGCCACATACAGGGTACCAGCCGCTGCCACATTCCACCCGCACCGATAGCCGACCGGCTCCGTCGCCACGTAGACGCTCGAAACCTGCTATACAGGAATGCTTGTATATATATTCGACAAGAGCACCGTCAATCCCTTGTTACGACTGGATTTTATGGTTATTCAGCAAGCCCTATATAGAGGGATGCTTGCGGAAGGCTAGTTTGCTATTATCATAAGACAATACGCTCATCCTAATAGCAATTAAAAAAGCCGGAGAGGATTCTCTCCGGCCGCTGTCTTCGGGGCGGGTGCAAATTTATTCCCCAGGGATCGATACCCGCCCACTCGGTTTGAACTGCGCTTTGCTTATGTTAGCTTGTGCGCGTCTGATTAAAATTAAGACGTCAACTTCCCGGCTTTGTCCAGGAGACTATAGATCATTGCCGCAGCCTGCGCCCTGGTGGCATCGGCCTGCGGCGCCAGGGTAGTCTCTGTCATGCCTCTCATCAGCCCAGCGCTGATGCAATCCGTTAACCCGCCGACTGCCCACTTGTCAATATTGTTATGATCCGTGAACCCGTAAATTTCAAACGAAGCGGGAATTACTTTGGCCTTTGCTATTGGCAGGGCGCCATTGACCATGACGGCCATCTGTTCACGTTGAACCAGCGGGTTATCGGCTGTGCCCTGCTCCGCCTGAACTAAATAAATAGCGCCTGAAACAGACGATTCTCATTCGTGACGATGCTGCTGTCTCTTCGACAACGCCATCCGCCATTATTTTGCTTCTTGTCCTGTCATACCCGATTGCTCCTTTCTTAAAGAAATGCGGTTCGTAGAAGCACTTTTCCACTTCCCTGAGACTGTCCTGGTTCTCTGCGGACAGAAGCAACCTATCGGCCAGCACAGCGCCATCGGCAGTGTCTCCCAGGCAGCGCCAATGCGTTCTCATCGAATAATGGGCTTCCACTCCGGATGTTTTTCCTGCCTGAGTCGGTTATAGAGTTTGCCAATATATTCGATCCTGTTATAGGGTTTTACAGTGTCCTGCGGTTGCGCCTGGGTGGTTATTTGGTTTTGTGGCGCAGGCAGTCCGATGGCCGATTTATTGTCGCCGGTAAGGGCGTAGCTGATGAACAAGCCAGGGCGAAGATGATGCCGCCGACAATGGCAAGACACAGCATGATCAGGAAGGAGTAGAATTCGAACACGACATAAGCCATGCCTGTCACCATGGAGAGACCGTACAGGGTGAACTCGTCCATCTATGAACTCCTTTCTGGCGCGTTGCAGGCGCCTGGTTGATCGTCATGTTATATGATATAGCAATACGTTATCTATAATATCTCTTCCGGGGGCATGCGGGTTTTCTTCAAGAACTGCTGAATCGCCAGACCGATGCCAGTGGCAACGATGACAACGGCTGTGCCAAGTCGTGCCGCCAGAAGAAAGGATGCATTGGAAAAGAGCCGGGCGGCGTAGAAAATCCCCATTCCCCATAACAGCCCGACCAGGCTGGAGAAACCAATTCGCTCAGCTTTAGTGGGTCCCTTCCAAGAACCCCAAAAGGGTATAAGCATAATTGCGGTTCCCCATACCAGCATCAAGGCGCCAAACGAAAGAAAAAATCCAGTTTCCAGCAGTCTCCTCGCCGCTTCAGAGCCGGTGAATAGCCACCAGAGAAACCCGGGCAACCCGCCAACCAGGATCAACCCGATCGTCCACCAGGGAGCCAGCCAGATAAAACGCTCCAGCCAAACGGACGGCTTATAGTTGTTGTTCATATCTTAACGCCTCCTAAAATTTCTTTGTTTCATGCGCAGTAGGGGTCAGCATTTCGAGAAAGAGTCCGGAACACTGGTCTATATCACCGCTCTGTTTGCGTATTACGCTTTCATATAAATTATAGCACTTTTATATGATATAGCAATACGTCATTCATATTTTCCCGTTTGCATTCACCTTGCTTATGTTTGTCTTTCCTCTGGTCAGGCAACAGGGCTTCGTCAGAGCCATCAGGCTCAGCAGGCCTGCTGGGTGAACAGTAAAGCCCCCGGTTTTTGCCGGAGGCCTGTCTGCCTTGGAAATAATGTATGTCCCTATCGTCTTCCAATGCTTCTGCGGTTTCCCGGTCCACCCTTCTTCCCGATGGCTCATCGTGGGTTTCCGGATCATCCCGGGAGAAAGCGTGCGTTTCATGTCCAGGGTGGCGGGCAGCTGAAGGCTAGAAACATCCTGAGCCGAACACGAAGTCCTCGACTGAAACACGCACGAAAGACAATGCTCCGTAGGCATAATACTGCAATTGATCCGAAAAATCAAAACATCAAATTGATGGGTCAACGCTAAGGAAGCGAAGATTATCTGATAGAAAGATCAGACTGCAGCGCCCATGGGTTCCACAATTTCATATCAGCTAATAGTTTGCGTAATCAGCGGTATCGGCCCACATGCGCCCAAACTCACTGTCCCAATCCTGAGCCATGCTCGGGCTTTGGATGATCACCAACACCTCATCGTTATCATAAGTGGCCTCGTTAGTATAATTGTATGAGCCGGTTGTGACCGTGCTATCGTCGGCGATGGTTACCTTGAGATGCATGAGGCCTTTATGGGAGTTGATTTTTATGGGAATGCCGGCGCCGATCAAAATGTTCAACTCCCTTGCCTGTGACTTGCTGCTGGATTCATCCCTGTCGGTGATGATCCTTACGGCCACACCCCTTTTCTTGGCGGCCGCAATAGCGTTCACGATATTCGGCTTGGTCAGGCTGTAGATGGCGATGTCGAGGCTGCTTTTGGATGAGTTGATGACATCGGCCAGCGCAATGTCCGGATGCTGCCCCGCCCTCGGAAAGTAATACGAAAGCGGCGGCAAGGCTGTCGAACTTGACGTCTCTTCCTGAGCAATCGGCTGGTTTCCGGCAACCGCCGGCACAGCCTGGGACGTGCTGGCGCTGCCACCGCCGGAACTGCAGCCGGTGACAAATAGAAGGATGAGTAATAGCAAACAAGTTGCGGTTATCTGCTTCCCTTTAATCACAACTCTCACCTCTTTCGATCTTTCCGGACAAATGTATTCCGCCCCCGGGGGTTCAACGACTGGAGAGTCTTTTCCCGAGGAGGGTGTACCGCTGCTGGGTCTTGTTGTTGCGGATGGCGATACCCAGCGCTCTTTTGGTTCCGATCAGGACGACCAGCTTCCTGCCCCGGGTGATCCCCGTGTAGATCAGGTTTCGTAAGAGCATCATGTAATGCTGAGTCATCACCGGCATGATCACCGCCGGGTACTCACTCCCCTGCGCCTTGTGCACCGATATGGCGTAGGCCAGTTCCAGCTCGTCCAGTTCGGAGAAGTCATAAGAGGCGGCGCGGCCGTCGAAGTCGACCGTCACTTCCTGCGCCTCCTGATCGAGCCCCGTGATGACGCCGATGTCCCCGTTGAAGACCTCCTTGTCGTAATTGTTCACGGTCTGGATCACCTTGTCGCCGGCCTTGTAAGTCCGGCCCGCCCTGGCGACCCCCGTCCCCTTGGGGTTCAGCACCCGCTGCAACTCTGCGTTCAGGTTCGCCGCCCCGATGATACCGCGGTGCATGGGGGTCAGCACCTGGATCTCCCGCACTGGGTTGAAGCCGAAGCGTTTCGGCAGGCCCTCGCTGCACAGCTTCAGGATCCTTTGCAGCGCCCTTTCCGGGTCCTCCTCCTTGATGAAGTAGAAATCCGGAACCCCGCCACCTTCATGGCGCAGCAGGGGGAACTCACCCCTGTTGATCCGGTGGGCGTTTAATACAATAAGGCTTGACCGGCTCTGCCGGAAGATCTCGTTCAGGGTGATCACCTTGAAAGCCCTGGAGTCGATGATGTCCCGGAGCACGCTGCCCGGCCCCACCGAGGGGAGCTGGTCGATATCGCCGACCAGGATCAGGGACGCCTCCGGAGGAACGGCCTTGACCAGGTGGTACATCAGGATGGTGTCGATCATGGACGCCTCGTCGATGATCACGGCGTCGGCGTCCAGGGGCGAGTCCTGGTTCTTCTGAAACCCGCCCTTCTGGAAATTGTACTGGAGCAGCCGGTGGATGGTGCTGGCCTCGCAGCCGGTGGCCTCCTCGATGCGCTTGGCCGCCCTGCCGGTGGGCGCCGCCAGAACCGTGCGCAGCTTCAACACCTTGAAGATCTCCACGATGCACCTGATGATCGTGGTTTTGCCGGTGCCGGGCCCTCCGGTGATGATGAGCAGCCTGCTTTGGGCGACCTCTGCCACCGCCTGCTTCTGCATCTCAGCAAGAGTGACGCCCAGCTTCTGTTCCACCCAGGCGATCGCCTTACTGGTATCGATGGAGCGGAAGTTCGGGCTGGCATCTTTTCGGGAGAGCAGGTTCCTCGCCAGGTTGGTCTCCGCCGTGTGGAAAGCGGCGAGATAGACCGCCCTGTTGTTCGTACCCTGTGTTTCAGGCGTGTCTATGCGCTCGACGACGATCCGCCTTTCTTCGAGGAGCCTGTCCACCGCCTGGGAGACGATCTCCCGTTCCACCTTCAGCATCTCCGCCGTCTTGTCGACGAGGGGTTCGAGGGGGTAGTAGACGTGGCCGTCGCTCATCAACTCGTTCAGCACATAGATGAGACCTTCCTGCGCCCGCATGATCGAGTTCGGATCGATGCCCAGACTGGCGGCGATCCGGTCGGCGGTGATGAAGCCGATGCCCCTGATATCCGCCGCCAGACTGTAGGGATTGCCCCGCACCACGGCGACGGACTCCTTGCCGTACTGCTTGAAGATCTTTGCGGCGTAGGCGGCGCTGACGCCGTGACCCTGCAGGAAGACCATGACATCCTTGATTTCTTTCTGATCTTCCCAGGCTTTCGTGATCATGGCGATGCGTTTCGTCCCGATCCCCTCAACAGCGGCCAGCCGCTCCGGGGAGGTCTCGATGATGTCCAGGGTATCGGCGCCGAAAGTCTTGACGATCCGATCCGCCATGACGGGGCCTATGCCCTTGATCAGGCCTGAACCCAGGTACTTTTTGATGCCGTTGGCCGTTGCCGGAACCACCGTCTCGTACCGGTCCACCCGGAACTGCTCTCCGAATTTCTTGTCCCTCGTCCAGGCGCCGGTCAGCTTCAACGATTCCCCGGGATTCAACCCCGCAATCCTACCGACGATAGTGGTCAGCTCCCGCTTGCCCTTTTCCTGGAGCTTGGCTACCAGAAAATCGGTTTCCTCGTTGTAATAGGTGATCCTCTCCAGATAGCCGTAGATGGTTTCCACAGGATGACCACCCCCTGTAGTCAGAAGATTTGACCTCCCTTCGGGAAATCCTTTCTTCTGTAAATACGGCTCCGCTAAATTTACATTATT
>CAVYEE010000013.1:0-110859 GCA_963767365.1 uncultured Peptococcaceae bacterium
CAGGCCAAGGGGTGCAAGGTCACTCCACAGCGCCGCCTGATCCTGGATATCCTGAGCCAGCTCCGAATTGCACGTGATGACCGCCGAAGAGATTGTCAACCAGGCGCGTGGGAGACCCAGCCCAACATCTCGGCGAGCACCGTCTATCGAAACCTGGGCACCCTTACGGAACTGGGACTGATTAAGCGCCTCGACTCGATGGGAGAGGGATGGCGCTATGAAGTCAGCGGCGGCCACCACCACCACCTGGTCTGCTTGAAGTGCCACAATACGGTGGCCATAGATTTCTGCCCCATGAACAGAGATGTCAAGGAACTGGCCGAAAGAAGCGGTTTTGAAGTGGCGGATCACAGTTTTGAGATCAAGGGCTATGGCACCAACTGTCAGGCAGGAAGCAGAGAGGGTGATAACTTGGGTTGTGAAATTGCAGTCGGCAGCATGATGCGAATGTATAGCAACAACAACTAATTTGGGAGGAAAAAAATTGATGAGGGATAGCATGGTTCGTTTCAAGAGGGCGTTTCGCTGCAAGGTATGCTTACTGGCCGGAGTTTCGGTTGTGGCTGCCATGATGCTGCTTACCGGTTGCGGCGCCAGACAAGCCGCCACCCAGACGCCCCTGCCGCCAACAAGGTGATCAAGGCGGTTGGGGCGGAAAACGAATATGCCGACGTCATCCGCCAAATAGGTGGACAGTATGTTTCTGTTGCGGGCATCATGAGCGACCCGAACGTCGATCCCCATTCTTACGAGGCCAGCACCCAGGATGCCGCCCTAGTCGCCGGAGCGTCCTGATCGTTCAAAACGGACTTGGCTATGATGACTTCATGGATAAACTGGAAGCGGCGTCCCCCAGTTCGAGTCGCACGGTTATCGTTGTGGCCCAGGTCCTGGCAACCGGCATGACGTCGAACCCGCACCTGTGGTTTGATCCGAAAACCATGCCCAAGGTAGCTGCAGCCATTACCCAGACCCTGGAAACCCAACTGCCTGATCAAGCCCAATACTTCGCCGGCCGGCTCGCCACCTTCGACAATTCTTTGAGCGAATGGAACAAAGACTTGGCCGGCCTCCAACAGGGTTATGCCGGAATAGGCGTAGCCGTAACCGAACCGGTTGCCGACTACATGTTGCAGGCCGCCGGTATGAACATCAAAACCCCCTGGGGATTCCAGGCGGCCGTTATGAACGGCACCGATCCCTCGCCGCAGGACGTGCAAACCCAGGAAAACCTGTTAAGGCAGAGACAGGTCAAGGCCCTGATCTATAACCAGCAAGCCGTCGACGACGTGACCACCGCCCTCTTGAAACTGGCCCAAGACAACCATATACCGGTTGTGGGGGTGTACGAGACGATGCCTCCGGGCCTGACCTATCAGGCCTGGATGGAGCAGGAGGCAAGCAACCTGCTGAAGGCGTTGAAAGACGGCGTTTCCACGGAGACCATGTCATGACCGTAACGTCGGCTTTGGCAAAACAGAGTCCTGTTCTGGATATCCGGCAACTTTCCGTCCGGTTGGGCGATAATGATATTTTAAAAAGCATCAATGTGCAGATCCAGCCGGGTGAGTTCATCGGGTTGATCGGCGCCAACGGCGCCGGTAAGTCCACTCTGCTCAAAGTAATTCTGGGGCTTGTGCCGGTCGCGGGTGGCAGTGTCGCTGTGCTCGGCAAACCCGCGCGGCGGGGTAACCGCCTGATCGGTTACGTGCCGCAAAAAATCCACCTGGACCGGGATACCCCCTTGCGGGGGCGGGATTTGGCGGCCCTGGGATTTGACGGCCACCGCTTTGGAATTCCGCTGCCGAGTAGGGAAAAGCGCCGACGGGTGGACGAGATGCTGGTCGCCGTGGATGCCGCTGGGTACGCGGACGCCCCCGTCGGCAAGCTCTCCGGCGGCGAGCAGCAGCGCCTGCTGATCGCCCAGGCTCTCCTTACCGGCCCGCAATTGCTCTTGCTTGATGAGCCGCTGTCCAATCTAGACATCGGGAGCGCCCACGAGGTGGTCGGGCTGGTGTCGCGCCTGGCGCGCGACAGGGGAGTGTCCGTCATCCTGGTGGCCCACGACATGAATCCGCTCCTGCCGGTGGTAGACCGGGTATTGTATCTGGCTGACGGAAACGCGGCCATCGGGCGGGTTGATGACATTTTCCGCAACGACGTGCTCAGCGGCTTGTACGGATATGCGGTGGAAGTACTGCGGGTGAACGGGCGGATCCTGGTGGTGGGAGGCCGGGACTCCGGGGATTGCGGCCACCTTTTGTCGGCGGAGACTCATTGTGGCGGAGGAATCGCATGAGCCATTTGGCAGGACTGCTCTTTGCCGGGGGATTTTTTCAAAGCCGGGAAGTAATGGAGGCGTTGCTTCTCGGCGGCATCGTGGCGGCGATATCTGGCGTTACCGGCGTTTTTGTTGTCATTCGCGGTCAATCCTTCGCCGGCCATGCCATCTCCGACATCGGCGGCGCCGGCGCCGCCGGGGCGTTCCTGGCCGGCATCAACACTTTTTGGGGTTTCCTGGGCTTTGGCGTCCTGGCGGCCATGGGTGTGGAGCTTTTGGGCGACCGGGCCCGTGAACGGGACCTGGCAACAGGCATTATTCTGACCGTTGCCCTCGGAGTGGAGGCGCTCTTCCTGTACTTTGCCGCCCACTTTACCGGTAAGGAGGGGGCGCCGATGCTCATCCTGTTCGGTTCCATTTTTGTGATTGATCCCTCGACGGTGGCCGTCGTGACCGCCCTTTCAATCGCGACCGCTGTTGTCCTGGGCCTAATCTACCGCCCCCTGCTGCTGTGTTCGATTGATCCGGAACTGGCCGGGACGCGGGGAGTACCGGTCCGGATCATCAGTCTTGTCTTTATTATTTTGTTAGCCGTCGTCGTGGAAGAGGGGTCGCTGGTTATCGGAGCGCTTTTGAGCACCGCCTTGCTGATCGGCCCCGCGGCCGCTGCTGTGCGCCTCACGCACAGAATGGGCTGGGCCATGTTATGGTCGGCTGTATTGGGCATGATGGCCACGTGGATGGGCATTGTTTTGGCCTATGACAGTTTTGGCTGGCCTCCCGGTGGGCGGGGTTGGCCGGTGAGCTTTTTTATTTGCGTTGTTGTCCTGTTGTTTTATCTTCTGGCCAGGCTGCGGGTCAACCTGCCGGGACTGGCATTCACGCTAGCCGGGAGGGCGGTGCAGGATGCTTAATTCCAACTTGTTCACAGCGCCCTTCATGATGCACGCCTGGATCTGCGCAAGCCTGGTGGCTGTTCTTTGCGCCTTTACCGGTTTCTTTGTGGTTCTCCGCGGGTCCGCGTTTGCGGCCCATGCCCTGCCGAAAGCCGGCTTTGCGGGAGCCGCAGGAGCGGTGTTTTTCGCTATCAACCCGCTCTACGGCTTAGTAGTGTTTGCCGTGGGAGGAGCCCTGTCAATCGGGGTGCTTGGCAAAAGGGAGCGCCATGATGTCGCCACGGCCCTTATCCTGGTGGCCGCGCTGGGAACAGGCGACCTTTTCCTGTCGCTGACCGACAAGTATGCTACCGGAGCCTATGCCATGCTGTTCGGCCAGATCGTCGGCGTCAGCGCCCAGCAGGTGTGGGACACAGTGGCCCTCGGTTTCGTCTGTTTGCTGGGCATCGCCTTGTTGTACCGGCCCCTGCTGCTCGCGTCTGTTTCCCAAGAGGTTGCCGAATCCCGCGGTATACCGGTCAGGTTACTGGAAATGGGCTTCATGGTGGTGATCGGTTTGGTCGCCGCTGTTACCGTGCCGGTTGTCGGCGCATTACTGTGTTTCAGTCTGCTTATTGGCCGACTGCCGCGAGCAGTTACCTGACCTGCCACCCTAGCAAAGCGATTGTCCTGGCCCTGCTGTTTTCCCTCATTACCGTCTGGGCCTCGTTGATCCTGGCTTTCTTTTCCGGATGGCCGATTGGCTTTTTTGTTTCAATTATAGCCGGACTTTTCTATGCATGCTCAAGGGCGGTTGGTTTCCGGCATTCCGGCGCTAACCGCCTGTTCAACTAGTTCTTGGCTTCAGTGGGGGATTGCTTTACCCCCACTGAAGCTTAGAAATAGTTAATTAGAGGCGTAGCCGCTCTTATCCCACCGCTTTAGAAGCGGGGGCATTAGAGCGGGTAGCATCGGTAAGACAAACAACAAGCGTTTAATGGAAGTTAGTGTTGAGAATCATCCGGCACCGATGCCCTGGCTATTCGTAAACCTTCTCCCCCTGGGCAAAAGCGCTGGCGGAATCCACCTCGCTATCCCTCTTGGTGGTGTTTTTCAGTTCTTTCTTTCTCTCCAGGTACCATTCATGCTGGACGATCAGGTTCATGATCTCATTGCTCCCCACCCAGATCATGGATAGCCTCAAATCCCGCACGATCTTTTCCAGGGGATACACATCCGTGTATCCGATCCCGCCCATGACCTGCATGCAAAGGTTGACGGCGTCCCAGCACTGTTCGGTGACGAATTTCTTCCCCTCGGAGACCAGGCGGCGGCACAGGGCCGGGTCCGCTCCCGAATCGACCGCTTTTGCCGTTGCATACATCATCGCCCGGCATGTGTCCAGCTTCGTTACGGCGTCAGCAATCTTGAAACTAACCCCCTGAAACTGGTTGATGGTTTTGCCGAAGGCTTTCCGCTTGGTGGAATAGTCGGTGGCGATCTCCAGGGCCGGGCGGGCGGCCCCGATGGTCATGGCAGCCGTCCCAAACCGCTCGGGGATCATCATCTGGTAAAAGATAGGGAATGCTCCATGCACCTCTCCGATCACGTTTTCTTTCGGCACCCGCACATCATCGAACACCACGCGTGCCGTTCCCCCGCCGCGGCACCCCATCAGGCCATATAAATACTCGGTTTTTACGCCCATCTCCCGCTCCACCATGAAACAGGTTATGGAATTGGCGGGCCCGCCTTCGGGGTTGCTTTTCGCATAAACCAGGAAGTAGTCCGCGCCTTCGCCCCCAACGATAAAACGTTTCTGGCCATTAATGATGAAGTCATCCCCGTCTCTTTTCGCCAGGGTGGTTGCGCCAAAGAAGTCCGATCCTCCACGCGGTTCGGTGAGACATTCGGCTGCAAATTTTTCGGCTTTGCAAATAGGCTTAAGGAACTTCTGCTTCTGCTCCTCGGTGCCGAATTTCACGATGGCCTCGGTGACCACATCTCCGGTCACCCCGTATGTGCACCCGAAAATGTATCCGTTGACGCATACCTCTTCCAGGGCAATGATGGTCTCTTCCCACGCCAAGCCCCTTCCCCCATATTCTTTAGGTACGCGCAGCCCCAACAGTTTCCTTCGGCCGGCTTCACGCAAGTATTCTTTCGGGTACTTGATCTTATCGGCATCCATATCGAGAATGTATTCCCGCGTCACCGACCGGGCAAACTCCCTGACCTCATCCCGCAGCTTCACCTGTTCCGGGGTCATAGTGAATTCGAACATCTTTTTCCCACCCCTTTGTTTTGGAATTCTTCTTTACCGAGGGCTACCCGCTCTAATGCCCCCGCTTCTCTGAAGCGGTGGGATAAGAGCGGCTACGCCTCTAGTTAACTAGTTCTAAGCTTCAGTGGGGGTAAGACAATCCCCCACTGAAGCCAAGAACTAGTTGAACTGCCGTGAACATAGCACATACATAAAAGATGTGCCACATATGTAGCACTTTTTCCAAAAAGGATCCGCAGGAAAATCATGAACCGGTATCGAAGGAAGGAAATCATAGTCGGGACTTCGTCCAATCATCCAAACCGGAAGAAAATATAGCCACTGACACGGCTCACGCAGGCTGAACAGTTACAATAAACCATCTTTTTCTCTGTTCAGCATCTCGCAGGAGATCCCGTTTCCCGTCGCCCCGGCCTTCATACACCTGGTGTCCGACTTGCATTCTGATTTGCTGCGGTCTCCGGATTGCCACCGGTTAATCAGACCAGGTTCCCTGATCAGGGGGCGACTCATAGAAATATAATCCGCCACTCCTTCTGTCACCAAACGCTCGGCCACCTGAAAGGACCGCATGCCACCCACCAGGATCAGCGGAATACCGATCGCCTTTTTGAAACTCCGAGCCTCTTCCCTGAAGTAGGCCTCATCATCCTCAGAGTTGATCCCCGGCCGGCTGGGAGACAGTCTGCCTCCTGTGGGCAGTCCGCCGCTCAGCTCTATGGCGTCAAGACCGGCATCAGCCAGCATCCGTCCCACCTGCAGAGAGTCGTCCAGACTGAGCCCGTTCACTACAAAATCCCTGCAGTTCAGCTTGATCAATACCGGGTAATCTACACCCACTGCCTCCCGGGCGGCCCGGTAGACTTCGAGATGAATCCGGGACCGGTTGCGGATATCTCCTCCGTACTGATCCTGACGCCGGTTAAATGCCGGGGAGAGGAACTGACTGAGCAGGTATCCATGGGCGGAGTGCAGTTGCACCCCATCAAAACCGGCGGCCTTAGCCCTCCGCGCTCCGTCGGCAAAGGCAGCCACTATTTCCCGGATATCCTGTTCCGTTATTTCGTGGTACGGCGTTGCGCCTGATTCCTCATCACCCGAAACAACCAGCGGCGCCCGGCCGGTCAATTTTTCAGATGCAAATTTTCCGGCATGGGAAATCTGCATGACGATCTTGCCGCCATTGTCGTGTACTGCCGCTGTCATTTCCTTGAGTCCGGGAATGAGTTCATCCTTATAAATACCGATCTGCCAGGGCGCTGCCTGGCCGTCCGGCCGGACATAGGCATGGCTGGTGATAATCAGCCCCACGCCACCTTTGGCGAGATCGACCATCGTGGCAATCAGCTTCGGAGTAACGGAACCGTCATTGGCCGCCATTCCTTCCCACGTTGCCGATCGCACAAACCGGTTCGCCAGGGACATGCCGTTTATTTCTGTGCGTTCAAACATCTTGCTCAAAGCCACACTCCTCCTATTTAACCGAGGGCTACCCGCTCTAATGCCCCCGCTTCTTTGAAGCGGTGGGATAAGAGCGGCTACGCCTCTAGTTAACTATTTCTAAGCTTCAGTGGGGGATTGTCTTTCCCCCACTGAAGCCAAGAACTAGTTGAATTACATCCAGTCATTATCGCCGATCTGGTCAACCACTCTTAAAAATGTTTGATAATCATCCTCCGGTATTTGACTCCTGATAATTTTGTCAACCTCATCTGCCACCGCAATCACTTGCGGTAATATTTCTCTTCCCTTTTCACTGAAAATAACCAGCAATGACCGGCGATCTTCAGGATCTTCCCTTCGCTCTACCAACCCGGCCCTCTCCATGCGGTCCAAAACCCCGGTCAGGGTAGAACCCTCCATATTAACCCGGCCGGCCAGTTCCTTGAATTTTTGTCTATCTTCCTCGCCAAGCGCGGCAAGTATCAACATTTGCGCGGGGGTTATCTGGTAATCATACAGTTTGGCATCATAAAAACGCAGTATTTTACGCAAGCTTTTCCCCAACCTGAAACAAATGTATTTAGTGGGGCCGCCTTTCTCAACCTGATTGCCCAAAATTATCCCCTTTTCCAGTTTACTTGAGTGATATTTAGACCCCCGCCTCGCAGGCGGAAGAACTAACCCTGATGCAGTTTTGTAAAGGCATCCAATTTACCCTTCTCCTGCAGTACTTTGAGAAAGAGATCCTGGTTCGTTTTTGGCGTGTCGGCAATCACGTCGCGCTTCTTCATGTGCAGCGCACCGGTCGGACAAACAAAAGCACACAGGCCGCATCCGATACATCGCGTCGAATCAACTAATACCAGATCGCCATCCTCCCGGATGGCGGATACCGGGCACCGATCTTCGAGGCACTGCATACAACCAGTACAATCGCCCTCTTCAAAGGCTATCACATAATTGGACTTGGCCACGGCATTCGGGTTGGACAGCTTGGTGATCCCGCGCAGAATGGTACAGCAGCACCCGCAGCAGTTGCAGATGATCGATAGTCCATCCTGGATGTTATTGGTACAGTGAACCAGTCCGGCCTTTTCACTCTCATCCAGAACGCTCATCGCCTCATCTCGATCGATCATCCGCGCGAAATCCCTTTTCACCAGGAAACGGGCTGTACCGTCGAAAGCCAGACAAACCTCCAGCGGTTTGGCGCACGCATGAACACTTACCCGACAAGCGCAATTGGTAACGGCAATGTTTTTTGCCCGGGCGATTGCCTCAGAAACCTGTTCATAGATCAGGATATCAGAGATCGCGGACAGGGACTTTTGCACCGGGATTACTCTGGTCAGCGGGGTTTTTGACCCAGCAAAGGCATTGCCCAAAGCTTCTGTGTGATAATCGTGCCAGAGTTTGGCAAGTTCGTCCTTCCTGGACAGCCGTTCCGGTCGCATAAAGGGAATCTCGAACAATCCCGGAATTGTCGGCATTAGGCTGTAGCTATACTCCCCGTTCACGCTCGATTTGGCTGCCACAAGGCCGCGGTCGGCCATCCCCTCGTACATTTCCTGCAGGGTTTGCCGGTCCTTGCCGGCTCGTTCCGCAAGCCTGGATATCGGTTGTGGCATAAAGGTCAGAAAACAGGCCGCTTCAGACTCTGCCGGAGAAAAAAGGATGCGTAGAATTTGGTCCACGTATTTGCTGGGCGGCGCCCCTGCCGGATTTATATCCAATCGCTCCCGAAGCCTTTCATAATGATCCATCCACAACCCCCTCCTTTTAGTATAAGTATCGTTCAACACGGAAATAGAGCCTCGTTCTACACGGCTTCTACCCGGCAGAGAACGTAACGGTGCAAGGGAGTGCCAGCGATAGGATCGCGATGAGTGTTCTTGGTCAAACGATTAACATTGGCGCCGTAGACTTTGCCATCAAATCTTAACCCAAATCCATGGGGCATGATAACTTGCCCCACCCGTGCCGCATCGGTAATCTCCAATTCGATCTCCACCGATCCGGCCTCAGTACTTACCCGTACCGTCTGACCGTCGGTTAGCCCCTGCTGTTCAGCGTCGCCGGGATTCATGGCTAGCGTACAAGCCCTGCGTCCCTTATTCCATTCCGGGTTGCGCATCAGGGTATTGGCGTTCATGTCCATGTGTCTTCCGGCCATAAGGATAAAGGGATAAATTGGGTCAAGCCGCAATTGCGCTTCTTCCGCCTCCGGGGTGATGCTGCCAACCCATGCTTCAACTTCCGGGATATACAGATTGATGCGCTTATCGTCGGTCAGTACATGGGCGAAGTTGTTTTCCATGTCCGCCTTTCCAATCCACAACCCCTCAGGGTGGTCAATCATGGCCTGGAAGATTTCGTCCCCCATCGCCGGACCGGGCTTGAAGCCAACTCGGGCCGAATTTTCGCGGAAGTCGCTGGGCGCAAGTTGCAGTATCGTCCACATCCAGGCCAGGTTAACCGATCCCATTGCCTTACCCAAGGTCTTGGCAACGATAAAGGGCATCACTGCCTTGGCCGCGGGTTCGGATTGCATCCAGGCGACTAAGGCCCGGCCATAGTCCAGCCGGGATCTGCCGGCCGCTTCATCCAACGACTCCGGGATGGCAGGAATGAAGCCCAATTGGTCGGCCAGGCGGGTCCAAATTTCACTGATCTCAAGAGGCTCGCCCTCCGCTTCCACTACTGGCCGGCGCAGTTGGCTGTAAATCTCGGGAAAGGTGACCTGGATGTAACTGGTATCCCAGGATTCGTAGGCCGAGCGGGCAGGCAGGACGTAATCGGCCATGGCCGCGGTCTCGGTCATGGCTATGTCTACGGTGACCAGTAAATCCAGCTTGGATAAAGCTTCTTCATAAGCGGTGGTATCGGCAAAAGACCGTAGGGGGTTGCACTGGGTGGTGAATACTGCGCGCAGCCGTTCCGGGTGGTCATTGTTGATTTCTTCGGGCATCACGTTGGGCGGATACATGCCCATCAGCGCCGGGAATCCGGTAACCACGGTGCGCCAGTTTTTAGGGTTCCGATCGTCGGTGTGAGATCCCAGGGGTATTAAATAACCGGGGACAACGTTGCCACCGGGCACAAAAAGCCGGCCGCAGACAGCGAGCAGAATGATCTCCAGATAAGTTGTCAGAGTGCTGTGACGACCCATCAACACGCCCAGGTCTTCGTGCAGAGAAGACTTGCGGGTGGCAAAGAGGCGGGAGACCTCCCTGACTTGATTGTAGTCCAATGCGCAGACCCGGCAGGCCTCGCGGACGTCGAAATCCATAAACCAGGGTTTGATCTGGTCAAATTGGCTGACGTGACGATCGATATACGCTTGATTCTGCCATCCCTCTTGAAGAATGATGGCGATCATGGCGCGGGTTAGGAGAGCATCGGTACCCGGGCGGAGAGGCAGGTGAATATCCGCTCTGCGCGCTGTCTCCGAAAGCCTCGGATCAACGACCACCAGCAGGCGATCAGGATCTGCGGATATCCGATTAAGGAACCGCCGTGCCTGGGGCATCTGATGGCTCATCCAGGGGTTCCAGCCGACAACCATCAGCATATCGGTGCGTTCATGATCAGGTATGGTGAAATTGTATTGTCTTCCCACAGTTCGCCCGTAACCCCAGTAGCGACCGGTAAGTTCCGCGGCCAGAGCGTTATAGTAATACTGGGAGCCCAGGGAACGAAGCAGGCGAAGCCCGAAAGCCGCTTCAGACGAACAGCCGACGCTGGCAAGCCCCATAAAGGCCAATGAGCGGGGGCCATACTGGTCGAGGATATCACGGAGCTTCCGGGCGATCTCTTCGATGGCCTGCTCCCAGGAGATCGCCTTGAATTCTCCGTCCACCCGTTTCAACGGGTGAGTCAACCGGTCGGCGTGATGCTGGTGATAAGCGATACTCAAACCCTTTCGGCAGACGTAGCCTTCACTGCGAGGATTGTCTTTATCCGGCCTTGCCTTTACGATCCGGTTGCCTTCCACCAGAACCTCAAGCCCGCAATTTTGCCCGCATAAAACGCATCCGGTTTTATGCCATTCTCCCATACCCGGTTCCTCCCATCGTCCAATAACACAAGCCTACGGCCATCATCTACACATTTGTCACGCTGAGATCTGGTTCAACTAGTTCTTGGCTTCAGTGGGGGGCTTGCCTTCCCCCACTGAAGTTTATCAGTAAAACTTGGCTTGTGCCGAGCCATCGGCGAAGGCGGAAGCCTTAGTTGCACTGATCCAGGGGCTTAACGCCACTTGGCTCCCACTAAGTGGGAGTTTAGTGGCGGTGCCATTGGTTCAACTAGTTCTTAGCTTCAGAGGGGGATTGCTTTACCCCCACTGAAGCCTAGAAATAGTTAACTAGAGGCGTAGCCGCTCTTATCCCACCGCTTTAAAGAAGCGGGGGCATTAGAGCGGGTAGCCCTCGGTAAATAGTTAATCCAGTGACGTAGCCGCTTTTATCCCGCCGCTTCAGAAGCGGGGGCATTAGAGCGGGTAGTCATCTGGTAAATTAATTGTGTATGTATTATTATTATATTATTTATTAGTATACTATCAATATCATACTACCTTATGCCGGGGAAATGATCAAGCCCTCGATTACCAGATCCTCCAAGGTCGTGTGTCTGATCCGGCCGCGTTCTTGCGATAATCACAGCCGGCGCTCATCTTGAGTTGATTGTTGCCCTGCCAAAACTTTTATCGACCTTACAGCGTTATAAAAAAGGTTTTTGAAGCAGATGGAGAAAACATTTTAGATGGGCCTCATTGATAAGTTAGCGCCGTCCACCTGACAATATTCAATACCTGAGAGAAGGGTTGGGCGTTCTAAAACGCACATGGCTTAATTCACACTTCGGTTCGCTTCGTTTGAATAAGAAAGCGGCATCAAAAACTAACGGGGAGTGGTTGGAATGAAAACAAAGATTACAGACCTGTTCGGGATCCGGTATCCGATCATCTGCGGCGGGATGCTCTGGCTGGCAGTGCCGGAATTGTGCGCCGCCATTTCCAACGCCGGCGGCCTGGGGAACATCACGGCCTGCAACTACAACTCGGGAGAGGAGCTTCGCGCCGCCATCCGTAGAACACGTGAGCTTACGGACAAGCCCTTCGGCGTTAACATCACCCTGTTGCCTTCAATGCGTTTCACAGCGGCAACGTTCGATGAGTTCTTTGCGGTGTGCGCTGAAGAAAAGGTGACTGTCATCGAGGTATCCGGTCAACCGGCTACCAAGTATATAGACCGGATGCACCAGGCCGGGGTGAAGATGATGCACAAGGTCGGCGCCGTGCGCCATGCCAGGAACATCGAGCGGTTTGGCTACGATGCCGTGATCGCTGCCGGGATCGAAGAGGGCGGGCATCCTCTCAACGACGACGTGACCGGAATGGTCTTATGGCCGCGAACCGTAGAGAGTGTCCACATCCCTGTGATCGCCTGCGGTGGTATTGCGGACGGACGTGGGCTGGCCGCAGCGCTCTCCCTGGGATGCGAGGGCGTGCTCATGGCGACCCGTTTTATCGCCACCAGGGAGTGCGCCGTACACCCAAATATCTGGGAAGAACTGATCAAGCGCCAGGAAAACGACACCGTTCTAATCTGCAAGACACTCGGCCTGCAGGGTCGTGCGCTGAAGAATAGCACCACTGAGGCAATCCTGAAAAAAGAGGCTGAAGGAGCGGGCCCTGCGGAGATCATCTCCCTGATGGCGGGCGCCAAGGCGGCCGAAGCCTGGAAGACCGGTGATGCCGACCAAGCCACCCTGATGGTGGGCCAGTCCGTCGGTCTGGTCGGGGAAGTGACCACCTGCGAGGAATTGCTGGACGGCATGGTTCGGTCAGCGGAACAGATCTTAACAAGCAGTCTTCGGAGGTTTTAACCGAAATACAGGGGGCTGCACCGAAAGCTTTACCGAGGGCTACCCCTGTCTTATGTCTACTTACCGGCAGCCAGATATTTGGTGTATAGTTTCCCTGGATGGACTTGCCAGCCATTTGTAGCCCTAGGCTGCCGGCCTGTGCCAGAGTTGTAGCCATCGATGTAGAGCATAACATCGAGTCTGGCTTTGCGGCTCGTGTGGGTTCAAGTTGCACTCCCGGCACCAAATAACCTTGTAGCACAAGGCTTTATATGATCGCATAATTATTATCCCCGACACCAAACCACATAACTGATATTTTAGCCAACAACAAAATCCTTGGATATACCCCACCGTGTCGGGGGTCTTGTCACCTTAAACAGAATTGTTTCAGCTCATAAATTGAACTGACATCTTTTTCAGTTGCCACTTTATGCCCTGGTAAGATGCAGCTTGAGACCTTGTTATAAAGCTCGCTGTCTACCCAGACTACGTTGCCTATACCGCCATCCCCTGTTAAGAAATGTAGAGAACGTATATAACTCAAGGAAACTCCCATGATTCCGTCACTTTGTTTTCCTCCAGCATAATTTGCCAGAGTATCCCATGTCTGACCATTTGGCGCAACAGCTTTTGAATTCCGGGACATGATTCCTATCCCTTCAACTTCCTCTATCCAGAAGGCAAGATTCTGGAAGCAGCCGCAGGATGTATGAGGATAACCACGTAGCGAATGAAGGTAGACTTTTTTCAGCCTTCCTCCTGTCAGATATCCATATATCCTGTTACATCCTTCATATTCTCCTCTTGCAAGGTCTAGTGCGTTCCCCTTATTGAAAACAAGCTTAAGTGGCAGTTCTTTTTCTGACTGCCGTTTAAAAGGAACTATTGATGAACCTAAGCAACTCTCTGCTTTTATAGTAAAATATGACCTTGAGGCGCACATGGGAATGCGGTCCGGTGGTAGTATGCAAGTGTGTTCCAGGGAAAATGGCCGGCATTCGATGCATGCACAAAATTCCTCAGTGTTCTCTTCGGTCATATTATTAATCAATTGGCGGCGGGCTGTTTTGAAATGCCTGCTATTTTCTACTTCTTTCTCCAGCAAACTCTCGTCAAATATAATTTGAATTTTTATTTTTTCAAGCCTTGGATACTGCAAGCGGATGCCATAGTATATGACCTCACCAATACGTTTGCTGTCAAGCTGAACATCGGAGACATCGGAGACGGTTTGAAGATAAAAGACACCTTCCTTTTCGTAGGCTTTTATACCGGGTATATAATTGATGGACCGTAATGCAGTCTGTTCTACAATTTGAGTCAGGTCATCACTCAAAGCGCTGTTTTCAATCTCCACAAGAATGCCGATTTGAGAGGTTGGATTTCCTGTAATATGCACCCCTGGCTCTACGCTTTGTGCAGATCTGACACAGAAGAAAGAAGAATGTCCTCCCCCAGGATACATCCAGTCTCTATTTTTTCATTGACAAAGGCAGGATTGCAGTATTCGGGCAGGCTGATAATTTCATCATTATAGTAACGCATCCGCAGATTCGGAAAGCGTATTCCTGATTCTACCAGCTCCAAAGGGTTATCCGTTACTATACGATTACCATAGGGAAATGGAAATGATGAAGGTACAAGCGCCGGAGCTCCAAGCTTCATTATACCCAATGCAATAAGATATTTTAGAGGTTCCAGACCTTCATTGATTATCATGAATCCGGGCATATCTTTTTCAAGGAAATGTCCCATTTCATGGTCGTCTCCCGGTGAAATACGTCCCCATATAAGGCCGTAGCGGACCATCATTTGCAGAAAATAAACAGGTGATGTGGATCTGCTTCCTATAAAGAATGTATCCGGAATATCCGGGCGGTCGGTAAAAACCTTAAAGCCTTTTTCTTTTAATTTTTCCACTAGCTCATTTTGCTTTCCGCCTCCAAGCAACAAAACCCATCCGGCTTTCCACTTACTGCCGAATACAAAGGATCTGACACTGTCATCAGTGATAAAGAACTGTTTATTATCATTCACAGATGCTTCATACAACTCTGAAGCTAGTAAAGCGGGCTCCAACAACTCTTTCACATCACAATTCGCGAGGCTTGATAGTTTCTCACGTAAAGCGCCAATACTTATTTCAGCATTCCCCAGGAAGGTAGTTTTTAAAGGTAAAGGATATTCGGAGCCTTTGAAAAGAGATATATTACCAGGTAACAGTCTCAACAGTTCGTTTATGGCATGAGCTTTCATTTAATGCACCCTCTTTTACATTTTTATATTATCATTGTGTTCAACCTCAGGAGACAGAATTGGACCACAGCATTCACAACCCATGAATTAATCATTTCTTGTTTCATATATTTTATATTCATACTGGCACAAGGGAAAAGCTAAATCTGTTAAATACTTTACATTTCTGCATTAAAAATAGCCATTTTAAAACTATAGAACTTATGTTCCGTCATTAGCCAAAAGATCTTTACGTACCTGTGGCCGATACTTTGCGCCCGGTTCAAATTGTCCGCATCCGCCAGGCTGTCATCAACACCGTTGGCGCTGAGCCACATATCCTCGCCGATTGCCCCGAACCTAGTCCGAATGCCACTTGCCACCAGTCCCTTGGATATGAATACTCCAACTGATATTTTTATATCATTACAATTATACATTGTTAAATATTTAACATTTTCTTTTTCTTCGTCATGATATCATCTCCAATAAGGACAAGGGCGGCTCTTTAGCAAGGAAGGGAGTGATTCAAAATCGAGGCACGCATTGTGGCCTGTGGCATCTTCCAGCCGGAACTGGAACAGGTTCTACGACAGATAAGAGAAGAGCGGCCAAATGATTGCATCATTGATGTGACCTACGTACCCCCTGCCCTGCATGTCGACTACGACAAGCTAAAGGATGGCATCACTGGCGCCCTCGATCATGTATCTGAACAGAAAAAAATACTTTTATACGGTTCGATGTGCCATCCTGAGATCGGAGAATTTACAGAAAAGTATCATGTTGTCAGGCTGTCACCGGGTAACTGCGTCGAATTGATCTTGGGGAAGGACCGGCAGAAGGAAATAGAAAAATTTGTAAAGGTGTTTTACCTCACCCCTGGCTGGCTGCAGAACTGGGAGGATATCTTCCGGCGGGGGCAGGGCTGGGACGAGATAGATGCCAGGCAGAACTTTGGCTTCTATGACAAGATCCTGCTTCTGGACACCGGCGTTTCGGAATTCAGCGATGAGGATCTTCTGGAGTTCTTTGAGTACACCCAGGTACCGATAGAGATCGAGAGCGTCAACCTTGCAGTTTTCAAAGAAAATGTCGTAAAGGCGATAGAGAAAGCACTGGATGCATAGAATCTGAAGTTTATTGTCGGTTGAGCTGAATTACCACAGATCTAGTTGAACAAATACATTCATTTTAAAGGAGGTGAGTTTGCGTGGTTCTTACTGAAGAGATCAAAGATGTGGTATCAAAGGCTCCGTTTGTTCCCCTCGTTACCGTCTCCGCGAAGGGGGAGCCCCACCTGATCGTGGTAGGGAAGGTAGCGGAGATCAGGGAAGTAGACGTGCTCGGTTTCGGCATCTACAAGATGGAGATTACCCAGCAGAACATCAAGAATAACGGTAAAATGCAAGTTCTGATTGCAACGATGGAAGGCGGCCCCAAGGGATTCAGGCTGGAAGGCACAGCTAGCATTGAAGAGAAACTGGTTCTGTTCAAGGCAGAAAAGGCAGAAGCGTTGCTGTAGTCCTTTTTGAACCGCACAAGAATCCCGCTTCCGGCAGGCGGGATTATTGTGTTTATGGATTTATGGCAGCACCAGGCTTTTTTTGATAGAATCTTTTTAAGGATCTATGAGCGCGAGGTAAAAAGGAATGAAGCGGTGCATTATCTGCTTACAAGAACTGGATCTGTTCCAGGGGCTTGAAAGTGAGCAATTGGCGAATCTGTGCGCATGCACGGCGAGAAAAAAACTGCCCAAGGGAGAG
Organism: uncultured Peptococcaceae bacterium; assembly: GCA_963767365.1. Taxonomy (GTDB): domain Bacteria; phylum Bacillota; class DSM-12270; order Thermacetogeniales; family Thermacetogeniaceae; genus Palsa-1188. The sequence goes on from CAVYEE010000013.1 coordinate 16,756, forward strand.
TGCCTTTACCGACAGGGAGAAAAAAACGCGGACCATTTACCTTATCAAATCGGGTAAGCTGAAGCTTGTGCAATCGACAGAGGATGGACGGGAAACGATTCTGGACGTATGCGGCCCCGGTGAAGTTCTCGGTGAATTATCGCTATTCCAGGAACAGGATGAGCATTATAGCGCAATCGCCATGGAAGAGGCGTGTATCTGCTGCTTCAGTAAACAGCAATTTGAAACTTTGGTGAAACGGGATCCCTCTTTTGCCTTGAGAATCATCAGCTACTTGGGCCAGAAGCGATATGAAGTTATGCAGAAACAGAGCGAAGACTCCAGGCAGACAGTAAAAGAAAAAGTGCTAAGTCTGTTTTATCGTTTCGCCAACGAATATGGGAAAAAAAGGGCAGATGGTCTGTTAATAGATCTGCAAATCACCCAGCAAGAATTGGCAGATATGATCGGTTCTTCAAGGGTAATGGTAGTGCAGGCGCTCAAAGAACTGAAAGCGTTCAAAATCATAGACCGGGAGAAAAGATATTACATCTTAAAAAAGGATCCTTGCCTTGCAGTCCACGCCTTTGAATTGGATCAGAAGATGCGACCCCAATCATAACCACCCTATGGGCGACAGCCATGTTCGTGTTGTGTGGGTTTTTGGCAAAGTACTATTAAGGAATTAACTCGGTCATTAATAGTGTATAGTATACAAGTCCCACTCCCGGCACCAAAAAACCTTGGCGTAGAGCGGTTTTCCCCCAACCATAGCTTCAAAGCCGGACTGTGTGCACTGCTATCTCACATCTTCGATGAGGTCTAACGCCCCTTGAATCAAGAGCATTGTTCCCAAAGGTAATGCCTGTTCATCAAAAACGAACCTTGGGGAATGGTGGGAGAAAATGGTGCCTTGTTCTGGCCGGCACCCAAGGAATCCGTAGGCGCCGGAAGCCTTCTCCAGGTAATAGGCAAAATCATCCCCTGCCAAGCTTGCGCTCCATTCAGACTCTACCGTGATCAGGCCCGGAGTAGCCAGTCGGGCCCTCAAACGATCGGTGACACTGCATTCGTTGACCAGAACCGGATAACCTGCATTAAAATGAAATGTTGCTGTTCCTCCGTAAGCGTGGGCGATCTCTGTAGTGAGACGTTCTATACGTTCACAGAGCATATTTTGGGTTTCATGGGAGAGTGTTCGCAAGGTTCCTTGAAGCGTGGCGCGTTCGGCGATAATGTTCCTGGCCGTTCCACCATTGATAACACCTACAGTAAGCGCTACAGGATCTACAGAACTAGTCATGCGACTCACCACGTGGTGCAAGGCCACTGTTATATTTGCGGCCACCAGGTTGGCATCGACAGTCCCCAAAGGCTCAGAGCCATGACCGCCTTGCCCGACAATTTCGATATCAAAGCTATCCGCATTCGCCATGATCGGGCCAGACCGCAAGCGAAGGGTTCCTACCGGATCAGTAACCAAAAAATGAAGGCCGAAGACCCGCTTGATGCCATCCATTACACCTGCCTCGACTAAGGCTCGGGCTCCACCCGGTGGCATCTCCTCGGCGGGCTGGAAAATGAGTCGAATGCCCCCCGACAAAGGAGCATGCCGGCTAAAGTATAAAGCGGCCCCCAACAACATGGCCATGTGGGCATCATGGCCACAGGCATGCATCTTTCCGTCATTTTCGGAAGAAAACGGCAACTCCGTTTCTTCTTTCAGGGGTAGTCCGTCCATGTCCGCACGTAATGCCACAACGGGAGGCAGAGGGCCGATATCGGCAACCACACTCGTCGGTGTCACGGCATGGGCATGGAAACCCATACCAATCAGTTCCTTTTCAATGTAGGCCTGGGTAACCCATTCCTGATTAGCAAGCTCCGGATGCGCATGAAACCATCGACGCCACGTCACGATTGCCGGCGTCATAGATCGGACACCATCAATTACAGCATTATCAATCAACATGCCACCCCCTTGGCTGCAAACCGCGCCTATAATTTCGCTTTGATGTCCCCTGCACCTATTGTTTCAGCGAAAGACAAAAGTCGCAACACCTATCTCCGGCTCCCGTAGAAGCCTGTCATCGTTTTTCTTCCCTTGATATCCCGAGCGCAACCCATCTCAACGTGACCGCTACCGCCGCCAGGAGTACGGAATCAGCGATGAGTGGATTCAATCCCAACTGGGTCAGGATAAAATCCAGCCCAAAGGCTGTCATAAAATAGCCAAAGCCGATCTTGATCCTCTGCTCGTCAACCGCTAATCCCAGTTTGGAACTCAGGAAACTGGCAGGAATAACTCCGATGCTCAGCCCCAGGACCAGTTGCCAGTTGATGTGGCCAAGCCACCAGTGCACCAGCGTTCCCGGTATAGCATAGAAAGCGACGCAAACCAGTGAGCTGCTGGTTGCCTCATAGGGCGTGAGGCCGAGCAGCATTATAAAGGCGGGCACCAACAGGAACCCGCCTCCATTTGCCAACAGACCCGAAAATATTCCGACAGCAAAACCGATCAGCAACGCAATTATGTTAAATAGTTTTGGCGAAAAAACAGCAGGGCATGATTCTTTGCCTTTGTGAATAAGCTGAACGCCTGAAAAAGAAAGCAAAAGTCCCGTCAAGATCATTAACCATTGCCCGCTGACGATCCTGGTTCCCAGGGCGCCCAGGACGACGCCTGGCAAGCCCCCGATTGTCGTCCATAAAACAACATCCTTGCGGACCAGGCCCTGGCGCCAATAATTGTAGGTTCCGGCAACCGCCGTGGGAATGGTTACCGGGAGAGGCGACGCCAATGCTATTAAGGCAGGAAGCGGAAAGAACATTTTTAAGATGGGAGTGCAGATGCTGCTGCCGCCAATGCCGAACAGGCCCGACATCAAGCCGATCAGCACGCCAACAATGATATACCCTATGAAATGGAGCATGGACACCCCTTCCACGAAGACTCGAACACTACTACCCTAGAAACAGACAGCCTAAATATTTGAAGGTATTTACCTTGATTCCGGTCGGAGCAGACCCCGTTCAGCAAGCCTGGCGCGAACCGTCGGGTAGTATTCGAGGTTGGTGTGCGGCGCCTTCATCATCCATAATCTTCCTCCGCCTATCTTTCGCTGGGCATCACTACTGCCTTCACGCTATCACCTCTCTTTTTAATTTTAACGAATTTTTCTGCAGTTTCAATAGATTATACAAAACTCGCCCGCCCTTCCAAGAAAAGAAGGCCGGGCTGAAAAAGATCACTATTCTCCACTTGCTATGCAGTTCTTGACTACTGCCTGGGCGGCAGCCAACCTGGCGATGGGCACCCGGAAGGGTGAGCAGCTCACGTAGGTAAGGCCGGTCAGGTGGCAGAACTCGATGGAACTGGGATCCCCGCCATGCTCGCCGCAGATCCCCAGCTTGATCCCGGGATTGACGGACCGGCCAAGCTCGCAGGCCATCTTCATCAGCTTGCCGACCCCGGTCCGGTCCAGCACCGCAAAGGGATTGTTCACCAGGATCTTCTTCTCGATATACGCCGGGATGAACTTGCTCTCGGCGTCGTCCCGGCTGAAGCCCAGGGTGGTCTGGGTCAGGTCGTTGGTGCCAAAGGAGAAGAAGTCGGCTACCTTGCCGATCTCGTCGGCGGTGACGCAGGCCCGCGGCAGCTCGATCATCGTCCCGATGGGGATATCCAAATGTATGCCGGTCTCCTGTTCCACCGACCGGACCAACTCTTCGCATTGCGTCCGCAGCAACTGCAACTCGATGGCGCTCATCACCACCGGGATCATGATCTCCGGCTCCGGGTGGTAGCCCTCTTTCAGCAACTGGGCGGTGGCCTGGATGATCGCCCGCACCTGCATGGCGTAGATCTCCGGGTGGGTGACGCCGAGCCGGCAGCCCCGGTGGCCGAGCATCGGGTTGAACTCGTGGAGCTGGCGGGCCTTTCTCAGGATCGTTTCCTTCTGTTCGATCTCTCCGGGGTCTCCCCCGGTCAGCCGCAGCCTGGTGATCTCGACGGCCAGTTCCTCGGTGTTGGGCAGAAACTCGTGCAGCGGCGGGTCCAGCAGCCGGATGGTCACCGGCAGGCCGTCCATCGCCTTGAGGATCCCATAGAAGTCCCCCTGCTGCATGGGCAGCAGTTTACTCAGGGCGACTGCCCGCTCCTCGGTAGTCTCGGACATGATCATCTCGTGGACGATGGGGATGCGGTCAGAGGCCATGAACATGTGCTCGGTACGGCAGAGTCCGACCCCTTCCGCCCCGAATTGCCTGGAGCGTTGGGCGTCCAACGGGGTGTCGGCGTTCGCCCTCACTCCCAGGCGCCGGATCTGGTCCGCCCAATCCAGCAGGATGCGGAACTCATCGCTCAGTTCCGGGTCGATCATCCTGACTTCACCCAGGATCACGTCGCCGGTGGCGCCGTTGATGGAGATGAGGTCGCCCTCCTTGATCTCGCGGTCACCCACCCGGAACAGCCTGGCGTTGTAATCGATGCGCAGGGCCTCGCAGCCGCAGACGCAGGGCTTGCCCATGCCCCGGGCGACCACCGCCGCATGGCTGGTCATGCCGCCGCGGCTGGTGAGAATACCTTGGGCGGCCACAATCCCGTGAATATCATCGGGGGTGGTCTCCGTCCGGACCAGGATTACCTTCTCCCCATCCTTGGCCCTGGCCGCCGCATCGTCGGCGTCGAAGACTACCTTGCCGGAAGCGGCTCCCGGAGAAGCCGGCAGACCCTTGGCGATCACCTCGGTCTTGGCGTTCGGGTCGATCCGGCGGTGCAGCAACTGATCGATCTGGGTGGCATCAACCCGGGTGATAGCCTCCTCCCGGGAGATCAGCCCCTCGCCCGCCATGTCCACCGCCGCCTTCACGGCGGCGGCCGCTGTCCGCTTGCCGGACCGGGTCTGCAGCATGTATAATTTACCGCGTTCGATGGTGAACTCCAGGTCTTGCATGTCCCGGTAGTGCTTCTCCAGCAGGGCGGCAACCCGCTCAAACTCCTTGTAGGTCTCCGGCATCTCCTCCTTGAGCTTGGAGATCGGTAGGGGGTCCTGATGCCGGCCACCACGTCCTCACCCTGGGCATTCATCAGGTACTCGCCGTAGAGGGCCTTCTCGCCGGTGGACGGGTTGCGGGTGAAGGCCACGCCGGTGCCGCAATTTTCGCCCATGTTGCCGAACACCATGGCCTGAACGTTGACGGCGGTGCCGAGGTCATCCGGGATCTGGTTGATCTTCCGGTAGACGATCGCCCGGGGGTTGTTCCAGGAATCGAACACCGCCTTGACCGCCAGCCTGAGCTGGTCGGACGGGTTCTGAGGAAAATCGGCGCCGGTCTCTTCCTTGACGATCATCTTATACTCCTTGATGATCTCCTGCAGGAGGTCCGGCGTCAGCAGGTAGTCGTAGCGCAGACCGTACCTGGCCTTGAACCGGGCGAGCACCTCCTCGAACCGGTCGATCTCGATCCCCAGCACGATGTCGCTGAACATCTGGATAAAGCGCCGGTAGCAGTCCAGGGCAAAGCGCATGTCCCCGATGGCGGCAGCCAGGCTCCTGGCCGTCTCGTCGTTCAGACCGAGGTTCAGCACCGTGTCCATCATGCCGGGCATGGAGATCTTCGCCCCAGAGCGCACGGAGACCAGTAAGAGGTTCTTAGGGTCGCCAAAGGTCTTGCCCGCCCGCTGCTCCAATTTGTGCAGCGCCTCACTCATCTGGGCCTCCATACCGGGCGGAAAATTTTTAACCTGGGCGCTGCTATATTCGATGCAGGCCTCGGTGGTGATGGTGAACCCGGGCGGCACCGGCAGCCCCAGGTTCGTCATCTCCGCCAGCCCGGCGCCCTTGCCGCCGAGCAACCCCTTCATGTCCGCCTTGCCTTCGTCAAACAGATAAACGTATTTTTTCTCCATCGTCTACCCCCCTTATTTTTGAAGCGAGAGGCGAGAGGCAATCCCAATCCCACTTCTCACATCTCATTTGGCCATAGTTTTCCCCTTAATTGTATTGTCATTAATCAAAATAGCGCTTGGCCTAACTGTTGAGTGCCGGGGAACATCCTCCTTCAATCGAAACCTCGAACCTCAAGGAGGCTAACCGCTAAGTGGCCTGGCGCGTCCCTTTGTGATAGATCTCCAAAACCTTGCTGGCCGTCTCTTCCACGGCCTTGTTGGTCACGTCAATGACCGGGCAGCCGATCTGGGCCATCAACCGGTCGGAATACTGGATCTCCTTGTTGACCCGCTCCAGGCTGGCATACTCCGCATCGGTGGTCAGACCCAGAGTCTTCAGGCGCTCCTGCCGGATCTGGGTCAGCGGCTGCGCCCGGATGCTCAGGCCGATAATCTTGCGCTGCGGGATCTTGAACAACTCCGCCGGCGGCTCTACTTCGGGCATGATCGGCACGTTGGCGGCCTTGAGCCGCTTGTTGGCCAGATACATGCAGACCGGGGTCTTGGAGGTGCGGGAGACGCCAATCAGGACCACGTCTGCATACAGCAGTCCCCGCGGGTCCTTGCCATCGTCATACTTGATGGCAAACTCAATCGCCTCGATCCGGTTGAAATACTGCTCATCGAGGCGGTGAATCAGGCCGGCCTGCATCTTGGGCGCTGCCCCCGTCACCCTGGCGAGCACGTCCATCAGGGGCCCCAGGATATCCACGGTAGGTATCCCCCTGGCAGCGGCCATTGTCTCCAGGTCGCCCCGCAGGCCGGAGACCACCAGGGTGTAAGCGATGATGCTGGGAACGGCGCCGGCCTCCGCCATCACCTGCTCCAGCACTCTGTGGTCGCTCACGTAAGGAATCCGCCGGATTTCGAACTGGCCGTGGTTAAACTGACTGGCAGCCGCCCGGACCACAAACTCCGCCGTCTCCCCCAGGGAATCGGAAATGATAAAGATCACAGGGTTCACACACGTTTCTCCTCTCAAAAGGTCTTGCTTTTCACAGATTGCTACCCGCTCTAATACCCCCGTTTCTTCAAAGCGGCGGAATAAGAGCGGCTACGCAACTGTATTAACTGGGTCTTGGCTTCAGCGGGGGAAACAATCCCCCCTCTGAAGCCAAGACCCAGTTGAATCCCCTAATTCCACCAAGATCCGGGTCACGGTGGTCTTGGTAAACCGCCCGGTAACCTTCAAGGCCTCTCTATCGTTCACTGTCTCCGGCTCGACAACCGGCAGCGAGTCGACCTCGTGCTCCACCAGCAGGCGCGCCGCCTCATAGACAAATTCATCCCCCCTGACGGTGACAACGTTCGGGACACGCGTCATCACCACCCGGACCGGGATCTTGGGCAGGTCAACCTGCCCCATAGCCACCTTGAGCAGGTCTTTGCGGGAGACCACGCCTTCCAGGTGGCCGGACTCGCCGACAATGAACAGTGTCCCGGTATCCTCTGTAAACATGGTGACGATGCAATCGTAAACCGAGGTGCCTCCCAGCACCACCACCGGCACCGCCTTCACGTCGTCGACGGTCAGGCGGCGGATCTCCTCCGCCGCCAACAGGCCGGGCTTTTTGCCGCTGTAGAAATATCCTACCCGGGGCGCGCATCCAGCAGTCCAGCCATCGTCAGCACGGCCAGGTCCGGGCGCAGGGTGGCCCGCCGCACGTTGAGCAGGGCGGCGATGCGCTCCCCGGTAATGGGAGAATTGTTCTTGACGATCTGGATAATCTGCTCCTGGCGAGCCGTGATCTCGATGGCCGACACCCCCTTCACCCGGGATTTGCACCGAGGGCTACCCGCTCTAATGCCCCCGTTTACGGGAGACCAAGTGGCGCTACGCCCTTGGATCAGTGCAACTACGGCTTCTGCCTTCGCCGTTGGCTCGGCACAAGCCAAGTTTTACTGATAATTCAGTAGGGGTAAGACAATCCCCCACTGAAGCCAAGAGCTAGTTGAACAGCCGTGTTGCTGAATGTGTTATACTATTGACCATTTAATATGTACTATATACGATTTATTTTTGAAAATTCCTTCTCAGTTTACCAGATAACTGCCCGCTCTAATGCCCCCGCTTCTCTGAAGCGGTGGGATAAGAGCGGCTATGTCACTGGATTAACGATTTCTAAGCTTCAGCGGGGGAAGGCAAGTCCCCACTGAAGCCAAGAACTCGTTGAACACGCACGATTTTATCCAGATCGCCAAAATGTCGTAAAGTAGAGGCAATATCTTTCAGAAGCGCCAGGCGGTTGGCCCTGATGGCAGCGTCGTCCGCCATCACCAGCACCTCGTCGAAAAAGCGCCCGAGTGGTTCCAGCAGCGAGGCGGCAGCAAGCAGGGCCTGCTCGATCTGATCCTGCTTCTCCAGGCGTACGATCTCCTTCTTGATCCGGGACCAAGCCTGGTAAAGATTCGCCTCCCCATCCTCGGTGAACAGGACCGGGTCGATGACACTGGTAGTAGCGTGACGGGCGAGGTTGGCAGCCCGGGTAAAAGCAGTCAGCAGCGCCTCGAACTCCGGGGTGTGGCGCTGGGTTTTGAGGACCTGCAGCCGCCTGCCGACGGCCACGATCCGGTCGCTGTCGCTGCCCAGGGCGGCCTCAACCAGGTCGAAACTGTATCCCTGGTCCATGAAGATATTCCGCAGCCGCGCCCGGAAGAACTCTTCAAGGCGCCCGGAGACCTCCTCCAGGGAAACCGGCGCCTGGTACTGGCTGAACCCCTGGTAGGCCTGCTCGATCAGCGCCCTGAGAGAGAGGTCGCACCGGTGGGCCAGGATTATGTGGCAGATGCCCAGGGCCTGACGCCGCAGGGCGTACGGGTCCTGGGAACCGGTGGGCTCCAGCCCCATGGAGAAGCATCCCGCCAGGTTGTCGATCTTGTCGGCCATGGCCACCACCGCTCCCGGCTTGCTGCCCGGCAAATCATCGCCCGCATAACGGGGCTGGTAGTGCTCCCGGATCGCCTGGCAGACCTCGCCCCTTTCCTGATCCGCCGCCGCGTAGGCCGCTCCGATGATCCCCTGCAGTTCGGGAAACTCGTAGACCATGCTGGTCACCAGGTCGGCCTTCGCCAGCAGGGCCGCCCGCTCCGCATCCTGCCGCTGCCCGGCGGTGAGCTTCAACTGGCCGCCCAGGTAACGGGCCAAATTCAGGAGGCGCTGGGTCTTGTCGTAGATCGTCCCCAGGCCCTCCAGAAAGACAATCTGCTGCAGCTTCTCCACCTTCTGCGCCAGCGGGCTTTTCAGGTCTTCGTGGTAGAAGAACTCGGCGTCGTACAGCCGGGCGCGCAGCACCTTCTCGTTGCCCGCCTGGACCAGGCCCTGGTTCACCGGGCCGTTGGCGAAGGCCAGAAACCGGGGAAGCAACTGTCCTGACCGGCTCCAAACCGGAAAGTAGCGCTGGTGGTCCTGCATCGGGGTGATCACCACCTCAGGCGGCAGCTTGAGAAAGCGGGGGTCAAAACCACCGCAGATCGGGGTGGGGGACTCCACCAGGTTGGTCACCTCGTCCAGCAGCGACTCGTTCGGCAGCACCTTGCCGTCAACTGCCGCAGCAACTTCCTGGGCCTGTTGCCAGATCATCTGCCGGCGCCGGGTCTGATCGACGATGACCCCGGCCTGCTCCAGCTTTACAAAATAATCCTCAGGCCGGTCGAGAGCCACCGGTTCCCGGAAGAAGTTGCGAATCCCATAGGTGAGGCGCCCGGAATGCAGCAGGTCGTACTCGAAATCGAGCACCTCCCTGTCCAACAGGCATACCAGCCAGCGGATCGGGCGGGCAAACTTGATCTCCCGGTCGCCCCAGCGCATCGGCCTGGGAAAGGACAGGTTGCTGATGAACTGGGGAGCCATTTCTCCCAGTACCTGCTTTGCGGGTCTGCCGGCCAGGCGCTTATTGGCAAATACATACTCGCCGGCGGGCGTGGTCTGCAACACCAGGTCGGCAACGGATACTCCCTGCCCCCGGGCAAAGCCCTCCGCTGCCCTGGTAGGTTGTCCCTGTTCATCAAAGGCCGCCTTGCGGGATGGCCCCTTGACCGCCTCCACCAGGTCCGCCTGTTGCTTGCCCACTCCCCACACATAGAGGGCCAACCGCCGGGGAGTGGTAAAGGCAGCCAACCGCTCGCGGGTGATCCGGTTCGCGCGGAGCATCTCCCCCCCCAGCTCCTCCAGTTGGGCCACTGCCCCGCTCGCAAAACGGGCCGGCAGCTCTTCCGTTCCGATCTCCAACAAAAAGTCCATCAGTTTAACCTCCTGAAATAGATGTCAGACTCATGACTTGCCTCTGACTTCTGATATAATCTCTTGCTTCTGACATCTTATTTTCCAGCTTTAATCGGTCTTTTTCCGACTTCCGACTCTTGTTTCTGACCTTTGTAACAGCGGGTAACCCAGGCGCTCCCGCTGGCCGAGGTAGGCCTCGGCGCAGAGCCGGGCCAGGTGCCGCACCCGCCCGATGTAGGAGGTGCGCTCGGACACACTTATGGCGCCGCGGGCGTCCAGCAGGTTAAATGTATGGGAGCACTTCAGGACGTAATCGTAGGCGGGCTGCACCAGTTCCCGGGCAACCACCCTGGCTGCCTCCTGCTCGAACATGTCGAACAGGGTGAACAGCATCCTGGTATCTGCCACCTCGAAGTTGTAGCAGGAGTAATCCACCTCGCCCTGGTGGTGGACATCACCGTAGGTGATATTTCCGGTCCAGATCAGGTCGTAGACACTGTCCACACCCTGGATGTACGTGGCGATCCGCTCGATGCCGTAGGTGATCTCAGCGCTGACCGGGCGGCAGTCAATCCCGCCGCACTGCTGGAAGTAGGTAAACTGGGTGATCTCCATCCCGTCCAGCCAGACCTCCCAGCCCAGGCCCCATGCCCCCAGGGTCGGCGATTCCCAGTTATCCTCCACGAAGCGCACGTCGTGGGAACGCAGGTCGATGCCCAGGTAGGCCAGGCTGTTCAGGTAAAGGTCGATCACGTCATCCGGCGACGGTTTCAGGATCACCTGGTACTGGTAGTAGTGCTGCAGCCGGTTGGGATTATCCCCGTACCGGCCGTCGGTGGGCCGGCGTGATGGCTCCACGTAGGCCACGTTCCAGGGCTCAGGCCCCAGGACCCGCAGGGCTGTGGCCGGGTTCATGGTGCCTGCCCCCTTTTCCATGTCATACGGCTGCTGCAGAATGCAGTGTTGTCCCCAGTATTCGTTCAGGGCGTGGATGATCTCTTGAAAAGTCCAGCAAGCCATCTCAGTCACCTCCATCCGGGGACATTCCCATGGGGACATTCCTCGCAGAGGTGTGTCCCCGTACCTTATGGTGTGCGTCCCCTGTCTCAAAATAAAAACCGCCCCGGCAGCTACACGCTGCAGGGACGGGGTTTCCGCGGTTCCACCCTGCTTGGCGCCCACCTAATAGGCGCCCTCTCGTTTCCAATGTCCGGCCACCACATCTGAGAGGTGCGAGGTGAGATATTCTCACTTCCCACTTCTTTTATAGGTTGGCAGCCATGCTCCGAAGCGCCATTCACCGCCCGAGTCAACCGGCTTCCACCCTTCCCGGCTCGCTGTGTGACTTCTACACGGCTACTTCTCTCCGTCATCGCGTCTCTTTTTGTTTCACTTACCTTACCAATCATTCAACCCTTTGTCAAGCTCAGTACTCAACACGTGATCAAGAACCACCATCAGGTGTATGCTATTGGCGCTGCGCTACAATTAAGTGCTGGGTTAGTTCACCACAGATGACTACCCGCTCTAATGCCCCCGCTTCTCTGAAGCGGTGGGATAAGAGCGGCTACGTCACTGTATTAACTATTTCTAAGCTTAAGTGGGGAAGACAATCCCCCACTTAAGCCAAGAACTAGTTTACGGGCTGATCGACATCTTCTTCCCGGGGCGGCTCACCGAAACCCTCGACTTCCAAGGTGCACTTGTTGAACAGGGCGGCCACCGTTCCTATTGCCCCTAGTACCGCCAGTTCCGTACTCATGAGCATGCCGGCAACTCCCAGCACCCCAACGCTGGCCGGAACCTCCAGCAGCGTCTTGTCTCCCTGCTTGAGCCGGATCTTGGTAGCTGTGCCCTTCTCCATGACGGTCTTGAGGCGACCCAACACCTCTTCGCTCTTGCCCTGGATCTTCCGGGTCCACCTTTCCTTTAGAGCCTTCAGGCGCCCCGGTTCCTCATCAAACCGTGACTCCAATCGCACCAGCGCCTCCACCAGATCGCCTCCGGCCTGCTCCAGCGCTTCCCTGGCCTCTTTATAGCCGACGTCTATCCGATCCCTGATCGCGTCGATCTTTTCCAGCAACTCGTTGTCCACGGTCATCCCTCCTCCTGATTAATTTACCCTGGTCATGCCTTTTTATCCCTTTTTCTCCTCGTCCGTCCCGAAATCCATCGCCACAGGTTCCTGTCGCCAACCAGTCGCACAGGCTCCGTCAAACTGCCAGGAACGAGGCTTGACATCCCCGTGGTAGCAGATAAAGGAGTGCAAAAAGGAGGCCAACTCCAGCCGGTGACGTCGTTCGATCCGGACGCGTACAGCCCGGTCCAGGGGAGCGCGCAGGAAGTAAGCCAGGGCAGCCACGGTCGGGGGAGAGAGAGCAAAGGTCCCCGGGCAGTTGGCGGCACAAGCGGGGCAGAGTACACCGCCCCTCTCGATGCTGAACCGGACTGGACCGGCTGCCACCACCTCGGGCTGAAGTACCCGCCGGCCGTCGCCACATCCCATTACGCAGCCGTCGAACTGCGGCTGGTAGCCCAAGGCCGCCATGAGCTTGATCTCAAAAACCCGGCCCAGCAGTTCCGGGTCCGCTTCCTCCAGGGTCCTCATCGCTGACAGCAGGAGTTGGAACAGCTTTGGCTGGGGCTGCCTCTCCATGGTCAGGCGGTCGACCAGCTCCGCAAAGCAGCTTGCGGCGGCCAGCCGGTCCAAGCCCTGTTCGATAAAGCCGAAGCTCTCGTCGGCATCCCCCTGGGTGATGGTGTCCAGGGTTTTGCCACTATAGAGGACCAGGTGGGAATGGCTGAACAGTTGTACTGCACCCCGCAGACGGCTGGAAGGCTTGCGGACACCCTTGGCGATGGCCGCCACCTTTCCCGCCCCCCTGGTAAACAGGGTGAGGATCCGGTCCGCCTCGCCGTAGGCCATGCTTCGCAGAACAATAGCCTCTTCCTTGTAAATGCCCATCCGTCACTCCCCGGCGCCATTATCCGATTTGAGAAGCGAGTGCCTGTCCCCCCATATTATAAATTTATTTTTCAGGAAAAGATATGGGTTTGCTTTAAAATCCAATAATATCAAGGCCGGGCGGGTTTTAAACACTAGGTTGACAGTCCAAAACTATCCAGAAGGAGGAGTATTAGCAACGGCAAGTTATCGGGAAAGAAATAAAGGGGGAGAAAGGCCGCAATGGAGACCGAAAGAAAAGCGCCCGTTTAATATTTCAACGGGCGTGCTCTTTTAGTATCCACCTTTCAACTAGTTCTTGGCTTCAGTGGGGGATTGTCTTTCCCCCACTGAAGCTTAGAAATAGTTAACTAGAGGTGTAGCCGCTCTTATCCCACTGCTTCAAAGAAGCGGGGGCATTAGAGCGGGTAGCCCTCGGTAAACGATGTTTCTATTGTTTGCCTAAAACATTTGCCAGTAGTCTCCGCTGTTATTGCTGTTGGAGTTCTGCCCTCGATTCCGGTTTCCGTTTCTATTACCCCAGTTGCTGCCATCTTTGTTGTTATAGGAGTAACCGTAGCCACCGTTATCATTGTTATCATAGTTGTTATTATTATCATAGTTGTTGTTGTTAAAATCGTAGTTGTTGTTATCATCGATGATGAAGCGCGCCCTAGTCACCCTACTCCAGTCTCCCGACGAATCCTCGACGGCAGCCCGCACTATTTCGGACTGAGACACGGTGAAGGATCCGGCGTATTCGGTAGTGGTGCTGCTCGTCTTCGGATCGGAGCCGTCGGTGGTATAGTAGGCGGTGTCTCCGCTGTCGATGTTGCCGATGGTCACGGTCTCGGACGAGGTGTATTTCCCGCCGCTCGGAGAGATGGTGGGAGCATCGATGGAGTTCGAGCTGGAGTTGTTGTAGTTATTGTTGTTGTTATTATTATTGTTGTTGTTATTATTCTGATCCTGGTTGGATAACTGTTCAATTTCACTCAAGAACTGCATTGCCTCGCCCATCTGGTTGTTGTTCAATGCGCTGATCAGTTCCTGTTCCAACTCGGAAATGTTGCTGCTATCACTGGTTGTGGACTGGTCATCGATGACGAAGCGCCCTCCGGTCACCATGCTCCAGTCTCCCGACGAATCCTTGACGGCAGCCAATACAAGTTCGGACTGAGACACGGTGAAGGGCGTGGTGTATTCGGTAGCCGTGCTGCTCGTCTTCGGGCTGGAACCGTCGGTGGTATAGTAGGCGGTGTCTCCGCTGTCGATGTTGCCGATGGTCACGGTCTCGGACGAGGTGTAGGCGCCTCCGTCCGGAGAGATGGTGGGAGTGTCGATGGAGCTCGAGCTGGAACTGCCGATGATGAAGCGCCCTCCGGTCACCATGCTCCAGTCTCCCGACGAATCCTTGACGGCAGCCAATACAAGTTCGGACTGAGACACGGTGAAGGGCGTGGTGTATTCGGTAGCCGTGCTGCTCGTCTTCGGGCTGGAACCGTCGGTGGTATAGTAGGCGGTGTCTCCGCTGTCGATGTTGCCGATGGTCACGGTCTCGGACGAGGTGTAGGCGCCTCCGTCCGGAGAGATGGTGGGAGTGTCGATGGAGCTCGAGCTGGAACTGCCGATGATGAAGCGCCCTCCGGTCACCATGCTCCAGTCTCCCGACGAATCCTCGACGGCAGCCAATACAAGTTCGGATTGAGACACGGTTAAGGATGTGGTGTATTCGGTAGCCGTGCTGCTCGTCTTCGGATCGGAACCGTCAGTGGTGTAGTAGGCGGTGTCTCCGCTGTCGATGTTGCCGATGGTCACGGTCTCGGACGAGGTGTAGGCGCCTCCGTCCGGAGAGATGGTGGGAGTGTCGATGGAGCTCGAGCTGGCACTGCCGATGATGAAGACAGCGGTGGCCACTGAGCTCCAATCTCCTGACGAATCCTTGATGGCGGCCCGCACTATTTCGGACTGACTCACGGTGAAGGATTCGGTGTAGGTAACAGCGGCGCTGCTCGTCTCCGGGCTGGAACCATCGGTGGTATAGTAAGCGGTGTCTCCGCTGTCGATGTTGCCGATGGTCACGCTCTGGGAGGAGGTGTATTGCCCGCCGTTTGGAGATATCGTGGGTACTTGCGTTGCCGATGCAAGCCCGGCCTGGATCAGCAGGACAGACAAAAAGGTTGCGGCAAAAACAAGTTGGGAAATCCATTTAACACCTGTTTTAATTTGCATAGCTTCTTCCCTCCAGTTTTTTTGACATTCCGGGCCTCTACCCAAATTGACAGCCTTACCACACTTGTGGACAAGGTATTTGAAGCATCCCTTGCTTCCCTTCACCAGAATTATTAACAACTCCTTTCCATTGATTCTATCAGTTTCCATCTTTGTATATCTGAAAAGAACCTGAAAAGAACATAAGAAACTTTCATGAGCTTGCGTGCGCACGCAATTTAATGTAAATCGCGGTTGCTGAGTGGCTGGGAGAGGGGTTGTAATGTGGAACACAGGTACGATGTGATCAACGCCTTAAAGACTCCTTGCACGACAGGGCTTCAGGCATGGCAAAACATTATTCAGGGAAAGATATGGTTGGCAAACATGAAAAACCTCAACAAAAGAAGCAAACTGACAATGTGCCAGGCTACAGTGAGTCAGGTTAAGCAACAGGCCAATTCCAGGAAAAAAACTGTGGTTTACGGAACGACAGATCTTCACTAAAATGTATTGTATCACGCAGAACACCCATTTTCTTCCCGGGGGCCGCTCCCACCCGAAACCGATCAACAATATTTACCAGATAGGGTATTATTTTAAAGGGATAAAGATTATAATAGATTTAAGTATGGGTATTAGTGGCATAGTTGATGAATGAAAGGGAGCTGTATGCGAACAGGCTCCGCCAACCGGTATTTTGAAAAAACTCAGTTTAGGAAGGTCTAGATGGATAAGATCATCAATCTGTTGAGTTGTCTCCTGCTTTTCGTCGGTGTCTACTACCTTTCGATCACGTTTTTCGGCTTCAGTTACAGGAAAGAGACCTATGCGGCGGCCCCGCAAAACGTGTTTGCCATCATCATCCCCGCCCATAACGAAGAGGGCGTGGTCAGCGCCCTGGTGGAAAACTGCTGGGAACTAAACTACCCCAAGGATATGTATGACATCTTCGTGGTGGCTGACAACTGCACCGATAACACGGCGCAGGTGGCCGCAAAAGCGGGGGCGACGGTCTGGAGACGGTTCCACGAGCAGGAGAGAGGCAAGGGCTACGCCCTGGAGTGGGCCTTCAACCGCCTCTACTCCCTCCCCAAAGAGTACGACGCGGTAGTCATCATCGACGCTGATAATCTGGTCTCGCTCAACTATTTGCAGATCATGAACCAACGGCTGCTGCAGGGCGAGAAGATCATCCAGGGCTACCTCGACTCCAAGAACCCGGACGACACCTGGATCACCCGCAGCTACTACATCGGCTACGTGATCACCAACCGCTTCTTGCAGTTGGCCAAGCACAACCTCGGCCTGAGTTGCGCCCTTGGCGGCACCGGCATGTGCATCGCCGTCGACATGCTGCGTCAATTCGGTTGGGGCGCCAATTCTCTCACCGAAGACCTGGAATTCCAGATGAAGGCCTTGCTGAATGGCTTCAAGGTGACCTGGGCCCACGAGGCCAAGGTCTTTGACGAGAAGCCGCTAACCATGAAGCAATCCCTGAAGCAGCGCCAGCGCTGGATGCAGGGGCATTGCAGCGTGGCCAGCCGCTACCTGCCGAAACTGCTGTGGCAGGGGATCAGACAGCGGAACGTGGCTCTCCTGGATGCTGCCCTCTACTGCTGCAACCCTTATTTTCTAATGCTCTGTGGCTTCGGCATCCTGTACGAGGTCTTTCAAGGTTTACCAGTGTTGTACCAGCCGCTATACCTGGCCGTATTCGTCGCCGAGTCCTTGTACTTTGCCATTGCCTTACCGTTGGAGAAGACAACCCCTCGCGCCTATAGCTGGTTCTTCTACTTCCCGGTCTTCGCTTTTTCCTGGTTGCCAGTGGCCTACACCGGCTTTGCCACCCAGTCCAACCGGAACTGGAACCACACCCTGCACACCCGGGACATTTCCTGGCAGGAACTGCCGGTAATCACAGCGCACAACGAACAGCAAAACCGCCAGGCAGGCGGCAACTGCGGCCTCGGGGAGAACCATTGCCCGGACGGCCAAGCGAGAGACAGATCGAAGAGAAAAGGGGCCTAGCCCTTATTTTACCGATGGCTACCCGCTCTAATGCCCCCGCTTCTGAAGCAGTGGGATAAGAGCGGCTACGCCCCTAATTAACTGGCTCTAAGCTTCAGTGGGGGAAAAGCAATCCCCCTCTGAAGCCAAGACCCAGTTGAACGATGGCGAGCGGCCCTCAGCAGCCGGAGTTACCCGGCTCTCCCAGCAGGGCGGCGGTATCCGGGGCGGGCAGGGCCTGGACCTCTTGCAGCCGGCGCTCGATACTACGGGATTTCTTGCTGGCGCCGTCGATGGTGGCGGCAGCCTCCTCCAGTTTCTTATGGGTCCTGTCCAGGATATCACCGAACTTGCCAAACTCGGTCTTGACTGCCCCCAACAGCGTCCAGACCTCGCTGGAGCGCTTTTCGATGGCCAGGGTGCGGAAGCCCATCTGCAGGCTGTTCAGAATGGCGGCCAGAGTGGTCGGTCCGGTGATCACCACCCGGCACTCCTGCTGCAGCATCTCGCAGAGACCGGGCCTGCGCAGCACCTCGGCATACAGGCCCTCCACCGGCAGGAACATGATGGCGAAATCAGTGGTATGGGGCGGATCGAGATACTTGTCCCTGATGTCCCTGGCCTCCTGGCGGATCCGGGCCTCCAGGCGCCGGGCCGCCTCCTCGGCCAGCGCCGGGTTGCCCCGTTCGTATTCGTCAAGCATCCGTTGGTAGTCCTCCTGGGGAAACTTGGCGTCGATCGGCAGCCAGACCTCGCCTTGCCCGGCCGGGCCCCGCCCGGGCAACCGGATGGCAAACTCCACCCTTTCGGCGCTTCCCGGTCTGGTGGCCACGTTGCGGGCGTACTGCTCGCCGGTCAGGACCTGTTCCAGGATGTTGCCGAGTTGGATCTCCCCCCAGACGCCCCTTGCCCTGACATTGGTCAGAACCTTCTTCAGATCACCCACACCGGTGGCCAGCGAGTGCATCTCTCCCAGCCCCTGATGCACCTGCTCCAGCCGCTCGCTGACCAGCTTGAAGGATTCCCCCAGGCGCTGCTCCAGGGTAGTGTACAACTTTTCGTCGACGGTCGCCCGCATCTGCTCCAGCTTGGCGCTGTTTTCGGCCTGTAACTGCGACAACCTCGCTTCTACAGTGCTCCGCAACTGTTCCAGCTTCTGCTCGGTGGCTCCGGTCAACGCTGCTAACTGGCCGGCAAAGATGTCGAGCTGGCTCTTCTGCAGAGTGGCGATCTCCGTCATGCGCCGGGAGATCGACTCGCCGAAGGCATTCAGGGCACTGCTCTGCTCATCCCGGCCCTGCCTGGCATTGAGGCCGGCCTCCACCCGGCTGCGGGCAATCTCCTCCCGGAGCGTCTGCTCCACCTGGATCTGGCTGCGTTCCAGGGCAGCCAGGTAGCCCTCCAGGCGCACCAGGCGGTCATAAGGATTCCGGCGCCACAGCCAAACGAACAGCAGCAGGACCGTGCCGTTTAAAACCAACGCCAGGACCAGCAGTGCCGACAGGCCGACAGTCATGACTTTCCCCTCTTCTCCGCAATCTGGGGCCAACCCAGTTGCATTCCCCTCGCTCAGGTTATACATTAGCTGAGGGTGATGGAAAATCCTGCTTCATCCATGGTGACCCGGCAATTCAAAAAGTTCTCAGCGTCTTGGCTTCAGTGGGGGATTGTCTTACCCCGCTGAAGCTTAGAAATAGTTAATAGATGCATGCGAGCCGCTCTTATCCCACCGCTTTCGAAGCGGGGGCATTAGAGCGGGTAGTCATCTGTGGTAAACTCCAGCAGGTGTTCCCAATAAAAAAACGAATAAACAAAAGCAGACTCCCGCCATTCTCGAGGTTCGAAGTTCGGAGGTTCTGATTCGAACATCGAGCTTCGAGCAGGACGAACCTCGAGGAGAGACGGCAACCGGAGGTGCGCATGATCGAGGAACAACAATTGCACAGAGGCCGACATGGCCGACCCGCGCGCCTACGCCGCAGAACCCATCCGCAACCGGTCGCAGGCCTTTCTCGAAGCGCTCGGCGGCATCAAGGAGGTATAGTATGGACCCGTTTTACTTGGGGGTTGATATCGGCTCCCTCACCACCAAGGTGGTGTTGTTAAACGCGGCAGGAGGAATGATTGCCCGGGCCTTGAGCCGTTCCGTCTACAGCGGACGGGAGGTAGCCGTCCGCCTCACCGCCTCCCTGCTGCAGGAGCAGGGGCTGGACGAAAAGGGGGCGGCCGCCACGGTGGCTACCGGGTATGGCCGGGTGACCTTTCCCGCCGACCGCGAAGTATCGGAAATCACCTGCCAGGCGCGGGGAATCTCCCATCTATTCGGGTCGGCCCGCACCATCATCGACATCGGGGGGCAGGACAGCAAGGTGATCCGGATGCTTTCCAGCGGAAAAGTAATGGACTTTGCCATGAATGACAAGTGCGCCGCGGGAACGGGGCGCTTTCTGGAGGTGATGGCCGGGGCGCTGGAAACCAGGCTGGAGGAGATCGGTGGCCTGGCCGTCGCGGCGCGGGAGCACTGCTCCATCTCCTCCGTCTGCACAGTCTTCGCCGAGTCGGAAGTCATTTCCTATATCGCCTCCGGCTCGCCGAAGGAAGATATCCTGGCCGGGGTGTGCGACTCGGTAGCCAAGCGCGTGGCGGCCATGACCTCGCGGATCGGGGTGGAGCCGGAAGTGGTCTTTACCGGCGGGGTAGCCTTGAATAAGGGCGTGGTCTTGGCCCTGGAACAACAGTTAGGTTGCCGCCTGCTGCTGCCGGAAGAACCGGAAATCACCGCCGCCCTGGGAGCTGCCCTATTCGCCAGAGACCTCTACGCCAGGTAGCTATTTGCACCGTTGGCACCGGGGCAATTACGATAAAGAGAGGGCACGCTCGGGCGGCTAGGTAAAGATAGCATGTCTGACTGCTCTGCATGATCGGCACCGCCGATTTGGATGCAGGTCCTGACTTCATAGACAGCAATTATCTCTGGAATGACCCTGTAGCCCTCGGCCAAGTCGATCGGGTCACAAAAACAACCGCCTGATCAACCTGGCACAAGAGAGTGTTATCACCCGTTTGTCCGTTCACGTCAATGTACTCCGGCCTGATCCCGATGGTGACACTCTGGAGTTTCTTCCAGGCACTCCTTTACATGAGCATCCAGCGCCGAAAAGGGTTCGTCCATCAATAAGACTTCGGGTTCGGCCAGGGCACAGCGCCACGGCCACCCGCTGCTGCTGCCCCCCCGACAACTGTCCGGGGTAGCGATGGCCAAGCCCCTGGATGTTCATCCCGTCAAGCAGACGAGAGACCCGCTCGTCAACCTCCCGGCGGGGGAGGCGGCGGATGCCGAAGGCGATATTGTCGTAGACGGTCAGGTGGGGGAACAGGGCATAGTTCTGAAAAACAAATCCGACCTTGCGCTGCCGGGGTGGCAGGCTGAGACCTCTGACCGAATCCCACAGCGCCTTGCCGTTCAGCCGGACATACCCCTCGTCGGGCCGGATCAGGCCGGCGATGCAGAGCAGCGTCATGGTCTTGCCAGAGCCTGACGGGCCTGTAAGGGCGAGGATCTCCCGATCGGCGTTAAAGGCCACATCCAGGCTAAATCCGGGGAGGCTTTTCCTGATCTCTGACTTCGAGCATCGGTCTGATCCCTCCGCCTTCTAATCGCCGTTTTGGGGAACCATCCGCTTCGGGGCGAGACTGAGCCATCCCGAACGTGGCCGCTCTCCCCTTCCAGTAAGCCAGGGCGGCCAGCGACCCGAAGGCGACGGCCAGCACCACCAGCACCAGGACCAGGGCCTGGTTCATATCTCCGGCTTCCACGGCAAAGTAGATGGCCATCGGGATGGTGCCGGTCCGGCCCGGAATGTAACCGGCCAGCATCAGGGTGGCGCCAAACTCGCCCAGGGAGCGGGCAAAGGCCAGGACGGCGCCGGCCGCCACCCCCGGCCAGGCCAGGGGCAGCGTGACCGACCAGAACACCCTCCATTCCGAGGCCCCCAGCGTCCGGGCGGCGTTTTCGATATTGGCCTCCACCTGTTCGAAGGCGCCACGGGCGGTCATATACATCAGCGGGAAGGAGATGACCGCAGCGGCGATCACCGTCGCCGTCCAGGTGAAGACAACGGTGGTACCGAGCAGCAACAGCAACTTCCCGAGGGGGCCGTGGACGCCGAACAGGATCAGCAGGCCGAGGCCGACCGCGGTCGGGGGCAGCACCAGGGGCAGGATAAAAAGCCGTCGATCAGGCTTCTCAGTTTGCCCTGGTATCTGGCCAGCCAACGCGCGGCGGCGATCCCCAGGAAAAAGGTGATTGCCGTTGCCGTAAGCACGGTTTTCAGCGAGATCCAGAGCGGGGTAAGATACGTCTCGGTCATGCGCCCTGTTCCTCCTGTTTTGACAATCGCTCAGGTAAGAATTCAGTGGTCAGGATGAATGCCCGGAGAATCCTTCAGAATCCTGACTACTGACTCTATTACGATGAAGCCATACTGTCTGGAAGATTGCCTTGGCCTGGATCGCTGGACAGGAAAGCTACGTAGGCCTTGGCGGCATCTGCATTCTTGCTGGCCTTGACGACAGCCACCGGGTAGACTATCTGGGCATTAATGTCATCCGGGGCGTTGGCCACCACCTTGACCTTGGTGGAGGTCATGGCGTCGGTGATAAAAACAATGCCGGCGTCGGCGTTTCCGCTCTCGACGGCGCTCAACACCCCGCGGACATCGCTTTCTTCGACTTCCTTCGCTTTTACCTGGTCCGCAATCTTATCTTCTTGGAAAACCATTACGGCGTACTGGCCGGCGGGGACGGATTTCGGATCACCGATGGCCACGTGCTTCACCTTATCGCCGGCCAGGTCCTGAAACCGGTGATGCCCAGCGTGCTGTCATTCGGCACGATCAGCACCAGCTTGTTGCCCAGCAGGTCTTCGCGGGTGCCGTCTAGAAGCAACTGCTCCTTCTGGAGGTTATCCATCTGTTTGGCCGCCGCCGAGATGAAGACATCAATCGCCGGGCCACTATTTTCGATCTGTTGCTGCAGCGCTCCGGAACCGCCAAAGATCGGCGTGACCGTCACGTTTGGCTTGCCCTGCATATAGAGGCTATCGACTTCCTTCAGGACATCGGTCAGGCTGGCGGCGGCGGCGACCGTGAGCGAAACCGGCGGCGCCGTGGACTGGGGCGGCGCTGCCTTCGGAGCGCATCCCGCCACGGTCGCCAGGATCAGCAACACGGTCAAAACAATGATGGCGATGGGAGTTACTCTCTTCAAGGGTGATCATTCCTTTCATACTTTTAACATATGCCATTAACGTTATACTGATATCAGTATAACGAAAGCAAATAAAAAATGCAATCAATAAAAATGCTTTTTATAGAGCTGGTGCAGCATTTCACCTGCCTCTGTCATGAATTTTTCATACTTTTCCACCAGGGCCCTGGCTGCCGGAGTAAGCGACGAGCCACCGCCGAACTTTCCCCCTGCCTGGCTCTGGATCAGGCAAAACCCCAGCCGTTGCTCCAAGCTTTTAATCAGGTTCCATGCCTGGCTGTAGGACATATCCATTGCCCTGGCCGCTCTACTCAGGGAACCCTGCTGGTCAACCAGTCTGAGCATCCGGTATGGCCCATCTCCGAAGGCCTTGCGATTGCTTTGCTCCAGCCAGATTTTGTAGCGTAGATTCATCATGACAGTTCCTTTCTCTTAGACGCCTGGACAACACCGGGCTACAGCGCTATAGTACCACTAATCTCTAGCCCAGGTGAAAAATGCTCTCTCCATAGGGATTCTTGTCGCGAGATGTCCGGTTAAGGACTGGCCGCTTGAACTCCTGAACTATCCTCAGGCCCGATCGCCGGGCAATCTCGGGATAGAGTCCGTGCCGATCATTGGCCACGATGAGTATGTGGCAGTCGCCGGCGAGGTATTTCCTGCAGTTGATCAGCACATCGCTGATATCCCGGACATAATCCTGCTTTGCTTGAACGCCCTTACCCTTGCTTGATTTGCCTACTTCCTCCTCATCTCTCCTGGCAAAACCGAAGAGTTCATAAGCATACTCGTGTTGGGCGTGATAGTCCAGTTGGCCTACATAGGGAGGCGATGTGAAGATACCCCGTATTCCCCGCCTGATCAACTCAGCGAATAGCGGGTCTTTTTCAGCAACGCCGGCAAGAATATCGACCTTCCGGGAGTCACCGTCGAGCAAGACATGGTAGGCATCGGTCCGCACGTCTTGAAACTCCCTTATTCTTCTGACCGTATCCCGATAATACCGGGCATACTTGCTCAGCATGGAAAATACCGGCCTGCATACCTTCATGTGCTTATAGCAGTAGTATGGCTCAAAGATGGGTTGCTCCAGGTTCTCCAACTGGTAGTGTGGTGTTGTGCGGCATGACCGCAGCGCCCGGGACAGAATTACAGTCAGCAGTTTTCTCTCCGCCTCAGGCATCTGTTGCAGCAATTCCCGGGCGGCTAACGCTTCTTTGAGTACAGGCGCCGCGTACCAGGTGTGCATGAAGCCGGAGCCTGATGGCGTGGCCGTTAAAACGAGGCTATGTTTCCTGCGCAGCTTGCGCCAACCCCGCTTTACCTCAGCCAGGGCCGCCTGCGAGATAGCTTCCTCGTCAAGCCCTTCGTGGGCAATCTTGTATCTGTAGTCGTTGGGGAAATATTTGTGATTGATACTCCCTATCAGGTTGTCCAGTTCTTCTTCCAACTCAGCAACACCTGAAGCATCATGCTCACCCTTGATGACGCGGTGCAATTCCTGGCACCTGGCGAGGACAGAGTTCATGTTATAGGATTCCAGTTTGGTTTCTGCAATCAGGCAGTTGAAGTGGGATATGTCGAGGCCGACCGCGTGGATGCCCAACTCGTTTGCCTGAATCAGGGTGGTGCCGGAGCCGGCGAACGGGTCGAGCACTATCTCGCCTGGATGGAAATAGGCCTGGCGCTTGAAGCTATCGGTGTGGCTGTCGAGAAAATATGCCACGAGCTGCGGAATGAACTTTCCTTTATAGGGATGAAGCCGGTGCACATGCTTGGTGGTCTCGGCCTCTTTGACCTGTAAAAAAGACAGATCCCAGTTGATATCCTCGCCAAGAGCCGCTTCAAATTTGTCACGTATTCCGGTTAGATAGTGCTCATAATAATCCCGCAGGTCTTCCAGGGCGACATGGGCCTTGCCGTCCTGCTGATGCCTCTGAATCTTGCCATACTGGATCAGATAGGTGATGTTGCTGGGGGTCACGTTCTTTTTTGTGAACATTGATGCCCACTCAGCCGCCTCGTTGATGGTAAGCACAGGCTCTAGCCCCCCATAAGACTTATCCGTTTGCATTTCATCCCTTTTGGATATAAATTAGGTATGCAGAAAATATTTCCTGCTTCTCAGCAGCGGCAGCAATGCCGGTACGGAACACCGGGTCCCTGGTCAACAGTGGCCGCTGCTGGCTGCGGGGGCAATTCGGAAAGAGAGGGCGTCGCTAAACAGTGACAGTGTGGTGGGCAATAATCTGGACCCTGCTCGGGATCTTAGTTATTCTGGCAGCGTTCCTGCTGGTGCCGGTCAGTTTCTCCGGCCAGGCAGGCCTCGAAGAGACGGCCTGCTTCGAAGCGGTGCTGGCCTGGGCCGGCGGCCTGGTCGCCTTCCAGGTAACTGCAGCCGGAGGCCTGCCGCCGGAGATGCGCCTGCGCCTGGGGCGGTGGACCAGGCAACTGCAGCCGGGCGCCTCAAAGCAACGGAAGAGCACGACAAAGAAGTTCGATCTCTCCTGGATTGATCAAGGCGAGCCCCTACCTCAACCGGCAGGTCTTCAAGGAGGTATTCCGCTACCTGTTCCGGTTGGAACGCTCATTAAACCTCAGGTTGAATTTCGAGGGCGAGGTCGGTTTCGGCGACCCGGAGCTCACCGGCTACCTGGCAGGACTGCTGGCTGCCCTGAACTCCGGGCAATGGGAGTGCAACCTGCGACTCAACTTCACGGAGACGGTGCTGCACTTCCGGGGCACGGTGCAGGGGCGGGTAATACCGGCCAGAGTGCTCTGGCTGACCGGGCGCCTGCTACTAAGCCCTCAGGTCCGGAGCATCTGGTGGTCGCAGTGGAGAACGAGAAAACTCAAAAAACAAGGTCAACAAAAGGAGGTTACTGCCAATGTTTAAAGAGAATGTTGATGCCCTGGTTGGTCACCTGGAACACCTGATCAACACCAAAACCATTATCGGCGAACCGATCACTGCAGGCAACATCCAGATCATCCCCGTTATGTCTGCCAGCTTCGGTTACGGCACCGGTGTCGGCGAGAGCGCAGAACCACACCAAGGCAAGGGCGGCGGCGGCGGAGCCGGCGGTGCGGTCACCCCAACCGCCCTGGTCCTGATCCAGAATGGAGAGGCCAAGGTTTACTCTCTGGGGAAGAGGGGCATGATCAACAAGCTGGCCGAGTTGGTGCCCGAAATCATGGCCAAGTTCGAGAAGAAAGAGAACGCCCCGCAGGAATAGCGGGTGCCAATTGCCGCCATATTTAACGTGGCAATGAAGTTTGCTTGGTCCTCAGTCAGAGAAGCCTGACTAGTTTTTAAGAGTTCGACTAGATTATGGGATCGCGGAGACGACCTTGTGGCTGGCTGCGTTCTCTAGAGAAGTGAAGCGATGGTCATTTTTTGAATGTTATTGGTTCCTTCCACAATGCTTCCTACCTTTGCGTCTCTATAGTACATGCTAAGCAGGCCATCGCTTGAATAGCCCGTCGCTCCCATAATATCGATTGCTTTTGAGGTTACTTTTTGTGCCATTTCGCTGGCGAATACCTTTGCCATGGATGATTCCTTTGAATAATCATCATTTTGATCCATAAGCCAGCAGGCTCTCCAAACAAGCAGTCTGGCCGCGTCTATTATAGTGGCCATTTCTACGAGCGGAAACGATATACCTTGATTAGCAAAGATAGGCCTTCCAAACTGCTCCCGTTCGCGGGCATACTTCAGGGCGAGATCGTAAGCTGCCCTTGCTATCCCAACTTCCACGGCTCCCACGAGGGCTCTGCCGTAATCAAGAGTTTGAGTAAGCAAAAGATAACCGCTACCCTCCTGACCCAAGACATTTTCTTCCTTGACTAAGGTATTATCAAAAATGATTTGCGCTGTATTCGCATACCTGATTCCCATCTTGTTCCTTACACGTGAGACTTTGATGTCTTTGCCGGGAACCAAGAAAAACTGCAGACCGCCACGCCCGTATTCTGGCCTCACCTGCGCACAGGCGGTGACAAGCTCGGCAACCGCTCCGTTCACTATATAGTCTTTGGTGCCGTTTAGTACGTAATCTTTGTCTAGTTTTTTCGCTGATGTCTTTAAAGAGGTTAGGTCAGAGCCACCATAAGGTTCGGTCAGGGCGAATGATGCCAGGACAGGTTGGCCCTTCGTTAAGGGGGAAAGATATGTTCTCTTTTGTTTTTCTGTGCCTGCGATGAGGATGGGAGTGATGGCGTGCATCACTCCCACTATGCAAGCCGCTAGTCCTGCACACCCTGCGGCAATTTCCTCAACAACCATGGCCATCGAAAGGTAAGAAAGTCCTCGTCCTCCAAATTCTTTTGGTACTGTGGGGGCTATCAGGTTATATTGCGCCAGCAGCTCAATAAAACGCCCGTCAAAATCATTATCTCCCCTGGCATCCATTTCCAGGGCGAACGGTGCAATTTCTTTCTCAATCAGCACCCGCACCTCTTCGACCAGCTCCAGCTGTTCTCTACTCGGCTGAAACCATATCATGGTTGACGTTTCTCCCTCCTGAACCTTAGCCATTTAATGAAGTCTATTGCCGACTTCCTATCTTCTGGCGCGAGTTCAGCCAACTCTCCGATAATCTTATGCAGTTCCTGTGTTTCATCCTTTCGATTTTCAGCGGAAAACAACTGCGAAAAAGGGGGTTCGAGCGGTTGCAAAAAATGTTCAATAGGACGCCCCAGCGCATCAGCTATTTCTTGCAGTTGTGCCAGGTACAGCCTTCGCTTACCTTTCTCGTAGTTTGATAAGGTTGACTGTGATATCCTCAAACGCTCCGAGAGTTCTTTTTGGTTCATCCCTGCTTCTTCCCGGGCGATCTGTATTCTATAACCGATGTCTTTATATCCCATCTTAAAGGCTCCCACATTTAAGTTTCCGGCAGGTTGGTGGTAAATATATCTCCTTTACTCCGCTTGTGTCAGAGTGCTCTTTAACACATTCTTCATAATCTTTCCGGCTGCGTTTCTGGGGAGAGCATCGGTAAAAACCACTTTCCTGACCACCTTGTAGCGCGCCAGGTTCTTTTGGCACACTTCGATCACTTCATCCGGTTTCAGTTGATATCCGGGTTTCACCACCACACATGCGCAAGAAACTTCTCCCCACTGCTCATCAGGGCCCCAACAACGGCCACTTCGGCTACCGAGGGTAATGTCGCTATCACTGCCTCCAATTCGGCAGGGTAGATATTTTCTCCTCCACTAATGATCATATCTTTCAACCTGTCAACCACATATATGAAACCATCTTGATCCTTTTTCCCCAAGTCTCCTGAACGGTACCAACCATCAAACAAGGCTTTGCCGGTATCTTCCTGGTTGTTCCAGTAGCCTTGAAAGACCTGAGGCCCCCTGCACCAAATCTCTCCTACTTCCCCGTCAGGCAATTCTTCCAAGGTGTTCGGGTCTACAATCTGGATATCGCCGTGAAATACTGGTTTCCCCACCGATTGAAACTTGTCCATGCCCATCTCATGCGTCCAAAAAGTAACAGCTCCTGAATACTCCGTAATACCATAAACGTTTTGTACTTCTATCCCCAGCTTGTGGTAGGCTTCAATGAGATTCGCCGCAACTACGGAACCCCCGCAAACGATATGGCGCAGAGACGATAGATCTATCTTGTCAATATCCGGAACCATCAGCATGAATGATAACATGACAGGGACCGACATCATGAAATTTATCCGTTCCTTCTCGATGCTCCTCCATGCCTCAACTGGATTGAAGTCAGGTAAAAACACCGAAGTTGCCCCGCAGTGGATGTTGGTGACGATAGGGGCAAGACCGCCAATGTGAAACAGCGGGGCAACTGACAGGAAGCGATCTCGATAGCGCCAGTCAATGGTGTGACTTATCCCAATAGTAGCAGTGAACATGTTAAAATGGCTCAAAATAGCTCCTTTAGGCTTACCTGTAGTTCCTGAAGTGTACATAATAATTGCCGGGTCATCACCACCGCCTACGATTTCAGGTTCTTGTTTGCTCTGACCAGCAAGAGTGTTTTCAAATTCAATATCCGTACCTTGATCGTCTCCCACTACAACATAAACGTTAACAGATATCTCATTCTTGATCTTTTGTACCGTCCCGCTGAACTCAGCGTCGTACACCAAGAGGGAGGCCTGACAGTCATTAAGAATATACGAAAGTTCCTGGGAGTGCAGACGCCAGTTGAGAGGCACTGTAATGGCTCCAATCTTGGCAGCAGCAAACATGGCAGTGGGAAATTGCTGGTTGTTTCTGGTCAGAATTGCAACTCTGTCCTTAGGTTCTATGCCAACGTTAATTAAGTAGTTTGCGAGTTGATTTACTCTTTCATTGGCCTGTTGGAAAGTGAATCGGTAGCCGCTACCTACAAACCCATCCACATCTGGCGATAGATAAGCACGATTAGCCATCATTCTCCCGATGTTCACATTCATTAACCCATCCCCCCGAAATGCTTTTTAGCCACTTTCTTATTCGGCTCCTTATTGAATACCTTGGCAATATCATTATGATCAACACGGCCAAAGAGGAATGTATGAAACTGTCTGCAAAAACTAAGCGGCCTGGGCTACCATAGTGTTGTGCAGACAACACCCGCCAAAGTGGAAATGCAGTGGCTTAAACCAGGCTTTCTACGTTTTTAGAGAAAGATTGGGACTTGGCCCCCGCCAAAGCATCCTTTTTCGCTTGCTCCTGGAAGTTGATCATGAGTTCATCAACAAATTTGTCCCATTCTGCAGCCACCTTGATAGTCGCTTCATCTAAAGTGTACAAATTCGGATGGCTCAGCAATCTTTCCATAGTGTTAGCCAAGTACTCAATAGTATGAGGTGCAGTCCCGCTCAACGTCGTCTCCACGAATTCTCGCGCCGAATACCAATTTGCATTCTTTTTAAAGTCGTTGTGGATTTGAGTCAGCAATACATTTCTCGGCCCTTCCCAAAGCTCGTTGATATTCGAATCACGGTAAAGCCTTGGCAAAACAGTAAAGTCTTCCATCACTCCGTGGCCGCCAAACACCGACATACAATCATGAATTACCTGGGTAGCCACTTTGGAGTTGTAGATCTTGGCAAATAGAACCAATTCTCTTACCAAGAAGCGCAGTTTCTTCATCTCTAACGTCTCGTTGGGATCTCGCTTGGTGGTAAATCTTCCCCCGGCTTTAAGAAAGAAGTCAAATTCCTTAAAAGCGCCAGCCACCACCCGTTCAGAAATGGCCTGGTACTCGCGCAACTGGTTCACCAACAACGGGAAACCATTTATCTTAACACCGAAGGCCTCTCTGAACTCGCCGTAAATTTTTGCTTCTCTTACAGCTCTGACGATCATCCCAGACGTCATGGCTCCTACTCCCAGGCGGGAATAAGATAAGACGATACCGACCACATTTGCGACCCCGTGGCCCAGGTCTCCAAGGGGATAAGCAATGCCGCCTTTGAATGTGACTTCGGCAGTCGGCAGCTCAATCGTTCCCAACTTCCATTTGAGCCGGTCTATGGTATAACCATTTCTAATTTCCTTTTCCTCGTTTCCAGGCAACCACGCTGGCATTACAAACATGGCTACCTTTTCTGAACCGGTCGGCTTGCCTGTTACTATGAAGTAATCGGAATGCATGGCCGAACAGAAAAACTTGGTACCATATAGGCGCCAGTTTTCACCGTCAAATTCAGCCTCCAACAGGTTGGCCGGCACATCAGACCCACCCTGAATCTCAGATAAGAACTGCGCTCCGATCCCAAAGTCCCCATCGTTCCCCTCTTTACAGCGCCTCAAGATCCGATCCACCTCAGGGTGACGAGTCTCAGGAGTGGTCAACTCTTCTATGGCCCTCACCAGACCTTCGGTGCAGAGCTGCGGGCACATAACCCCATACTCGCCGTTTTCCATCAGCAACAGCATCTTCAAAAATCTTTCCCAAGGTCCTATCTTGTCCGAATACAGAGCCTCAGCAAAGATCTCTTTCTCCAAAATGTACATCTCTTTAGGTCTTACAATCCGGTCGATACGGTTGCCGTAGGCATCATAATGCATCATGTAGGGTCTGTTTTCGACATGTGCGCACTCTTCCACCAAGCCGGCCCAGCGAAAAGAAACCTTATTGGCAAACAGTTCCATAGTTCTTCTCATGTCTTCATACTCTTCTTTTAAATAATACTTCATTAACTTTTGCAAAAACTCATCGACACTAAAGAAATTCACTCTTCTAGCCTGCAACCATTCGGCAAAACTGTAAGGATTATTACGAGTAGGCAAACCCACGTTCAGTCCCTCTTTTCAATTACAAATCTCCTAATTCCCTTATGAATCCTGCAACATAGCTTCATTCAACAAGCTATCCTTGATGGGCTTCCACCTCCTCTCCTACTGAAACTAAGATTCACGGAGGCTTTTACTTTTCTGTTTGTAATATTTATTATATTACAGCAATACAAAATAAACAAGAGTGCGCGATCGCTCACCTATAATCTTACCAAAGGGGATCCGGATCGCTCACATCGAAATCTTACCGAAACGTAAGATTGCAGACACTTTCGAGAAGGAAGCCTACGGACAAAAAAGCTCCTCCGTCGGACCCGGGGGAACCAGGCTTAAAGCTTCCGGTTGCATTGGGTTGCAAATTGATAACAGCCTCCAACTGTTACCAACAGCGATCCCTGAAGTCCTTGAGTGGTACCGGTAGTGGGACATGAACCCACGCGAGCCCCCACGATCAGAATGATGCAGCAATCCCTTGGGTATTTAAAACGTCTAGTGTCGTGAAAGATCCCGTCGAAGATACAAATTTCGCTCAAAGACTTGGTGGTCGCAGTGGAGACGTGCTCTATCTACCCAAAAATGCGCTGATGATCCCCACCAAAAATATGCCGTCGAAGACCCCGGCCCCCCCGATGCTGACTACCTGCGCCCCCAAGGTTTGAAAAGACCGCCAGTTCATGAGATCGGCCCCCACCAGGGTACCGATGGTGCCGGCAACGTAGGCTATGGGAGCAGCCTGTCCGGGATAAGCGAGGCCGGTGATCTCCATCAGGAGCGCGGCGGCGGCAGCCACCAGCGGCGGGATGAAGGCCGGCATGACGATTCCCACCCCTGGTTGGGGGCGGGCCATCAGCTTGGCCACAACAGCGACGAGCAGAAGGGCGATCAGGGTGGGTTCCAACGGCACCCGCACAAATAACAGATAGAGGGAAAAGAAAACCGGGAGCCCGGCGCCGCCGACGTTGAAACAGATTACCTGCTCCTGCACCACCGGGGGGTAGTAAAAGAACAGGAAGGGAATGGACAGCGCCCGGCGCTTACGCACGACCATCCGGCGGCGGGACAGGGGAATGTTGATCAGGCTTCCAAGAACGCAGGCGGTCAGGAACAGGAAAGCGCCATAGGGAGAGAGGCCCAGGCGCGCGAAGGAGAAAGCCGCCACGTTGTAAAACAGCAGCATGAGCAGGAAGGGAATCATCAGGATCAGCAGAATAAAGGGCATCCAGGAGAGCCTCCCGGTGTTGATGAAGACTTATCCAGGGCTATCGCATCACTTTTCTCCCATGTCGGGAACATTTATGGGAACATTCCTACGAAGGATGCGTTTCGCCGTAGCTTATAAAGGAGGTGTGCCACCATACCCTAATGTCCCTACACCTGGTATGGTTAGCCATAGGATAATTTCATTATACAGGAAGAAGACGACAAAACAAGCGTTCTTCAGGACGATTTCTGCTTTTCGGACCCACCCGGGGTGGAACTTCTTGTTATCTTGTCGGCCACCTGCGGTCCTCCCCCGTCTCCCTGCCAATCTTGATTATGTCAACTGCATTCTGACTGACCACTTCAGCATTCAGCCCGTCTGCTCCATACTTATGTCAACTATGACGCCGGGTGCCCCATCCCCAGCCTTATTCTGTAACACTTCCCTTCAACTAGAGGCGTAGCCGCTCTTATCCCCTCGCTACTCCCCTGTATGTTCAACCTCGTAGCGTAAAAAACCTGCCTGGTAGTTTGCGGGAGATTTTTTTTTCCTGCGCACCAGGGTCACCGCACTGTGTTCCAGGGGCGCCAGGATCCCCTTCCCTCTCAGCAGCCTTCTAGCCAGTCGATTCACCAACCGGGGGTTGACCTGCCCGGAGAGGTCGTCGAAGTAGCCAATCACTTCGCCGCGGCAGTTATGCAAGCCGATTTCCAGCGGTTGCACATCCGGTCCGCCGGCGATGAAGATAAAGGCATTATCTTTACTGAGGCGCTTGAGAATCTCCGGGGTCTCGTCGCTGGAGCCAGCGTCGATGACTACCAGATCGAAAGGTGGCAGGGATGTTTGGTGAATGGCCAGGATCTCCCTGACCAGGCCCTCAATGATGGCGGCCTGGTCCCGGACCACGAACAGCAGGCTCAGGTAAGGACTTGCCTGCGCCCGGGCATACATCAAGCGGGAAAACTGCCAGAAAAGCAAAACTAGCCCATAAAGGGCTAGGCCGCAGATAAAAACCCACAACAGCGCTGTACCCATGTTGACCTCCCCTTCCCCGATCCCAGTATATGCGGGGATGGAAAAGGGGTGCCGCCTTCGAACTCACTGTGACCACTGCCTCCACCGGGCGTCAACCTCAGCCTGAATCACCTTGATATCATCAATACCCAGGTGGGAAAACCGGCCCTGTTTTTGCAGGTATTCCTCTACGGGCAGGCGTTTACCTGGCCGGTGGGTAATGCGAAATTCTCCCCCTTCATACTCTGCCAAGACCCATATGCCCGTCCGGACTGCCAATCTTCCTATTTCAACCGTCTGGTCTGTTTCGTAACCCCAACCGGATGGGCACGGAGCCAATACCTGGAGATATGCCGGGCCCGGCGCCCTGATCGCCTTCTGGACCTTCTCCAGGTAATCCTGGGGATAGGAGATGCAGGCCGTGGCAGCGTATGGTATGCCGTGGGCCATCACGATGCCCAACATGTTCTTTTTCGGGTGGTCCTCCCACATTCCTTTTTTTCCGCCGGGAGTGGTTGAAGTCTGGGCGCCGTAGGGAGTAGCGCCACTGCGCTGAATGCCGGTGTTCATGTAGGCCTCGTTGTCATAGCATAACCAGATGAATTTCTCTTCCCGTTCCATTGCTCCCGAGAGGGCCTGCAGACCAATATCCACCGTGCCGCCGTCACCCGCAAGGCCTACAATGTTGACCCCTCTGATTCCCTTGCGTTTCAGCCCGGCCACGACCCCCGAAATAACGGCGCCTGTTCCCGGAAAGACGGAAGCGATACAGGGGACCTCAAAAGCCAGTTGGGGGTAAAAAGCGGTGACCCCCTCCAGGCAGCTGGCTGTGGTAACGACCACGGTGTTTTTCCCCAGGGCCTTGAGTGCCAGGCGCAGGGCCAGCAACCCTCCACATCCTGCACAGGCCAGGCTGCCATATACCAATTCTTCGGTTGGGAGTTGCTGTATCTTGGTCATTATCGTCACCTCAACCCGATGAACTTGACTGGAGCAACCGCACCGGTGTTTTCTACCGCCTCCTGGAGCGTCTCGAACATCATTTCGATATCGCCGGGACGAATATCCCTTCCACCCAGCCCGGCCACAAAATTGATCACCTGCTGCTGCGGTTCGCCCGGAAACAGGGCGGACCTGATTTCCGTCCCCAATGCCCCCTGGTTTCCGAAAGAGTAATCCCGGTCAAGCACACCGACGCCCCGGGCTTTTTGAAGGGCGGCGGCGATCTCGTTACCAGGAAACGGCCTGAAAGAGCGAACCTTCAAAACCCCGGTTTTCTTTCCCCGGGCACGCAGGTTCTCTGCTACAAACCTGGCGGTGCCGGTCACCGAACCCATGGTGACCAGGATGTATTCCGCATCTTCACAGAGATACTCTTTGATCACACCGCCGTGCTCACGGCCAAAACTTTTTTCAAACTCCCGCGCCACCTCGGGGATCTTTTTGAGGGCTGCTTCCATTCCCAGTTGCTGGCTGTATTTATACTCCATGTAATATTCGGGCGGCGCCCCGATGGAAAAAGTGCGGGGGTCGCTCAAATTGATGGCGTACCGTGGCGCATATGGGGGTAAGAACTGCTCTACCTCTTCATGCGTGGGCAAATCTATGAGTTCATCGGTGTGTGAGAGAGTAAAGCCGTCCAGGCAGACCATCACCGGAGTCAAGACCTCCGCGTCTTCTGCCAGGCGATAGGCTTGCAGGCACGTATCAAAAGCTTCCTGGGCATTCTCGACATAGAGTTGAATCCACCCGTGATCTCTCATGGAAATGGAGTCCTGGTGGTCACACCAGATATTCCATGGAGCGGCAATGCTCCGGTTGGCCACGGCCATCACCACCGGAAACCGGCTGCTGCTGACGAAGGACAGCATCTCGCACATGTAGGCAAGCCCCTGGGAGCAGGTCGCCGTGAAGACCCGGCACCCCGAGCAGGCAGCGCCGTAACAGGCGGCAAGCGCCGAGTGCTCGGATTCCACCTTGATGTAGTCGGCATCCAACCGGTCATCGGCGATAAACTCGGCCAGTTTTTCAATGATGGCCGTTTGCGGAGTAATCGGATAGGCCGCGATCACTTCCGGCCTCGCCAGCATGACAGCATGAGCCACCGCATTATTCCCGTTCAAGAATCTCCGTTCACCCATTGGGCACATCCTCTACCATCCGGATAGCATCCTTTCTGCATTCACTGGCACAGATACCGCACCCCTTGCAGTAATCAAGGTCTACCAACAGCCCTTCGGAACCCTGCTTGATTGCCCCCTCCGGGCAAAATATCCAACATGACAGACACCGGTTGCATGTTTGCTGATCGATCACCGGTTTGAATGATCGCCATGAACCTGTGGTCTGGGAACGATGCGGGCACTTCACGTGGGGAATGAAGTCCGGTGTTGACACATCACTCATCTAACTGGCACCTGCTTTCCTGGACATCACTTCATGATACGCCGTCTCCGCCGCCCTGATATTGCTCTCCACCTGGTTTGCGGGGAGCGTGCCGGCAATCGCTTTTTTGATTGAATCCAGCGTCACAACACGGAATACGGCGCATAACGCCCCTGCCATGGCAGTGCTCACAATCGGCCTGCCCAACGTGTCCAGGGCGATTTTGGTGGCATTCACAGTCACGCAATCAAACCTACCCACGTCCGGCAACCCTGCCGGAAGCCTCTCGCAGTTGATGACGATCCGGCCGCCTGTCTTCAAGCCCGCGGACACATCTATACTTTGTAACAGTCGGGGATCGAGGACCACGACAACATCCGGCTCATACACCTGGCTTCGGTCCAGGATGGGGCTGCTGTCAATCTTGGTAAAGGCCGCGACCGGCGCTCCCCGGCGCTCTACTCCAAAAGCAGGAAAGGACTGGGCAAAACAGTTTTCTTGCAAAGAAGCGGCCATCCCCAAAACCCTTGCGGCAGTGACTGCTCCCTGTCCTCCCCTGCCGTGCCACCGAACCTGGTACAAGACCGATCAGCCCCTGTCTGGTAGTCATCTGTGGTAATTACTTCCGTGTTTTTATCAATTTATGTGATCTGGTGCTAAACGTTTATATTTTACTATGGTTATCCTGACGTGTACAACCCTTTTTTCCGGGGTCTGTGTTGGTGACCCAAGACCTTCGGGTTTTTTAGCGCGTCACCATTTTAATCAGTTCTTCGTATAATGTAACGATGGTATTTTTCCCCATATTTCATGACGTTGGGTGTTTGAGATGAGACGATTCCTCAAGATAATAAAAAATGCGCTGCTTTTACTTGTTTTTCCCGCGCTGTGGTGGGGCCCCATGGTTCATCCCCACATCAACAGGTTGGCCTTGAGAAAGGCAGAAAAAGATCTGGCAAGCGGTCACCCGAACATCAATGAGGACATGCTCAAAAGGCTCACGGCCAACGAGGATGCCTTCATTTTTTCCGGCAACAGCGCGGATGCCATCTCCATGCACCATATCTTGAATAATGTCTCGATGTACGACTATGCGCACAACGCCATTCCCGATACCTATTCGGGATGCCCTCAATTTGGATATGCGCTGATCGATGAATGGCGACAGGCATACAGTGGCGCCAGAGATATGAGGTACCCTGACAGGGACTTCGCGGTAGCCTGCGGCTGGTTGGCGCACCAGTTGGCCGATTGGTATCCCCATTATGCAGCGATCGATCGTGCGGGCGCCCTGGTCAGTGACGGCCACCAGGCAGGTGACGGAGTTAGGACTTTTTCAGGGTTTGCCAATTCGCACAGGGTTTTGGGAGCCGATTACTATCCTGAAATTTTACATCAATACGTAACGATCGACCATGCTCTGATCGAGTTTTTTTATGATCTACTGGCTTTACAGGATTACCGCAAAGAACTGAAAAATAACCACGTTGAGCATTTTAGCGTGGCAGGCAATCACTGCCTGCTTACCGCAACCTCAGAAAGATACATCGGTCAAGCAGCCCGCATCCCGCCGGAGAAAGTCAGCGAGTTCTGGAAAACTCACAATTTTGTGATCAGCAGCCTGCAGTCTTTTCTCAGGCTAATATCCATATTCAGGCCGGCAACCGTTTCCGCCATCAGAAACACGATCGACCCCAAGGTTACCGGCGCAACCGACTACATTTCACTTTCCGCCGACCACGTTGTCGAGGGTCTGCTCTGCCAGTCTTATGATGAGATTAACAGAAGGGCGACAGAAAACTTTTACCAGGGAACGGCAGGCAGTATTTCGGTAAAAAAGCCCGGCAACCTGTTGTATCCCGTGATCAGGGAACTGGGGATGTTCGCCGGCCTGCATAAGGCATTCTCATTCCATGAACAATTATCCTGGACACCGAAAATGGTTTCATTCCTGGATGACCGCAAAGAATTGGCCTATACCCAGAGAAACCATGACGCAGAAGCGCTCTTCTGTTTCTTGAGCGAACTCATCTTAAAGAATCGCCAGGACCTCTCGGCGCCCCTGGAAAATTTCAGGCAGACAGTAAGGCCCGTAATCGAGCTTACGGGCACGGGCAGTTCTAAAGAAGAAATCTTGAAACAGATGCTCAGGTCACGCCAGCTCACGTTCAGGTTCATACCGGCAACATCACCCGTGCATCCGGATGATCAGAAAGTTGTTGAACAGAAACCGGTTAAATTTTAAAATCGACGGATACGATGTCTCACTGATGCCGGAATCCTATCTCTTAAATGAAAGCTGGTCAGGCGAGGTCCTCACATTGAGCTGTTATCTCCTAAAACCGCCAAGTGTGGGAGTACACGATCTCTTTGTCGATATCCATGATCAGGGTGGAGCATCGGCACGTTTCCTGGATTTCGAATTCGAGTGCCGGAAAGGCGCTACCGGGATGCATGAACTGGTCACTCCCTGAAAAAGGCCTTTGAGAAACAAGATGTCTTCATCACTTCGACCTAAGCCGCCTTTTAATGGCAAAGATGGCCGCCTGGGTACGATCCTCCACCTTCAGTTTCCTGAAGATGCTGGTGATATGGTTCTTGACAGTTTTCTCGCTGATGAACAGCTTGTGGGCGATGTTCTTGTTGGACTCGCCCTGGGCGATCAGGCTGAGCACCTCTTTTTCCCTTTCGGTGAGCATGCTGATCTCGTCATCCTTGCGGACGGGCATGCTCAACCGGTTGTATTCCCCCAGCAGGCGGCTGGTGACGATCGGGTGAAAGGCCGGGCGGCCCTCGTAAACGGTATGGATGGCTTTCAGCAATTCGCCCGGTTCCACATCTTTCAACAGGTATCCGCTGGCGCCGGCCCGGATGACTTCCAGCATGTCGTCATCATCGGCAACAGTGAGGATGATGACCCTGATCTCCGGAAACTCCCGCCGGATCACACGGCTCGCCTCAATGCCGTCGGTGCCCGGCATTTTTAAATCCATCAGGATCACATCCGGATTCAGGATGCGCGTCTTATTGATGGCCCCCTGTCCATCTCCAACCTCTCCAACAACCTTCATCTGCGGATCCAACTCCAGAATCCGACGCAATCCCTCTCTGACGAGGGGATGATCATCGGCGATCAGAATCCGAATTCCGTCCAAACCCTTCTACCTCCTATTCTATCGGAATTGTAACGATTACCCTGGTGCCTTGCCCGGGTGTGGTGATGATCTCCAGCGCCCCATCCAACAACTGGGCCCGCTCCCGCATATTCATCAAGCCATAGTGTCCGTCGTGTGACGCCGCTTCCTGCAGGTCGAATCCTTTGCCCTCGTCGAAGATCATGTATGGTTACCTGCTGCTCTTTCAACTCCAGGTTGACCCGGGCCTGATCCGAACAGGAGTGCTTATAGACATTGTTCAGCGCTTCCTGGACAATCCTGAACAGGGCGCTGGACACCTGGCTGTCGAGGCGCCTCTCCTCGCCCGAACAGTTGAACACCACCTTTAAGCCATACCGTTCCTTATATTCATCGATCAACCGGTGCAGGCCGGATACCAGTCCCTGATCCAGGCCCTTCGGCTGCAGGTCGAAGAGGATCTTCCGGATATCCAGCAGACTGCTGCGGATAACTTCCTTCAGGCTCAACAACTCGCCCTGCACAACCGACGGATCTCCAGTCAACTGTTGCTCGCAGAACACTGTTTTGAGCAGCAAGTTGGCCAGGGCCTGGGCAGGGCCGTCATGGATCTCCCGGGCAATGCGGTGCCGCTCGTTGTCAAGCATCCGGATCGCCAACCGCCCGGCCTTTTTCCAGCCCGGCCAGTCTTCTGTCAGGTCTGTATCCGGCGCCGCTCCCTGCAGACACTGCAGGGCCATCCCAAACCTGTCCAACAAGGTGTCCGCCTGCTCTACAACCTGCATCAGGCTGCGGCGTTCCTCTTCCAGCAGTTCCCGGCTTGCAGCCGCCTCCGGAATGGGATGCAGGCGCTCCAGCTCACTGCGCGCCGCTTCGCCGATGCCAAAGATCTCATTCCGTCCCTCTTCGACTGCTACCAAGGTCCCTCGAACAACCTGGTCCAGCGATTGAAAATCTGCCATGTTTTTGACCCTCTCCGTCTCTCAAGCAAACGGCTTGCATACGCCGCAGCACTAACAAGCTTGCTCTTGGTGCATTTCGACACCAAGGAAAATAATCCTGCAAGCAATAGGAAAAATTGATACTATTTTTTAAAAATTTTTTAGGGTTATGTACCTAGGACTCTGGAAGTGATCGGTGAATGCATTAGCTGTGGCAAGGCCGCGACTAGCATGGCCTGCGAACAGATGGCTTGAGGTCGGAAATCCCATGAGAGCGGACTACTGCATTTCATGAGCTGTTCGGGTTGTCAACTTTCTTGTCCACATACAGGTTGCCCTGGGTGTCCAGGCTGGCCAGCATGATCTCCTTGGGCGAGTGGATCCCCTGCCGCTCCAACTCGTGGATCAGCCAGGCCTCGTCCAGGTTGTTCTGCTGCAGGTTCTGGTAGATGATCTCACCGTCGATAATCAACTCACTGGACAAGCCCTCGTAGCCGGTGGGGATCTTCAGGTCTTCCCTGGTGGCCGGTTTTTTCTGGGACTTTGGCATCACGCTCAACTGGCCGTTGGACTCCAGCACCGCAAACTCCACCTCGGCAATGTTAAACACCCCCTGGTTGCGCAGTTGCAGGAGCAGGTCGTCGATGTTGTAACGGCAGCGGGCCATGTTTTTGCCCAGGATCTTGCCGTTCTGAATCACCACCGTCGGCGCCCCCTCCAGCAGCTTGCGGGCCGCCCGGCTTTTGAGAGAGACGAAGCCCATCAGAAAGGTCAGGGCGGCAAACACCACCAGGGCCGTGAGGATCACCCAGGGGCTGATGATGGTGATGGTGGCCATGTCCGCAGCCAGTGACCCGATAGTGATGCCAGTCACATATTCGTAAAAAGTCAGTTCGCCTACCTGTTCCTTGTCCAGGATCCGGGTCACCAGCAGGATGGCAAAGAAAGCCAGTACCGTGCGCAGCGCTACCTGGAAGTAGATTGCATCCGGCAAGAATCAACACCCCCATCTGCTTGTTGCCGACTACTATGCAGCGTGTTTTGACGGGCAACATCCTTGTCGCGCCGGACCTTCTCCCTCACCTGCCTGAAGAGATCGAAAAACGCCTCCCGGCCTGGGAGGCGCTGCAACCTGATCACTTCTCGTCCTGCTCATGACTTCTACCTCCAGACGCAAAAATATTAGCCTGCCTTGCTAATCTTACCCAAATTATGGCCTTTTTTCCCTTTTTTATCCATCAGTTCCGGGCACGCAAGAGCCACGCTGAACAGCGTGGCTCTTTGATCATGTGCCTGTTTCAAATTGAGTGCAGGGTTACCCCGCCTTGTATGAGTCGCCTGGGCTTGCCGTGTCTACCTTGGTCTCCGTCGTCTTGGCCTCTACCTTGTCGCCGGCAGCCGCCACTTTCTCGTCCTTATCCTCAGACCCACTCAGGCGGGTATTGCTGCGGTGGTCCGTGCAGTAGAAGCCCGGGCCCTTAAAGATAATCCCCACATTGCGAGAGATAAGCCTTTGCACTGGCTGTCCGCAGGTCGGGCATACCGTCAGGGCGGGCTCGGTAATGGGTTGTGTGGTTTGAAAGCAACCACATTGTCCACACCGGTATTCATATGTCGGCATGCTCGTTCACCCTTTCTCGGTGTTTTTCACAGATGACTACCCGCTCTAATACCCCCGCTTCTCCGAAGCAGCGGGATAAGAGCGGCTACGTCACTGTATTAACTGGCTCTAAGCTTTAGTGGGGGTGGCAATCCCCCACTGAAGCCAAGACCCAGTTGAATGCTCCAGGACATTTATAATGCCTCTACCTCAATTTGTCAAGTGCATTACCAGTTAATTGCCATTGTGAGAAGGTCGGGCGGCATGATAAACTAAAATTAGCCAGCAGACCTTGCAAGCATTCCCAAGGATTACGCATGTCCGCCGTGAACTTCCGTTGTCTCCCTCAGGTCATTCTCGAGGTTCGAGGTTAGAGAGAGGTGGAACAGATGAGCGTGGCGATGAGTTACCTGCAGGACCTATCCGATTCCGACCTCGACTTTATCGTCAAGACCGTGGTGACTAAAAGGCAGGACCATGACTACCTGCGCAATTTTTTAAAAGATAAGCCGGATCTCATAGACATTATGCTGGAAGATGAAAAACTCTTCAGCCGGATCAGGGAAGAAAAAGATATCCTGCTCAAGATATCCCCCTTTTTACTGTTCAGTATCCTGCTGCGTAAAGCCAAGAGGGACCTTGAGCGGCAGTCCTACACCATGGAGATCGTCGACCGTAGGACGCGCATCCCGGTTTTTGACGCCGGCCACACCGCCAGGCTGCTGTTGAACAAAGATGCACGCGAATACCTGGCCCGGATGCTGGCCTCCTTCACCCGGGTGGAGAGCACCACGGTAGTGTACCGGTCCCGGGGCATGTCTTACCAGCGGCATTTCAACGAACTGGACTTTGACGACGTGCTGGAACTGGCAGGCATGATCGAACCATCCTACCGCTTCCCTTTCTACAAGAGGCTGGCCGACATCGCCCTGTTCGTGTCGGGCATCTTTGCAGAGTATTGCCGCGGCCAGGAGACCGGCGACCAGCGAGATCCCAGCCCGCCTGTCGGGCAGAAAACTGCACACCCTGCAGAATTACGAGGAGGAGGGCCGGCGCTACTACGACCTGGCCGCTTCCTTCGCTGAGGCCAACGACCAGGGGCTCCGGGACGTGTTGATCCTGCTGGCCGACAAGTTCACCCTGGCGCGCAAGCCGCTCAACTACATGGTGGAAAACTACATATCCAACTACCGCACCGAGTTATTCTCCTAACCATGCCGAGGCATACAAAAAGGCGCCGCCTGCACGGCGCCTTCAGTCTTTCTCTATCCGATACAGTTCTCGCTTATCTGACTGCCACCACTTCTGTCACACCGGGCACCTGCTGCTTGAGCGACCGCTCAATACCCTGCTTGAGGGTAACGATGGCCATCCCTCAGCCTCCGCAGGCTCCCTTGAGGCGCACCTTGACCAGGCCATTGTCGTCCACATCGACCAGTTCCACATCCCCGCCGTCCCGCTGCAGCATCGGCCGGATCTGGTTGAGCGCAGCTTCGACTTGTTCCCGCATGGTGAAAACCTCCCTTCCTTGAATGATGTTCTTGCCGGATGATACCGGATTGTTTCTCTCTCAATATATTATAAGGAAACCAGACGCTTAATGAGGCTTTTGTTCCCGGCACGAAGGCAGTGCCAGTGCCAGCTGTTAACCGGTTCCCACCGATACCGTTTCCTGTTCAAGCCCATGGACCACATCCATCAGAAAGCGGCTGAAACTGGCGGCCAACTCCGGCCGCTCCAGGGCAAAATGCACGGTGGCCTCCAGAAAGCCCAGCTTGTCGCCAACGTCGTATCTGACCCCCTCAAACAGGTAGGCATAGATCGGCTGCTCTCCTGACCAGTGACCGCAGGGCGTCAGTTAACTGGATCTCGCCGCTGGCCCCCGGTGGAGTGGCGCCAAGGATGTCAAAGACCTCCGGAGTGATGATGTAGCGTCCGATCACCGCATAGCGGGAGGGGGCATCCTCTACCGCCGGCTTTTCCACCAGGTCCCGGACCTTGATCAGGCGTCCGTTGACATCTTTTGCCGCATTGCCGCCCTCCAGGTCCGCCGGATCGATAATGCCGTACTTTTTGACATCCGGGAGCGGCACCTGTTGCACGGCTAAAACAGTGTTCCCGCACTCCTCGTAAACGTCGAGCAGTTGCCGCAAACAGGGCACCCGGGACTCGATCAGGTCGTCTCCCAGCAATACCGCAAAGGGCTCATCGCCAATGAACTTGCGGGCACAGTAGACCGCATGGCCCAGCCCCCGGGCCTCCTTCTGGCGCACGTAGTGGATGTCCGCCATGTTGGAGATGTCTTCAACCAGCCTGATCAGGTCCTGTTCACCCTTCTCCCGGAGCACCGCTTCCAGTTCCACAGCCCGGTCGAAGTGGTCTTCGATCGCCCGCTTGTTCTTCCCGGTAACGATGAT
Organism: uncultured Peptococcaceae bacterium; assembly: GCA_963767365.1. Classification (GTDB taxonomy): domain Bacteria; phylum Bacillota; class DSM-12270; order Thermacetogeniales; family Thermacetogeniaceae; genus Palsa-1188. Next base: position 60,309 of record CAVYEE010000013.1, read on the forward strand.
GATATCCTCGATACCAGACGCCACAGCCTCTTCTACAATGTACTGGATCGAGGGCTTGTCAACAATCGGCAGCATCTCTTTGGGTTGGGCCTTGGTTGCCGGAAGGAAACGGGTACCCCATCCCGCCGCCGGGATAATCGCCTTCTTGACAGGCTTCGGTGGCAACTGCTTCACTCTCCAATCGGCTCAAAAAGCTCTTTCCTTGATCTAGAAATATTCCACAAAGACAATATCGTATGTACTTCGAGATCGACCGCCGATTTCCTTCCGATGCCTGGTGCTGACGGATAAAGTTTATTCATGGGGAACATTCGCAGGAATTCGGAAGTGCAGTGGGGAATTAATGATTGTGATCGGATTCCACCCTTCAGGAAGCAGGCCCGCCTTATGCCCAACAAGACAAGAGGATATCTGCTGCTGATCGCGGCCACCATTTTATGGGGGCTGAACGGTGCCATCGCCAAGTACTTTCTCAATCAGGCCCTGAGCCCCCTGGTCCTGGCAATGATCCGCCTGAGCGGCTCGGCCCTGCTCTTGATGCTGTTCCTGTGCCTCTATAACCCTTCCCTGCTGCACCTGGACAAAGGGGATACCAGGCGGCTGATCTTCTTCGGCATAGCCGGAATGGGCTGCGTCCAGTTCTTCTACCTCTATACCATCAGCAAGTTGAATGTGGCCACCGCTGTCTTCCTGGAGTACCTGGCCCCGGCTTTCATCGCCATCTATACCAGGTGGTGGAAAAAGGAGAGTCTCGGCCGGGCCGGCCTGCTGGCCCTACTGCTGGCTCTCGGCGGCAGCGCCCTGATCGTGGCCGATCAGGCCTTCACAGGCCTGGTTCAGCACTGGGCCGGTTTATTGTCCGGCTTCGCCTCGGCCCTGGCCATGGCCTTCTACATGCTGTATGGCAAGGTGCTGCTGGAGCGCTATAACTCCTGGGTGGTGCTGGCCTACGGCCAACTGTTCGGGGCAATCCCTTTCTGGTTCCTGGCGCCGCCCTGGGTGATATGGCACCAGCACTATGGCTGGCAGACCTGGCTTTACTTTGTCTACGTCGTCATTTTCGGCACCCTGGTCCCCTTTGTCCTGGTCTTTACGGGGCTGCGCTATCTCCGGCCGGCCCCCGCCAGCATCACCTTGATGCTGGAGCCGGTAATGGCCGGGGTATTCGCCTTTCTGCTACTGGGAGAAATACTCAGCGGTCTGCAGTTGGCCGGGTGCAGCCTGATCCTGGCCGCAGTTGTCGTCTTGAATCTGAGGCAGACTCACCCCGACTCCAAGTTGCGCCTGGGGGAGTCTCTCCCATAGGCAAGCCCAACCCCGACGTTATCCAAATTGGATGACAGGGCCAGGACCAGGATAATCAGGAGAGACATCTGTAACTCCTCTCAGGTTTGCCAGATGACTATCCGCTCTAATGCCCCCGCTTCTCTGAAGCGGTGGGATAAGAGCCGGGTGCCCTCTGGGCGCGTCACTGTATTAACGATTTCTAAGCTGCAGCGGGGGAAGGCAATCTCCGCTGCAGCCAAGAACTCGTTGAATGCTATTTCAGTGGGGGAAGGCAAACCCCCCACTGAAGCCAAGAACTAGTTGAATCGTTCTGGAGAACCATCCTGCGTCGGGCCGGTGCAGGCTTTCTCCTGCTATGAACCGGCCTCGGTGGTCTCTGTAACTGCAGCAGCCTGCACCCCTGGCGTAGACACTCCTGCTCCAGAGCCTGCATTTTCGAAGCGGGCCTCGGCCACCAGGTCTGCCAGGGACTCTTGCGCCTCGGCAAAACCTGACTTGATCTTATCTGCAAAGTTAGTTAGGCCCTCCATCGCCGAGGCCAGGGCCGGCTTCAGTGCCGGTTTTACCGATGGCCACAGGGCGACGGCCGCCAGAGCTACAGTCGCTCCCAGCAGGAAAGCCTTGGCTTCAGGAGCGCCCAGCAGCTTGCCGGGGCTTGTCCTGGGCGCAGCGTTTCTCACTGCCACACCGTTGTCAGCCATTTGGCGCCGCACCTCCTCCCGGATGATCCGTGCCAGTTCCGTTTCCAAATTATCAGCCATTTTGTTGCACCCCCACTTCAAGATTAATTGTTATATATAAACTTGGCTTCCGCCTTCGCTTATCGCTTGGCGTGAGCTTTGGTTGCGCTATACTTGTTCCCCGTGCGCAGGCGTGCTTTCAGCAAGAGGATTCGTTTCGACAAGTATTTAAAAGTGTCCTATCTAACAGAAAATCCAGCACAGCCGGGAACAGGATCAGGGGCGCCGACCCGGCCCAATCGCTCACGGACAGCGCCCTGGTGCCGAATAAGCGCTGGCCGAACGGCAGATAGATGGACATGGCCAGCAGTCCCACCGAAACCACCGATGCTCCGGCAAGCGCTGATGACGGCACACCCTGTGGACTGCAGGCCAGGGCATAGACGATTTGCTGAGCGGTCAGGCCTCCGAAGGCCAACGTCCTGGCAGTAGCCAGATCGGTGGTCCGCAGCAGGCGCCGGTAGGCCCACAGCACTGTCAGGCCGCTGCTCAGGCCTGTCATCACTAAGCTGCGGTTGAAAGCAGGGTTCAATAGAGGGCGCGTGCTGCAGGGGTGGCTGCCGCATCAGGTCGGGGGATGGCGGCGAAACGCTCAGGGCAATGGCCGGCAGTCCGTCGCCAATCAGGTTGATCCAGAGCAATTGCATGGGCAGCATGGGTAATGGCAACCCCAGAAAGACCGCTCCCAGCATCAGGATCACCTCACCGGCGTTGGTTCCCAGCAAGTACTTCAGGCTGCGCCGGATGTTCTGGTAGGTCCCGCGTCCCTCCTCCACCGCCGCCACGATGGTAGCGAAGTTATCATCGCTGAGCACCAGGCTGGCCGCCTCGCGGGTGACATCGGTGCCGATCCGGCCCATGGCAATACCGATGTCCGCCTCCTTGACCGCCGGGGCGTCGTTCACTCCGTCTCCGGTCATGGCTACCACCTCGCCTGAATCCTTCAAGCTTTTAACGATATCAAACTTGTGGCGCGGTAACACCTGGGCAAACACCCTGGTCCTTGGCATCAGTTCGGCCAATTGGGCAGCACTCATGCCATCCATCTCCGCTCCGGTGATTATCTGATCGCCGGGGGCCATGATACCCAGCTCGAGGGCAATCGCCCGGGCCGTGGCCGGATGGTCGCCGGTCACCATTTTCACTTCGATACCCGCCTGGCGGCAGGTAGCCATGGCCTGGGCTATCTCCGGGCGCGGCGGATCATGCATGGCGATCAGGCCGGCGAAGACCATGTTCTCTTCCAGGTCGTCGTCACTCACCTGCTCCAGATCGTCTACGCTGATCCGCTTATAGGATATCGCCAGCACCCGAAGCGACTGCTCCGATAGCCTCTGGGTCTGTTGCTGGTAAAAGAGGCGTCTGGCGGAGTAAAGGATTACTTCCTCATCCCTTTCTCGAAAGAGCCTGCACTTTTCCAGGATCGCCTCCGGTGCTCCCTTGGCAAAGACCCAGGCCTGCCCATCCGGGTCCGTGCAGGCTACCAGCATGCACCGGCGGTTGCTGTCAAAGGGGATCATCCGCCCCACCTGGTACTGCTGCTTCAACTCGTCCTGCCAGAGACCGGCCTTGGCTGCCGCCACCAGCAGCGCCCCTTCAGTCGGGTCGCCGGTAATCTGCCAGCCATCGCCGGCAGTGCCAGTACCGGGTGCAGGCGGTACAAGCCTGGCATCGTTGCACAGGGACGCCGCCAGCAAAGCCAGCCGCAGGCTCTCGTCTGCCTCCCGCAAGTCACCGGATTTGAACTCGCCTTGCGGGTCGTAACCATCGCCGGTTACTGACCACCAGCGATCGGTATAGATCACGCGGACTGTCATCTGATTCTGAGTCAGGGTCCCGGTCTTGTCGCTGCAGATCACCGTCGTTCTGCCCAGGGACTCCACCACCGCCATCCGGCGCACGATCGCCCGGCGCCTGGCCATCCGCTGTACTCCCACCGCCAGGGACACCGTGGCTATGGCGGGCAACCCTTCCGGAATCGCGGCCACCGCCAGGCTGGCGCCGCTCAACAGCATCTCCATCAGGCTGGAACCACGCAGCAGGCCTATGACCACCAGGACAGCGCAGGTGCCCAGGGAGTACTTCATGATGCGCGAACCCACCTCGCTGAGGTTCTGCTGGAGGGGGGTCGGTTGGGGTTGGCTCTCTTTGAGCATGGCCGCGATCTGCCCCATCTGGGTGCCCATACCGGTGGCAAAAACAATGGCCTGGGCATGCCCGCGGGTGATGCTGGTGCCCATGAACAGACAGGCATTGCTGCCGCTGGCCTGGGAGCTCTTGACGACCGGATAGGACTCGCCGGTCAGGGATGCTTCATCCGCTTCCAGGTCGTACTCGGAGAACAGGCGCAGGTCGGCTGGGACCTTGTCCCCGCTTCGCAGCAGCACCACATCCCCGGGGACCAATACGGCTGCAGGAATCTCCTGCTCCGCCCCGTCCCTGATCACGCTGGCTACCGGCACCTGCATGTTGCGCAGGGCCCTGATTGCCTGCTCCGCCTTGCTCTCCTGGAAGGCGCCCAACAGGGCGTTCATGGCGACGATGGCCAGGATGCTCACAGCATCACCCAGATGGCCCAAAAAGGCATTAACTACCGAAGCCCCGGTAAGCAGTTGCACCAGTTGGTTATCTAACTGCTCCCGGATCCGTGACCAGAAGCTCAGGGGCGCCGGCTCCACCAATACGTTCTGCCGGTATAACTGGAGCCGCTGCTCCGCCTCGCCGGAGGAAAGGCCCTGGGCTGGGCTTGCCTGCAAGGTTTCCAGCAGGGCGGGCAACTTCAGGGCAGACACATCCGGTGTCTGGATACCGTTTCTGTCCAGCGGGATCACGTTCTCAAGAGCGGCGGCTACCTGGGCCTGATCAGGCCTGCATCTCTTCTTCCGCCTGCTCCTCCACCCAGCGCAAGCGCCCGGAGTTGACCAGGAGGATGAAGCTCAGTATCTTCTGTCCGAACATGGCTGCCGAGGTATTGAATACCTTTAGAAAAGCCAGGCCGATGCCGATTATATTACCGGCCCGGACCAGCAGCAGGTTCTGGAGATAGATCTCCCGGGCCTGCCTGGCCAGCCGGAAGACATCGGCGATGCGCCCCGGATCGGCCTGCATCGCATACATATCCGCCGAGGCCAGGGGAGCGCCCAGGGCTATGCTGAAATCTGAAAGTTCCATAGCCTGTTCATCATCACGGCTGGACCCGATAGTCATCACCAGGTGGCCGCTATCCTTCAACTCCCTGATGATTTCCGCTTTTCCCCCGGAAGTCATCCTGGCGTGCCAATGCTCCACTCCCAGCCGCCCGGCCAGGGACTCCAGATGCTCCTCGTTGGAGAAACTCAACAGGATCTGCTTGCGGATACCCAGGACCCGCAACAGTTCAATGGTCTCCACTGCTTTCTCCTGCGCCTGTTCCTCTACAGCCATCAGGCCCATCACCCGGTCATCCACCACAATGTAATAGGTCAGCAGGCCGAGCTGTTCGTAGCGGAGCGCCCATGGCTTACAGGAATTGTAAGCAATCCGTCTCCGCCGTAGAGTGGAGCGGGTACCGATCAGTATTCTGTGCTGATCCACTACCGCCTTCACCGCCCCGCCGGCCAGCAATTCGGCATGCCGCGCCCGGGGTGGCTGGATCCCCTGCTCCTGTACCTGGCGCCAGAGGGCAGTGCCCAGCGGATGGGTTATTTCCCGGTAGGCGGCAGCCGCCAAGCCGAGCAAGCGCACAACCGGGTAGTCATTGTCGTCGGAATGAAAATCCTTGACCACTGGTCCCGCCGAAAATATCTGGGCTTCACACCAGACGACGGTATCCAGAGATGGCATGGCCAGCAGGTGCCGTCCATCGCCGAGCAGGTAACCATTCTCGTTGACATGGCGCTGGCCGGTCAACGATATGGTAGACTCGGCCAGCTTGACCGCAGCCGGTACGCCCGCAACCAGCATGGCCAAGGCCTGATGGAAGTCGCGCCGCAAAAAGTAAACACCGCCGGCCAACGCTAAAGTCAGCTTGGTCGTGTTCTCTATCTGACCGTCCAGGCGTTCTGCATCGGCGGCCGGAAGGGATGCCGGCCTTAAACCTACTTCCTGCTCCTCGGCAAGGTCTAAATAGTCGGCTTTGGCCTTGTCCAGAGCGATCTTTTCCGCCACGTTCACTGCTTCGGTAAGGACAAGTATAATCAGGCCAGGCATGCTCTCCCGCAACAACATCAGCGAAATTGACGTTGCTGCCAGCAACAGATCGGTATTCAGCACCTGGCCGTGACTGGCGCCTCTCAGGCCCCGCTTCAATACCGGAAAGCCTGCTAAAACGCTGACTGCTGCGGCCAGGTTGAGAAGCTGGGGTGATTTGGACAGAGGAGACTCGCCATATATTAATTGTCTCAGCCAGATCGCACTAAAAAGCAGGCCACTACCCGCCAGGCGTAATACATCCTTGTTGAGCCCGGCCTGCCTGGACGCCCTGGCAGGCACCGCCCGGCTGGGGCTTGTCCCGCGCCGGGGTACCCGCTTCAGCGGGTCGGGCGCCCGCCTCCCTGTGCCTGATCCAGGCGCGGTCATAAGCGGCGTGCACGAAGCCACAGCCCTAACGATATACCTGATCAGATGATCATCATCGATCTCTGCCGGGCGGTACATGATTAACAGGCTGCCGGTGAGAGGGTTCGCCTGAACCGAGGTGATGGCAGGATGCTTCTGCAGCAACTCAGCGAGAGGCGCCGGGGACAGGCTCCCCGATTTCAGTCCCGCCAACCGTAAGCGCAGACGGCCCGGCAAACAGTGGCGTACCGCTAGCAATTCTCCTTCTTTTGCCAATATCATCACCATGTTGTCTAAAGTGAACTACATCCGCGATTGGATCGAGTAAAAATTTCGCCTTCAGGTTAAACTAGCAATATTCAATATTGATTTCCCAACACGCCTGATTTATACTACCTTTATATCTTTTATTATCCTTTTTAAACAATATTTTACCAGAAGAGGAGGGAAAATGATGTTCGAAAGCAGATTGGGGCAAGCTCTCGGGCCCTGGGGTTTGCTGGCGGTAGGTATCATCGCTGGCGTCATGGCAGCTCCACCGCTTCGCAAGGGAGCACGCCGCCTCGCAGTTCTGACTACACGTGGCATTCTCAGCATTGCAGATGAAGCCAAGAAAATCGCTGGCGATGTTAAGAAAGTCGCCAACGGGGCTAAGGGTGAACTCGATAAGTTGGTCGAAGAAGCAAAAATCCTTACCACCGAAAAAGTTGCTGCAATAGAAGACTAGCCAACTCGTCCAACTGTTCTCTGGTTGCGGGCCGCCAGTCTATAGCGTACAACCCCACCTGACGGCTAAAACCGTCAATGCTCCCACAAGGCGCTACACCTGGGCTACCTGGTCGGGGTACCCGTCGCGCCCCGCCAACTTGCTTGTGGGATCAAGCCAAGAATTTTTCCGGGTCCATGAAAGCCGTGGTCGTTTTAACCGGGGAAACACTGTCATAGAGCGACCAGACCTGGGTAGCAACCTGCAATGAGATAGCTCTGAAGAGGCGCTTCTGCATGCTAACCCTGACGCCCTCGACCGACCGGGTTAGTTCCTGCAGACAGCGCTTTTCTTCATCTGCGGGAGTAACACCCGCCAAACACCAAAGCAGCTTGCCCGGGTTCAGCCTCCGCACCGGCCAGGCACAATCACTGACCGCCCGGCTCCAGACCAGGGAACAGGCCTCCATCAGGGCCTTATTCAGGAAAAGCGTCCCCCTGCTCCGGTCCAGCTCTTCGCCGATGATCCCTGCCAGATCCTGCGGCCACAATCCATCCTCACTAGCCGTCACCTGCAGCAGCACCGGCCGGTGAAAAACGCCTGCCGTCAGGCTGCTAAGTTCGGCTGACAGTTCTGCCAGGAACACCTGCAGCTTCTCCATGTCAAGCAACGCCCACTGAATGTTCCGGGGATCGATCCTTCCCTGCCATAACTGCTCTGCCAGTACTTCGCCTGATACCGCCGAGAACGCTTTCTTTACCCTATCCTCGACGATCCCCCGGCACTCTGTTACGAGGCTGGCAACAACATCTTCAAAGAGGTCATTACGGGTTTTGACATCAACAGGTACGGACTGAAGCTGCTTCATGACTCACGCCTCCCTAAGTGATCCCTTTGATTCCACCAAATATTATACACAGCGCTCATTAACCGCTGTGTATCGTTAGCGTTAGGTTTTTATTAAGATTCTGTGAAGTTTTTTATCTTGGCGATTGCTTAGCGAAGCTGAAACTGAAACCCCCGGTTGCCATTGCGACCACCGGGGGCAGAGGTATTGACCAACATCCCATCAAATGGCCGACCCAAAGGGTACACCGGCACATTCGATGCCGCGCCCAGAGGGCGCCCGGTTCTCCAGCACTCAATGCAGTTCTGCTATGATAGAAATCTGCCTTAACATTTGTTCTAACTTGATCATTGACTTCTTGATACTGGTGGCACTAGTTGATACCCAAGATCAGCAGGATCAAGATCAGGAACAGAGTGAAAGCAAACATCGGGAACCACGGAGCTGCGCCCAGCGCCCCAAAGCCCTGACCTAATGCGCCTTTTGCACCCATGATAGTCCTCCTTCATTGATTGACTTTGCTGATGAGATGATCATCGCTCAATATAATATGTTCTTTGCGTTTCAATCGTTAACTGAACCATGGGGCCTGCGCAGCCGAATACAAAACCCCGCAACTGCTGTAACGATTGATAGCCCCCGGATGCGCCGGCTTTACGGTTGCTTTCCCGGCACTGTTGGTTGTTGGTACAAATATTGGTATACTAACAATAGGAGCGTTTGCGCCAAGATAAAAAATTGTTCGTGGCGGTCAAATAATAGATTTTCGGACCGACCTTGAAGGAAAAGTAGCGCTCGTTAAAGGAGGTTTATTATGCGCGCTGTAGTGATCCAAGGGAAAAGACAGTTGTCCGTGGTGGAAACCGGGACGCCCAAAGTGGATGGTGAAAAGGTCCTCATCAAGATATCCGATGCCGGTATCTGCGGCTCGGATCTGCATGCCTGGGAACACGGGGGCATGGTCGGGCTGATCATGGGTCATGAACTGGCCGGAACGGTGGTCGATCCCGGAGCCCTCAAAGATTCCCTCAAGATCGGCGACCGGGTCACTGCCCTGCCGGCAAACCCCTGTGGTCAATGTGATCCCTGCAGAAGCGGCAAAACGCATCTATGTGTAAACGCGCTGGCTGCTTGCCCGGGGCTGACTGCCCCCGGGGCCTACGCCGAGTTTTTCGCCTCCCGGCCGGACATGGTCAGGAAACTGCCGGACACGATCAGTAACACCGAAGCCGCCATGATCGAGCCGACCGCAGTCGCCCTTCATGCTCTCCGCCTCGCCGGAGTCAGGCCGGGCGATAAGGTGCTGGTCACCGGCGGCGGGATCATCGGACTCCTTTCCGCCTCCTGGGCGCGTATCGCCGGCGCCTCTTACATCGCTCTCTCCGAGGTAAACCCCCTGCGCGGCGCCAATGCTCTCAAGATGGGGGATGTGGATGAAGTCTTCGATGCCAGAGACCCCGACCTGGCTAAAAAAATGATCAGCGCCTCAGGTGGCGGCTTCGATCAGGTCATCGAATGTTCGTCGGTTGCCCCGGCGTTTAAATTGGCCATCCAGACACTCAAAGCCTGTGGCAGGCTGATGGTAGTCGGTGTGAGTTACGCTCCGGTGCCTATCCCAACCATGTATTTCCTGCTGCACGAGTTGGAGGCCAAGGGTTGCTTTGGATACACACCTGGTGAGTTCGACATGTGTATTGCCCTGATGGGGAAAAAGATTATTAAGACAGAACGTTTTGTCAGTAGCACCGTCGGCCTCGACGGAGTTCAAGAAGCCTTCGAGCGATTGACGGCAGGAGATAACCCGGACGTCAAAATTATCGTCCGCCCCTAGCAGACGCAATATTCGTCCTGACGCCGCCTTCTGGTTCTACTTCCCCGAGAGGCAGAAGTGGAAGCTTATCATTACTAATGCCAATTTGGCGGCTTAAGGCTCTCGAGAATTTTACAAAGCAATACAAGACACGATTGCAGCTTCACGACAAGAACTGCGTGATCTGTCGTTCCCCCTGTGTCAGAATCTATTTTTACCTGTATCTGGTCCGGGATCTCTACAGCCGCAAGGTTGTTGCCTGGGATATCTGGCTGGAGGAATCAGCGGAAAACGCCGGCACATTGGTGCGCCGTGCCATGTTATCAGAACAGCGCATAGCGGTCTCACAGCCGTTAATCCTTCATTCTGACAACGGCAGCCCGATGAAAGGCGGAGAGAACATATTGCCATTGTGGCGAGCAATACAGTGTGGACAATTGCAGTAGCCTGCACGCTTAGCTGCTACTGTTCCATCTGTTTGGCCAGGAAAGCGGCCGCAGTTTCTGCCAGCTTCAATTCCAGTTCGCCCATCTTGACGTTGGGTTCCTTTGAGCAGATGATCACTGCACCGATCGCATCTCCCTCGGCGATGATCGGAGCGATCGCCTCGCTTGTAAACTTGTAGCTCTCTTTTTCCTCTTCCGTGAGGCAGCTCTCGCAGAAGGGATGCTCCCCCGCATTGCTGATAAGTATGGGCTTGCGCTCATCCATCACTTTCTCTACCACTGCGCCAACCGGTTTATTCAAAAACTCCTTCTGCGCCGCTCCCGCCACTGCGATAATGTTATCCCGATCGGCAATACACGCTATGTGGCCGATTGCTTCATACAAGGAGTCTGCATACTCTTTCGCAAAATCTCCAAGTTCCCCGATCGGTGAATACTTTTTGAGGATGACCTCACCTTCCCGGTCCACAAAGATTTCGAGGGGATCGCGCTCCCGAATCCGTAGGGTCCGGCGTATCTCTTTAGGAATTACCACGCGACCTGAATCGTCGATGCGGCGTACGATACCTGTTGCTTTCAAGATTATCCCCCTTCTATTTCGAGATGATTTTGCCAAGTTCTCACGAATAGTATATAACCATAAGGAGCGATTTATCCTGAGTTTGATTTATCCCGAGTTTAACAGTTGAAGCCCAGAAACCATTGGTGTTAAGCCATTACTCTTTTTCAAAATCTGAAGTTGTCCCCAGGATTCCTACATGAATTACCAATATGCTGCTAAAAATGGATATTTTGCAATAATAAAAGGCAGATGGTAATATCTTGCTAGGTAAAAGGACTGCTCAAGAATCAGCTACCACTGACGAAGTGAAAGACCAGATGTGATAGAAATGTCTCTCGGCCAGGCCAAATATTATCCAGTCCATACAATCCAGTGCCGCTACTCCCAATTGTTCTGCGACATGATCCAGGTTCACTGGTCCAGATAAGTGCAGTTCAATCCGCAACTGACGGGTATAATCGCCAGGAGACAAGGCCAAGGCACTTACCCCCTCTTCCCCTGCCCCGTCTCTGTCAGGTGTTTTTGAATGATTGCAGAATCATGGCTGGAGATGTCCTCATCACCGGTATTCCTGGCAGCGATTGCTACGGGAGTTTCCCGCACCAGACCCCAGGCCTGTTCCTTGCTTCCTTCACCGGCGAGCAACTCCATGATCCTGGGGAGCGAGAAGCGCCATTCCCTGCCGATTTTCGTTGCCGGAAGGCGCCCCTCCGTCACCAGGTTATAGACAGTCTGGTTGCTCACCCGCAGCAGGTCGGCAACCTCACCGACATTCATAATCGCCGGGTACTCTCTATCTTTCAGGGTGCCTTTGATCAGTCCCTGCATTAGGCGCACGTCATCCGGCTCGTAGGCCTCCTCACCGCAGGCTGCACAGTACCATACGTCCAGCCCCCTAAAGGTAATATTGCGCCCCATCCAGGTGGCATCTACATCCTTTTTGACCCGTTCCATTTCCGCGCCGCAGATATAACACTGCATTATTATTGCCCCCCTTATCTTTTCCTGAAAGACCCCTGGTCGCCCCATACGTCCTTTAGGAAACGACAAACCGTCACAATTATTGACGGCTCTGGATGCCTCAAGGCCACGATCATATAAAAATCTTGGCCTTCGAAATCCATGCTTTGCAGCAGCAGCTTGATATCGTCCCCATGATCCTGGCTCTCAATCACCTTTCCAAGCAAGGCGCATTTTTCCACATCTTCTTCGTCGATACCCCGCTCACCCATACGCTGAAAGGCATGCTTAGAGATCAGAAAACGCCGCCCTTGCGCGGTACTGCGCAATAACACAACCCATGCCTCTTTGATCAGTGTTACCCTCCTTCTTATAAGATATTATAAGATGATATAAATTGCAATAACATATTTAAAGGGGGGAATAAAAATTTATTTATAAATATCTCAACTTTCTCATTAAGAAAATGCTCTCAAACCCTTGGTATATCTGAGTTTTAACAACAAAAACACCCCTCAATATGGTAAAATAGAAGCGACGAAACCCCATTATACCAGGGAAAGAAGGGTGCTTTTGTGACTTCTATGCTACCAGAAAATATGACCGCTGAAAATAAGTCAGCCAATGCCGGTCTACATTGGGGATAGCCTGCCGCACAATTTCCTTTACTTCCTTCTCAAACTTAGGTCGCGGCATCATCACCTGTCGCCGGCACTTCAGACAACGGATGCGGAAATCCATGCCCACCCTAATGATCTCCCATTCGAAGCCGCCGCATGGATGTCGTTTTTTCATCCGCACTATATCGCCTATGCAGTAACGTGGCAGAGGCATTACCTGATTCTCCTTCTGTCCTGATAGCTTAAGCAGTGAGGTATCTTTAGATTTTGCTACTTAATATGATACGGATGGTAGCTTTTCTGTTTGTCCAGTTGTTTTTATAAGATTGTAGTTGTTCATATAATAGCTGAATGTCTTGAGGTATTTTGCCAGACAACTTTAGATGGTATGGGTGATTACGAGGGTAAATATGAAATTTTGGATTGCTACAAAATTTATCGATAAAATCTTGCACTTTCCTCTGCTCATGCCTAGGAATAGCAGCAAAGGCTGTAAAGAAATCACGAGAGATTGCTAAAGAAAATTTACGTGCCAGGCTACTCATCTTAATGCTGCCCCCGTATTCTAAGTGTAGCTCAGCGCTTTTTCTATATCGGTGGAAGAGCCGTAACCGGCTATATAAACCTTCCAGCCTGCAGCATCAAAGACTTCTCTAGATTCTTGCTGATCGGCTCTCAGCAACGCCACCATTTCCTGCTCCCATACAACCTCGGCCTCAGCTATAACTTCGTCCTGATCATTCGCCAATTCAAATCCTATGCAATCTGGTTGTCTTATACCTTTTTCTACAAATATCTCCACAATCCTGCGACATTCTTCATCAATTATCTCTTCGAGACGATCGCTCCAGCTTGGAGCAGCTATCTCTATCTGTGGTTCGATTTCCCAGGCTGTGCACCCGATCTGCAGGTAATGCCCTTGCTGTAACGCCAGTGCTGGAGTTTGCAACTCTGTCGGGTTTTTTGCTGTCAGAAACTTATTTATCGACGTGAAGTACAGTCCAAACTCATAAACCGGCTCCCCAACCACGCTCTCCCAGGCCTTGCGGTACAACTCCAGTTGCGGAGCATAATAACTCACCAGAGAGGCCAACTGATGCTCGCCACTCACGGTGTCCGTCTTGAAATCGACAATGACCCAGCCATCCCCTTCTTTGAAAACCAGGTCGATGGTTCCTGAGATGACCGTATCTTCGTCTTTATCTTCCGGCTTGTCGATCTTTATGTCTGTATAGAAGGGCACCTCTGAGTAATGTTGGCTGCTGTCCATTGCCCTCTTCCAGAGCGGAGAGTCCAGGACTCTGCCTACCTCTTGCAGCACACGGGGCGCCTCTTTGGGGTTCCGCCTCTCCTCGACCAGCGCCTTAGCTGCAAGCTGCTCGATATCCGCTACCGGCCCTCTGGCGCAGGCATCGAGCAATCTGTGGATCACATTGCCCCAGGACTGGCCTCGCCTGGTCGCCACTCTGGCCGGCGCCAACTCCCTCTCCTGGACGAACGATGTGACTGGTATGTAACTGTAACTGGCAGTGTTGGCGCTACTGCGTGCGGTTTGAATATCAGCCTTGGCCTTAGCAAAATCATCTACTTCCAGCTCTGCTCTCTTCGCGGTTTCCTCAATCTTATCCCCGCCCCCGCACAGTTCCAGTTCCGGAACGTCAGTCAGGTGATCTTCGAACGGGCTCCATGGATTGATCTTCGGCTCCTCTTCATAGGTGCTGATCACCAGCAGATCCCTCGCCCTCGTGGCAGCCACATACAGGAGGCGACTTCTCCTCGGCACTCAGGTACTGCTGCTCGGTCTCGCAATAGGTATCCCAATCCGCAGGCTGAGCCAGGACCTCCCTGGCATACCCCTTCTTCTTCTCGATCACGAAATAGCCGCGGGGCATGCCATCGGTTCGGCAGATATGTACCGTCGGGGTATGGACGTACATTCTTTGCCGGGTTGGCCAGAAAGACCACTGGAGCTTCCAGTCCCTTGGCCTTGTGCAGGTTCATGATCCGCACGCAGTCGCTCTCCCAGGGGGCTATGGTGATCTCTTCCTCGATGCCCACTTCTAGCAAATTGGCCAGGTAATCCACCAGGCCTGAGAAGGATGTCGTCCCCTTCCGCTCGGCATCAGCCAGCAGTTCCAGACACTGGATCAGGTATCCCGCCTGACTACGGCCCATTGCTCCGACCAGAGCATCTGGCACGATTCCCAATTCGGAGATGATAGCTTCCAGGGCCGCGCTGGCCGGAAGATCCTGCATCCATTGCCGGAAACGCCTCAATTGTTCGAATGCCCAACTGAGGATATCGCTGTCTCCTGCACCCAGTTGGTCCGGCATGGCAGAATCCATGTGAAACACGCCGCCGGCCTTCTTGAAACGGTATAGCTGGCTGTCGCTGATCCCAAACAGATATCCTCTCAGCACTGCCACGAGCCTGACAGGATCACCAGGATCGAGCAATGACCGCAGCAGCTTCAAAAATTCGGACAGTTCCAGCGATCGGGAAAAACCCGCTCCCCCGGCGATCTGGTAGGGGATGCCGCGGCTCTCCAGGGCGCTGGCATAGATATCCATGTTCGCCCTGTAACGCATCAGAATCAGGAAGTCCTCCGGCCTGGGCTTCTCAGTCAGCCCGGTCCGCCGCTCCTCATCCGTTCTGGACAGACTCAGGCCTCCTGATAGCGCCCCAGAGATCCAGCCGGCGATCCGGTCGGCATCCATGATGGCAATCTCCTCGGCCTTGTTGTATTTGACTTTCGGGATGGAGATCGTCAGGAGCCCGCATTGGCAGCCCCCATCCACCACACGCACCGTGTCCAGCCCCTCGAAGGCCGCCTGGAACCTGGTTTCAGCATCGGCAAACAGCGAGTGGAAAACAGGGTTCGCCCACTCCCCCAGGGCATCCAGGGAGCGAAAGTTGGTGGTCAGGCTCAGCGCAGCGCCTCCACTCTCCACAATCAACTGCTTGACCTCTTTGTAGATGTCGATGTCTGCCCGCCTGAAGCGGTAGATCGACTGTTTGGGATCGCCCACCACGAACAGGGAACCCGGCCGCGGTTTCAGCCTGCGCCAGTCTGTCTCGTTCTGATCATGTCCGGTCAGGTAGAACATGATCTCTGCCTGGATCGGATCCATGTCCTGAAATTCGTCGACTAGCAGGTGCGTATAGCGGTTCTGGAAATAGGAGCGCACCTCGGGGTTTTTCCTCAGCAGGTTAGCCGTGTGCATCAACAGGTCCTGGTAGTTGAGGCTGGACTTATCTAGCTTCAGATCCCCGTAATGTTCTATGGCATGCATAACAAAATCTATCAGACAGGAATGCCTGTGTTCTCGCCACTGCCTGAGGGCCGGGGCAAGGTATTCGTTCCTGAATGTCTCAAATCGGCTCTTGGCTTGTTTTGCATCATCAGGACAGCGCCAACGGTTCTGTGTGGGGGTTTTCGACCTGTCGAGGTCGGCCAATAACCCCAGCAAAACGATATCATCATCCAGTTCGAATACACTGCGCCTGCGGAGCGCTGTTCTGAACAGTTCCTGCAGGCCGTCCCAGCCTTTTTCAGGCGTATCCTGCGGCATCACAGCCTCTGCCCAGTCCAGCAGGCCGTAAAGCTCCTGGCGCACTGCATCCAGGTCTGGCCAGGGCACAGGGCATCTAACGACATCAACATCGGGGTAGGTAGAAAGCGCTTTATAGCAGCCATAAAGATCCTGCGCATCCACGCCAAGTTCCTGCAGCTCCTCGAGAATGCCTGGTCCGGCATTCTGAACTTTTGACAGGTATTCATGCCAGGCGCGCTTCAGCAGGAGATCGTCCGCCAGGTCGTCCAGTTCTTCAAAATCGGGCTCCAGGTCGGCCTCGATGGGGCGCTCCCTGAGGATGGCTGCACAGAAGGAGTGGACGGTGCCCAGGAAACAGCGGTCCAGTTCGTCGAGTCCGCGGCTGAGCCTATCTCTCTGGGAGCTATCAGTCTCACGGGCATAGGCCTGCTCCAGTTCCACCTGAAACCGGCCCCTCAGTTCCTGGGCCGCCTTCCTGGTGAAGGTGATGGCGGCCAGTGTCTCCGCCCGGCACCGGCCTTCCCTGATCAGGGCAACCATGCGGGCGACTAGGCTGGCCGTCTTACCGGAACCGGCGCCTGCCTCGACCAGGATGCAGGTGTCCAGGTCCTGCACGATCTGTTGGCGGGCTTGTTCATCCTTCAGAGGAACGCTACTCATAATTTTTCAGCCTCCCCCACGGTTCCAGGCAAGTGTTTGCGGCAATCGAAACAAGAGCCTTTGCTCTACCCACCGCTCTCTCCTGATCGCACACCCCGGTATAGTCGCAGTAGCCGCAGGCCTCGCCGTCGTCCGTCGCCAGGAACACACCGTTCTTCAAGATGTCGAAGAGGTGACCCATCAGGCCTGCGATCAGGCTGCGGTCCGATTCCTGCCGTACAGCGCGGCGGCCCTCACCCCTCTTGGTGGGGAAGTAGTATCCAGACGATTCCACTCTCGGTGTGCCGCCTAACCTTTCCTTCAGGATCTGCTCGGCAACTATGGCATACAGGGCGTGCTGGACCTGCCGGCCTTTGCAGAGGTATCTGTGCTCCTCGTAGCCCCTGGTGCTGCCTGTCTTGTAATCCCAGACGCAGTAGACGTCTTTGCCCACCCTGTCGATCCGGTCAATTTGACCGTTGAGCAAGAAGGATACCCCTGGCCCGAAATCGATCCTGACGGGATCTGTACTAACACTGCCTACGCTCGGCTTCCATCTGGAAAGACCGAACGGCACCTCGAATAAGACAGGTGTCGATGTCATCTCGCTCTCTTCGACGGCCAGAAAAACATCGCAACTATCGCGGATGTCCCTGACCTCTCGATTGAACACCACCTCGCTGGGAGGGGGTGTGGCGATCTTGTATGTCTCTATAAGTTCGTCAGCCATCTCGTAGATCAAGGCCTTATGGACCGCTGCCGACACTCTCTGTTGTTTCCCCACGATCTCTTTCATGAAATTGCAGTAGAGCTCGTGGAGCAACAGACCACGCTCCATTGGTTCCAGCCACTGGCCGGGATCGTAGGCAACTTCCTCCGGCGGTTTCAGACGCAGGACATATTTCAGGAAGTAGGCGAAGGGACAGCCCGCCAGGTACTCGATACTGCTGCAGGACAGCGTGATCTTGCCTCCGCGCTTGGCTATCTCACCACCGGCTGCTACCACCATCCCGTCATATTCCGTAAGGATTGCACTCTGCCTGGCCGAGAGCGCCGCCTGGCCGCGCTCGATGTTCCTGTAGCACTGGGGCACTAAAGCATGACCGTTGGCCATGCCCCCGACCAGCACCTGTTCCAGCCACCACTCTGTCTCGTCAAGGGCCTGTCCGGGGCCGTGCGGACAATACCCGGCCGGACTGCCCAGGAAACGCAGCAGATCGCTGTAGCCCAGGGGTGGGTTGTTCCTTAAAAGGCGAAAGGTTTGCAAAAGCAACGATGATGGCAGACTGTCCCTGTTTTCCACCACGTCCAATGATGAGTAGCTCAGGCATACCCGTCCGCGCCGGGAGGAAAGAGCGGTAAGCATCTCAGACATCGCCACTCTGGGCCGGTCACGTCCCAGGGGAAGCTCCTGGTGAAGGGACTCGCGCTCGCTGTCGAGCAACACCGGGTCCTGAGAGGCGCCTCCCGGAAAGGAATTCGCGTCAAGACCCACCACGAAGGTGTTCGGACGTCCGGTCCAGTGCAGGTTGCGGTAGGGCGCCAGATGGAGTGCTCCCGGCCTGGGCGAGGAAGCGCCGGCAGAAAACTCATCGACCATGGCAGCCACCCTGTCCAGGGCAGACTCGAGAGTCAGGCCAAAAGAGGCCATCCGGGCGATCTCACCGAGATGCAGGAGCAGGTCATTGAGTGCCAGGGCATCCATCTGGTCGCTGACTCTGGCCAACCTGCGCAGCAGAACCGCCATAGCCGCTACGAACTTGCCAAAGTCGACACTATCCGCAGCATCAGGCTCTGGCACGAGCGCCAGGAGACCCTGCATCAACGAGCCCAGTTGAGCGGCGAGTGCCATTGTCTCCTGGAGGGAAGCATACTTCCGGTCGCACTCATCCAGGTCTGCGAGTTCGTCTTTAATTCTTTCGGCGTAGGTCGCCAGCAGTGAGTAGCGTTTCCGCCCCCACCCGATACCGGAGTCGCGGAAGATTTCGGCAACGCCCAGCGGTGGCAGATCGCCTGCTCCATTGTCAGGCCGCAGGCGGATGCTTCCCTCGATGAGCATCTGCCTGAGCACGTTGGTATCATAGTCGCTCCTGACCCAGGCAACGATCCCTTTCAATGCCTTGCCCGGGAGTGTCAGGCAGGCAGGAACGCCATCCGAGGCTGTAAGCTCGAACCCGGCTCTCTTGCACAGGATATGGAACACATGGACATACCACGGGCCTGTATAGGCTACGGTCACGCTATCGAGAGGGGTATGCATGGCGATAATCCGCCGCAGCACTTCCCGGGCCTCATTGGTCACACCGTAAGCATGGAAGATGGCCAGCGTGCCGTCATCGGCGCGATCAGGCGCCTGCTCCGGCTGCAGGAGCCAGGGAAGCAATTCTGCATCTGTTGTTCCGGTTGAACCTTCGTCTTCTTCACTGCCAACCAGATTGTCCGGCCAGATCTTGCCAGGGGTTCCAGGCAACAGCGTCATGCCCGGTATCGGTTCGGCCTGCAGGACAATGAGCCGCTCAGTGGGTATCCTTCTGTTTATAAATTCTCTCTCAAGGGTATTTAGCCGGAGAAACGGTGGAATGAGGTAGAATGCATCTTCTGGATCGGCGGCCTGTTCGCTGGCCAGTGCCAGCAAGCCTGGTGGATCGATGTATTTTCTATCCTGTAGATATTGCTCATAGTCGCTGAGCAGTTCCTTGATGTCCCGACCCTTCTCCGGGCTGACGAAAGTGCCGGGATCGATGCTCTTGCCGGTGATTCCAAATGACCGCAACTCTGTAATGGCGACAGTTAGTGCCCTGACGAGACCATCGGCATCTCCCTTTCTTGAGAAATAGGCTAGGGCACCTGACTCCTCAAGCTGCCTGTAGACGTTCTCGAAGACTATTGTGGCCTGGCTCGACGAGATCAGCGTGAGACCTTTCTGAGCCATGAGCAGATCTACGGCTTTTCTAGCCAGACCGTCCACAGTCTCGGCGCACAGGTTGATGAAACCACCCGCATCTCTCGCAACGCTCTCGCGCAGTTCATTACCAGCACGGTAGCTGGGGACAATCAGTACTTTCCTCTGGAAAGGGTATTGTCTGCAGAAGTTTTTCAGCGACATGATCAGACGGTTCAGACTACCACGTCTCGGAAATGGCATGCATTTCAGCCTCCTGTTTGTTATCCGATCAGGAATTATGACGTATTTTCTATAAGAAATTCCAGGCTAACCTGATTAATCCTCTGAAAACGCTGAGACAAATTACCAATCATCACACAAGCAACTAGCTAACTGGCTGTATAGTCCTGATAATCCGTATCATCAGTCCACATGCTCTGAAACTCGTTGTCCCAGTTCTGGGCTATGTTCTGATCATTGATAATCACCAGTACTTCGTCGTTGTCGTAGGTGGCCTCGTCGGTATAGTTATAGGAACCTGTGGTCACGATTTTATCGTCGGCAATGGTGACCTTGAGGTGCATCAGCCCTTTGTGGCTGTTGATCTTGATGGGGATGCCGGCATTGCTTAAAACAAGAAGTTCCTTTGCCTGATACTTATTGCCAGATTCCTCTCTGTCGGTGATGACTCTCACGGCAACTCCCCTGTTTTCGGCAGCGGCAATGGCATCCACGATATCTGGTTTCGTCAGGCTGTAAATTGCAATATCGAGACTGCTGTTGGCAGAATTGATGACGTTAACCAGGGGTTGAACCGGATCCTGCCCGGCCCGTGGGAAGTAGTATTCCACCGGGGCGCTGTTACCCGCTGCTGCCTGCGGAGCACTACCGCCCGCAGTGGTTATCGTGACCGCATTGGCATTGCCATCCCATTGTGCCTGGCATCCCAGGGCCTGGGCGACCGCCCTGATCGGAACCATGGTGCGCCCGTTGATTATCTGCGGGGGCACGTCGCACTGGATCTCCTGGCCGTTTACAATCAGCTTGATTGGTTGAGCAGCATAAGCCCATGAAACCGCCAACAAACATCCGATGGCAATACAAATTGACAAACCCACAAAGAAACGGCGCTTCATAGTACAGCCCCCTCTAGCATTATGTCGCCGAAAACAGCGTATTTACATCCGGAATTAGTAATAGCTCCTCGGCTATTTGCACAAGCCATCTTGATACCGGCAACCGCAGCATAGCAGGATTCAAATCATTAATCCGAACCCTATCAAGCCCATCGGCATCCTTGAAGGACTTGAGTGACTCCTTACCCCTCTCCGGTTGCTGTAAGCCATAATCCTTCACCAGGGCAAACGCTTCTTCATCATCTATGCAATGGGTCTCAATGAGATATCTCACCGCATTGAAATCCTCTGGACTTTCAAAATGGATTAAGCCCAGTTTCTCAGCCTTAATAAAACTTGAGAAACCATGTATCGCATCAACGCCATCGTTTGTTCTGCCAATGTCATGATAAATGGCTGCTATGGAGAGGATATCCCTTTCAGACTCAGCCAGGTTTTTAAGGGCGGGACGTGTGGGCACAAACTGATGCCTAAAAAGGCGGTTTACCAACCCAGAGTTTGTTCAATTCCGTATCGTCACAACCGTCCGAGGCTTCTGCACCCGGTGTGTACACCCATCTTTCGAGAGAACCTGACCATGACCAACCCCTGTCGTCCCTACCACCGGTGGCCGCCACGATCTTGTAAGCCTCAGCATCCAGCAGGTCCAACTGGTGCAACAGCATTGCTTCAATAGTCTTGGGCACCTCGGGAGACTGCCACTCATGCCTGCCATGGTGGCTGGCTATCATGTGGAGGAGTCTGAGCTTCAGTTCGTCTGGAAAGCTCTCCAAGCTGTCTATCGCCCTGGCCACAATCTCGATACCAAGGATGATGTGGCCAAGGAAATGCCCCTCGTAGGAGATGGCGATGCGGCTAACATATTCATATTCCTCGATCTTACCTATATCGTGCAGGATGACACCCGTGGTCAGGAGATCCTGGTCGATCTGGGGATAGTTCGAGCAGACGGCCGGCACGAGATGGAGCATGTTCACCGTGTGCTCCAGGAGCCCACCTAGATACGGCTGGTGCATGCGCTTGGCGGCCGGGGCGTTAGAGAATTCTCTGACCCACCCAGTGTCGTCGAAAAAAACGCCGAGTAGGTTACGGAGATGGTGGTTATTGATTTTCTCTACATGAGATTGGAGTTCTTCCAGGAGTGAATGTCTGTCCTTCTGGGTACACGGCAGAAAGTCGTTTGGATCGACCATGCATCCGTCCATGCATGAGGCTATGGTGACGTTGATACTGAACTTGTCCCTGTAGATACGGGTGATCCCGGACACCTTCACGAAGTCCGCATGCGCTATCTGTGACCGGACATCCTCGGCATTATCCCAGACAAAGGCAGATACCTCGCCAGTCCGGTCCGCCAACCGCATTTTAAGGAATCCCCCGGGCTTCTCCCGAAATGGAAGGAGTTCCATCCCTTCAAGAGCAAATACGTCATCGATGGATACATTTTCAGCAAGGTCCTTGATAAAAGATGTTTTTTGATACATGCTCCCCCGCTCCCCTCATCCTGTTATTTCCAACAATTCTTCAATAACAGGACCATTCCTCTTTGAACCAGTATAACGATTATTGTGGACATATTAATGTCCGTACGTAAATCAAAATAAAAATTATCATCTGTGAGCGTTCAACTGGGTCTTGGCTTCAGAGGGGGATTGCTTTTCCCCCACTGAATTATCAGTAAAACTTGGCTTGCGCCAAGCCATCGGCGAAGGCAGAAGCCATAGTTGCACTTATCCAGGGGTTAGCGCCACTTAGCTTCCGTTTTATTGGGAGTGTAGTGGCGGTTAGCCGCTGGGGAGCCAGTTAATTAGGGGCGTAGCCGCTCTTATCCCCCGCTTCAGAAGCGGGGGCATTAGAGGGGTAGCCATCGTTAGCTCAGACATATAACCCCTCCCAAAAGTTTTTTAACATTCTCCATTTCCACATGTCCGGGCTTATGTCTGCTTGGAATCAAGCCAGCGACGCAAGCCGTCTCTATTCACTCTCCACCCCCGGCCAATGCACAGGACAGGGAAGCCCTTTGCATGGGCAAGCTCCAGTGCCATCCGGTAGCCAAAAGAAAAGACCGTGCTAGCGTGCTGCACGGTCTTTTTGACCATAACAACTAATCTTCTACGACGAAATCAATATGTTTGCGTTTTCCCTGGAAGTAATGTGCTCCCAAATAAAGATAGGTGCTCATCGAACCCAAACACCTGGACAATCTTCAAGCCTCAAAGCCTGTAGACCCGTTTGAAGAATGCGACAAAGTCTTTATTGAGCCGATAAAGTTTTCCATCTGATCGTTGTTATCATCCAACTCCGATTCCAAAACACGAAGAACTCTTTTTCTCTCTTCTTGGGTAAGCCTCCGAATTTCTTCAATGATTTTCTCTACTGCCACTTTAATCCATCACCTTTCGCCAAGCACCTAAGGCTTCATCCTTCCCTATGGTGCTATTCTAACAGGATAAAAGACAACTGGCAAGAAGAGGGATTAAGCACTACCTTCCTGCTTCAGGGCAAAAGGGAGGCCGGGCGGTCATGGGCGCTAGCATGAGAGCCGCCCTTACCACGCCGGCTGTTGCCATTTCATTCCTGTGGGCCATCATCAATTCGTTGCCCTTCCCTGCAGTACCACGAACCAATCCGAATATACCGATCCTTGCGTTGTAACTACACCATTAGCATGCAACCATGATGGCCAGGCTTTTAAATAATCCGGCCGCTAGATTCATAATCATCCAGCGATACTTGTACTTCATAACCACTCCCACCACCCTTTTGAGTTCCAAGTTGGGTCACAGACATAAGGAATAAATCGCATCCAATATGATATAATGTATTGTGTTTGTATATTGTTTGTGATATAATCTGGAACTGAGGGGGTGTTATCTATGGCGAAAAATATGGTGATCAATATTCGTACTGACGCCGAAACCAAACAGGCGATTGAATCGCTGTACAGCAAGTTCGGCATCACCATTTCCGATGCCGTCAATATCTTTTTTCACAAATCTTTGATGGAGGGTGGCCTCCCTTTTGAAATGAAGCAGCCGAGATATAATGCGGGAACCGAAGCTGCCATGCAGGAGGCCAATGACATTGCCGATGGGAAAATCCCCGCAAAACCGCAAAGCGTTGACAGCTTCTTCAAGGAAATGGGCGTATAATGCGGGAAGTCTACTACAGCAGTCATTTCCGCAAAGATTTCAAGTTGACAGTCAAGCGCGGGCTGAACATGAGCCTGATTCGCAAGGTCATGGAGAAATTGGAAAATGAAATCTCACTGGATGATCAATACAAAAACCATGCACTGACTGGCAGCTATGTCGGCAACTTTGAGTGCCACATCCAACCTGATTGGCTGCTAATCTACCAACTGACAGAAACCTCGGTGATCTTTGTGCGCACAGGTTCCCACTCTGATCTGTTTTAACGGCTGACCAAAAGGCCCACTGCTATTTATTGGCAAACCGTGAGAAAACTTTTGAATCTGACCCAAGCCGATTTTCAGGCAATCCCCCCCCCTGCTTCATAATCTCCTATTCACTTTTGGCATGTCCTACAAATACAAAAGAACTTTCTGGCACATCGAAAGTCCTTTATCCCGACGTTTACTATTGTCATCCTAAAAACCCTACTTTTGGGGTCATAAGCCAATTAATCAATGCAGATAACATGAGAGGCGGTCTCAGACCCTTGATACTACGCCGTTTTAACTTTACCGCCAAACTTCATCTCTCTCAATTCAGGCAATTTCCGTCTTGCACCCAAAACCAACAAACACCGGCCTGTCAGCCACAGGTCAAAAACTTTGCTTTAAGAAAGCTATAAGGTTATCTCCCATACGAAAATTAATCTTACTCCACACACTTAAAATGTTAGCCAAATCTGACTTGTCCAAGATCCCCGTCTCCAAAGCCTTGCACACAATGCCGACCGAACCCACCACCCGAAAACCATGGGAAAGAATAATCTTACGACCCCTGATCTCATCCATCAGAACTACATCCGAGGCTACTTGTCTTGCCAACGCCAGACATTCGGTCTCCCCTATTCCCATCCAGACGGGCAATGATCCCGACACTTGTGTCTTCACAACCTTAAGCCAACCCTGTTCTATGGCCTCCTGTACGGCGGCATAACCGGCTCATTTCTGGCTGAACTTCTTCAAGTACAGCCCTGGGTATAAAAATGACCTCCCACATCTTGTGCAGAAGGTCCAGGTGACCGGCCGCTCCTAACGCAATCAGTACGGAGGTATCGGCTACGGCTTTCACGTTCCCAACTCCTTGAAGGTTTTCATGTCATCCTGCAGGTCATCCAGATCGTACGATGGCCCCAGGCCGAATCGCCCAAGGTATTGCCAGAAATCGAAATATGACATACCGGCAAGTTCCGCTGCAGCGCCAAGGGTTATTTCTCTCTGAGCATACAAGCCGATAGCCAGATGCTTCCTTATTTCCTTCGCCGGCATGGAGTGCTTCCCTCCCGGCAAAAGGTCGTCCGGTATCTCCATGTTTACCATTGCCATGGCATTCACCTCTAAATTCATTATATATCGCCTTTCGTAGCAACTCAATCTGAACTCCTCCACGCTCCTTGCCTCTTTACGCCCAAGCTCCGCCCGCCGGTTCCTCCAGGTACGATGTTTTCGCCAGGCTGAGTTCATATTCCGTCGGTTGCACGGCCAGCGCCACCACGGGTCCGTTTGAATCCGCAGCAGGCACTCGCCCTTTCCCGCTGCTGAGATTCAGGAAATAACCGGCGTACAAGACCCCTTCGGGGTTCACAAGAAGGATGTGGACGCAAAAACTTATCGAAGATTCGACGGCGTTTATATTACAATATACAATGAGACCAAAGAACCAGATAGAATTCGTTGGACTCTAGCTCACGAAATCGGCCATATCATACTTGGACATTTTTATTTTTTTCAAGCAAAACGAGAGTTTGGATAAAAGGAAATTATATCGCATACTCGAAAAAGAGGCAGACATATTTGCATCAGTTTTACTCACTGGCATTGCATTAAATTAGATTCCGGTTGTCAAGCGTAGGATGGCCGCGATAATTGAAGTTATGTGAAGATAAAACGTTCAACTAGTTCTTGGCTTCAGTGGGGGATTGTCTTACCCCCACTGAAGCTTAGAAATAGTTAACTAGAGGCGTAGCCGCTCTTATCCCACCGCTTCAAGGAAGCGGGGGCATTAGAGCGGGTAGCCCTCGGTAAAAAAGAATCTCAGCCACATCTAAATGATCGATCCCCCCACTATCAGCCTCTGTTTAACAAAGTACCGTTGGGCCCAAGGCTGGTATCAAAGCTCATTTGCGCCTCAAGTTCTCAGTCGATGGCAACTTTCCGGACAAGGGAGTGGTCACCCCGGCCAAGCCGTCCGACAGTGCCCAGATGGATGAGTTGGTAGTTGACGAGCCCGATGCCTGAGCCTCTTTGACAGGGGGCTATAGCGACTACACTAAGTTCGACGAATACTGCGAAAAGGGCGCCCTGTTCATCACCACGCTCAAGAGCAATGCCATCGTCAACGTAATTGCTGATAATCCGGTCGATCCAGACGGCGCTATCGATAAGTACCAGATCGTCCACCTCGGCACGGGCGAGAATCAGATGAAGCACAATCTGCGTCTGATAAAGACCACCGACACTAAAGGCAATCTGGTCATGATCCTTACCAACGACTTTGCAAGAAGCGCCCGGGAGATCTGCGACCTCTACCATTATCGCTGGCAAATCGAACTCTTTTTTAAGTGGATCGAGCAGCGCCTTACGGTCAAACACCTTTATGGCGAGGGTATGTAAGCTGTGGAAAACCAGATCTTCATGGCGCTCATCACCTACTGCCTGCTGATGCTGTTAAAGATGGAAACCGGTTTTACGGGAACGCTGCTTACGATCCAGAGACTGCTGAAAACCTTTGAAAAGGGTTGAATTTCTATAGCTCCTGTAAAAGTGAATTGCAAACTACTAACAGAGAGAGGCTGTGATAAATTGGATGAAAACATTCAGAATCAGTATATTGCGATATTAAAGGAAGAATTGATACCGGCGCTGGGGTGCACAGAGCCCATAGCAATTGCTTATGCGGCGGCGAAGGCGCGGAGGTACTTGGCAGATTTCCATGCCACCTATTGGTGGAGTGCAGCGGAAATATTATTAAAAATGTAAAAGGCGTCATCGTTCCAACCACAGGCGACATGAAAGGCGTAGACACCTCCGCGATACTCGGTGCCGTGGGCGGCGTGGCCGAGAAAAAACTAGAGGTGCTCTCCGAGATAAAGCCGGAGCATCTGCAAAAGACGCGGGAGCTGCTCGGCACAGATTTCTGTGAAATCCGCTTGCTGGAGAATGTGCCGAATCTGCTCATCATCATAACAGCGTATCATGGTGGCGAGAGCACAGTGGTGGAAATCAAGGATGCACACACCAACATCACCCGTATCGAAAAGAATGGAGAGACCATTGTTCAGGCAAAAGAGGGCACAAAGGCAGAGGATGCGGAGCATCCCAATTACGATTTGCTGAATCTGCGGGATATCTACGAATTCTGTAATTCAGGCGATATTTCCCGTGTCATTACCACTCTTAAACATCAGGAGAAATGTAACCTTAGCATCGCCAAGGAGGGCTTGACACATCCCTATGGCGAGCAAGTAGGCGCTACGTTGCTGCGCTATTACGGGGATGACATCAAGACTCGAGCCCGTGCGCTTGCCGCAGCAGGCAGCGATGCACGTATGAGCGGTTGCGTTTTGCCTGTAGTCATCAATTCCGGCAGTGGCAACCAGGGCATCACTGTGTGTCTGCCGGTATTGGCGTATGCGGACTATTTGAAAGTTAGCGAGGAACAAAAATACAGTGCGCTGGCACTGAGTAATCTGGTGAGTATCCACATCAAGCATGGCATCGGAAAGCTCAGTGCTTTTTGTGGAGCGGTATCCGCCGCCTGCGGCAGCGGCGCAGCAATCACATATCTGTGCGATGGAGATTTCGAAACCATCTCAAAAACGATTTCAAACACTCTGGGTAATGTATCAGGCATCGTATGCGACGGTGCAAAGCCATCATGTGCAGCCAAGATTGCATCCGCCGTCGATGCCGCCATTCTGGCCACTGTATGGCTATGGACGGAAAATCTTTCGGCGCGGGAGAGGGCATCATCATGGACGATGTGGAGGATACCATCTCCAACACCGCGCGGTTAGGGCGCGAGGGCATGCGCTCAACCGATAATGAGATACTCAAAATTATGATTGGAAAATAGATAATACGAAAAGGTAAGTTTTACTCAAAAACCCTCATGAGCTTGCGCTCGCACGCAATAATGGTTGCGGCCGGGCAAGGCCTAGCCAACCACCCGTAGCCAGCCTTGGAGCGCAGCAGGCAGCTGCTACGTTTATGCGTAGGAAGGCAAGCGCACTTTGACCACAGCAACCTGCGGTGGTTTGGAGCCTCCGCCTGCACGACGGCTCCGAGGGGCCATCCCTCATCTTCGGTTAAGCATAGCTTGTGCTATCAAGGAACAGTGCTGCAGTGATTAGCTGCTTATATTGGGGAAAAAAGTAGTATAATCTATGCAAACAATGAAAATACTTCTTAAGTAGCCTCGCACCCTTTTTGAACCAATAAATATTCAAACGAAGTCGAAGTTTGAATTAAGCCATGTGCCTGTTTGCGAAGCAAACATATGGCACGGCTACTAGTTCAGATAACTTCGCTCGGCTTGCCCTGTGCCTACCGCTATTATCAAAGATGTAGAGGTTGCAGCTAAATTGGCGTTGCCCAAAAATGTGGTGATTGAATTAGTGACCGAAGGCGCACAATCTTAAGAATTAATCACCAGTTATTCTTTGAAGCAGGATGCTTGGATTGGCTTCGGTAACTATGACCTGTTTTAAAGTTTTAGGATTAGGATCCAAAATTAAAAGGGTTGAAAAGGCTTAAAAATATCGGGGTCGTTGTCTTTTGTGCGTTACCAGCGAGGAGGGAAGTCGAGTGCTAGAGATTGCCGATCTGCATGTCGAAGTGGACAACAAGCCGATCTTGCAGGGTGTCAACCTGCATGTCAAGCCCGGGGAGACCCATGTCCTGTTCGGACCCAACGGCTCCGGGAAGTCGACTCTGCTCGGGGCGATCATGGGTTTTGGCCGGTACCGGATCACTGCCGGAAAGATCATCTTTAAAGGCCAGGATGTCACATCCCTGTCCGTGCATGATCGGGCAGCGCTGGGCCTGGGGATGGCCTTTCAGCGGCCACCGGTGTTGCGGGGCGTCACCCTGCAGGATTTGCTGAAAATCTCCGCCAGAGACAAGGCGGGTAATTTTGAAGAAACTGCAAAAAACCTTAACCTGTACGAATTCATGTCCCGGGACGTCAATTATGGTTTTTCCGGGGGCGAGGTCAAGCGTTCCGAAATGTTGCAACTATTCGCCCAAGAGCCGGACATGGTGCTCCTGGACGAGCCGGAGTCCGGGGTTGATCTGGAAAATATCGTCCTGATCGGACAAGCTATCAATCAACTGCTGCAGAAAGACGGCTCGAGTGTCCGGGAATGCTCACGACGGGAGCTTAAAACCGGCCGTCGGAAAGCCGGTCTGATCATCACCCATACCGGTTATATCCTTGATTACGTGCCTGCTGACGTTGGGCACGTCCTGTACGATGGAAAACTTTCCTGCAGCGGGATCAACCCCCGCGAGCTGCTGGGCTGCATTCACGAGATGGGGTATGGCGAATGTACCAAGTGCGTGGTGTGAGCGCTTTCGCCGTGTTCTGACGCATGCAGCGGTGCCCGGCGCCACTTGCGGCGTGGAGATGGCACAGTATCCACTTGGCGTCACGCCTGCCGGGGGTACCAGGTACTGCTCTGCTAAAAGTGGCGCTTCGATCACGATTGAGGAAGGATGGAGTCAGATGGCGGA
The DNA here is from genome assembly GCA_963767365.1 of uncultured Peptococcaceae bacterium. Taxonomy (GTDB): domain Bacteria; phylum Bacillota; class DSM-12270; order Thermacetogeniales; family Thermacetogeniaceae; genus Palsa-1188. The sequence continues at coordinate 89,960 of CAVYEE010000013.1, forward strand.
CGAACTGCGGACAAGAGCCAAGAATGCGGCCGATAAAAAGGCAACTTTTGGGGAAGAGATCGATTTTGGCCTCTACAGGGATCAGGGTCAGATCCACGATTACGTTTCCAACCTGAAGGAGTTGCCCCAGGCCGAGCAGCAGGATATGCTCAAGGCCGGTATCGATGTCTCCGGCCAGGGCCGAACCGGGACCTACATTCAGAAGGATCATTCGGTGATCCACTCCAGCATCAGCCAGAACGGACTGGAAGTGATCAGCATCACCGAAGCGCTTGCAAAATATGACTGGCTTCAGGACTACTACTGGAAAAACGTGGCTGTGGATGCGGATATGTACACCTCCAGGGCGGAACTGCACCAGGAGCACGGCTATTTCATCCGATCGTTGCCCGGAGTGAAGACGGTCTGGCCGGTTCAGGCCTGCCTCTATATCACCCAGGAGGGTCTGATCCAGGATGTGCACAACATCATCATCGCTGAAGAGGGTTCGGAACTCAACATCATCACCGGCTGTGCGACCGGGCACGGTGTCGAGGCAGGGATGCACGTCGGGGTGTCCGAGTTCTATGTGAAGAAGAACGCCACCATCACCTTCACCATGGTGCACAACTGGGCCGAGAACGTGGCGGTGCGTCCCAGGACCGGCGCCACCGTGGAGGAGGGCGGCGCCTATCTCTCCAACTATATCTGTATGAAGCCGGTGCGCAGCTTGCAGATGTACCCGACCGCCACTCTGCTGGGGGCAAACAGCCTGGCCCGGTTCCACTCCATCCTGGTAGCTCAGCCGGGTTCCCACATGGATGTGGGATCGCGCGTGATTCTCCGGGGCGAGAATAGCCGGGCGGAGATTATTGCCCGTTCGGTGACCAGGGGAGGCTACATCATGAATCGCGGCCACCTGCTGGGTGAAGTGGCGGGGGCGAAAGGCCATCTGGAGTGCCGCGGCCTGATGATGTCCCCGCAAGGAGTGATCGCCGCCATTCCGGAGCTGGAGGCCCGAGCGGAGGGGGTGGAACTGTCCCACGAGGCTGCCGTGGGCAAGATCGCCGAGGAGGAGATCGAGTACCTGATGGCACGCGGGCTATCCGAGGAGGACGCCACCGCCACCATCGTGCGTGGCTTCTTAAATGTGAAGATCATGGGGCTGCCGCCGGAGCTCGAAAGGGAAGTGCAGCAGGCGATTGAACTGAGCCAACAGTCGGGCCTCTAAGGTTATGGATAATTAACACGGCTGCTGTCCTGGATTACGCCGGTCAAATGGAGGAACGCATTAAGCTATTTTCGATACGTGATCGGAGATCATGGGTTAGCGAACGGGCGACTTTTTAGAGGTTTAGCGGGTGCCATGACATGTCGGAACGCCACAGTCTCCACAGTTCGTCTTCGGTAGCAGCTTGAAGATTGCCAGTCCTGTCAAACCCATTTGTCACTAATCCTCCCTTATTGCTTGTTTATTTACTGAACAACCTGTGCCGGGCGCCGTCTGACTCTGAAGCAGCAGGCGCCCGATCCATGTTGTTTTTTGGATTACATCAAGGGATCCATGTTCAGAGCCGGATGTCCCTTTTCCTGCAGGTAGGGCATGATCTCGTCGGGTGTGATGCCCACGGTCTCATCGGCGATCATATCTGTAAAGTTGTCGCCGAAGCCCTCCTCCTTGCCGCGTTCGTTGAGCCCGTCACGCAACTGCTCTTTCAGTTCCTTGGGCATCCAGACCATTCTGCCGAGGCCGCCGTCCGCCGGGAAGAACTTGCGACTGACCATGTACAGGCGTCCGACACCGGCGAAGCCTGGTGTCTGGCTGCCGCCGCCGACCATACCGGCCAGGCTGGAGAAGGTCATGCCGACCGGGGTCATCCCCTTGTGCTCACGGGTGGTGACCATAAATCCGTTCAACTCGGGAACCATGGCCATGATGCACTCGCAGCAGCCGCAGGTGGTCATCGGGCGCTCCATCATGGTGTACATCAGGACCGATTCGGTCTTGCCCTGGGTGCGGGCGGAAGCGGTCTCGTTGATGGATGTCCACTCGCCCTTCACGGCGTCGATCACGTACTCGCCGGCGATCGGCACCGGCTGGCAGACTCCGATCGGGTCAATCTCGTAGGTTGCCTTGGCATCCAGCCAGCTCACCGCCCCGCAGAGGCCGGTGCGTTCCGCCGACACGAAGCAGATGTGGGTGGGGGCGAAGGACTGGCACAGGGTGCAGGTATAGAACTCGGTGACGTTCTCGTCGCGCAGGTTGGTCAGCCGGTCATCCCTCTTCTGATAGGCTTCGCGGGCCTCGGCCAGCCGCTTCTCCACCTCCGCCCCATCCGTGATCAGGGTCACCTGCAGGCGGTCGACAATAGCAGCATACTCCTTCTTGAAGTAGGCGTAGATCAAGTTGCCCAGGTCACGCATTTTGAAGCCCTTCTCCACGGCAGTCTTGCTGGAAGCGCATCCAGTTCTGGTCACGCTGGCCCATGTGCCAGATGCCCTCGCCATAGTTCGTGAAGTAGTGGACGCGGCGCTCCAGGACCGGCTCGAAGTCGATCTGGAACTTGCGGCCGTAAACCTTGATCACGATGCCGATCGGGTAGGCCTCGCCATCCTGCATCTGGTCGACATCGGGGCCGATAATCTCGATTTTGCCGTCGGTCACCTCGTCGGCCTCCGACATCTTAACCAACTCGAAGCCCGGAGTGCGCCCGCCGCCAAACTCGGCGAACATGTCCGCCTTGCGGATCGACTCGCCCTCGAAGGCGGCGCCGTGGTTAATCGGAACGTCGATCTCGATGGTCGTGATCCTGATGCCACGGACCTCGATGCCGAGCTGGATCGCCTCATCGTAGTCAGGCACAGAGAAGTACCAGTCCTTCCAGACCTCGTCCTCGTCCAGCGGCTGGTCGACGATGACCGGGAAGCCCATGAAGATGGCGGCGAAGGAGGCGGCGACCTTGACGATGTCCCGCTCTCCCAGCAGCAGGCACATGACCAGGATCCGGTCACGCTGGTAGTTCCGGTGCATGAACTTGTCTCCCGGAGGAATGCCCGGGAACATCAGGGACGCCCGGAAGGCGTAGTTGACGGCGTGGATCACCTGGGTGAAGTTGCCCAGCGGGTACACCGGCCAGGCCTCGACGTCGAACTTGTAGCCCTGCTCCAGCAACTGCTCGATGACCTCGTCGACCAGGAACAACATGAAGCCCTTCTGGACGAGCTTGTTGACGACCCGCAGGGCATCTTCCGAGGTCCGGAACCGCCCGCAGATCACGGTCTCGCCCGGGATCGTCCAGTCCACGTGCTTGATGCCCCACTTGCGGACGTACATGTCAGGAATGAACCCGGTCCAGGGCTTGGGCAGCTTTTCGGTCTTGCCGGTCGCCAACCTGACGGCCTCGATGATCTCCGCCGCATAGATGACCGCCTCACCCCAGAGCATTGCGTTCTCCAGGCTGGCCTGCGGGTGTACTGGTTCCGCTTCTCGTTAAGCAGAGGCACCATGTCTCCCAGCTTGGTGATCTCGCTGCCGCCCAACGCCCGGATCGCCGGCACGAAGTAGGCGGTTTCCGGGTACTGCACTTTATGATCGGGGCCGTAATTCTTGATCGCAGTGTTCAGAAGTATCTCAGCATAGCTAAGCGCTACGATCGTTCCCTCGTAGGCCTGCCTGAAAAGCTTCTTCGGTTCCTTGCCCGGTTCGATCGAACCGGCGTATATGTCTTCAAATTTCTGTCTGTCTACGCGCCATGCTGTGGACATGCTTTTTTCTCCCTTCCCTTCAGCTATATATTCAAACGAAGCGGAGCGAAGTTTGAATCAGCCATGTGCCTGTTTGCGAAGCAAACATATGGCACGGCTCTTCAATCATTTAACTTCGCTTAATCAGAGGGAGATTGAACCGCCACCGATTTACCGCCCTGAACCCACCGACTAAATAGGCGGGGAACTTCTAAGCGAAGTTAAAACGCCCCGACTAACTCGGTCTCGTACTCTGCAGCGGCCTTCTTGTGGATGCCGAGCTTCCAGGTGCGGTATTCGAGTGCGGAGACCAGCTTGTCGACAGCCACCTTCGGGTCGGTTTCGAAGATGAAGTAACCGCCGAACACGTCGTGGGCGATGCAGGTGACGACGCTCCAGACCAGGCTGCTGCCCTCCAGCGGCGGGATGGGGCCGACGTGGGTCGGGATGCCGTTGAGGATGACCCAGGTGCCAATGGAGACAGCCTTCTCACTCATGGCTTCAGGAGCACTGGCGACAAACGGCACCTTCGGCACGTCCACGCCCATCTCCTCGGCCATCATCATCCACATGTTGGCCGGACGGCTGTTATCCACGCAGGAACCCATGTGGAAGGCCAGCGGCAGCTTGTCCGGCAACCTGTTCTTGTTAGCCTCATAGAGCCGGTCGATGAAGGCCTTCAGGCCGGGGCCGGCATACTTCTCCACGGCGTCGTAGTTCAACAGGCCGTGCTTGGCGGCGGCCTGCATCACGCAGCCGGTGCCTACCAGGAACACGTTCCTGGCGGCCAGGCCCTTGATCACCTCGGTGTTGGCCAGGTCATGCATCACCGCCAGGTTGTTGCAGCCTGCCAGCAGGCAGACGCCGGCGATCTCGCCGCTCTCGATGGCGTCGGTCAGGACCTTGATCGGCTTGTCCGGGTTGATGGCGGCAAACAGGTCCAACATGGCTTCCAGGCTGAAGCCTGCCATGGTCTTGCTCTTGTAGTTCGGGATCTGCACCGGCGCACCGCTCGCCTTGCGTACCTTGAAGGTCTCGATGGCGAGCCGGATGACTCCCTTGGCGCTCTCCATCGCCCTGGTGTCGTCGAAGGCGAAGTGATAGGAGCCCGGGATCTTGGAGATCGGCATGGTCGTGACCAGCTTGGTGCTGAAGCATTCGGCGGCATTGCGGAGACCAGGCATAATGCATTGGACGTCCACCACCATCACGTCGACCGCCCCGGTGGCGATGACCAGTTCGGCGCCCATGTAGTTGTTGGCGATCGGGATGCCGGACCGCATCAAAACCTCGTTGCCGGTGCAGCAGATGCCGGCGATGACAATACCGCTGGCGCCGGCAGCCTTGACCTCGCCCTGGATGTCCTGTTCCTTACTGGCATAGACTACCATCTGGCTGAGCAGCGGGTTGTGCCCGTGGACGATGATGTTTACCTTATCAGCATCCAGCACGCCCATGTTGGCCTCGCTCATGACGGGCTTCGGAGTGCCAAACAGGATGTCGGACAGGTCGGTGGCCACTTGCATACCGGTCTGGTCTGCCAGGGAAGCCTTGAGGCCGCCGAAGATCAGGTTGACCGGGTCGGCGTCCACACCGATGTGGGTGCGGTGCATGACCTCGACCACCGAACGGTCGATGGCGGTCGGAACAACGTCCATCTCTGTCCACTTGCTCTTGCGAGCTTCGATGGCAGTAGACCAAAGGAAAGTGCAGGGAGATTCGTCCTGCTTCCCGAAGTCCTCCAGGGCAACCTCGGCCAATTCCTTGGCCAATGCCATGTCGGACTTTCCTTCAACGTTCAGGCCAATACGCTTGGCCACGCGATGTAATTTGTCCGGGTCAGTGATCTTGTAGTCGGGGGCGTGTCCCTCGGAGGCTGCGTGCAGCACGTGGGCGATGTGGCGCCCGTGGTCGGAGTGGGCGGAGGCGCCGCCGGCCATCATCCGGATGGCGTTCCGGGAGACGATCGTGTAGTCCTTGGCGCCGCAGATGCCCATGCTGCCCGGGCCCTCCTCGGCCTTGATGCGGCAGGGGCCCTGGAAACAGATGCGGCAGCAGATGCCGGTATAGCCGAACTGGCACTGCGGCTGCTGGGCGGACCAGCGGTCGAAGGTGGTGATGATGTTCTTCTCTTTGGCTACGTCGAGCATTTCCAGGATTGCCGGGTCGATGGTGCGCCTGATGTTCTTGGGGTCCTTGATCCGGTCTTTGCGCGCCACCGAAGGCTTGGAGTTCTGAAGCGAAGTATCTCTAAATCTCGGCATACTTTTTAACCTCCCCATAAGTAAAGACTTAAGGCAAGAACTTGTGCTTCCTCCCCGGGCATGTTCTTTTCGGACGAGCCATGCCAGGCGCCGCTTGAATCGGAAGTCGACCTCCGGCTTCTTGCCTCAATCGCAAGCGCGCCTTATCCAGCATACAACCACACTTTTTGGGAGGTGTGAGGTGAGAGGTCCGCTTCCCACTTCTCAATTCCGGGGTTGAGTGCCGGAGAAGCAAGGGTCTGTCTTTTATGTTGCCGCGGCGCCAGGGAAGCATTGCGTCACTTTGTTTGGCCTGTCGCCTCACCTACCTCCTGTAAAATTTGGTCAAAAACCTGCCTGACAGAATGTAATAAAACCTCTTCCAACCCCTGGGGATCTTCCATCATCGCCCTTTCCCAGAGTGTCTCGTCAAAGTCGAGGCAACCCAGCAATTCGCCCGGCGCAAAAGAGGAGGCAAGGAATTCCCTTTCTTTGGCAGAACGAACCTTATTGCCGACCACCCTCACCCTGGGCGCGTTCAACTCCCCCGCCAGCTTTTGAATCACATGCGCCGTGTCCACACTCACCCGCGTGGGTTCGGTGACGACCAGCAGCATGTCCACGCCCCGGGTCGTGCCACGCGTCAATTGTTCGATGCCTGCGCCCAGGTCCAGGATGACGATCTGGCGATTCCCAAGGAGAAGAGAATTGATGGCAGCGTTCAGAAAAGCATTTTCCGGGCAATAACAAGCACTGCTGGCATGCTTGACAGCACCCATGCGCAGCAGCTTGATCTTCCCGACGTTGATCGCATACTGCTCCAGGATGTCGTCAACCTCGGGGTTAAGAATATACATCAGCCCGCCCCCGCCGGTCCGCTCGGCGATCAACTCTTTCATCTCCAACATCGGCGGTTGTGCAGAAAGCTGTGACTCAGGTACACCTAGGGTAGTCCCGAGACTGATATCGGGGTCCGCGTCAACTGCATAGACTTCATAGCCGCGTTGTGCAAAGAGCTTCGCTAGTCCAGCCGCCAGGGTGGTCTTGCCGACCCCACCCTTTCCGGCGATGGCGATTTTCACATTAACACTCCCCTGCCTAAAGTGGCCCACCTACAATCGGACAACCATCTAAAAATGCTTTCTTTACTTATCCGTCCTGATTTCTACGAGACCGTGGTTTTCGTGGCCGCCGCAACCGCAGATATCTATGTTGCTGGTGACCAAACTGCCCCTGGCATAGTCCTCGGCCACCATGGCCGCATCTCCCGAAGCGCCGGTGACGATCTTGAAGCCCTGTGCCTGGAGAGCGGCCACCATGGAGTATCCGATCCCACCGGTAATGACTGCTTCGACCCCCTCATCTTTCAGGAGGCCTGCCAGACCCTCGTGATTGTGGCAGAGATCCTGGCTGTTGACAATCTTGCTGTCGGCTATCTTGCCTCCCTCGACTGTAAAGATGGCGAATTCCCTGCTCTGGCCGAAGTGTTCGTTTACCCGGCCTCCGTCGTACGGCATGGCGATTTTCATTGTCATCCTCCTGCTGTAATTGTTTATTTTCTGGCAGCCTCCAAGACTACCCCGATCTTGTTGTACCACCAATCCCGGCGCTTCGTCCGTATTCAGGCCTGGTAGCGGTCTTCCCTCTATTCCAACTGCAGTGTTGCGGGTTCAACTGGGTCTTGGCTTCAGAGGGGGATTGCCTTCCCCCTCTGAAACTTAGAGCCAGTTAATTAGGGGCGTAGCCGCTCTTATCCCGCCGCTTTAGAAGCGGGGGCATTAAAGCGGGTAGCCATCGGTAAATAGCCCTAATTGAACTGTCTATCCTCAACCTTGGTCTGGATTTTTTCGAGGCTGGCAACAACCCCCGACAGCGAACCCTCATCCAGCATCTCGACCTGCCCCCTGTCCCCGAAGTTGGTGATCGCCTGCTTGATCGGGAGTATGGCTAGAAGCGGCACGCCCATGGCGGCGCTCACCTGCTCACCCTGTGGTTTTCCGAACGGGTACGATACCTCGCCACACTTGGGGCACTCGTGATAGGCCATGTTTTCTACCAGCCCGATAATGGGCACATTGAGCTGCCGGATCATTTTGGCCGCCTTTTTGACGATCATCACTGCCAGGTCCTGGGGTGACATGACGATGACCACGCCCTTCAGGGGCAGGCTCTGCAGTACGGTCAGCGGCACGTCCCCGGTTCCCGGCGGGAGATCCACGAACAGGTAATCGAGTTCGCCCCAGTCCACCTCTTCCCAGAACTGCCTGACGGCGCTGGCCAGGATCGGACCGCGCCAGATCACCGCCTCCTCCTCCTGTTCCACCAGAAGATTGAGGGACATCACCCTGATTCCCAGTGACGTTTCCAGGGGGATCAGTCCGCGAGGCCCCGTCTGCAGCCGCCCGCCCTTCAGCCCGAACAGCCGCGGGATGCTGGGGCCGGTGATGTCAGCATCGAGGATACCGCTCTTGTGGCCCTTCTTGGCCATGGCGGTAGCCAGGAGCGCGGTTACCGTCGACTTGCCCACTCCTCCCTTACCGCTCATCACCGCGATGACCGATCTGATCTCTTTCCGGGGGGCAAAACTGAAATCCTGCCGGTCACAGGTTGACTCGCAACCCTCACTCTTGTCCGTACAGGTCTCACATGCGGAGTTCTTGGTCAACTACATCGATCTCCCATCTTTTAATTATAGTCGCCGCGGCCGATTCAAGGATTGCCGGCCTGGGATATCAGGTTTCAGCTGCAAACACTATCTCTTCAAGCATGCAAACTCATTTGCCCTGATCGGAGGCATTCTGAGCCTCTGTTGCATTCCGGCTCCCCGCAACGTTCCGGTCGCTCTGGCAGCCGCCCCTGCGACACCCGGGGCCTCTGCCTCCACCCTGCATCCCGCTGCCGACCCTGCAGACAGGCCCCTGGCCGCAGCTCGGGCAGGTCATGTCCCTCCCCCGCTGACCGTTGCAGAAGGGGACTTCAAACTCGTGTCCACAGGCAGTGCATGTAAATCTTCTCGTCGATGGCATCTCGAACTCACCTCCTTCGATCCGCAGCGCCTTGCCTTTCACCAGGGCCTCGGCAATCTTGGCGTGGGCCGCATACAGGTGGCGCTGGAAGGTGGTCCGGGCAATACCCATCTGCTCGGCGGACTGCTCCTGGTCCAGCCCATCCATGTCCTTCAACCTGATCGCCTCCAACTCCTCAACCGACAGGATTACCTCCTCCAGTTCCCGCAGCGGTATACCCGCCGGCTTGTAATAGGTCGCCTCCGGCAGGGACTCCACCCAGCATCTCTTTCGTCTCCTCGGAATGACAACCACCTCAATTATATTGGCATATGCCCTTTTAAAAACAATAGTACCACATCGGATCAGTACTCGCAAGATGCACTACATTATTTTCTTCGACTCAATTCTTCGAACGATAGAAAATCAGATAGCGACCGCTATTGGTAGTGGCCGAAAGAAAACCCCCTATCGGGGTTCACGCTTAATTTAATTAAGCCGCCCGCCTCATCGCTATCTTGTGGCTTGGCCCAGCTTGGGGGTTGATGGCTCTGATGAACCTCCGGATTCGACCCAATTAACCAGTTGCCTGAACTCATCGCCGCCCCAGCCGACGAAGCTGCGAACCACGCTGCCATTCCCGTCGATCAGCAGATCGGTGGGGATGGCCTGGACGTTGTACTTTTGAAATACATCCCCGTCCGGGTCCAGCAACACGGTGGCTTCAAGCGGGGCCTGGCCAAGGAAATCCTCGACCTCCTGGGCGGAATCAGTGGTGACCAGCACCAGTTCAAAGTTGTGGTTGGCTTTCCAGTCCTTCAGCTTTGGTTGCAACTGCAACACTTCTGATCTGCAGACGTCTCACCCCGCGGAGAAAAAGACCAGGGCGACCTTCTTGTCATGCCAGTTGCCGGGGAAAGAGAGCTGCCGCTGGTTCACATCCGTAAGGCTAAACGAGGACGCCTGCTTGCCCGTAGGCGGCCCGGAGTTCCTGATGCCGGTCGCAATAACCACCAGGAGCGCCGCTGCCAGCAGCCCTGGAAGCCACTTCATCCATTTTCTACGCATGATAGACCCCACCCCCTTCGCACCCGTCTTGAACGGTATGATCACTGCCCCGGGACGCCTTAATACCGAAACTGAGCAAGCCGCGGGGACAGGCATCCCGGCACGCCAGGCAGCGAATGCATTCAGCGCTGTTTGGCGCCACATCCACCTGGATCCCCAGCGGGCAACTGTGGCGACACCGCCCACAGTGGTCGCAGCCGGCTGCAACTTCCAGGCGCCACAGGCTGAAGCAGTTGAAGAGGCCATAGAACGCTCCCAGCGGACACGCTACCCGGCAGAATGGCCGGTAGATGAAGACCATGGCGACCAGAAATAGGGCCAGCAAGACAGCCTTCCAGAGGAAGAGGAATCCCAGCAGCGACCGTAGTTCTGGACGGAGCAGCCCCAGGGTCAGTCCGGCTTCCAGCGTCCCAGCCGGACAGAGGAACTTGCAGAAATATGGTTCACCGATGCCCCCCGCACTAACTAAGAGAACCGGCAGGACCAGGGTCAGGACCAGAAGCAGGTACTTGATCCCGGTGAGCCACCTGGGCAGTTGGTGCTTGACCGGGCTCAACCTGGCCATATATTCCTGAAAAAGGCCGAATGGGCACAGCCAACCACAGACGAAGCGTCCGGCGGCAGCGCCGGTGCAGATCATCAGACCCAGTACGTAGAGGGACAGGCGGTGCGGCGCCGAGGCCAGCAGGGATTGCAGCGAGCCCAGCGGGCAGGAGGCCACTGCCCCGGGACAGGAGTAACAGTTCAGGAAGGGAACGCAGACCCTTTTTAGCCCTCCCTGGTACAGGTCAAGGGTGGCAAAACCGCTCAGGTGGCTGTTGGCAAGCAGGGCGGAGAGGAATTGAACCAGCCGGCGTTTCATTTCATCTTCATTCCAATACTCTTCTTATCGTGTAATGTCTTTAACATTTTCCAGCCAGAAGTCTCCATCCTCTAAAAGGTTCAGCCGCTTCCGCTTCTGAACGGAGCGGAAGCGAGTGTAGTTCACCCGATGCCGATGCATTCCAGGCAGACCCGTATGGCCTTGGCCAGCACCAGGGATGCTTCCCCGTGCCACAGGCCGAAGGCTGCCATGGCCAGGCCGACTGTCATCAGTGCGATAGAAACCCTGCCGTTCAAGGCCATTCTCTCCTCTGCCTCAATCTCCATGTTTTTAGGCAATGCTATTACATCGGGGTCAAATAGACCCGATCTCCCTCTTTAAAGGCCCGCATCAGTTCACAGTGACGCAAGACAGTAAACTGTATTTCGAGGTCTTCCCAGGGAATATTCATGTATTCGGCTGTTTCCTCCCGGGTTGCCTTTCCCTTCTCCTTAATGTATTCATACAATGTTTTCTGCAGCGGGGTGAGCCCCTGTGTGCCTGTCTGTCCCTGCAGTTCCCTACTGGTTCGCGCTGCATGCACCGCCCCCACATCACAGGTCACGGGACGGCTCATCGCCACTATGTAGCAATCCTCGCACAGCTTCCTGCCCGCATGCACGTAAATATCATTATCCGCTACCTCGGCCTGGCACTTTTCACACTGCATTTTTAGAACCTCCTAGTCCTTTTTGGAAATGTCCAAAGTCCTTCAGGGCTTGCACCACGTAAGAAGTGTAAGCGATGGACGGTCCTCCACCCATCATGATAGCCACGCTGCAGGCCTCCATAATCTCTGCCGCCGTCGCTCCCTGGTCCAGGGCACTTTTAACATGGTGCACAATACATGGCTGGCACCTGATGCCCACAGCTATAGCCACTGCCATTAGTTCCTTGGTCCTGGGTGGTATCAGTTCCTGCTTCATAGCAGACTGGGTCACGCCCATGAAGTTTTCCAGAACCCCGGGCAGGTATTCCTGAATTGCCCCCCGGCCTTCCTGAAGCAGATTAATCATCTCCGCTGACTCGTTCTCCAATTCGGCTCCCCCCCTCATATTTGGCAATATCTTTTATAAAGAGCACGCTTAAAACATAGGTGACTCTTCATGTGGAATGCTACCATGCGAATTTCTCAAATAAAAAGAAAACGCAACGATTTTTTGGGTGCGTTCGCAGTCATGGAGATCTGGCGATCTCCATGGCTTCTCATTTTGCTATTGTACTACTTTCGATCTCGCCCAGCCAGTTCTTGATCTCCTGCTGGCCGGGAATACGGCCGGTGCTCTTGACCGCTCCGTCTATTACGAGGCCGGGTGTCATCATCACACCATGCTCCATGATCTTGGCTATGTCTTCAACTTTGGTTACCGTCGCCTCGATCCCCAGGTCGGCCACCGCTCTCCTCACATCCTCCTCAAGCTTCTTGCATTTGGCGCAGCCAGTCCCCAAAATCTCGATGTCCACCAGTATTCCTCCCATGTTAGTTATTTTCCACCTCATCTTCAGGCATGGTCAGCGCCGCCAGGCCCTGCTCCTTGTTTTTCAGGTCTGTCCTCAGCACCCGGTCGATGCAGTCGAAAAAGTTCTTGATGCAGGGGGTGCAGAGTTGGTAGAGCACCTTCGTCCCGTCCCGGCGGGAGGTGACCACCCCGGCATTCTTCAAGATGGCCAGGTGTTTCGAGAGCGACGGCTGGTCATAATCCAGGGCCTCCACCAGTTCACAGACGCATCGCTCCTCGTCAGCGCTGAGCAGGTCGATGATCGCCAGGCGCAGCGGGTGCGCCAGGGCCTTGACCACCTGGGCACGATGAAAATAGAGTTCTTGTCTGATCTTCAACACCTCCATCAACAGGTCATTCCGGATTCTCTCTATGCCCCTAGCAGGTGATAGGCAAAGACGTAATTGAACAGGTAGCCGATAAAGATGATGGCGACAGTAATAATGCCTGCAAAGATGGCGATCATCTTCGGCTTGATCACCTTGCGCAGGATGATCATCTCCGGCGTGGAGATGGCCACGACGGCCATCATGAAGGCCAGGGCCGTGCCCATGGGCATCCCCTTGCCCACCAGGGCCTGCACGATCGGGATCGTGCCGGCGGCGTTGGAGTACAGGGGGATGGCGATCAAAACGGCGATGATCACCGCGAAGGGATTGCCCGGGCCGGCATATTTGACAACCAAGTCGATCGGCGCATAGCCATGAATCAGCGCCCCCAGGCCAATGCCGATGATCACGAACAGCCAGACCCGCTTCAGAATGTCTTTGGTGTAGTCCCGGGCGTACTCGAACCGCTCCCGCCAGGTGGGAACAACCTCCTCCCTCTCTCCCAGCTTGATCTGATAGACGTAATCCTCGACCAGGTGCTCCAGTTTCAGCTTCCCGATCACGATGCCGCGATGAACGCCAGGATTACGCCGGTAGCCACATACAGGAGAGCGATCTTCCACCCGAACAGGCCCCAGAGCATGACCAGCGCCACCTCGTTGACCGTCGGCGAGGAGATCAGGAAGGAGAAGGTCACCCCCAGAGGCAGCCCCGATTCGATAAAGCCGATGAACAGGGGGACCGCCGAACAGGAGCAGAATGGGGTGACGATGCCCAGTAAGGCGGCCAGCATGTTCCCGACATATTCGCGCTTGTTGCCGAGCAGCCTGCGCGCCCGCTCCGGCGGAAAGAAGCTGCGGATCACGGCCACCACAAAGATGATGATCGCCAGCAGCAAGAATATCTTCATCGTGTCGTAGAAGAAAAAGTCTAAGGATTCGCCCAACCTGGTCGCCGGCTGCATCCCCATCAGCCGGTAGACCAGCAGATCCGCCAACCACTTTAACATGGCCCGTCCCCACCTTCTTTTTCATTCTTTATCTTCATCTTTTGTACGAGACAGGTAATCGTTACTATATGCTTATATTAGCATATTAGTATTATTGTTTCAATACCACATTGGCTTGCACTGCTTAGCAATATGTGAAAAAATAGAAATAAAAAAAGGGGTGAGCCAAGATGGGCGAGGAAAAAAGCGATTGGGAGAAATGCAGTGAGTTTCACGGCCATGTATGCCCCGGCCTGGCAATCGGCTACCGGGCGGCCAAAATCGGCCTGCAGGAACTAGCCGCAAGGCGGGCGCTGGACGAAGAGTTGGTAGCCATTGTCGAAAACGATGCCTGCGGCGTGGATGCAGTGATGGTGATCACGGGATGCACCCTGGGCAAGGGCAACCTGCTGCTCCGCGATTTCGGCAAGAGCGCCTACACCTTCATGAGCCGCCAGAGCGGGCTTGGGGTACGCATCTATGTAAAGCCACGAACCCGGGATCCACAGCAGGACTCTCTGAGATCCGGTCCGAGCATAGTACAGCAGATCCTTGATTTGCCTCAGGAGGAGTTTTGCACGGTTCAGAATATCCAAGAGGAACTGCCTAAGCCAGCCCGGATCTTCAACTTGATCACCTGTGCCTTCTGCGGCGAAACAGCCTCTGAAGCCAGGGCGCGGGTGAAAGACGGCAAACTTGCCTGCATCCCCTGCGCCGGACAATACACCAGGGGTTGGTAGAGTGAAAATGCTTTTACTTCTTTCACCCGAGACAGGCGCCGGAATTAATGCCATCGCCGTCAACCTGGCAATCGGGTTAACCCGGGACGGCCATCGTGTGCTACTGGGCAGCGCCTGCCGACAACCGCTTCTCAGGACATGGTTGGAATGCCCGGGAAATAATCGAAACGCCCTTCTTGACAGCTATCCGGGCCTGAAATGGCAGCAACAGCTTGAGGTATCAGAACTTGAGAACATTACCAGCGAGCCGTTGGACTACCTGATCTATATCGCCGGAGAGGAAGAGAAGACTTTAGAGGTTTTGAAGAAATATCAACCCTCGTTCTTTGCATCGTTGATGCCGGGAAAGATAATAAAGATGATGTGGAAGGAATAATTTCTCTAAATGAAAAACTTAGGCTCTCTTCCGTGTCACGGCGGGGTATCGATCTGTTAATCCCAAACAAGATCCGCCCTGGAGAGTGGGAAAAAAGCAACAGCTTTCTTTTAGGCCTGGCACAACACTTGGGCTGGGAAAAGGTGGCTGACCCCATTCCTTATTGCGAAGCTATCCATGATTTGCCGTGGGTACACAAGAGTGTCTGGGAACTCCCCGCGCAATACAGTAACCGCCAGGAAGCATTTCAACGCCTGGTGGAGAAAGTAAAGGCATTCCCACCTCCTATCAGGTAGTGCCCAGAACGGCTACCGTCTTTGATCGGCTCAAGTGGACATCTGATAGTTCAGAGACGTTATTGGGTTGCCACCCCAATGTATCACTTTCATCGTGATACCGGTTGTCTTTACCGAACTGGCGCTCCAGGAGTGAATCTGTGCTTTGTTTCATTCATTCATATGAACCTGGTCAATAACAAGTAGGCCAAGGCTCCGCCAGTTACAACCCAGACAACATCTATCTTCGTAAAACGCAGTATCACAAATGCTGCAGCAGCAAGCGCTGCTGTGGTCACATCCACTAGCGAGTGTTGGGCCAATCCAAAGATAACCATCAGCATCATCCCTGGAAAAGAGGCAACGATACCCTTGAAAGCCGACTTGACCCAGGGGTTGTGCTGGATTTTTTGGTGCACTTCGGCAGTAAGGGCTACCAGCACCAAACAGGGAAGAAAGATGCCCAATGTCGCCGCCGCCGCACCTGCTAATGAAGCAACCTTATAACCGATGAAGGTGGCTGTGATCAGGACAGGGCCGGGAGTGATCTGGCCGAGTGCCAGTCCCACCGCAAAATCATTCATGGTCAACCAGTGGTAATGAGTCACCACTTCCTGCTGAATCAATGGGAGCATAGTGTAACCGTTGCCGAAGACCAGCGCCCCTGTTCTGAAGAAAACCAGGCCCATTTTCAGTAATACCGGTTGTAAAGACACCAGCAAAAAGAATGAGACGATCACAACGACCAGGACCAGTGTTGTTTTCAAATATCTTGCTTTATCAACCCCACTGGGTTCGGAACGATCATTTCCCGGCAGACTGCCTTCCTGTTTAAAAGCGGGGTAAAACAACAGCACCCCGGCGATTGCGGCAATCAGCAAGATGATGAAGATGTTCGGATAGAGAATCATCACTCCGAGCGAGATGAGAGCGATAGCGAGGCCTTTTAAATCGGTGATCGCCGACGTGCCGATCTCCCAGGTGGCATTGGCTACCAGACCCACGACGATAGCGGCGACTCCTTTGAAAAGCACGCTGACGAGAGGCAAGTTCCCATACCCGAAGTAGAAGTAGGACAGCAAGGCCATGAGGAAAAAGGATGGCAGGAGAAACGCCAGGAAGCTCAGCAGGGCGCCGGCGATGCCCCGCAGCTTGTATCCGATGTAAACAGTGAGGGAGACAAAGGTGGCCCCCGGCAGCAATTGAGCCAGGGCCAGCCCGTTCAAGAACTCCTCCTCGCTGATCCATTTTCGCTTCTTGACAATGTTTTTCTTGGTCTCCGCCGCCATTGCCGGGCCAAAGGCGGTGAGGCCGATTCTCAAGTAAAGGAGGAACAATTCTGAAAGTGAGACCTTTTTTTCTTCGGCGAGCACAGCTTCCATATTGGTAGACATTTAACCCTCCATATTAAAGTTGACGCCAGACCCTCGCGTCCACCCTTTTCATCACCTGGGCTGCCCTCCGCTTCCCTGTGCACTCATGGCGCCATCCGTCTCGGTTTTGACCAGATATCCGGCCAGCACCATCAAAACCAACAGGGCTAATCCGTAATAGCTATACAATGCCTGGAAACCATGTGCCCTCAGCAGGTTTCCCCCCACAGCCGTCCCCACCCCGCCACCGCCCATGAAGCAGAAAGCGACCAAGGACATGGCGGCGCCCTGTGCTCTGGCCGCAAATCTGGTAGCAATGGTGGTCAGCGTGGAATGGGCGAGCATGAATCCCAGTCCAAGCAGAAATACGGCGATGATTAATGCCGACAGCAGATCTCCCCTGAAGAAGAGCAGGGTATCGGCCACGGTAGCCGATAGCAGGCCCAGCACCAGGACCATTTTCTTGCCGATCCGGCCGGCCAGTCCACCGCTGACTCTGCCGGCGATTACCGAGGCCGCCCCAAAGGCGGTCATGATCAGGCCGATGTAGAGATTGTTGAAGTGATACACTTTTTCAATAAATGACCCCAGATAGGAGAATGATCCTACAATGAGAAAGCCTTCGGCCAGGATGACCAGGTAGAGAGAGAGGCTGACGGCATTGCCGATCAGTCTTCCATAAGGCGCCAGCCATTCGCTATGCGGGTTCTTCGTCGAGGGGATCCCGCGGCCAATCGTGAAGATGAGGATCGTGACCAGGGCTGCCAGGAAAGAGTAGATGACAAAAGCGAATCCGGCGCCGCCATTTTGGCTAGGTTGGAACCCCCTGAGATCGCGTAGGGAAGGATCGCCTTCCCTCGCTGTGCCCAAAAGTTATGCTTGATGCTCTACTACGTTGAACTCCCGACGGCGCAGTCTGCTGTCCGGCAAATGACGGTCCAAACCCGTTACTCTCCTTTGAGCTCCTTGATTTGCTCCTCAACCACTTTTGCCTCGGCCTTCAGGTCTTGCAGGTAAGCCTCCAGCCTGGCAAGTTTCTCTTCCTTGCTGAGGAACCGCCGGTGGAAATGCATACCTGAACCGCAGCAGCATCCTCCGTGGTGTTGGCCACCCTTGCCATGATCATGTGAACCGCACATAGTCTGTCACCTCCTTTCCCTACGGCTTCTCGGTTCCAAAAACAGCGCCGTACCTTTCCAGAAAATTATCCATCCGCTTGCGCTGCTGTCCGATATGGATCGCCCAGGCGTGCAGCATCTCTTCGCCTTCATCGGTCAGGCTGTACATGCGCTTGGCCGGGCCTCCCTCGCTGACATCCCAGTGCGATACCACCAGCCCGTCCTCCTCCAGCCGGCGCAGGTTCCGGTAGACAGTGCCCGGATCCAATGATTTCTCACTGAATTCGAATTCGGGCAGGCTCTGGATCAGGTCATAGCCGTGTGCGGAACGCTGTTTGAGCAGCAGCAGCAGGCATGGCTGCATGAACCTCTCTAATGGCATTCCCCCGCCGCAGTGGCAGCCGCTCGATTTCCCACTTCCTGAATGATCGCACATTTAGATATCTCACCTCTATAGGTATAATGCCTATAGGGATTATAGGCCACTACTTCTTATCTGTCAATAGCCTTCTGTCCGGGACCGGAATCGAACCGTACGGCCTGTAATCACTTCGATTATAAATGGCATATGCCCACCCCTTGCCTCGCGTTGCAGGATATTTGATTACGGGATCTCCCGTTTTTCTTTCATCAATACCCCGAGCACAACCCATCCAACCGTGACCGTGACCGCGACCAAGAGTACGGAGTAAGTTATGAGTGGATTCAATCCCAACTGGGTAAGGATAAAATCTACTCCAAAGGCTGTCATAAAATAGCCAAAGCCTATCTTGATCCTCTGCTCGCAAACCGCCAATCCCAACTTGGAACCCAGGTAGCTGGCTGGGAAAACTCCAATGCTCATCCCCAGGACCAGTTTCCAGTCGATATGGCCAAGCCACCAGTGCACCAACGTTCCCGGTATGGCATAGAAAGCAACACAAACCAGCGAGCTACTGGTTGCCTCATAGGGCGTGAGGCCAAGCAGCAGTACAAAAGCGGGCACCAGCAGGAACCCGCCTCCGTTTGCGGATCTTTGTAGATTTTGATATCGATCAGAGGGGAGAAAACCGGTACCTTACCGGAATTTGTCAAGATCCCGTCAATTTGAAGATCGCCTGATGAATAGTAGGCATTATACTATATTGCAGCCGCTCTGCTGTGGGATCTCAACAGCACTGGTCCATGCCTCCATCATACAGTTTGAGCAGTTGGTTCTTGTCCAGGGCAAAGATAGCGTAGCCGTACGCACCGTCTTTCTGGCCGGAAACAATAATCTCATTCGGGTTCTTGTTCTCCACATTTCCGACCGTGATCTGCTGGTCCGAGACCGGGGCCGCCACGGGGTCCGTGACCTGGAAGCCGCCGGGCAGATCGAGCGCCGCCACCATGAAGTACTTGTCGCCGGTCCGGTAGATAATCACGGCATCCTCCTGGTCATCCCCGTTCAGAAACCCGGGCGCCCACTTGACGAGCTGGTACTGCGGATATTTCTGCTGCCAGTAAACCACGGCGGCGGGCGGCGCCCCGGTATCCAGAGTTGCCGGGGCGGGGGCGGGAGGTTGTCCGGCGCGTTTTTGACCGGCGCCCTGCTGCTGCTGGTGGCGATCGCCACCAGCAGCAGGACGAGGATAGTGCTGAATACCCAGGAGGTCAATCTTTGCTTCATCTCGCGATCGCTCCTAACAAGGTCGACAGGAAGGCCATGGCGGCATGCGCTTTTTCGGCCAACTGCTTCAGTCCCGGCCACAGGGCAACCAGGCAGAGGCAGACGACTATCAATGAGCACAGGTAGTGGACTGGCTCCGGAGAGGTCAGGGTCAGCCCGCCCGCCAGGTTGATCGCCTGCTTGGCGTGAGACAGGTTGAAATAGGGGGTGAATCCGGGCATCAGGAGGCGGTTGGTGATGTATCCGGCAATCAGGGAAATACCCACCACTCCCACGTTGTAGATGACAGCCGCCCTCCTGCCGATCAGTTTGTAGATGCTGAGCAGTTCCGGCAGGTTGGTGGCCGCCCCGGTCATCAGGAAGGTAACCGCCACGCCGGGAGCGGCGCCGCTGGCCACCAGGGCTGCGATAAAGGGAATGTGCCCCACGGCGCAGACGTACATGACCGCCCCGATCAGGGCGATGCCGCCGATGGAGAGCAATCCGGGATTACCCAGATAGTGCTGGATCACGGATGATGGTACAATAGTGGTGATCAGTCCTGCCAGCAGCATGCCGGGCACCACGTATTTGCTGACCATCACCCCGAGGTCTGCAAACCCCCACTGCAATCCGGAAAGAAGCTTGGACGATAAGGAAACGGGGCCACGCTCAAGGGAGACCCGCTCCCCAGGATGTTCCAGACCTGGCGCCTGCAGTTCCCGGCCAGGCAAAGCATTGCCGATCAGGCCGATGGCAAAGGCCGCTACCAGCCCGGTCACCAGGTAGCAGAGGGCAAGTTGGGGGCCCAGCAGCCCGAAGGCCATGATCACCGCCGCCGGGTTAATGATCGGGCAGGAGACCATAAAGGCCAGGGTGGGGCCGAGGTATGCCCCGGAGAAATACAGCCCCAGGCCGAGAGGGATCACCCCGCAACTGCAGATAGGCAGCAGCAGGCCGGAGGCGATCGCCTTCCCCAGCGTTGCCACTCTCTTGTTGCCCAGCATCTCCTGCAGCCGGTCCGGGCTCAGGATGTGATGCAGCAGCCCCGCCAGCAGGAAGCTCAGGATTAGCCAATCCGAAGAGGTATTCAGGAACACCACGGATGATGCCAATACCCTGTAGATGATGTTCACAGCGCTCAGGTCTCCTTGGCGCCCACGGCTTCGATAATGACCCGCTCGATCAGGTCGCTGCTCAGGTTATCGTACTTCTTCCTGCCGTCGATAATCAGCGTGCCCCTGCTGACCGGCCCATACTTGCGCAGGTAGTCGAAGTCCTTGCCTGCATGGTAGATCTTCACCTCGACAGCATCTCCGAACCGGCTGGCCGTCGACCTGACGGCTGACTCGTAACCGGCTCAGCCCGAGCAAGTACCGATGAACTCGATTGTTACCCTGGCCACTCGTTACCACCACCTTAAAAAAGTCTTGTCGACCACCCGGTCTGTTCATCAACAGGGCAAAGAAGAGAGTGGCCAGGCTGCCACTGTCCTGGTTCTCGGCCACCCTGGCCGCATCTCCGGAAGTACCGGTGACGATCTTGCAGCCCTGCGCCTGTTGTATTTATGGCATATGCCCTTTACGAACCATATATTATCACATCGAATCCGTGATCGCAAGGGGTGTTGCATGGTCTATTTTAAAGCCCTACCACCGATCTCTCCGGTTCACT
>CAVYEE010000014.1:0-86733 GCA_963767365.1 uncultured Peptococcaceae bacterium
GCTGGCCGCACCCTCGTGACTTCAGTCATGAGTTAGGACAGCGAATACTTGTTTGCTTTTAAGATTACCTTCTGGTATAATACTCCATAGGAGGTGATCTGGTGGGAACCAAACAAATCGACAAAGCCTATGTCTTTCGCCTCTACCTGACAGAAAGCCAGGAAACATTTATCTTCAAAGCTATCGGTTGCGCCCGGTTTGTCTACAACTACTTTCTGGCGAGACGCCGTAAATATTACGAGGAAACCGGAGAAACGCTGGGTTATAGCAAGTGCAACCTGGAACTGACCTTGCTGAAGCAGGATAAAGATCATCTTTGGCTTAACGAAGTGGACAAATTCGCCTTGCAGAACAGCCTGCGGGATCTGGACACCGCATTCGTGAACTTCTTTCGGGAACAGGGAAAGGCAATACCAAGCAGGGCTATCCGAAGTTTCATAAGAAGCATGGGCAGAAACAGTCTTATCGGACCAATTTTACCAATAACAATATCGAAGTAGATATGGGCAACTGCCGGATCAAGCTGCCGAAGCTCGGCTGGGTCAACTTCCGCAAGAATAAGAAACAGACTATCTTCCCGGTAGGGATTATCAACGCCACTATAGGGCGCACTCCAAGCGGTAAATACATTGTTTCGGTCACTTGTTTGGACCAAGTAGAGGATCTTCAGGAAGTCGGCCGGTATATCGGCTTTGATCTCGGCCTGAAACAGTTCCTGATCCCCTCTAAAGGAGAACCAGTAGAGAACCCCCGGTACTTTCGCAAAACCGGGCAGCTACTGGCAAGGGCACAGCGTCGGCTCTCCAGGATGAAGAAGGGTTCGAAGAATTACATCAAGCAGAAAGTCAAAGTGGCGAAACTCCACGAGCGTATCTCCAGCCAGCGCAAAGACTTCCTTCACAAGCAGTCGACCAGGCTGATAACAGAAAACCAAATTATCTGCCTGGAAGACCTGCAGGTGAAGAACATGGTTAGAAACCGTAAGCTCGCCAAGTCGATTCAGGACGCCGGTTGGGGAGAATTCAAGCGGATGCTCAAGTACAAGGCCAACTGGTATGGCCGGACACTGGTCACGATCGACAAGTTCTACCCATCTACCAAGAAGTGCAATCACTGCGGAGAAGTAAACCCAATGGTTGTCCTGGATATGAGGAACTGGCAATGTCCAGTTTGCAAGACGATCCACGAACGCGACCGAAACGCCGCGGAAAACATCTTAAAAGAAGGACTGCGGATTCTCGCAGCCTGAAAATTTCAAATGAACCGCAGGAACTGCGGGGATAGCCTGTGGAGCCCTGGTAAGACCTCTCTCACGAAGGCAAGGGGCGATGAATCAGGAACGAGTGATTGGGGTCAAGAATCTCGTGACTTCAGTCGTGAGAGGTTCAAAGAAAAAAAGATGCCTTATTTTTTAAGGAAGAGGTCTTTAAGAAAGGCGCGGGTGCTTTATGATGTCCAAGCCTGCTGATGAATGGATGGATTTTGCGCTTAAAGATCTTAACGCTGGCGAAGTTAACTTGCGGGAAAATATTTTTTACGTGGCCTGTTTCCTTGCGCAGCAAGGATGTCAGCAAAACTTTTGCCAACATCTTCTAACTTAATCTGTGAGCGAGGTTCTTGAACTATTTCGACGCAGTTTCCGAATCGATATTTATACTATTGTGATGCCTGCGCTGGCATACCCTTCAACGGTATTGATAAGCGACAGGCCTGCGGCTGTTATAGAAAATACCATTAACAGACGATCTTGAGCGTTAACCGGTATCGATAATTCGGTAAGAATACCGTTGCTGATAGTACCGATAGAGAGTATGCCTGTAAGAGCGGGCGATAATGTTACTGCGGTGCCTTCAATCGGAGAAAAGGTATTGTCCGGTGTAGTTGAGCTGTACAACTGTGCTGTAATGGTTATTGTTGATCCGACAAGGGATAGTGCGGCTGTCGTGCTAAAAAATGCAGCGACCGAAGAGATTGTGCCGTCGCGGGGGCAGAAAAAGCAAAATTAAGCAATGTTCCCGATGAGCCTGTAAGGTCTATAGTTGGTCCCAGATCGCTAAGGCCTGGAGCTGAATTTCCAAATCCAACGAAACCCGGAATGCCTGCTAACCCCCCAGCAATGCTGGTTATTGAGATAGGGCTTCCTGACGATAAAGGTATGATGGCGCCACTGCCTGCAGTTCCGGTTGCGCCGGTTGCCCCGGTGGGTCCCAGTTGTAAAGCAACCCATTCAGTTCCGTCATCGCGATACAGAATGCCCTGATCAGTGGCCAGGTAAAGCCTGCCGCTGGTGCCGGCCGGCGGTCTGCTTGCCAGGAGACCCTCCTGAATGGAAGGCGCTCCTCCTGCGTTGATTACATAAAGGAAAGACAGCGCCCCTATCGGGTCGTTCAATCCTTTCAACTCGTCAGTCATTCAGATCACTCCTCTTGATTGTAGTCGTATCGCCGTTTATGAAAAGATCGGATTCATAGCCTCATATCGCAACAGTTGGTTTGAATCCTATCTTGGGTCGAGCGCCATGTTGCTTGTGAAGCCGTTGATGATGACAGCAAAGACTCCAGGGACAGCAGTCCCTGTAAAGGTCAGCGAGCAAGTCGTAGCGCTGTCGTGGGTAATACCGGCCATATCTGTGAATTCCAGCGGGACGGCGAAGCTCACCAGCTTGCCGCTCGGAGCCAGGAAGGCGACCACATCGATGCCTCCCTCCAGCCCGCCGATGGCGGGGAAGGTCACCGCTCCGGTAACGTCTGTGGTGGCAGAGGCGACCATCATGCCCAACCTCGAGACGGTAACCGCCATCCCCGCGATCCCCACGTCACCGGCAGAGAGCAGGGTGATCACCGGTGCCGCCTGGCACCGGTCCGGTGGGAAGAACGGCGTGGGCGGGCAGGAGAATCCGGGCTGCGCCAAAAATGTGCATGCCGGAACCTCGCAGAATCCGTAGCTCGGCACCAGCAGCTTCACGGCGGCCGTCACCTGGATCTCCTTGCAGATCTTGCCGGTGCAGGCGAGTACTACCGGGAGGCCGGTCGGGCTGGCGAGCAGGGTGCAGTCACAGTCGCCGAAGGCCAGGATATCGCATGTGACATTAGTTCCAGGTGGCACCCACAGATCAGCCTGCGCTGCTCCTGTCAGGGTGAGAGTAGGGGCACAGACCGTTACCCCGGCAACGAGAATGGGAGCGCTGACCTTGAAGGAATTGATCACAAGCACCTCTTCGAAGAACGGTGTCAGCGGCGGTGTTACAGCCACTGTCCCGGCGAAGGTGCAGGTTGCGCTACCCGGAATAGGGATGCAGCTGCGGTGGCGCCTGCCGGTATGGTGACGCCCGGGCAGGCCGGCTCAGCAGACATGCTGGGCGTACTAAGAAAAACCGCAGATTCGGCATCTGCGGTTTCCAGCTATCTACCAAATTATTGGGTTCCAATTTGGGATCGTGCTTGCGGACACATATTGATATTTCGGGATTTCTAGGGGTCTGTTCGTCACCCCGTAAATTGTTTGACAGGTCCTAGAATCCTTCTGCCGCAAGCCTTCTAAAAAATATAATGGTCGGGGTGAAAGGATTTGAACCTTCGACCTCCTGCTCCCAAAGCAGGCGCGCTACCAAACTGCGCTACACCCCGAAGTGTTCTCAATATACCACGCCGGGGGCTCAATATTCAACACGAGCAGACCGACTGCGCTGCCCGAAACGGCAATGGCAGGATCACGCAAGCGTGAACAGATCCACAGTAATGGGCACCCCCGGCTCCAGTCTCATCAGAGCGTACAGATACTGCCCCGGTATGCGCGGCCAGGCGACACTGCCCGGGTTCAGGTAATGGATGCCATCCACCTCTTCGTTTTGCGGGATGTGGGTGTGGCCGAAGATCACCATCTCCGCCTCCACCTCCCGGACGCGATAGGTTAATCGCATCAGACCCTGCTTGACGCCGTAGAGATGGCCGTGGGTCAGGTAGATCCGGTGGCCGCAAAGCTCCAGCACTTCCTCGTGCGGCCCGGGCATACTCCGGTCACAGTTGCCAACCACTCCATGAACCTCAATCCCCACCCGATTCGCCAGGTACAGGGCATCCTGGTAGAAGTCACCGGCGTGGATCACCAGGCCCACCTTGC
Source organism: uncultured Peptococcaceae bacterium (assembly GCA_963767365.1). GTDB lineage: Bacteria > Bacillota > DSM-12270 > Thermacetogeniales > Thermacetogeniaceae > Palsa-1188. The sequence continues at coordinate 4,120 of CAVYEE010000014.1, forward strand.
CCATAGCCTTAACCGCCTGTTCCGCCCGGCCGATATCCCCGTGGGAGTCGCCCAGGACTCCGACCCACATGCTCATACCCCTCCAGTTCACTTGTCAACAAGGACACCAGGATCTCTCCAGCGTTTTTCATGGCCTGGGCGCGGTGGCTGATCTGGTTTTTAACCTGAGCCCCCAACTCCGCAAAGGTCTGACCCAAAGACGGCACCAGGAACACCGGGTCATAGCCGAAGCCGTCGCCTCCCCGAGGCGCCGTAATAATGCGGCCCTCGCACGCACCCTCACTCAGGTACTCTCCTCCAGCCGGGGTAACGATGGCGATCACACACCGGAACCGGGATGTGCGCTGGCTCGGTGGGACCCCCTCCAGGGCCGTCAGCAGCTTCCTGATGTTGGCGGCATCGTCCTGCGCAGGGCCGGCGTAGCGGGACGAATAGATGCCCGGGGCACCCCTGAGGTAGTCCACCTCCAGCCCGGAATCGTCGGCCACCGCTACCAGCCCGGTGGCCCCTGCGGCAGCCCGCGCCTTCAGCAGGGCATTCTCCTGGAAGGTGGCCCCGGTTTCCGCCACCTCGGGCAGGCCGGGGAAGTCTGCCAGGGAGAGCACACCTGCTTCCAGTCCCCACAGCAACTCTTGAAATTCGGCGATCTTGCCCCTATTCCGGCTGGCAATTACAATTCTTGGCATAAGTTTGCATCCGGCTTCCTTTGCCTCGCCCGCTTGCAGCGCCACCTACCGCTCCCGGAGGACCCGCTCCGGTTCCAGGTATCTATTGCAACATTTCCTTCTGGATGCTGATCAACTGGCCGGTGCCCTTGGCCGCTAAGGCCAACATCCTCTTCAACTCCTCGTCGCTGAAGGGCTGCCCCTCGGCAGTGCCCTGGATCTCTACAAACTCCCCGCCGCCGGTCATCACCACGTTCATATCCACTTCAGCCCTGGAATCCTCCTCGAAGCAAAGGTCGAGCAGCAACTCACCGTCCACCTTGCCGACGCTGACCGCCGCCACGCAGTCCCGCAGCGGCAGGGCGCTGAGGACTCCTTGCGCCAGCAGGCCGCGCAGGGCATCGACCAGGGCCACGTAGGCGCCGGTGATGGCCGCGGTGCGGGTTCCCCCGTCCGCCTGGATGACGTCGCAGTCGATCCACACAGTACGCTCCCCCAGCTTTTCCATGTCCACCACCGCCCGCAGCGAGCGCCCGATCAAACGCTGGATCTCCGAGGACCGGCCATTCAAACGGCCCCTGGTGATGTCCCGGGGCGTGCGCACTACGGTAGAACAGGGAATCATGCTGTACTCGGCGGTGACCCAACCCTTCCCCTTTCCTCTAAGGAACGGGGGCGCCTTTTCCTCCACGCTGGCAGCGCAGATCAGCCTGGTGTCTCCCATTTCGATCAGGACCGAGCCCCCGGCATACTTGAGGTAGTGTCGCTGTATCGACACCGGCCGCAGTTCATCCGTTTTTCTTCCATCTGTTCGCATCGGCGTCCGCTCCTTTGTTTCCGCTATCGGGGATTTTCCCTGAAGGGGTGCGTCCCCATTCCTAAAAACCCGGCGCAAGTCACTTAAATAACTGCTTCCTTTTTTCTATACCTGATACAGGAACCCCCGAGCAGTTCATCAAGGATCTCCATCCTTCTGTCCCCGGTCACGCCATCCAGAGAGTAGCGTCCGCCGTTCCCCTCCGCCCGCGTATCGGGGACATTCCCCCGCAAGAGATGTGTCCCCGTACCTTAAATCAGGTGTTTCCCATTCTTTGACATTTGGCGCAAGCCAAGCCTTCTTTCCAAATCTTATCATGTTTTTTACCTAAAGTTCAAGTTTGCTCCCCACCTCCCACTTCTCACCTGCCCGCCAGTAATCCAGCAGATCGCTCATGGTTTTGGCAAATGGAATCTGCGGCGCCCAGCCGGTGAGGTTGCGGAACTTGGAGGCATCTCCCAACAGGACCGGTACATCCGAAGGCCGCATCAACTCTGGCGCCGTCTCCACCTTGATACTACACCTGGCGTTGGCCAGCACGGTGTCCAACACCTCCCGGATCAGGTATGCAGTTCCGGAAGCCACTACGTAGGCCTCCCCCGGTTCGCCCTTTTCGAGAGCCAGCCAGTAGGCGCGCACCATGTCGCGGACATCGGTGAAGTCCCGGCGGGCGTCCAGGTTGCCGCAGCGCAGCACCGGTGGGCGCCTGCCGGCTTCGATCTCCGCCACCTGTTTGCAGAAGCTGGAGGTGACAAAGCTCTCTCCCCGGCGCGGCCCCGTATGATTGAAAGCCCGGGTGCGGACGATATGCAAGCCGTAAGAGGCGTTGTACTGGTACCCCAGCAGGTCCTGGGCGACCTTGCTCACACCGTAAGGAGAGAGCGGCCGGAACGGATTGTCCTCGTTGATCGGCAGTTCGTCGGGGTGAACCAGGCCATACTCTTCGGACGAGCAGGCGATCTGCACCCGCGTCTCCAGCTTGAGTTGGCGTATTCCTTCAAATATGTTGAGCTGGCTGAGAATGTTGGTGGAGATGGTCTCCTCCGGCGCCTTCCAGGAAGCGGGCACGAAGCTCTGGGCCGCCAGGTGGAAGATGTAGTCCGGTGCTACATCCTTTAACACCTTTTGCGCCGCGAACGGGTCGCGCAGGTCGCACTCGTGCAGTTCCAGCCTGGGGATGAGATGGCTGATGTTGTTCAACCGGCTGCGCGTGCGCACCGTCCCGTATACCTTCACATCCGGTTTTTGCAGGCACAGTTCGGCCAGGTGGCTGCCCGCAAACCCGGTTATTCCCGTAATCAATACCTTCACTGGATCTCCTCCCATACATACCACGATTTATCTACAAGTCGGCAAAGGTCCTGATCATGATATGCATGCCATTTTTTAACAGTTACACCTTTGCTGCCTTGCTGCAGACCTGTCCAAGGCATGCCAGGCAGGGAGTAACGCTATCAAATGCGTTCTCATATATATAAGGCACAAAAGGTAATTTATGGTTTACCGAGGGCTACCCGCTCTAATGCCACCGCTTCTGAAGCGGTGGGATAAGAGCGGCTAAGCCCCTAATTAACTGGCTCTATGCTTCAGTGGGGGAAAGCAATCCCCCACTGAAGCCAAGAACTAGTTGAACAAGGTTGATATGGCAACCTGACACGATCTCCGGAGGGAAGAATGATGCTGATATCACAACTCTGTAAGGAAAGCGATTTTGACGCTGAATGGTTTGATACCGGCGGTAAACTGCTCTATCAAACCTTTCAGGCGTACATACGTCGTTATATTGAAGTCAATCTCCATCATCTGAATGCGGAGGTGCTGCTTCCGATTCTCTACCATCGCAAGTTTTGGGAGTTCTGCTACATCTACCAGGCCATATCAGAAAGAGGGCTGCTGATTCCAGGCAGCAGTGGGCTGGGGTTCGGAGTGGGCAGGGAGCCGCTGGTATCGCTGTTCGCATCCTGCGGGTGTAAGATAACAGCCACGGATCTGGATCCGGACAGCGCTCAAGGGGCAGGATGGGCGAGCTCCGGGCAGTATGCTCCCGGCATCGACTGCCTGAATGAATATGGCTTGTGCGATCCGGCTGATTTTTCCAGGCTGGTTGCCTATGAAAACGTCGACATGAACCATATCCCGGACCGATATGCCAATCAATTTGATTTTACCTGGTCTTCCTGCTCTTTCGAGCATTGCGGCTCCATCGAGTTGGGCAAGAAGTTCCTGATCGATCAGATGAAATGTCTGCGGCCTGGCGGCATCGCCGTGCACACCACCGAATACAACCTCTCTTCAAACGAAGACACGATAGAACAGGGCGCCCTGGCGCTCTTCAGGAAAAAGGACATTGAAGATATGGTACAAACGTTGAGAGACCTGGGACACGAGATCGATGTCGACCTGGACTCGGGCACGGAACTGAAAAACACCTGCGTCGATCTGCCGCCCTACACCTTCAAGCCGCACCTCAGACTGCAGCTTTTGAATTGGGTGTCAACATCCATCGGGTTGATCATCAAAAAAGCAGGGGCGTAACAACCCGTGGGTGATCTTAATCCAGGTTCAGGCGCCAGAAAGGAGGCGGTCGAGCAAATGCATCCAACCAACTTTCCCTGTTCTGAGGCAGCGATAGTCCAGGCGGACGGCAGGCCGGGCGTGGTCTGGGCGGGCCTGATCTATTCCTCCGCCGGCTTCGGCCACGAGGCCCGGTCATTGATCAGCGCTCTGAACCGGGATGGCTTGCAGCTCAAAGTAATATCGCTGGGGTACAATGAGGAGGATCTGCTGACTCCCCAAGAACTGACGCCGCTGCAGGCCCTGGAGCATGTCCCTGTCGACGTCTCTCAGGCGTTGGTGATCCAGCACATCCCCTTCGACTTCTATCGCAACGAAATCCACGGCCGGATCAATATCGCCAGGACGATGTTCGAGACTACCGGCATCCCGGACCGTTGGGTGCAACCGCTCAACCAGTTGGATGAGGTCTGGGTGCCCGGCAGTTTCAATATAGACACGTTCAGCGCCTGTGGCGTTTCCAGGCACAAGCTGCGATCTGTCCCCAGCGGGGTCGACAGCGGCATTTTTCACCCGTCGGCGCCTCCGCTGGATCTGGGGCCTAAAAAAGGTTTTACCTTTCTTTCCAACTTTGTCTTCACCGATCGCAAGGGATGGGACCTGCTGCTGACGGCTTACTTTACAGAGTTCAAACCCGGGGAGGATGTTTCCCTGCTGATCAAAACATACGGCGATGAGGCATCCATCAGAGCGCGGATCCGGCGTTTTATCCAGCAGCATTTTTCCCTGCAGCGTCTGCCCCAGCATAGCGTGATCGTGGGGCGCCTGCACAGCAGCCTGCTGCCAGGGCTATATACGGCCTGCGATGCCTTCGTGCTGCCATCCCGCGGGGAAGCCTGGGGGCTGCCCCTGATCGAGGCCATGGCCTGTGGTTTGCCCACCATCGGCACGAGGTGGAGCGGCAACCTGGAATATATGAACGATGAGAACAGCTACCTGATCGATCTTGAGGGCCTGGAAGATGTTCCAGGCGGTATCGACACCCCGGTGCTGGTTGGGCGCCAATGGGCAAGGCCGAGCGTAGAACACCTCCGGCAACTGCTGCGCCATGTTTTCGAGCACCGCGATGAGGCCAGGGCCAGGGGGCAACAAGGGCGAGCCGACATCTGCCGGCAGTGGACCTGGGAGCAGGCTGCGGCAATCGCCCGGGTAGAGCTGTTAAAATACACCGACCGCTAGCCCGGCACTCGTCTAGTACCGGGGTATCATCCAAAAAGCAGCGAAAGGAGCATCCGAATGCATATCTTATTCGTTATTCCGCCGGTGGAGAGAGGAAACAAGATCTGGGCGATCTACCCCCCACTCGGCATCATGCACATGTCCTCGCTGTTGAAACAGGACGGGCACCGGGTCAGTTTCATCGACGGGACCATCGAAGATTACGACGCCCCTGCCTTTGCTTGGGCAGTGCAGGCCCTCCGCCCCGATCTGCTCGGGATCAGCATCAACGCCTATCAGGTGAAGTACTGCCGGGAATATGTGCAGCAACTCTGCATCAGTGGCCTGAACATTCCCGTGGTGATCGGCGGCCCGTTTGTCTCGTGTGTCGGCGCTGACATTTTTGACTGCGTACCGGGCGCAGACTTCGCCGTCATCGGCGAGGGGGAGTATGCCATGCTTGACCTGGTGCATCACCTGGAGGGCAAGTGCGCCATCGAGCAGGTCAGAAACCTGGTCTTCAAACAGGATGGCGCCGTGAAGCAGAATCCGGTCGAACGCATCGCCGACATCAACCAGATCCCCCTGCCGGACTATGACCTGGTTGACCGCTACATTCCAGGCTATGTCGGCGCCTACCCGGCCTTCTTCAAGCCGTCATTCGATATCATGTGCACCCGGGGCTGCCCCTTTGCGTGCAAATTCTGCTCCTCACCCACGCTCTGGCACCGCAGGGTAACCTTTCGCAGTATCGATTCGGTCATCGCAGAGACTGCAATGCTGGTTCACCGTTATGGCGCCAAGGAGATCTTCTATCAGGATGATACGCTGAACGCCAGAAAAGAGTGGTTTATGGAACTCTGCGACCGGCTGATCGGCACCGGCCTGAACAAGGCCGCCTGTTTCAAGGCGCAGTTCCGGGTCAACGAGCAACTGGTCAACAAGGAAATTTTAGCGAAGGCCAAGGCTGCCAACATCTGGATGATCTTCTACGGCGTGGAGAGCGGCAACCAGGCCATCCTGGACAGCATGCAAAAGGGGATCACGATCGCCGAGATCGAGCGGGCGTTCAGGCTTACCGCAGAGGCCGGCATCAAGAGCCTGGGCTCTTTCATCGTCGGCTATCCTGGAGATACGCCGCAAACCATCAACGACACTTACCTGCTGGTAACCAGGATCAGGCCTGACTTTGGCGGCTTCAACGTGGCGGTGCCGTTCCCCGGCAGTGCGCTGTATAACGAGGCAGTCGCCGGTGGCCTGCTCGACGACAACAGTTGCGACCTTGCCAAGTATAATGCCCTGGACTGCAAAATCCGGACCAGAGACCTGTCCCATGAAACACTGTTCAACTATGCAGTTACAGGAATCAACCTGCTGCTCACGCTGGCAGCAAATAACGGAGGCAGTTCATAACATGCTCACCAACGAGCAGATAAACCTGATCTGGACGGGCGTGCCTTACGACCCCACCGGTTACGGCGCAGAGGCAAGAGGGTTCATCGGGATGCTCGATCAGTATCGTCTCAATCTCAAAATAATTCCACAGTCCTTTCATCGGGGGGAAGATTCGCTAACACCAGAACAGAAGATCCGGTTTGCCGAGCTGGAAAGAACCGCCTTTCACCCCAGCCAGGCAATCGTTGTCCATCATTTGCCCGCCAACCTGTTCAATGAACGGGTCCGTGGCCGGATCAACATCGGCCGCACCATGTTCGAGACCGACCGCATACCCTGGGACTGGGCGGGTCGATGCAACCGGATGGACGAGATCTGGGTGCCCTGTCATTATAACGTGGAGACCTTCGCCGGTTCCGGTGTGCTCCGGCAGAAACTGCGGGTGGTTCCGGGCGGGGTGGACGCGAATGTCTATCATCCCGCAGCGCCGCCGCTGGAACCAAAGCAAAAGGACTTTGTCTTCCTCTCGGTCTTCGGCTGGTTCGACCATAAGGGCTGGGATCTCCTGCTCACGGCCTACTGTACCGAATTCAAGCGGGAGGAGGATGTGATGCTGGTGATCAAGACCATCGATTACATGTATCACCCCACTTCAATAGAGCAGCAGATCGGGAGCTTTATCAATTCTTTGGGCATACCGGTGGATGCAATCCCTGAAATACGCATCATCAACCGCAGCATGGAAGGCAGTCAGATGCCGGGTCTGTATACCGGCTGCGATGCCTTTGTCCTGCCGTCCCGCGGCGAGGCCTGGGGGCGCCCCTATCTGGAAGCCATGGCCTGCGGACTGCCGGTCATCGGCACGAGGTGGAGTGGCAACCTGGAGTTCATGAACGATGAGAACAGTTACCTGATCGAAATAGAGGGGTTGGAGGATGTGCGCGGCAATGTAGACATGCAGCTTTATCTGGGTCACAAATGGGCGAGACCGAGCCTGGAGCACATCCGCCACCTGATGCGCCACGTTTATGAGCATCGCCAGGAGGCAAGGGCGAAAGGAAACAGGGCGCGCCAGGATGTCTGCCAGAAGTGGACCTGGGGGCATGCAGCCGCTGCAGTTATGCGTGAACTGGCAAAATTCAACACACAAACTGCCCCGGTCATTGCCTCTGACAACCAGGAAACATCGCTCAAGAACCCCGCCGCCGCTTACTTGGCGTACCTACAAGGAAAGGCAGCCATGATGCCGGCTCTTAAGCCTTCGTTTCAAGCTGCGCCTGTACTTCTGGGTACCCGAAGAGTCCCTCCGACTAGGAAGCCTCCGCTGACTATCTCTGCATCTGGAGCGGAATACCACTCCCTCCACTCGTATCAAACAGGACCGCTACCATCGCCGCAGGGTGTTCCAGATTTTAATAGCTCATCATGAACTGTCCAGTTCAACTAGAGGCGTAGCCGCTCTTATCCCACCCAGGGAAGCGGGGGCATTAGAGCGGGTAGCCCTCGGTAAAGGAGGCTCAGTAGACATGGCCAGTGGAAAGAGATCAGACCTGGTCTGGGTGAGCGAGTATTACAACCCCACCGGTTACGGTGAAGAGGCGAGAGGGTTCATCGGCGTCCTCGACCGGAGTCTCTTTAATCTCAGAATAATAGCGAAGTTTTATGGCAGGGTAGAAGGGGTTTTAACCCCCGAACAGGAGGCGCAGTTAGCATTCCTGGAAAGCACCCCGGTCGACGTGATCAATGCCGTGATTGTCCAGCACCGCGCCGCCTTCCAGTTCGATCAGGATATCCGTGGCCGGGTGAACATCGGCCGCACCATGTTCGAAACCGACCGCATTCCGGATGATTGGGCACTGCAGTGCAATCGGATGGACGAGATCTGGGTGCCCTCCCGTTTCAATGTAGAAACCTTCGCCGGTTCCGGCGTTTCCCGTGACAAATTACGGGTGGTTCCCGGAGGAGTGGATGTTGATGTCTTCCATCCTCTGGCGCCGCCCCTGAAACTGGGGCATAACAACGGGTTCGTCTTCCTTTCAGTATTTGACTGGACTGACCGTAAAGGTTGGGATATCTTGCTCACGGCCTTCTTTGATGAGTTCAAGTCAAAAGAAGACGTGATGCTGCTGATCAAGACATACAAGTACTGTACCCCCGGTTCCATCAGCGGGGAGTTCAAACATTTCATCAAGAACCGGATTGCCTCAAAGCAGCAAAGCTTTCCCAAGGTGCGCATCCTCGACAACGAGATGGCCGGCTCCTTGATGCCCAGCCTGTATACCGCCTGCAATGCCTTTGTCCTGCCCTCGCGTGGAGAATCCTGGGGACGCCCCTATATGGAAGCCATGGCCTGCGGACTGCCGGTGATTGGCACAAGGTGGAGCGGCAACCTGGACTTTATGAACGATGAGAACAGCTACCTGATCGAGATTGATGGCCTCGAAAACGTGCCTGGCAATGTCTTGCTCTACGCTGGCCATCAATGGGCCAGACCGAGCGTGGAGCACCTCCGCTACCTGATGCGCTATGTGTTTGAGCATCGCCAGGAGGCCAAGGCGAGGGGAGCGCGAGCGCGGGAGGACGTATGCCAGAAGTGGACCTGGGAGCATGCGGCATCTGCAGTCATGCGAGAGCTGGCAAAGTTCAGCGCATGACAGAGGCTGTATTCAAACGAAGCGAAGCGAAGTTAAAGTCACAGATCTTCTAAAAAATCATATCGTTATTAAGGCAGACCCTCCCGATGTTCGAAGCTCGGAACTCGAACCTCAAGCCTCGAGGAAAGACAGGGGCGTGAATTTCCATGGTGAATCCCTACATCGCCCAGCAGGAAGCCAACCAGCAGTATGAACAGGCATACCGGGCTCCAGATACACTGCTGCCAGTTGATAGCGATACTGAAAGCACCACCCGGCCAGCCCCGCAGACAGACCTGCTGAGTATCGTGATACCGGTCTGGACCGGATGCGAGATTACGACAAAAGCCCTGCAGACAATCCTTGACCACACACGGCGACCACTTGAGATCATCATCATCGACAACGGGAGCGATCCGGAGGCTAAGGCAGCAATCGATGATTTCCTGCGCCTGCATCCCGATCTCGCCAGGGTGATCCGCAACGAGTCCAACAGGGGGTATCCCGCCGCCTGCAACCAGGGCTTACAGGTGTCACAGGGCCGGTACCTGGTGGTGATGAACAACGACGTGCTGGTCACACCGTTCTGGGCAAGCCGGATGATGGCGGCGTTCGCCCCCGATGCCGGCATCGGGGCGGTCGGCCCCCGCACCAATTACGTCTATAGCCCCCAACTGGTCAGTGACTGCCATTATACCGAGGCCACCTTGGACGCATGGGCTGAGGCTTGGCACGTCGTACATGCCGGAACGCTCCGGACCACAACCAAGCTGATCGGTTTTCTGATGATGATCAGGCGGGAGATGCTTGACCGGATCGGGGGCTTCGACCCGGTCTTCGGGTTGGGCAATTATGATGATGATGATTATTGTCTTAGGGCGAGGCTGGCCGGGTACCAACTGCTCATTGCAGACGACGTCTTTGTGCATCATTACGGCAGCGTGTCTTTCAACAAAAACCCCGCAGCCTTCTCGGAGCTGCTGGGAAAAAACCGGGAGGTATTTGCCTCCAAGTGGGGACTTGGCTTGCAAGGCCCCCCGGAGCAGGTCATCAGCCTGGACAGGGCCCAGCACAATCTGTACATCCCCCTCGCTTAACAGCGGGAACTGCAGACCGCCTTTCTCTCCAACGATCTGTGATTTCCCCTGTTTGCCCGGCTTTTCATCTCGGTAAAAAGCCCAATGCAATGTAACATTCTTTATATCCATACCATACCATATTAAGGATGATCTTCCTTGGATTACAAGGCTGATGACGGCCTTGCGCTGCCGATTCCTTTTCAACAGCCCAGTTATATCAAGAGAGGTGAGCGAGATGAGTGAAGAACCAACAGGGTGCCCTGACTGCAATGAAAACTTTGTAAAAAATAATGGAGGGGCGCCTTCCATCCAGGAGGATGAGCTATCAGAAAGGCCAGATTGCTGCAAAGATAATGAGGGCGCTCTTTTCTTGGATATCTGTGATAATATTCTCTATCGCTGCAACGGATTCAAGTGGGTACCCATACATGGAGCAACGGGAGCAACCGGAGCACGGAGCACCGGAGCAACGGGAGCAACCGGAGCGACCGGGGCTACCGGGCAGGCAACCGGAGCTACCGGCGCTACGGGTCCCGGAGCAACCGGGCACCGGCGCACCGGGGCTACCGGGTACGGACTAGGACCGGGATGCAACCGGAGCTACCGGAGCAACCGGAGCTACCGGAGCAACCGGGCAGGCAACCGGTGCTACCGGAGCTACCGGAGCTACCGGAGCTACCGGAGCAACAGGGGCTACTGGTGCTACTGGTACTACTGGTGCCACGGGAGCGACCGGCGCAACCGGCGATACCGGGGCGACCGGCGCAACCGGAGCCACGGGAGCAACCGGTGCTACCGGAGCAACAGGGGCGACAGGGCCAACCGGAGCGACTGGCGCAACTGGTGCAACCGGTACTGGCTTGTCGGCGTTTGTGAGCCGGACAAATCAGGGCGGTCTCGTAAGCATCGGATTAAACACACCCATCCAATTCAATACTCCCGGTGTTCAATTCGGAACTGCCATCACCGTTCTAACCAATGCCGCATTCAGTATCAACCAGATCGGTTTTTATAATGTTAAATTCAACATATACACAACGACGCTTTCCCTGCTCGGCTCAGTTGCGGTAGCGTACAGCGGTTCCGCGACCCCGAGCCCCAACACCCTAACCTTCCCGCTCTTAGCCGCGGGTGGCGTTCTGACGGGAGAAGTGGTATTTCAAGCAACATCCACCGGCACACTGCAGTTGCTGCAAAATGGCCTGGGGCTCACCCTCACCACATCCGGTGTCAATGCTGAAATAGTCATCGAAAAACTCGCCTGATCTGTCTGATCGCAAAGATCCCCCGTAGCGTTTCTACGGGGGATCTTTGTCATTCCAAATCGGCACCTGTTCAACTAGAGGCGTAGTCGCTCTTATCCCACCCAGGGAAGCGGGGGCATTAGAGCGGGTAGCCCTCGGTCATGGGGCCATTTCAAGCATACAGAGGCCATCCTGTACCTTTTTACTTAATTTTCCATGCAGGTACTTAGCGCCTTTTACCATACCAGTTAATAGTATGGTTATATGTCTACCATCAGCCTGTGCATGATTGTCAAAAATGAAGAGGGTGTGCTGGCCCGCTGCCTGGAGTCGATAAAGGACATTGCCGATGAGATCATCATCGTGGATACCGGCTCCACCGACCATACCAAAGAGATCGCCGGCCGGTTTACCGGTAAGGTAATTGATTTCCAGTGGATCGACGATTTCTCGGCAGCCAGGAACTACGCATTCAGCCTCGCCACGCAGGAATTCATCCTGTGGCTGGACGCAGATGATTTCTTTGCAGAAAGAGACCGCCAGTTGTTGCTTGACCTGAAAAAGACCCTTGACCCTACGGTTGACAGTGTCACCATGCCATATTACCTTGTTGTCGACCAGGCGGGCAACCCTACACACAGTATCCGGCGCAACCGGCTGGTGCGCCGGTCTTGCGGTTTTCGCTGGATTGGAGCGGTGCACGAGTATCTTGAGGTGGGCGGCACGATCATCAACAGCGAGATCGCCGTCAGGCATAAGAAAGAGAAGGCTCCTTCCGACCGCAATCTGAGGATCTATCGCCGGCTGCTGGAAACCGGGAAGGACTTCTCCCCGCGCGACCTCTACTATTACGCCAACGAACTCAGAGATAACGCCCTCTATGAAGAAGCGGTGCTGTATTACGAGATATTTCTGGACTGCAAACGAGGCTGGATCGAAGACAATATTGCCGCCTGCCAGAAAATGGCCGAGTGCTACGGGCATCTGCGCCAGCACGACAAGCAACTGCAATCTCTTTTCAGAACAATGTCCTACGACCTGCCGCGGGCGGAAACCTGCTGCCAGATCGGCGCCTTTTTTTTCAGCGCCAAGCAATTGGACCGGGCAATATTCTGGTATGAGTTGGCGACAAATCTGAAACAGCCGTCAGGAACACTGGGCGCCGTAGACCACGCAGCCTGGTCGTGGCTTCCTCACCTGCAGTTGTGCGTCTGCTACGACCGCCTGGGCAACTTTGAAAAGGCGCACCGGCATAATGATATCGCCCTCTCTTACCACCCGACGCACCCAAGTATGTTATTCAACAAATCATATTTTGACCAAAAGTTTAACAGATGACTACCCGCTCTAATGCCCCCGCTTCCCTGGGCGGGATAAGAGCGGCTACGCACTGCATTAACTAGCTCTATCAGTGGGGAATGCAAGCCCCTACTGACGCTAAGAACTAGTTGAAGGGGGGTATCCACCGGCGTGAACGGTCGTTCGGTACTGTTGATCTGTCACAGCCTGCCGCCGTATGAGTATTCGGGAACACCGCTGGTCACCCGGGATTACGCCCTGGGGTTGCAGAGCCTGGGGTACCGGGTGGGAGTCATGATTCCCAATCTCCCTCCGGCAGAATCTCCCGGACCGTTCAAGATCGAGGAGCAGGAGGGCATCAAGGTATACCGGGTGATGGGTTTTAATCAGCTCAGCCTCAACCTGGGCAGTGCATTCCTGAAGGACATGACATTGCTCCAACCCGTTAAAAAAGTGCTGCAAGACTTTACGCCGGATTTCGTGCATGTTGTGGATTACGTTTTTCTCCCTCCCCAGGTGTTGCAAATCGCCGCAGACAGCGGAGCGATTGTCATGCGCCACGCCTTCCATACCGAAGAGATTTGCCTGCGGGTTGAACCCTTCCTGGCCGAGTTGCGCCAGCCCTGCGCAGGTCCCACCAACCCGGCGAAGTGCGCCCGGTGCATCTCCCAGTACATCCTGCGGCCAAACCGCCCCATCGACGAGGGAGCGCTGGCGGTAAACATTCAGGCCTGGCGTCAGTATATCCAGTTCCTCTATGACAGGGTAGTAAACGGGGTGTTTTTCGCCTCCGATGTATTCCAGGGCTTCTTCACTCAATTTATACAAGTTCCGGAACATAAAACATTCCTTGTACCCCACGGTATCCGACCGGTATCGGATGTCAGAGGCAAGAGGTCGGAGGTCGGAAAAGACAAAAGCAAAATGCCTGTAACCTTCGGCTTTGTCGGGGCATTAGTCCTCCGCAAGGGCGCCGATCTCCTCGCCCATGCGTTCCGCAACGTCAAACCCGATCTGGCGCAACTGCTCCTCTATGGCTATATCTACGACCCCGCATTGGTGCAGGAACTCGTGAACATCCCCTGCGTGAAACACCGGGGCGCCTTTGCTGACGTCGACGAAATTATGGCAGAAGTGGACGTGGGCATTGTCCCCTCCTACTTTGAAGGCTATTCACGCGTGCTGCGCGAGTTCTTGTCCCGCGAACGTCCGGTGATAGCCACCAAATTCTTCGGATCGGAGATCGTTGAGGACGGCAGCAACGGGTTCCTGATCGCGATCGGCGATCAGGAGGCGCTCCTGCAGCGCGTCTCTGCCCTGATCGACGATCGGGTGCTGTTGTCCCGGCTGCAGCAAGGCGCCGCTGCCACCATGGTACCGACGCTGGAGGAAGAACTCCGGAGCATTCACCGTGTTTACCAGCTATTGTGGGAAAGAAAATGTCCCCCAAAGTATAACACCAATTCTTGACATTTCAGATCCAGGCCACGGAACAGCATGACTATCCGCCACCTATAAAACCGGCGCCTGACGCCACACCTGATAGGACATCTAGACCCTAAAGAATTCCATGCTACTCTATTCCTAAGAAAATACAACTTATAACGACAATCAGGGTTGTCTTTGGGACGAGCCCGGCCTCTCGTCTCCTGGACAAGTTTGCCGCATGGGAAAGCCCATCATTATAATTGGTAGGCAGAAAGTTTTATATATTCCAAAATTTTAGAAAGAGGTGAAATATTTTGCAGAGAGCCATCTGGAAGTTTGCCGTCCCCATGTTGCTGTTCGGTCTTCTTGTGCTAGGTTTTTCCGTATCCAGCGCTTTTGCCTTAAGCCCGCTGCCGGTAAGATAACCCTACGCCGATAGTCGTGCAAAACAATTCTTCCGGTTCCACGACCTCTACAACTACTCAGTCTGGCGGCACAACGACTCAGTCCGGCACAACTACAACAACCGGGACTACTGGGACTACCGGCACGACAACTACCGGTACAACGACTACTTCAACGACGCCGGTGGTTGTGAACAACAGTGCTGCCAGCCCGCTGCCGGTGAGTTACACGCCGACGCCCGTAGTCGTCACCCCTACAACGACTAGACAACTACTACCGGCACTACCACCACTGGCACTACCGGAACAACGACTACTGGCACTACCACTGCACTACCGGCACAACGACTACTTCAACGACGCCGGTGGTTGTGAACAACAGTGCTGCCAGCCCGCTGCCGGTGAGTTACACGCCGACGCCCATAGTCGTCACCCCTACAACAACTACCACAACGACTACCGGCACACTACCGGACGACTACTGGCGCCACACTGTCCGCCCAGCAGCCCGCCCCTGCAGGCCTGACTGCCGATGAGGCAACCCTGTACAATCTGATCAACGAGGACCGGGCAGATTATGGCGTGACCCCGTTTCCATCAACGCAACGCTCGTGGAGGTCGCCACGGCAAAGGCTCAGGATATGATCACCAACGACTACTTCAGCCACGAATCGCCAACATACGGCTTGCCCAGCCAGATGCTCACCGAATTCGGCATCACCTACACGGTTTCCGGCGAGAACATAGCAGAGGTGGAAAATGTGGAGGTGGCAAACTCGGATTTCATGTCCGACACCAGCCACGAGGACGATCATCCTGGACCCGTCTTTCACTCAGGTTGGTGTGGGTGTGATCCCTTACAACGGCTATGAGGTGATCGTGGAGGAGTTTATCGGCTAGCCATACTAACGCTGCCTCGCTTGTGATTGCCGGGGAGACGAACATTCAAGGCTGTAGCACACATTCTATTAATGGGGAGATTCTCCCGGGGACATTCACGCCAAGGCTGAGTGTCCCACACTTTTTGTGATTATCGTCCAACCAGCATTCATAGAGCAATAGCAATTCCGAATTGCGAGACCAGCATCATGCGGAGCATGCATTCCGCAGTTTCGCTCTTCCAATGTTCATTTCGACGTTCGTTGTTCAAGAGCTCGAGTTAATTTGATATAGTCTTCTTTCCTCTTGCGAGCCTCGAACCTCGAGCCTCGAACCTCGAGGAGCGGTGGTGCATTATGGAGCCGATAAGAGAGGGGCCGGGTGTCCTTGCCGATGTGCTGGATAGACTCCTGGACAAGGGTATCGTCCTCGACATAGACCTGATCATCGGGGTTGCCAACATCCCCCTGATCGGCATCAATCTCCGGCTAATCATCGCCGCCCTGGAAACAATGCTCGACTACGGCTTCATGAGTTGGCTGGGAGGTAAGGATCAAATTGCCCATACAGATTAATGAAGATAACTTGAAACAGGGTTTGCTGGGATTGGTAGTGGCCCTGGTGGAACTGGTCCAGGACGTATTATCCATGCAGGCGCTGAGGCGCATGGAATCAGGCCGGCTTACCGACCAGGAGATCAACCGGCTGGGAGAGGCGCTGATCGACCTGGAGGAGGCCCTGCAGCAGATCAAGATGGATAATGGCCTCGAAAAAGTCGTGCGTGATGTTCGCTGGGGCCTTGACGACCTGGTCGATGACGTGCTGGATCGCATGATCAACCCTGAACGCTGGGCTGAAGATGTGCAGAAATAGCCAACAGAGCCCGGCACTCAATGAGATCAGCTGATCACACTGAAGCCAAGAACTCGTTGAACCGTCATGGTTCCTGATCCCGCCCCGTGCTGATCAGTTGAGTGCCGGGCGTTGGCAATAACATCAGCCAAACTAAACACATTTTCAACAAAGTTGACATATATTGTTATCGAAGTCAAGGGTAGCTGGAAAGATCTCTCATGGTGCGATCCGCGGTCTCCACTGATGACTTCAAAGAAGCAAAAATCAGCCCAATACAGAAAAAGGAGGATGATGGTAAATGGCAGTCACCAAAAGTATTGATGCCAGCAGCTTGGTAGAGGTAATCGACCGGATCCTGGACAAGGGACTGGTGATCGATGCCTTCGTCAGGGTATCGTTAGTCGGTATCGAGTTGCTTGCAATAGAGGTGAGGGTGGTCGTGGCCGGAGTGGAAACCTACCTCAAGTACGCTGAAGCGATCGGCCTCACCAAACTGGCTGCACATCCCCATGCCCCGGTAATCGTTTAATCCAACGATTATGGTTTTTGACCTCTATATGTCGAGACAGGGACTGTCTCGACAATTTTTTCCAGATGACTACCCGCTCTAATGCCGCCGCTTCTGAAGCGGCGGGATAAGAGCGGCTACGTCACTGGATTAACCAGTTCTAAGCTTCAGTGAGGGAAGGCAAGCCCCCACTGAAGCCAAGAACAGTTGAACCAGGGAGGGTGACTTGATGAAATCAAAGAGATTCTACTATGCCTACGGCATCATTGAAACTGAAGAACCTGGGGCTTGTTTAATAGCGTCTCAGGAGAACATGTCCGCCGTTCACTACCGTGACCTGGCCCTGGTTTTTAGCGAGGTCGCCAGTTCTTCACTACAAGTGACCAAAGAAAACGCCCTCGCCCATCATCGGGTAATTGCCCAGATTATGCAGGAGCAGACGATCATCCCCTTCCGTTTCGGAATAATTTTTAACAAGACCGAAGAGATGACCGGGATCCTGGCAGCATCTTACGAAGAGATCAAAAAAACCCTGAAACAGCTTGAAAACAAGCTGGAACTGGGATTAAAGGTTATCTGGAAAAAAGAAGCTTTGGCAAACAAGTTGGAGAGAGATTATGAGCATCTCAAACGCTTTAAGGAAGAGATCCTGAACCTGCCCTCAGAGCAGTGCATATGGCTCCGCTATTCTCCTGGGGCAGAGCGTGAAGGCGGCCATGGAAGAGATGCAGTCTTTTTACCAGGAGCTGATCTACCCCCCACTGCAGGCGATCTCGCTGGATTCCCGGCTCAATAAACCCCTGAACGAGCGCATGGTCTTGAACGCTGCCTTTCTGGTGTCCAGAGACCAGGAAACGAGGTTTGACGCCAAGGTGAACGAGCTTTATGAACAGCATCATGAGCAGTTTGATTTCATGTACTCGGGGCCCTGGCCCCCCTATAACTTTATTGACCTGAAAATTGAGAAGTAAGAGGTGAGGTTAAGGCATGCTTATATTCGACAACCTGATCCTGGCGCCCTTGCGTGGCCTGCTGGAAATAGCCGAGGCAATCTCCACCGCGGCCCGGCGGGAGCTTGAAGACCCTGAGTACATTCAGGCCAAGCTGTTGGAGTTGCAGCTCTCGTATGAACTCGGAGAAATAGAAGAAGCGGAATACGAATCGGGCTATCAAGTCCTGGCGGAAAGGCTCCGGGCTGCCAGGCAAGGCAGCCTGATGATGAAGAGGGTGAGGATGAGGAATAGGGCACTAATCATTTTTCATTTCTGTCTGTATAGTCCTGCAGTTTTTCATAGAGATCCATGGCCATATGCACCAGCCCCTTGCGTTCATAATCATAGGCGATGGCAAGAAGCGCCTCCCTGGCGGTTTCTGCCTCGCTTGTCCGGGCTGCGCTGTCCAGAATCTTAAAATACAACTCACAGGCCTCATGAAGCCGTCCGTCGCTTTCCAGTTTTCCGGCCAGGCGCAGCATAGCCGCCGGAATATTCCCGCCGGTCTTTCGCTCTTCCATGTTTTCACCTCTTTCTAAGCAATCAGCCTTCTCACAGGTCTGGGGCGTCATCGTAAAGCTATACGGAGGCCAGGGTCCAGTGAAGTGGATGGCGATCCCCTGCCGCGCCTCGAGTTCACCCAGCACCCACCCTATTCCCGAAATCTTTTCCCTGTCAACGAGAACGGATAGATTCAGCAGCATCTCCGGGCCGTCCAGGCGCTTTGGCTTGTTGATGAATGTTTGTACAGCCAAGTCCTGAATTCTCTGAAGATAGGCCTGGCAGATCTCCTCAACCCTTGCATCCGCTTTTTGCCTGATCAGCTTTTCGATCTTCTGCCGGTAAAAAAAGGCCATCCCCTTGGGCTTGCCCTGCATCTCTTCCTGAAGCTGCCTGATCTCATTGTCCGTAGACAATATCTCCTGCAGAGCAGCCGCCCGGTCCCAGTTTACCTGAATAACCAGTTCTGTCTTACCCTGCAAGTCGTTCAGCTTATTCCGGAAAGACTCGTAGTTCTCCTCCAGCCAGGAAACGACCCGTGCCCTGGCCTGCTGCCCGGAGCCACCGGCGATGATCACGTCAAAGGTGACGGGAAGCACTGTTCCTGTCTGTTCCCAGACTTTATCGATCACGGCATGATGGGCAAGCAGCCAGGCCTCTGCCTGTTCGCTTCCTCCCACGTAGGGAACCGCCGGGCAGTCGTGAACCACGGCGCCAAGATCCCGGAAAGCTATCTGGTAGACGCTGGCGCCATCCAGGCCGCACAGATTCAGACCGGAGAGATCGAGCGCCGGAGCGACGCAGTAAAGATAGCAACCCTCCTGAGCAGGATCGCCTGCATCGTTGACAAACGGCGGCAGGTCATCGTTCATCTCTCATCCCCCACCCTTAGTAACTTGCCGGTAACGGCGCCAGGTGTTGCTTGACCTGGCGCGCCCGGGCGCTTTCCCAACCGCACCACGGACATTGATCGTTAAGCAGTTCGGCGGCGTTGACCCGTTTGGAGCACTGGGGACAGGTTTCTTTAATTGCTTGAGCTTCTTCCCAGATCGGATTCTCCCGGCTGATCCCCGAGGGAAATTCCAGTCCGTACCGGGCTGCTGTTTCAAAGGACGCCAGGGCCGCCCTGATCTTGATGCCCAGCAGTTCCACCCCGGCCACGGAAACCGTGATGTCTGCGTTGATAATCAGCCCCTTGTCAAGGATCAATTCCACGACGTCGGCCAGGCTCGATCCACGTTCCCTGACCGGCTGTAACTGTGCCGCCATCTTCATCATCCCCTTTGCTATTTATATGCCGTCGCCCTGGAACGAGTCGAAAGATGGAGAAGACGGGCAGGTCAGCCTATCTTTCCAACCTCTCATTCATGCTTCTGACCTCTGTTTAGGTCGCTGCAACAGGAGCGAGATCGCTTCGTGAAAATCGGCGCCCGTGATCTCCAGGGATGTTGATTCTGCCGCACCCAACAAAACGGGCACCCCGGCGACCACCCTGGCGGGCTCGGCGCCTGCCTCAGCAGCGCCCAAGTACCTGCGGATGGCCAGCCAGGTCGCCCGGTAACAGATGTACTGGAGATCCGCTCCGGCAAACCCTTTCGTCTCCAGAGCCAGGCGCCGCAGGTCAACATCGGCGGATAGGCGCTTCTTTCTGGTGTGAATCCTCAGGATCTGCTCCCTGGCGTCCTGATCGGGCAGCGGCAGGGTCAACACGACGTCGAACCGCCCAGGCCTGAGCAGGGCGGCGTCCAGCCGGTCGAGACGATTGGTGGCCCCGAGGACGATAATGCCCCGGGACGCCTCGATCCCGTCCATTTCAGTCAGCAACTGGCCGAGCACCCGGTCGCTGACATCGTCGCTGCCCGAGCCGCGCCGGCTGACCAGGGCGTCGATCTCGTCAAAAAAGATGATACAGGGCGCAGCCTGCCTGGCGGTCCGAAACACCTGCCGTACCGCTTTCTCCGACTCCCCCACCCACTTCGAGAAGAGTTCCGGCCCCTTGATCGAGATGAAGTTCGCCGCACTGGCAGAGGCTGCGGCGCGTGCCAGCAGCGTCTTCCCGGTGCCGGGGGGGCCAACCAGCAGCACACCCCTGGGAGGCGTGGCGTCCAGGCGCTGCAGCAGTTCGGGGTAGTAGAGCGGCCATTCCACTGCCTCCCGCAACTCCTGTTTAATGGTCTCCAGGCCGCCGAGGTCATCCCAGTCAACGTGGGGTATCTCCACAAAGACCTCCCTGATCGCCGACGGTTCGATTTCCGACAGCGCCCGGAGAAAGTGTTCCTGGCGTACCTGCAGTTCGCTGATCAGGTCCAGGGAGACGCCGTCCAGTCCCGGTTCCAGCCTGGGAAGCACCTGGCGCAGAGCCAGCATGGCCGCCTCCTTGCAGAGCGCCTGCAGGTCGGCGCCTACGAAACCATGGGTGTCCCGGGCAAACTCGTCCAACTGCACATCATCCGCCAGCGGCATGCCCCGGGTATGAATATGGAGGATCTCCCTTCTTCCTTTCTGGTCCGGAACGCTGACGGCAATCTCCCGGTCAAACCGCCCGGGGCGCCTTAAAGCAGGATCGAGGGCATTGGGGATGTTGGTGGCGGCGATGACGACCACCTGGCCGCGGGATTCCAGGCCGTCCATGATGGCCAGGAGCTGGGCAACGACCCGCTTCTCGACTTCGCCCCTGACCTCCTCACGCCGCGGGGCGATGGCATCGACCTCATCCAGGAAGATGATGCTGGGGGCATGGCTGCGAGCGTTGTCAAAGATCTCCCGAAGCTTGGCCTCGCTTTCGCCATAATACTTGTTGATGATCTCCGGCCCGTTGACGTGGAAGAAACTGGCCCTGGTCTCGTTGGCGATCGCCCTGGCGATCAGCGTCTTGCCCGTTCCCGGCGGCCCGTACAGCAAGACGCCGCGGGGCGGCTCGATCCCTAAATGTGTGAACACCTCGGGAAACCTCAGCGGAAGCTCGATCATCTCCCGGATCTTCCGCATCTCCTTTGCCAGCCCTCCCACATCCTCATAGGTAACCGGCGCCTGGCAGGCACCGTCGTTCTGATCCTTTTTCAGCTTGATGACGGTGGTGCTTTCGACCAGAACCGGTCCGGACGGTACGGTATCATGGACGAACAACTCGATGGTGGTACCGAAAAAGCCGATTCTCAAGCAATCACCCTTGGTAACGGGCAATCCTTCCAGCAGCCGGTGCCACTGGCTGCCCTGCTCAAAGGGCCCCTGGCGCTGTTTCACCACCAGGACCAGGTGCGCCGCCGGTTGGACGGCGGCTTTGCCGATGCGCCCATTCTCGCCCAGTGCCAGCCCGGCATTTTGCCGGACGGTGCCGTCGATCTGCATGATCTCCCGCCCGCGATACTCCGGGTAGGCCGGCAGCACCCTGGCCGCAGTGCTGCGTTGACCGGTAATGGTGGCAATATCTCCCACCCCCAGGCCGGCCCTCATCATGTCCGCCGGGTCAAGCCGCACGTTGCCTCTTCCTACATCCTTGGCCATAGCCTCCGACGTTCTGAGAACAAGTTCGGTCAAAAAAAATACGCCCCCTATTCCCCACTTCTCACTTCTTAAAACGTATCTCCAGGACACCATTGGTAAACGATATCGTCGCCTTGTCGAGGTCTGCCGCCAAGGGGAGGGGAATACGGCGGTAAAACCGCCGTTCTCCACTACCGGCGTTGAGAACCAGGTAGCGGCCCTGCGCCTCCAATTGCACGTCCGAGGCGGCCACCCCCGGGACCTGGACGATAATCACCACTTCCAGGGGTTCGTCGAACAGGTCATAGGCCGGCTCGAGCACGCTGGGCGGTATCGGCGCCGACGGCTTCGGGCCTTGACTGTCCGTGCCCAGCCCGGTTAACGTGCCGAAGCGCACATGAAAATCATACACGCCTGCAGCCAGGTCATTTGCCACCTCGTCCAGCCTCCCCCTGCGGTTGATCTCCAGCCCCTGTTCTCCGGCCTGCTGTAGAAAACGGACGAGGCCGCCCAGTTCTTTAAAAAACTTCTCAAGGCTCATGCTTCGACTCCTCACCGCGGACATTCCATCGAGGACACACCCCGAAGGGGTGTGTCCTCGTACCCAAAAATCTACTCAAACTCCATGGTCAGTTTTGATCATCTTCATTATTGCTCTGATTTCTGCCACGCGCTCATCGATATCCGCAATGCGTTCCGACAGAATCTGACGTGTCCTGAGCAGCCGGCTCTGTTCTGATGCCAGCCTGTGCAGCTCAAAAAAGACATTGTCCTCGTTTATTCTTGCCGGCTGCAACCTGACAACCGACGCTGTCTTCCCTGATTCCATTTTCTCACCCCCCGTGCCTTAAAATCTGCTCGATCACTTCATTCAACCTGGCTTGCAGGATATCGCGAGGCGCCTTATCGCCGCTTCTCCTGTTCACTTCGGAGCCGAGCACATCCAGGCAGACCTCCCCGAACAGTTCGCTTTCCAGTGGAATATGCTCCTGATTGATAATGGTGGCGATGATCGTGCTGCGTCGTAAAGTGGCGGTAAATCTGGGAAAGGCGGCGCTGAACTGCCTGACGATGTTAACCACCCGGGCCGCCTGCTCCAGTGATAATCCGGACCTGGAGGCGGTTATGGCGATTTCCGTCTCCAGGTCCATCTGGCCCAGCTCGATAGTGATCATCCGGTCGCGCAGGGCGTCCTGGCTCTTGAAAACCCCGGCGTACTCCCCAGGATTGCTGGTAAAGATGGCGCGGAAATGCGGGTTTACCCTGATGCTCTTTTCCCCCGGCTTCAACCCCGGCAATTGCAAAACCTTCTCTTCCAGCACCGAAAGCAGTATATTATTGGCCTCCGGGTGTGAGCGGGTAAACTCGTCATAGACGAGCGTCATTCCTTCCTGGCAGGCTGTCGTCAGCCTGCCGTCCATCCAGCGCCGTTCAAAATCTTCCTCTCTTTTCAAGACCGAGTGGACAAAGTTATCAACCAGGAAACGGACGTGAAAGCCCATCAGGCCACCGGCCATCTCACTGGAACTCATTTCGTGATCGCCGTGGATCAGCATTAGCGGACGGTTGAGGTAATGAGCAAGGTACAGGGCAAGGGAGGTCTTGCCGGTTCCGGAGGGGCCTTGGAAGTGGACGGGGAAGCCTGCATCCAGATAAGCCAGTGCCCTGCAGATGATTTTATTCAAGTGCTCGGTAATCACAAAATCTTCTTGCACCCAGATGGACGGCGCTGGTTGAGAGTTCTGCCCGGTCATGGAATCACCTCATTCTGATATAAGCCCGGGGGAAACCCGGGCATAACGGATGTCAGAAGTTGGATGTCAGATAAAAGATTTGCATGCTGTTAATGACTGCATTTAAATCCTTTTCTCCTGCTTCCACCCTCTGATCTCTGGCCTCTGTGCCCAAAAAGCGGGCGCCGGCCTCTTGCCTCTGACTTCTTGCTTCTGACCTCTTAACTCCGCAGGTATTCCATTCTGGCTTCCATCTCCTCAAAAATTGCCGCTGCCGTCATCAACTCCTTCTGAGTAACCATCCGGTCTTCCTCAAACTGCTTGAAAAGCGTTTGGACGTGTCTTTCCAGGTCCACTAAAAAGCCGTCCAGCTTTTTCTGAAGTTCGGCGCCCATTTTTTGGCGTTCCGCTTCAAAGCGAACCAGCATCTCATTGATCTCTTTTCGCAGATTCTCAAGCTCACCTTTGCGCCCGGTAAACGATCCGATCACTTCATCAGCAAGCCCTTGCATATTATCAACAAGAGTACCCATCTCTGTTTCCTCCTCACATCACAAAATTATCTCTCTTAATCTAATATATGCCAGCATGTTGCCCGATGTTCGAAAGCGTCTCTATTCAAACGAAGCCGAAGCAAGACTTCAAAGCGAATTCAAAAGCTGCAAGACGTCTGCCATGTCTCCTTTTATAGGGGCCAAGCCGGAGGTCGGATGCCGGAGGTCGGATGCCGGATAAGAAACTGTCATGCTTTTCATAACAGAGTCCGTGCAAGCGGGGCTTTCACCCTGCGGGTACCCATGATGTTCCCCGGCATTCAAAAGCAAACCAGGTGATAGTCCACTTGATACCGTTAGCATAAGATCCATGCCGTTATCCGTTGAGTGCTGGGTCGCATTTGAGATGGTAGCCTGAACCGAAGCCGGGCGCTCAATAGGAACAGAATCAGGTTTAGCCGGAGCGCCGTCCCGCGACCCACATTGACAGGGCTCCTGCTGCATCATCAGGGGTATATAACCGGGGTGAGCCAAAGAACCGTCTTGCGACTCACGCCGCTCACACTGCCAGGGCTCCTGCTGCATCAGCAGGGGTATAATCAGATCAGGCCCGGGGACAACCGGGAGATCCTCGGCGATCCTCACGCTATCATCACCAACGACTGTTGCGGAGATATCAGGACTCCTTCCTGGCAACTCAGCCGCTAATGCTTCCCTGGCTCTCCTTCGCAGTTCCTGCAGATTTTGCTTTAACCGCAATCTCAGCGACGAATCATTCACCATCCGTCCTCCTCCTATCTCATTGGAGCTCTAGGGGACATACATGGGGGCATTCCTCGAAAAGATGTGTCCCCCGTACCTTAGAATAATATATGCGCCGGTTCTTCATAGCGTCAGGCCCCTCCACGATCAAAAAAGGGAGCCGCTCGAGAGCGGCTCCCTCTTTGACAGTGCCGGCCTTCTTGGAATCGGGAGTTACAGTATGATCTGCTGGGATTTTTGTCCCATCAGCGCTTCGCCAGGAATGATCCTGCCAGCAACTTCTTTTGCTGTCACCTTATTCCCTAGCAAACGCTCCACGATGTCGGGCTTTGGTCCTTGTTGCAGTTCCTGGAAGAGATCGGCCTTGCCGTTTCTCTGCCCCACAGGCATCGAAGTCATCTAATTCACCCCTATCACAAGCGTGGCCACCTTGGTCAGCACGACGAGGTCGAGATCGATGAAGTTATTAGTAGTCTTCGTGCCTTCCGATTTGCTGAAGATGATCCGCGCCTTGCACACTTTATCCGGGGCGAGATCGGTGACATCAACCTCGGTCAGCCAGAGGATCTGTCTCCCGATGGTGGCAGAAGAAATGAGCATGCTCAATCCCGTGCCGATCTCCCGGTCATAGCTTATCCAGCCACTTGACAACCGCCGTCAGGTTGCCCGGATCGGTGCTTAAGGGCGCCTCCACGGCAAAGCTCAACAGCAGGGACGACCTGGGAATGCCCAGCAGGATGTCCTGGGATATGCTGGCGATCCCGGGGCCCAGGCGGGCGGTCGCTGTTCCTTCGAACGGATTGTTGTCGCTGATGGTGACGTTATGGGCGCTCCAGAAGTTCAGCCCTTCCTCAAAACTGGGGTTTTGGATCAGGTTGGACACATACACCACTCCTTGGTATTATATAGTCTAAAGCCCAGGTTATACCGGACTTTCATTCACATTATATGCGTATTTCCATTAAATGGTTACAGTCCCGTGCCATATGTCCATCGGATGGCAAACATCGCTTCGCTTCGTTTGAAAGACCGGCAGCGCATCGGATTTTGGGGCAACACAGGATAACATAATGTAGCAATATTTCCACTCATGCATATATTATCCAGGGTAGATACTAAGTTGCCAAATCATGCTGTGAAAGGAGAATTCCAGATGAAGCCTGAAGATAAAACCAGCCTCACGCCTCACACATCTCAAGATTCGCCGGATGCTTTCGAAACGCAGGAATGCCCAGAATCTAAGAGCCCCGAGCCACAGCCCGAAGGTGATGAGACGGAAACCCAGGATGTCGCCGAAACGCAGCAGTGCCCCGACTGCAGCCTGCTGCACCCTGACGAGGAACCGGATCTTGAGCTTTATTGTGCATGTTCACCGCCAGGTACCAAAAATGGAATTCCGATGGCGCCAGAGCAGGTGCTGACCCAATACAACTCGCGGCCTCCCAGAATGAATATAAACCCCGTCCGTCCGGCCTATGCCGCTCCCGTACCTGCCAACCCAAGCCCTGGGCGCCCTATCTATGCTGTTCCTATCCAAACAAACCCCGCACGCCCTGCCTATACCACTCCCAATAGACGCTGAGGGGGATAACGCTAAAGCGACAGGTGGCCGCTGACAGGAAAGGGAGGAGCAAATCCTCCCTGATTCCATATATTGATAACCAGAGGACATTTTTGGTTTAACGGACAACGTAACTAAAAAAGTAATGAGTAAAAAGTAATGAGTATGCTCATCACTCATTGCTCATTGCTCAAGGAGGTGAGCATGGTGGCCGGACAAAACAGCGCTTCTGTTAGAAAGGACTTCCTGTCCACATTTTGGACTCCTCTGCCAGGTTATCCCATTTCCTGTCAAATCGACAACGTCATTATGCACTGTGAGCTTCTATTTGAAAAGAACATCCTGGTCTTCGGTAAATACGACCTCGTTTTCTGTTGTCCGAATATGGTATACGAGTTTGGACCTGGATACAGCACCACAGTTCTTGCCCGCACTTTTTGTGAACTCATCCCGCTCACCGGGTCGGACATCCTGGAGATGCTGCCAAGTGGAACAACCGATATCCAGGCAGTTTTCGCCCAACCGTTGCATGTGCGTATTAAGCTTGGCAAGCCTTTAAAGCTTTGGGAACTTTTAAAAAGCCTGCTCATCCGCAAAACGTGGGTTGAAGTAGCTGTAGAAAGTCAGATCACCGCGGAAATTACCCAAAGCCACTGTGAGGCGGAGTGTGAAAGTCCGGAATCTTTGCGGCCAACCAGATCGAATATGACTGCGGAACAAGAGAACATGTCCAGCCAGCCACAAGAGGCGACTGTTGACCTGGAAACGTTGGCTGAACAGGTCCAGAAAATCATCGTTCAGCGTCAGGAAGAAAAGGCGGCCAAAGATGAAGCGGCACGCCGTGAGCCTGATCGGCCAGGGCAGTCAACCATCCCGGAGCCGGAAGCAAAACCGCCTGATCAAGGAGAGCCTGAGGTGTTGAATACGGCAAAGGTGAGTGAACTGGTGTTGGACATCCTGCACCAGCGTGAGGCTGCCAGGGCCAGGCAAGCACAACACGGATTACAGAATCCCCCCGCGACAGGACGCCCGGCGCAGTTCACCGCCCCCCGCCCTGCGGGGGCGGTGGGGCGCCCGGCGGCGCCTGTTCCGATGTCATTGGACCAGATCCCCAGCCGTCCGGGTTTGGAGGTAACCATCCATAATCCACCGCCGAAACCGCCTGGCATGGGCGGCTGAGGAGGCAGCGCCAAGCCGCCCAGTTGGGTGGACCCCTGTGAATTCCTGAGCAGGATCTCCCATCCTCCCGAGAAGCCCGCTGGCGCTCAAGCACCATAGAAGCAGGGGACGCACTCCCTTTAAGGTAAGGGGACACATCTCCTTCGGAGAAATGTCCCCATGGAATGTCCCCATGAAATGCCTCCAATAACATGAATTCAAGCAGAAAGGCAGCGGTTGCCCGCTGCCTTTCTGCTTGTGATACCTGGTGCGAGCCTTATTTGGGGTCGATCGTTCCCGGCAGCAGGAAGCCGTTGATGGCGACAGTGAAGGTGTTCGCAACCGCAGTCCCTACGAATATAATCGAGCAAGCCGTGGCGCTGTCGTGGGCAACCCCCAGCACGTCGACGAATTCGACCGGGACCGGGAATGCCACCAGCTTGACGCCGGACAGGAAAGTAATGGTATCAAGGGCGCCCTCGAAACCGCCGATCGTGGGGAAGCTCGCCGTTCCGGTTATGTCCGTAGTTGCGCTGGCAATCACTGTAGGAACACCGCTGATAATCCTGACAACGGAAACCACCACGCCTGGGATAGGTACAGCATCCCAAACTGAGGACGGTGACCGTCGGCGTACCCTGGCAGCGCTCGGGTGGGAAGAGAGGCGCCGGCGGGCAGGCGAACCCGGGCTGCGCCAAGAAGGTGCAGGCCGGGACCTCGCAGAAGCCGTAGGTCGGCACCAGCAGCTTCACGGGGGCTGTTATCTGGAGTTCCTTGCAGATCTTGCCGGTGCAGGCGAGTATTACTGGGAGGCCTGTCGGGCTGGCGAGCAAGGTGCAGGTGCAGTCGCCGAAGCTCAGGATATCACACGTGACGTTGGTTCCGGGCGGCACCCACAGGTCTGCCCGCGCCGCCCCCGTCAGCGTGAGCGTGGGCGTGCAGACTGTTACGCCGGCTACGAAGAATGGGGGCGCTGACATCAAATGAGTTGATCACCAGCACCTCTTCGAAGAACGGCGTCAGCGGCGGCGTCACCGCCACCGTCCCGGCGAAGGTACAGGTTGCGCTGCCCGGAATCGGGATGCAGCCGACGGTGGCGCCCGCCGGGATGGTGACGCCCGGGCAGACCGATGTCAGAGGTACTTGACTGGTGACGAGTTCCTCAGTAAAGCACTGGTCGTAGACCTTGTTGACCAGGATACAGTCCTTCGCGGTAAACGGCGGGCAGGTCGGGATGGTCACCCCTGCAACCACCGTGAATCCGCATTCTCCCGGTGTGATTGGCATAAGTTTCCCTCCTGATGAACGTTTTTTAAAAATTACAGCCAATTGGCTATACGTGACTGGTGATACATTATATGGTAATCCCAAAAAAGTGTGATTCTGCCAAGATATTTTTTTGCCTCTGACCCCTGAAATGCCAGTTCAACTAGTTCTTGGCTTCAGTGGGGGATTGTCTTACCCCCACTGAAGCCTAGAAATAGTTAACTAGAGGCATAGCCGCTCTTATCCCACCGCTTCAAAGAAGCAGGGGCATAGAGCGGGTAACCCTCGGTAACAGATCTCCTAAAATTTTCATATCGTATAATGCTTAGGTCTTCAGAATTCAGTAGCTCCGCGCAGCAAGCTGGCGGCCCGGCAACGATGCTCGCTTCGCTCACCCAACAAGGTCAGTCATACTCCCCGTTTCCTTATAGACTCATTATTTTTTAGACAGGTGTGTGGCG
Organism: uncultured Peptococcaceae bacterium; assembly: GCA_963767365.1. Taxonomy (GTDB): domain Bacteria; phylum Bacillota; class DSM-12270; order Thermacetogeniales; family Thermacetogeniaceae; genus Palsa-1188. The sequence continues at coordinate 33,469 of CAVYEE010000014.1, forward strand.
CATGGATAGCCAGGGTGATCCCTTCCAGAACTACAAGCTCGGCCTCAGTTTCTATGTCCGGGGTGATTTGGAAAACTCCCGCCGGCATTACGAAGCCGCCAGGCAGCTTCTCAAGCCCGGTGACGGGTTTGCTGCGGCCTTTTTCCGGAACTATGCCATCTGTCTGGGCGACCTGGGGGATTATGAGCAGGCGCTTAACCTGATCGACGAGGGGTTGGCCTACTTTCCCGACTACCCTGACCTGTACTTCATCAGGGGGCAACTCTGCTGGGATCTGAACCTGTTGGCACAGGCCAGGGCCAATTTCTTAAAGTGCCTCCGCTTCCGGCAGCCCCTGCCGGAATATGACGTCACCGAGGGGGTCAACGGCCACCTGGCGCTGCAGAACCTGTCCCAGGTCTGCGCCCGTGAACAAAATTTCGAAGAGGCCGCGGCCTATCTGGAACAGGTGCTGAGAATCAGGCCTACATACGGATTGTTTGCCCGGTTATGCTTACTGCTGCAGCAAAAGGGGCTGGATGGGGGCCAGGTGGCAGCGTACCTGGAAGACAGTTTCCATCTCGACCGTCTGACTATTGCCCGGCTGCTATTTGATTTAAGAGACGATGCCCTGAGGGCGGACGACCAACAGGAGGCCCTGCAGCAACTCGAAAACTCCCTGCACAGCGGTACGGCCACAGCCGGCGTCTACTGCCTGCTCGGCACGGCATACGCCGGCCTCGACAGGCACGACCGGGCCTTCCTGTACTTTACTCAGGCCGGCAGGCAGGACCCCGGCAATGAACTCTATGCCGCCTGCGCCCTGGAACAACTGGCCAGCCAGTGCCTGCTGCACATCACCAGGTTGCTGGCCCTCGAAGAAGGACAGGCGGAATTGCGCAGGGAGCTGTTCAAGTTGACTTCCCTGAGACACAAGGCACGGCGGCTGATATCAGAAACGGAGGCAGGAAGTCGGATGCAGGAAAAAGGCAGGATGCCCGCTTGGAATGTCATCTGGGAGTTTGGAAGAAAAAAGCCTGGAGAATGGCATCACATCCAATGATCAGTATTCAGCCTCTGTTGCAGAAGTCGTAGGCCGGTCGGAAGCCGGAAATAAGCAGGATCGAACAGCTTGACATCGGGCTGTCGTCCGACACTCAAGGCAGTGATCTCCACATCCGACCTCTGCATCCGACCGTCGACTCTGAGCCTCTGCATGATCGCCAGGAACGAATCCGAGCATATCGGGCGCTGCCTGCAGAGCGCCAAGGATTTTGTGGACGAGATCATCGTCGTCGATACCGGCTCCACCGATGATACCAGGGAAATTGCCCGGTCCTTCGGGGCGACGGTGATCGAGGCGGAATGGCAGGATGATTTCAGCCTCGCCCGCAACCTCTCGCTGGAGCAGGCAACCGGGGACTGGATTCATCTTCCTCGACTGCGACGAGGAACTGGCCCCCGGAAGCGGCCCGGAGTTGCGGGCGCTGATCCGGGACCAGCCGTTACGAAGCTTACTTCGCCCAGGTGTCCAACCTGACGGACATCGACTCCCGGCTTCTCTCCCCCAGTGTACGCCTGTTCCGGAACAGAAAAATCTTTCGTTTCGGGGGCCGGATCCACGAGCAGATCGCCACCTCGATCATTAACAATTACGGCCAGCAGAGCATCGGGCAGAGCCGTCTCTCGATCATCCACCACGGATACAACGGGCGGCAAGCCAACATCCAGGCAAAGATCAGGAGAAACCTGAAGCTCCTGGAGAGCATGGCCGATTCGGAAAAGGACGGTTTCTTCTATTACAATCTGGGTATCGAGCACCTCCGCCTCAGAGAAAGGGAAAAGGCCCTCGACTGTTTTTTGGCAGCCTCCAGGCTGACGGCGGCCAACATGGGCTACGCCCCGATCCTGGCCTTGAGAATCACCACCACCCTGATGGAATTGAACAGGTACCGTGATGCCGTCAGGCACCTGAAATACTACCAGGGCTTTTACGGAGATTTCAACGACCTGTTTCTCCTGGAGGCGATCTGTTACCTGCACTGCGGCTGGTACTCACAGGCCAGCGCCTGCCTGCAGCGGTACTTCACCATGCCTCCCGCCCCCGCCTGGTATCCGACGGAAACGAACTACTGCGGGGCTCCGGCCGAAGAGTACAGGGATTGGCTGCAGGGACACACCATCCCGCGGGATTTTCCGGGGATCAGCGCCTGCATCATCGGCAGGGACGAGGCCGACAGTATTCGCCACTGCATCCACAGCGTCAACGAGATTGCCCGGGAGGTGATCTACGTCGATACGGGCTCAACCGATGAGACGCCGGCTATCGCTTTCCAGCACGGGGCGAAGGTCTTCAACATCCCGTGGCCCGGCAGTTTCTCCGAGGCGCGCAACTACGCCCTCGATCAGGCCTCATCCGAGTGGATCCTGGTGCTGGACGCCGACGAGATGCTGCCGGAAGAGGGCAAGAGACAGATCGCGGACCTGCTCGGGAATGTGCCGCCGGAAACAGGTGGGTATACTTTGAAAATCTGCACCTTCCTCGACAGTACCCTCTCTCCTGCCAACTGCCACTTCACCGGAAGCTGCAGGCTATTCCGGCGGTTGCCCGCCGGCGGAGGCGGCGTCCGCTACCGGGGGGTGACCGGTGAAGAGGTGGTCGCATCCCTGCTGTCATCCGGCCACGCCGTCACTGCGGCGGAGATCACCGTCAACCACCTGCACTACCAATCAGAACCAAATAAAATTGCCCGGAAAAGACAGTGGAAAATCGATGCCATCAACCAGGGGCTGCAGTCAGACCCCCTTGCCTGCCACTACTTGCTGGGCACGGAACTCTTCTACGCCCAGGATTTTGCGGCGGCGGCAGAACACCTGGAGGCCTGCCGGAAGCTGAGCGCCATGTCCGGCACGCCGAACTTTTTCTATTACTACGCCCTATCCCTGGTCAATACCGGAGACTACAGCGGCGCGGCCGGGATTTTAGAGGAGGCGTCAGGACTCTTTCCGGATTATACGGATTTGACATACCTGCTGGCAATTGCCCATTACACCCTGGGGAACGCAGATGCTGCGGAGACACTCCTGCGCCGCTGCCTGTCACTGGGTGACGCCCCCTGGCAGAAGTACCTGGCCAGTCCGGGAACGGGAAGCTTCAAGGCCATGAACTCCCTGGGAACGATCCTGGCGCAGCGCGGCCTGGTCTTTGAGGCAGCCGACCTGCTTTTTCAAGCCGCCGTCCTGCCCGGAGGGTTTGAACAGGCGCTTGAAGGCATCGTCGTCTTGAGCGACAAGTTGTCCGTCCCGCTGGAGCAGATCTTGGAGAACAAGGGGTTGCTGAATTCAGTGAGCCTCAGCGCTGCCTCCAAATCATCCGCCAAAATGCTGCGCTTCCAGGACAGCCTGCGTTACCTGGCCATGGCCTGCGACCAGGTGGCCCAGGAGCCCGCGCCGCGGAGCTTCACAGGCATCACCCAGGCCGTTGACCTGCTGATCCAGGCGTTCTGCCGCGGTTCAACTGGGTCTTGGCTTCAGCGGGGGAAGCAGTCCCCCTCTGAAGCTTAGAAATAGTTAATACAGTGACGTAGCCGCTCTTATCCCACCCAGGAGCGGGGGCATTAGAGCGGGTAGCCATCTGTGATAAAATAAACCCGGGATTAGATTCAACCCCGGGTTTATCAGCAAGATCAATCACTCAGCCCGTTTTAGAGAACGACTCCTGGCTCCCTGAGTAGTTACGATTATTCAACATAGTATCTGATTTCGCCAAGGTTGCACGGAACCGTTTCCACGCAGACAGTCGTGGGATCACAGAGATTGGTCACATGAAGCGAGATGGTAACATGGCCTGAAACAGAATGCGGCGTTGTGACGATGCTTTTGGGGTCACAGGTGGCGGAACAGGTCACTGTGGGCTCGCCGCACCCGCACGGACAGAGAGTGACGCCTGCAGGCAAAGGAATGCAGGCCGTCTGGCCGGTTATGTCGCAGAAATCCAGGAAGGTGCACGAACTGACGCATAACTCGTCAGCCTCGCCCTTCCCATGGTGGGGTTTTTCGAGATAGGCGTATTCGAACTGGGCATCATAGGAAAAACACAGGGTCGGCGGTGTTGTCTTGAAATCTAATTTGGCATCATAGCAGCAAACGTTGCACTGGTTACCCGGCCCTACGGGTGTGTGGCAAGGGTCGTGGCAAGTTAACGCTATGGGCAGGACTGGGTCAAATGAGGTGACCTCATAGGCGCAAATCTTGATCAAGGGCATTTCCATACCTCCTCATCATGAACAGCAAATTAAGCTATTTCTGCTATATTATATGAAATGCCCGACCTGTATGTTACAGATTATCTGGTGTCCAGGTTAACCTGCTTGACCTGGAATGGGAAATTGCCCAAAAACTGCCTGCCGGAGGAGTAGAACGATCCGGTGGCGCCGCTGGCGAAGAAGCGGTGCCCTGTCCGGTCTTCCCTGGCGGCGGCCGCAGCGTTTTCCTGCAAGGCAAGCAGGACGGCCAACTCTTTAACCGTCTCCACGGCCGGGTCCACCACCGACACCGCCTCCCCGGCCAGTTCCCTGATCACCGGGGCCAGGAAGGGATAATGGGTGCAACCCAGCACTATGGTATCCACCCCGGCCTCCCGGAGAGGTTGCAAGTACTGCCGGGCCGCGGCCCGGACTTCCGGGCCGTCGATCTTTCCCGCCCTCCACCAAGGGAACAAATTGGGGGCAGGCCTGGGCAAACACCGTCACCCCCGGTTCGTAAGCCTGGAGGCAGCGGGTATAGGCGCCGCTGTTGACGGTGGCGGCGGTGGCCAGGACGCCGATCCGGCTGTTGCCGGTGGCCTGCAGGGCTGCCCGCACCCCTGGTTCCACCACGCCCAGCACGGGCAGGTGGTACTTCTGGCGGAGCACCGGCAGCGACACCGAGGAACTGGTGTTGCAGGCGGCGACCACCACCTTGACATCGAACTGCAGCAAGAAAGAGAGGATCTGCTCGCCGAAGGCGATAATCTCCGCCGGGGGGCGCGAGCCGTAAGGAACCCGGGCGGTATCCCCGAAATAGACAATATCCTCATCCGGCAACTGCTCCAGCATCTGCCGGACCACGCTCAAACCGCCCACGCCGGAATCAAAAACGCCGATGGGTTGATTACCGTTCAAAAAAGTTTCATCTCCGTTTCCCCAAAAAAGAAAGGGGACCTACCTCCCCTTTGTGTGCAATTTCATCTCGATTATATCACACTGTTCAGGAATTCAGATACTGACTACTGACTACTGACTACTGATTTTTTGACAAAGGTCAGGTTGCGGAGCAGCGGTTCGTCAATCGGGATGTGCCCTGCCAGGGTCTTTTTCTTCTGGCCGTTAACCAGGAACTGCACCCGCTTCACGTTATGGAATTCCGTCAGGGTATCCACCATGGCGTAGACCACCAGGGCCTCCTCCTTGACGCTGAGCTTGTCCTTGGCTGCGGGCCCCGTCAGGTCGACCACGCAGGTACCGTCAGTCTGGATCTTGATGCTGCGCACCTGCACGTCTGCCGGCACGCTTGCCACAGCGTCAACACCTTGGGCCGGCCCCTGGCAGAGGGCGTCCACCGCCTCCTTGGCAATCCCCGGCGCCTTGTCCACCGCAACGGTGGTCGGCACCAGGTAGCCACCCTCTTGATCCTTGAAGTAGACCGTCACCTGGGTCTTGTCCACCTGGGGCGGTTGACTGATCGGGCCTCCGGTGGGAATTTCCGGCACACCCTGGTTGGTCGAGGAGTTCCCCTCCAGCGCCTGCAGCTTTTCCGCCAGGTTACTACAGCCGCCCAACACCAGTAAGGCAACCACCATGACGACCAGGAACGCCAACCGGAGGCGAAAGCGGCGTCGCTCTTCCTCTCTCTCTTTCAACTTCTCAAAATTCCACATTGGCACCCCTCCTTAATAAGGACATTTTTTTGGAGACATGACACGGGGGACATTCCAAGAGGGTGTCCCTTTTCCTTAATATGGTATTTCTGTCTCCTTAATCCTATGATGGAAGGATGGGTTTTATTCCTAAAACAATTCCGTATGACAGGATGTGATCTGAGCGTCCAGTTGTTCCATAAACCGGATCACAGTGCTGATCACCTGGTCGGCATGAGCCCGCTCGTTGCTGACACAGGCAAAAGCCACCGTTGCCCGCTGCCATAGCTCCTGCTGCCCCACTTCGGCAATGGAAACATTGAAGCGCGACCTGATCCTTTCGAGCATGCTCTTGAGGACGCGGCGCTTATCCTTGAGAGAGTTCGCCTCCCCGATAAACAACTCCAGCGTGCAGAATCCGATCACCGCCACCGGCATCAGCCCCTCCCCCTGTCCACTTTCCTTTATTAGAAACTATACCAGATTTTAACCTGACGATCAAGTGTTCGCAGATGTTATCGAATTTTATGTGCCGCGAACCTACACCTTTAGTGGGGACCCTAACCTCGAGGAGGTTTTTCCCTGCCGGAAACGAATACAAAAACAAACATCAAAATCAGGGGTGATCTGCTATGAAAATCGATGCCCACGTGCACATCCTGGCGCCGGAGTTTATCCGGGACATCAAGAGCAACCTGGAGCGGGACGCCCATTTCAAGACGTTGTACGAAGGCAACGCCAGGGTCGCGACCGCCGAAACCCTGCTGGAGAACATGGACAAGACCGGGATCGACAAGTCGGTGGTGTTCGGTTTTTCCTACCGCGACCTGGGAATGTGCCGGGAAAGCAACGACTACATCATCGATGCGGCCGGGCGCTACCCGGACCGCCTGATCGGGTTCGCCGTCGTCCCGCCCGGGGACCCGGGCATGGAGCAGGAGCTGGTCCGCTGCCGCCAGGCCGGCCTCAAGGGGACGGGGGAGATCATCCCGGCTGCGGTGCACACCGACATCTCCGACCAGGACCAGGTCGGGCGCTTTACCGCCCTCTGCCGGGAGTTGGACTGGCCGATCCTGATGCACACCAATGAACTGGTCGGCCACCTCTACCCCGGCAAGGGCGTCATCGGGCCGGAACAGGCCTACCGCTTTGCGGTCCAGAACCCGGACAACAGGATCATCTTCGCCCACTGGGGCGGCGGCCTGTTCTTCTACGAACTGATGCCCGAGGTGCGCGCCTCCCTGCGCCACGTCTCTTACGACACGGCGGCCTCGCCCTTTCTCTACCGCCCCGAAGTCTACCAGGCGGCCCGGCTGGCGGGAGTGCTCGCTAAAGTGCTCCTGGGCAGCGATTTCCCGCTGCTCTCCCCCGCCCGTTACTACAAGGAATGGGCGGCCACTAGCATCACCGACGAGGAAAAGGCCGGCCTCTGGGGCGACAATGCCGCCCGCCTGCTTGGGATATGAGAGAGAAACGCCTTAAATCAACATGCCATGTTCTACCAGGCATGTATTGCTAAAAACCCACCAGTATAATAAAATGTTAGCAAGCAAGGCCATTTAAGGGCAGAGGTGATTTCCTCTGGATATTCAAAGCATAAGATCAAAAATAAAAGAAGGAGCGTACCGCTTAACTGTCCATGCCGCAACTCGATCAAAGGAACGGGGAATATCCACTGCCGATGTGGAGTCTGCTATAGTTAACGGTGAGATTATCAAAGAATATCCGGATGATAAGCCCTTTCCAAGTTATCTCATTTACGGCCAGACCTCTAATGGAGTTCCGCTTCATATTGTGTGTACTCTAGCGCCGGTAAGCGATATAATAACTTTCTATTTTCCTGATGAAAAACTGTGGATCGATTATACGACAAGGAGAGATAAGGATGAGTGACGCTAACATTTGTCCCGTTTGTGGCGGAGTTATGGAAGACAAGATGATTCAGATGGACTTCCGATACAAGGGGAAGTTAATTGTGATCGAGGATGTCCCGTCTCAAGTCTGTGCCAGGTGTGGCGAGCAACTTATCTCCGCCACCATTTCTAAGGATATCGATCAGCTTCTGGCATCTGACACAAGACCTGTCAGGGAATTAGTCGTTCCGGTGTTGCCGTACCGCCGTATCGCTCAGTTATAGATGTTTGAAGCATAACATATGTTATTATAACCTTCGCTCACTTTTTAATATCCTACACAACAGTTGGAACTAGCAAGTGGCAGGCGGCGTACTCCGAGGAGTAGTGGCCGCGATAAGGGATGCCGCTTGCTTTTTGTTTTCTTAAAAAGAGCACGGGCAACGTGAAGCTTTAAAGGAAAACTCCTCTTACATTCAAACGAAGCGAAGCGCTGTTTGAATCAGCCATGTGCCTGTTTGCGAAGCAAACATATGGCACGGCTCTTAAATCATGTAATTGCGAGTCCAATTGCAGAGCGAAGCGTAGCAATAGCAATTAAGCCTAACTTCGCAATCAGAAGGGGATTGAACTCCCACTGATGTATTAATCTGAACCCGCCACCTGTAGAGGTGGAGGACACCTAAGCGAAGTTATATCAATTGCCTGGGACTTATGTCGTAAAAAATTGATATGCTAGTCTTATGTAAATCGTGAAACTATTAGCAGGAACCAGGGGTTTTTTGTCGAAAGCCTCAACATCAAGATGAATCAATTTCCACTGGAAGAAATATTATCAAGGATTTATCAGAATAATTCATATTTGGACTCCTATCCCAGGCACTAATTCAGAATGAAAAAAGGGTTTGAAAAGGTGTCCATATTTCGCTTGATGAGGTAGATGATCATGCCGCACGTAACGCCGGTCAATGCTCTCATCGCCATGGTGCTGCAGGACTTTCCGGAGAGCCTGGTGGTCACCATGCTGGCCTTCAGCCTGCTGAATTTGCGCTTCCAGGCCAAGCAGATTCTCGCCATTGCCGCCCTGCAGGCCGTCACCAACCAGTTGCAGCTCTTGAATATCAATTCCGGTATCCACGTTGCCATCATGATCATCTCCCTGGCCGTCTACATCCGGGTCATCGCCAGGCCGCTCCTGAGCCGCTCCCTGCTGGCAGCCCTGGTCAGTTACCTGGTCTTAATCATCGTGGAAGCAGCATATGCCTTCCCGCTTTTAAAGATTACCGGGTTGGATCTACTCTACCGTTTATGCCAATCCCTTCCTGCGCTCGGCATTCGCCCTGCCCTACGAGGTCGTCCTGCTGCTGGCGGCCCTGGGCAAGAACCACTACAACCGCAAGAGGGGGTTCATCGTTGAGGCTTGAGATCATCCGGCCTGTCGCCGCCTACCTGAGGGAAGAGCTCGACCTGACCCCGGACCAGGAAGCGGTCGCCGTCTACGGCCTGCAGACGCTCCTCTATCCGGCCGTGGATTTCCTCTGCTTCTGCCTGGCCGGCTGGCTGCTGGGCTGCCTCGCCACCACCGCCGTCGTCGCCCTGGCCACGTTTCTGCTGCGGCTTTTTGCCCACGGGGCGCACAGCCGGTCGCCGCTCACCTGCGCCCTGCTGGGCGTGATCGTGGTCCCGGCGCTCGGCAAGACGGCGGTACTCGCCGCCCCCCTGTTCACCGGTACAGAATTGGCACTGCTTGTCGCCCTCGGATTCATCATTGTCATGAGCACCGTCTGGCGCCTGGCGCCCGCCGATGACTCCCGCCAAGCCGGTCACCGCGGCCGGGGAGCGCCGGAGGCTGCGCCTGCACTCGCTCCTCGTCGTGCTGCTGGTCACGGCCGGCCAGTTGGCGCTCCTGCTTACCGGGCGGCAGGCCTATCCGGTAGTGCTGGCCATGAGCTTCGGCCTCTGGTGGCAGGCCTTCACCCTGACGGCGGCCGGCCACCGGTTCGCCGTGCTTCTGGACAATATCCTTACCAGAAAGGAGGGAAAATTAGATGAAGCGTCTAATTAGTACCCTGTTGCCGGCTCTCTTCAGCGTCCTGGTCGCTGCAGCCCTGCTCGGCGTCAGGCCCATGTGCGGCTTACTTTTCTATCAACCTGAAGTGCCCGCCGCCCTGAAGAAGTAAGCAAGCAACACCGCAGCAGTAGCTGTCCCTGACCCGCGGCGCCCGGGGCATTACCCCTGGGCGCCGCCCTATTTTTTCTTGTCGGTCCCCCTGGAAACCATGCTATAATAGAGGCAGGATTTATCAGCCACCATGATCCATTCCGGGAACGGCAGGGAGAGTCAGATGCGCGACTGGGAAACCAAGCGGGCGAACGAGATCTCGGAAAACATCCTGGTCACCCACATCATCAGCCTGTTGATCTTCATGATGATCATCTTCAGTTTCTTCGGTGCGCCGCTGGGACAGCAAATACAGATACAATACCCAACACTTTTCATACTTAATCATCTTTTGCCTGGGGATAGCAGTTTATGTTGCCCGCAAGCTGCTGGCCAGGTTCACCTTCATGGACCAGCCCCGCATCGACGAGGTCCTGCTCCTGGCGATTACTCTCCCAGTCACCTTCGCCTTCCTCTGGTACAGCCAGGGCTTCATCGCCGCCAAGATGCTGCTGATCGTCCCGGCGATCATCACCGCCATCGCCTTCGGGCAGACGGTCGGCGTCGTGGAGGCCCTGCTCTCCTGCGGGCTGCTCTTTCTGATGGACTACCTCCTGCATGGGAGTGTGCCGTCAGAGGCCTTCCAGGCCAACCTGATCATCACCGGGGTCGCCACCCTCACGGCCTGGCTGGTGGGCGGCCTGATCGGGGTGGAGCGGGACACCCAGCGGGAGCTGCTCAAGCTGGCCGACTGCGACACCCTGACCGGCCTGATCAACTACCGCTACCTCCAGGAGAAGCTGGCCGTCTCGCTCCGGGAGGCGGCCGCCGGGGCGTCGCCGCTGTCCCTGGCCCTGCTGGACATCAACCAGCTCAACTACTACAACCAGACCTACGGCTACCAGAAGGGGGACGCGATCCTGGAGGCGCTCGGGCGGTTGCTGCTGTCAGAGGTCCGGGACCCCTGCTACGCCGCCCGGTATGGAGGCGATGAGTTTCTGCTGGTGCTGCCGGGGCAGGACAAGCCAACCGCCCGCAGCACCGCCGGGGAGATCGCCGCCAGGCTGGCCGGCCAGGCCACCGCCCTGCTGCCGGAAGACCACGCCGCCGGCCCCTGGAAAGACTTCTCCGTAGCCGTTGGCCTGGTCTGCAGCCCGGATGACGGAAACACCGTCCTGCCGCTGATCCGGAAGGCTGAAGAGGACCTGTCCCGGCACAAGTACAGCAAGACGGACTACATGTACCAGTCCATCATCAGCAGGATCAGCACCCTGCCGATGCGGGACTCCTTCCCCACGCTGCACACCTTCATCGCCCTGATCAACGCCAAGGACCATTACACCTTCGGCCACGCGGAACGGGTGATCGCCTACGCCCTGGGCCTTGGGGAGCGCCTCCGCCTTTCCGAGTACGAGCTGAACCTGCTCCGGTTCGCCGCCTACCTGCACGACATCGGGAAGATCGAGATCGACAGCGCCATCCTGAACAAGGCCGGCGACCTGGACATTGAGGAGTGGGAGATCATGAAGAGCCACCCGCTCCGCGGCAGCGAACTGCTCAAACCCCTTACCTCCTACCTGCCGCTGGTTCCGACCATCCGCTCCCACCACGAAAACTGGGACGGGTCCGGCTATCCGGACGGCCTCCGGGGTGTGGACATTCCCCTGAAGGCGCGCCTCCTCCGCATTGCCGACAGCTTTGATACCATGACCACCAACCGTCCCTACCGCCGGGCGATGACCCTGGACGAGTCCTGCGACGAGTTGAAAGCCCACGCCGGCACCTGGTACGACCCCGAATACGCCTACGACTTCCTGGACGTCGTGAAGGATATCTACATGCCGGAGTCGGAAGTCAGACGCATAAGGCCGCCTGTCTTGTGAACGACCGGCCCTGTCACGAAAACATCCTCCCCCTCACGTGCAGGCCCGGTTCCCAACCTCCCCCGGGATCGCAGGACCCCCGCTCCAGGCAAACAAACTGTCTCCCGTCTCGATGCAAGTTTTGAAAGACGAAGCGTCATACTAATTACCGATGGCTACCCGCACGTCCATTTTCTCATTAACAAATATTTAACATTTAGAGCTATAAACATCCAGAAAAGTATGGTAAAATAATTAGTAGCATATCACCTGGTAATAAGCTAGCCTTTAGATACGGAATCCTCAAGGAGATGGGATGGTTGAAAGCACTGCTGGTGTATCCCAGGTATCCGGACAGCTTCTGGAGCTTCAAATACGCCCTGCAGATTCATCAATAAAAAGGCGGCGCACCCGCCGCTGGGGCTGCTGACGGTGGCTGCCATGCTGCCCGCAAGCTGGTCAAAGCGGCTGATCGACCTGAACTGCACAAAAGTTACGGATGACGACCTGCGCTGGGCGGATTACGTGTTCATCAGCGCCATGATCATCCAGAAGCAATCGGTGCGGGAGATCCTGAACCGGTGCCAGGCCCTCGGCGTCAAGACCGTCGCCGGCGGGCCGCTGTTCACCATGGAGCCGGAAGAGTACCCGCTGGTGGACCACCTGGTCCTCGGCGAGGCCGAGGTCACCCTGCCGCCCTTCCTCCAGGACCTGTCACAGGGCACAGCCGGGCATATCTACAGCACCGGCGAGCGGCCGTCCATGGACAGCACCCCGGTGCCCGCCTGGAACCTGATCAACATCAAGGACTACGCCTGTATGAGCGTCCAGTTCTCCCGGGGCTGCCCCTACGACTGCGAATTCTGCGACATCACCTCCCTCTACGGGCGCAAGCCGCGCCTGAAAAACACCTCCCAGTTCATCGGGGAGCTCGACGCCATCTACAACGCCGGCTGGAGGGGCTCGGTCTTCGTGGTGGACGACAACTTCATCGGCAACAAGAATGCCCTGAAAAAAGAAGTCCTACCGGCAATGATCGATTGGGTGGAAAGGCACAAATACCCCTTCACCTTCATCACCGAGGCTTCCATCGACCTGGCGGACGACCCGGCCCTGCTGGTGTTGATGAAGCATGCCGGATTTAACCACGTCTTCGTCGGCATCGAGACCCCCAGCGAGGAGAGCCTCAAGGAGTGCAACAAGTTCAACAACATCAACCGCAACATGATTGCCGCCGTGAAGCAGATCCAGAACTACGGGATGGAGGTCAGCGCCGGCTTCATCGTCGGCTTTGACAGCGACACGCCCTCTATCTTCGAGCGGCAGATCAGCTTCATCCAGCAGAGCGGCATCATCACTGCCATGGTGGGGCTGCTGAGCGCTCCCAAGGGGACGCGGCTGTTCGAACGCCTGAAACAGGAGAAACGTCTGCTCACCGATTTTACCGGCAACAACACCGACTTCTCCTTGAACTTCATCCCCAAGATGAACCCCCGGAAGCTGGTGGAGGGCTACCAGAGCATCGTCACCACCATCTACGACCCGGCCGCCTTCTACGAGCGGGTGTACAAATTTTTCAAGGAGTTCAAGCCGATCAAGCGGAAGCGCAGCGAACGCTTCCGGCTGGTCTATATCAAGGCCCTGATTCAGGCGATGTTCTACCTGGGCATCCTGGGGAAGGGCCGGCGCCACTATTGGAAGCTCCTGTTCAAGACCACCTTCCGCTACCCGCGCCTCCTGCCGGAGGCCGTGAGCTTCTCCATCAAAGGCTTCCACTACCGGAAGATCTTCGGGCAGATGGCGCCTCTGCAGGGCGAGACCGAGTAACTGTGATCTGAGCAGTGAGACCATGGTGATACCGAACCTGTTCAATGTTGGGCTTATGACCCGGCGCTCGCCGGGCGATCATACTTTCCCTCCTACGGCCAGACTCTAAAAATGATCGAGCTCTGATGGCGATGCTGGATCCATCGCATGATATTCTGCTCTCTTTATCCCCCTTATAATTTTCCCAAACGGTCTTTCTTCTTCAGACTTCTGGCCTCTGGCCTCTGGTTGATCCGGTTCAACCGGGGTAAAATATATCAAACCAAATATTTCTCTTGACTTTCTTTGACTTATGTATAATATTTATTTTAGTAAGGCCTGTTAAGGTTCAACTAGTTCTTGGCTTCAGCGGGGGCTTGCCTTCACCCACTGAAGTTTAGAAATAGTTAATCCAGTGACGTAGCCGCTCTTATCCCGCCGCTTCAGAAGCGGGGGCATTAGAGCGGGTAGTCATCTGGTAAATATTTTCAATCAGGAGGGTTGCCTTATGGCAAAATCAGTAGGAATTGACCTCGGAACCACCAACTCGGTCGTGTCGGTTATGGAGGGCGGCAAGCCCGAGGTGATCCTGAACGCCGAAGGGTCGCGCCTGACACCGTCGGTGGTGGCTTTCAAGGAGTCCGGGGAGCGGCTTGTCGGCCAGATCGCCAAGCGGCAGGCGGCCCTGAACCCGGAGAACACCCTGTTTTCCATCAAGCGCTTCATCGGGCGCCGCTTTTCAGAGGTGGTCGAGGAGCGCAAGCTCGTTCCCTACGAGGTGGTGGCAGGGCCGAGCGACGCCGTACGCTTCGAGGTGCGCGGCAACAAGTACGCCCCGGAGGAGATCTCGGCGCAGGTCTTGAAGAAGCTGGCGGAGGACGCCTCCAAGTACCTGGGCGAGAAGGTGACCGACGCCGTGATCACGGTACCGGCCTACTTCAACGATGCCCAGCGCCAGGCCACCAAGGACGCCGGCAAGATCGCCGGCCTCAACGTGCTGCGGATCATCAACGAGCCGACGGCGGCGGCCCTGGCTTACGGCCTGGACAAGAAGGCGAACGAGACCATCCTGGTGTTTGACCTGGGGGGTGGCACCTTCGATGTCTCCATCCTGGACGTGGGTGATGGCGTGTTCGAGGTCAAGGCCACCAACGGCGACACTCACCTGGGCGGCGACAACTTCGACAAGGAGATTGTCGACTGGATGGCCGGCGAGTTTAAAAAGGATTTCGGGATCGACCTGCGCAACGACAAGCAGGCGCTGCAGAGACTGATCGAAGCCGCCGAAAAGGCGAAGATCGAACTCTCCGCCACGGTGGAGACGCAGATCAGCCTACCCTTCATCACCGCCGACGCCGCCGGGCCGAAGCACCTGGACATGAAGCTGACCCGGGCGAAGTTCGACGACCTGACCGCCCACCTGGTGGAGCGCTGCCGGGGCCCGGTCAAGGCCGCCCTGGCGGACGCCAAGCTGACCGAGAAGGAGATCGACGAGTTGATCCTGGTGGGCGGCTCGACCCGCACGCCTGCAGTTCAGAAGCTGGTGCGGGAGCTGCTGGGCAAGGAGCCGCACATGGGAGTCAACCCGGACGAGGTGGTAGCCATCGGGGCGGCCATCCAGGCCGGGGTGCTGGCCGGCGAGGTCAAGGACGTGGTGCTGCTGGACGTCACTCCCCTGTCCCTGGGCGTGGAAACCTTGGGCGGCGTGATGACCGGGATCATCGAGCGCAACACCACCATCCCGGTGCGGCGCAGCCAGATCTTCTCCACCGCCGAGGACAACCAGCCGGCAGTAGACATCAACGTGTTGCAGGGCGAGCGGGAGATGGCCCGGGATAACCGGTCGCTGGGGCAGTTCAAACTGGACGGCATCCCGCCATCGCCGCGGGGCATCCCGCAGGTGGAGGTGACCTTCGACATCGACGCTAACGGCATCCTGAAGGTAAGCGCCCAGGACAAGGCTTCGGGCAAGGAGCAAACGGTCACCATCAGCGGCTCCAGCAATCTGGACAAGGGCGAGATCGACCGGATGGTGAGCGATGCCCAGTCCAACGCCGAGGAGGACAAGAACCGGCGGCAGGAGATCGAAGTCCGCAACGAGGCGGACGGCCTGGTCTACCAGGTGGAGCGCCAGTTGCGGGACCTGGGCGACCAGGTGCCGGTGCACGAGAAGGCCCGGGTGGAGCAGTTGGCAGCCGACCTCAGGACAGCCCTGAAGGAGAACGCTCCGACAGACAAGATCAGGTCCTTGAAGAGCGACCTGCAGCAGGCAGCCTACTCCCTGTCGGAGGCCGCCTACAAGAAGGCCCAGGCTGGCGCCGGAGCCGGACCGGGTGAGGGTTTTGGGAGCGCCCCGGGCGGCAGTGCCGGTGGTGCCGGGTCCGGTGGACCGAGGCGCACCCGGGCGGGCCTGACGTGGTGGACGCCGAATACGAAGTACAGTAAAAGAAGCAGGAAGGCGACGGTGGGAAGCGGTTCAACTAATTCTTGGCTTTCAGTGGGGGCTTGCCTTCCCCCACTGTTCCCACCCTCACCTCTCAAACTGGGGGACAGGATAGATGGCGGTAGCCTTTCAGGATTATTACGAGATTTTGGGACTCAAGCGGGAGGCCACGGAGAAGGAGATCAAGAGCGCCTACCGGAAGCTGGCCCGCAAGTGGCATCCTGACCTGCACACCGGCAAGCAGAAGTCCGAGGCCGAGGAGAAGTTCAAGAAGATTAACGAGGCCTACGAGGTGCTGAGCGACCCGGAGAAGCGGTCGAAGTACGACCGCCTGGGCAGCAACTGGCGCAATGGCCAGGACTTTCAGCCGCCGCCCGACTGGGGGGAGAACGTGCGCTTCTACGGCAGCGGTGATTCCCCCGGTGGCAGAGCCGGCTTCCAGGGCGCAGGGGGCTTCAGCGACTTCTTCGAGACCCTCTTCGGCGGCGGTTTCGGACGGGCCGCTACCGGCGCCGGCGTGGGGCGGCGCACCGCCAGGGGCCCGCAGCGCGGCCAGGATGTGGAGACGGAGATCGAACTCCCCCTGGAGGAGGCCTATCGCGGCGCTAGTAAGGCCATCCGGTTGTCCACCGGGGCCGTCTGTGCCGAGTGCGGCGGGGCCGGAGTCAAGGAGCGCGGTTTCTGTCCACGCTGCGGCGGCACCGGCCAGGTCCCGGACACCAAGACCCTGGAGGTCAAGATTCCGGTAGGTATCCAGGACGGCGGGCGCATCCGGCTGCGCGGCCAGGGGGGCGAGGGAGCCGGCGGCGGCGCCAGGGGCGACCTCTACCTCAAGGTGCGCCTGCTGCCCCATCCGGTGTACACCGTGAAGGGGAGCAACCTGGAGACCGAAGTCAGGCTGCTGCCGGACCAGGCGGCCCTTGGTGACAAAGTGACGGTACCCACCCTGGACGGCCCGGTGATCATGACCGTGCCCCCGGGCAGCCGCGCCGGAACCAGGCTGCGACTGCGGGGGAAGGGCTTGCCGGAGAAGGGTGACCGTGGCGACGAGTATGTCCGGCTGGTGATCGACATTCCCCCCGCCCTGAGCGAGGAGGAAAAAGACCTGTACCGCCGGTTGCAAAAAATAAGAAAAGGCAGCGAAACGCCATGAGTATCGTGCGTTGGTATTATCACTACGATGACGAAGAAGGCCTGCCGCTCTGCGAGCTGGATATCCACCCGGAACTGCTCCGTTTGCTGGAGGATCTGGGAGTTATCGAGATCCGGGAGGAGACCGTACGGCCGCGGCAAGTGCAGCAGGTTTACCGGATGCTGCGGCTGAAGCAGACTATGGGCGTCAACCTGCCCGGAGCGGCCATCATCCTCGACCTGCTGGAACGGATCGAGGCCCTGCAGGCAGAGGTCGACCGCCTGATGTTAGAGGTCAGAGGCAAGAGGTCGGATGTCAGAGATTAAGAGCAGCCCTTGAAAGCATGCAAGTTTTTATCCGACATCTGACATCCTGCATCCGACATCTGAATTGTGAGGTGAATCATATGGACCTCAACAAGTTTACCCAGAAGGCCCGCGAGGGCCTGGCAGCGGCCCAACAGTTGGCCGCCGAGATACACCACCAGGAAGTGACGGCAAAGCACCTGCTGGCCGCCCTGATCAGGCAGGAGGACGGCCTGGCGGGACGTTTCTTAACCGGGGCGGGCGCCGATCTCCCTCCCTCCAGCGGGGGCTGGATGAACTGCTGCGCAAGATCCCGGCGGTCTACGGCTCCGAGGGCTCGCTGCACCTTGGCGCCGGGCTGGCCCGGGTGCTGGCCCGGGCGGAGAAGGAAGCGGCATCCTTGAAGGATGAGTATCTGAGCGTGGAGCACCTGTTGCTCGCCCTGATCGACGAGGGCGAGGACGACTTGAAGCAACTTTTGCACCAGCAACAGGTCAGCCGGAACAGCCTCCTGAACGCCCTGAAGGCGATCCGGGGCTCGCAGCGGGTCACCGGCGAGAACCCGGAGGCCACCTACGAGGCCCTGGAGCGCTATGGCCGCGACCTGACCAGGCTGGCGGCGGACGGCAAGCTCGACCCGGTGATCGGCCGGGACGAGGAGATCCGGCGGGTGATGGAGATCCTCTCCCGCCGCACCAAGAACAACCCGGTGCTGATCGGCGAACCGGGCGTCGGCAAGACCGCCATCGTGGAGGGCCTCGCCCGGCGGATCGTCGCCAAGGACGTACCCGAGGGATTGAAGGAGAAACGGATCATCGCCCTGGACATGGGTTCCCTGGTGGCAGGCGCCAAGTACCGCGGCGAGTTCGAGGAGCGCCTGAAGGCGGTGCTGAAGGAGGTCGGCGATGCGGAGGGCCGGATCGTGCTGTTCATCGACGAGCTGCACACGGTGGTGGGCGCCGGGGCGGCCGAGGGCGCCATGGACGCCAGCAACTTGCTCAAGCCGATGCTCGCCCGCGGCGAGCTGCGGGCGATCGGCGCCACCACCCTGGACGAATACCGGAAGCACATCGAGAAGGACGCCGCCCTGGAGCGCCGTTTCCAGCCGGTGCTGGTCAACCCGCCCTCGGTGGAGGACACCATCTCCATCCTGCGCGGCCTCAAGGAGCGTTACGAGGTGCACCACGGGGTGCGGATCCAGGATGCCGCCCTGGTGGCGGCGGCGGTGTTGTCCGACCGCTACATCTCCGACCGCTTCCTGCCGGATAAGGCCATCGACCTGATGGACGAGGCCGGCGCCCGGCTGCGCACGGAGATCGACAGCATGCCCACCGCCCTGGACGAGATCACCCGGCGGGTGATGCAGTTGGAGATCGAGGAGGCGGCACTGAAGAAGGAGAACGACCAGGCTTCCACTGACCGGCTGGCAGCGCATCCAGAAGGAGCTGGCCGACCTCCGAAGCCAGGCCGACGCCATGAAGGCCCAGTGGCAGGAGGAGAAACAGGGGATCACCCGCCTGCGGGAGATCAAGAAGGAGATCGAGGCGGTGCGCACGGAGATCGAGCGAGCGGAGCGCCAGTACGACCTGAACAAGGCCGCCGAGCTGAAGTACGGGCGCCTGAACGAACTGGAGCGCCGGCTCAAGGCCGAGGAGGAACAGATCGCCGGCAAGGAGAAGGGCGACATGCTGCTCAAGGAAGAGGTGGACGAGCAGGACATCGCCCGGGTGGTCGCCCGCTGGACCGGTATTCCGGTCAGCCGGTTGATGGAGGGCGAGCGGGAAAAGCTGTTCCACCTGGAGGAGATCCTGCACCAGCGGGTGATCGGCCAGGACGAGGCGGTGCATGCGGTGGCCGATGCCGTGCTGCGGTCGCGCAGCGGCCTCAAGGACCCCAACCGCCCGGTCGGCAGCTTCATCTTCCTGGGGCCGACCGGCGTCGGCAAGACCGAGCTGTGCCGTGCCCTGGCGGAGGCCCTGTTCGACGACGAGCGGAACATGATCCGGCTGGATATGTCCGAGTACATGGAGAAACACACCGTCGCCCGGCTGATCGGCGCGCCCCCGGGCTACGTCGGCTACGAGGAGGGCGGCCAGCTCACCGAGGCGGTGCGGCGCAAGCCCTACTCCGTGATCCTCTTCGACGAGATCGAGAAGGCGCACCCGGACGTGTTCAACGCCCTGCTGCAGATCCTGGACGACGGCCGCCTGACCGACGGTCAGGGCCGGGCGGTGAACTTCAAGAACAGCATCGTGATCATGACCTCCAACATCGGCAGCCAGGAGATCCTGAGCTTCCAGGAAGCGCGGTGGCAGCTACGACCGGATGAAAGAGGTCGTGCTGAACCTGTTGCGGCAGCACTTCCGCCCGGAGTTCCTGAACCGGGTCGACGAGGTCATCGTCTTCCACGCCCTGGAGCAGGAGCAGATCCGGGAGATCGCCGGGTTGCTGCTGCAGCGCCTGGCAGACCGGGTGCAGCAGACCCAGCGCGGCACCCTGGAGTGGGACCTGGAGGCGGCAGCCTACCTCGCCCGGAAGGGCTACGACCCGGCCTTCGGCGCCCGTCCGCTGAAGCGGCTGATCCAGCAGGAGGTGGAGACCCCGCTCTCCCGCAAGATCATCGCCGGTGAGATCGGGCCGGGCGACACCGTTACCCTGAAGAGCACCCCCGACGGCCTCTTCTTTGAAGTACACAGTCCCTCACCTTCTGAGGGTTAGGTCTTAAATTACTGGAAAAACCCTTGCGGAGTGCAATCCGAAGGGGTTTTTATTTTGTCATGTGCTTGGTTAATTTCCAACTTCGGATTGACAGAGGGATCTTTTCCTGCCATAATTAATCTGGATATACCAGATACCAAACAGGTACAACCAGAGAGGGCCACATGTCCCACCAAGCAGAGATAGTGGAAGAATACCTGATTCAGGCCGTATTGGACGGCACCTACCCGCCCGGCAGCACCCTGCCGGGGGAGCGGGAGCTGGCCGAACTATTGGGCGTCACCCGGCAGAACGTGCAGGGGGTGATCCAGCGGCTGGCCCGTGAAGGCTGGTTTACCACCGGCCAGCGGTACGCCACCCGGGTCAACGACTTCTGGTCGCAGGGCAACCTGGCCGTCCTCAACGCCCTGGCCCTAAACGTAGACGACAACCACCTGGCCGGCTTCGTCGGCGATCTCCTGGCGGTGCGCCGGATCGTGGCGCCGGCCTACACCCTGCAGGCGGTAGGGAGGCACCCCCTACAAGTGGTGCGGTACCTGGCCCAGGATGTGGCCGGTCAGGACGCGGCCGGGCTGGCCGGCTTTGACTTCGAACTGCACCGGACCCTGGCCAGGCTCTCCGAAAACAAGATCTACCCCCTCCTGCTGAACAGTTTTGCTGCCTTGAGCCAGCAAGCAGGCGCCCTGTACTTCAGCCATCCCGGTTGCCGGGAGGCTTCCCGTCAGTTTTACCGGCGCCTGCTGGAAGCTGCCGTTCAGGGGGATGCCAGGGGCGCCTGCCGGCATACCCTGGCGGCCATGAAGGAAAGTTACCGCCTCTGGCGGGAGATCAGCCGGCATGCCGGATCCATGGGAGATGAGGTTACATGCAGCGTTGGAACGGCTGGGGGGACGATCAGCGAGAATACGTCTTCACCAGTGACATGAGCCGGTTCCTGGGCGGCCTGATCGGGCCCGGCCGCCCGGCCCGGGACGCAGCCCGGGAGGAGGTGCTGGCCGGGGTGCCCGCCAGCCGGTTGCCCTGCCACCGGCTGATCGATACCAGTCCCGAGGTGCGCCTGGCCCACGCCCGCGGCCAGAGCCTGCCGGACTGGATCGCCCTGCGGGCAGGGAGGATACCCTACTTTCCGGACGGGGTGGCCTTTCCCGAGTCCGGGGAGGAGGTGCGGGAATTGCTGGCATACGCCCGGGAACACGGAGTGGCCATTATTCCCTACGGCGGAGGCACCAGCGTCACCGGGCACATCAACGTGGTCGAGGACTGCCCGACCCTGACCGTCTCCCTGGCCCGCATGAACCGGCTGCTGGATCTGGATGAGGTTAGCCACCTGGCCGTCTTCCAGGCCGGTGTGAGCGGGCCGCTGTTGGAGTCGCAACTGCAGGCCCGGGGCTTTACCCTGGGCCATTACCCCCAGTCCTTCGAATACTCCACCCTGGGTGGCTGGGTGGCCACCCGATCCAGCGGCCAGTTCTCTCTCGGCTACGGGCGCATCGAAAGGCTGGTGGCCGGACTGCAGATCGAGACGCCACGGGGAGAGATGGTCCTGCCGGCGTACCCGGCCAGCGCGGCGGGGCCGGACCTGAAGGAGCTGTTCCTGGGATCAGAAGGCCGTTACGGGATCATTACCGAGGTCACCGTCCGGGTTTGCCGGCGCCCGGAACAAGAGTACATTGGCGGTTGCTTCTTCCCCGCTTTTCCGGCCGGCGTCGAGGCCGTGCAAGAACTGGTGCGCCGCCGCCTGCCCCTGCTCACGCTGCGGCTGTCCACCCCCGAAGAGACCGGCCTCGGCCTCGTCACCTCGGGGCACCCGGGCCTGGTGCGCTGGCTGGAGCGCTACTTGCGGCTGTGGGGGGTTGGTGAAGGCAAATGCGTGCTCGTGTACGGCACGGCGGGAGCGAAAAAGGATGTGGCTTTCGCCAGGAGGGAACTGCACCGGGTGGTCCGCGTACACGGTGGGGTGGACATCGGCCGCCCTGCCGGCCGGGAGTGGCACAAAAACCGTTTCTTCGGGGCCTACCTGCGCAACAGCCTCTGGGAGGCGGGATACGCCGTTGATACTCTGGAAACAGCCGTACCCTGGAGCAAAGCCGGCCGCCTGGTTCACCGGTTGACAGAAACACTGGGCCGGGGGGAGCGTCCGCCCGGGCGCGCCCCCGGTGGCAGCGGGTCCAGGCGGGGAAGCGAAGAGCGTCACGTCTTTACCCACCTTTCCCACGTCTACCCGGACGGCTGCAGCATCTATGTGACCTACATCTTCCGCCTGGCGGCCAGCCCGGAGGAGACCCTGGCCTCCTGGCAGACGCTCAAACGGGCCGCCAGCCAAACAATCGTGGCCGAAGGCGGCACCATCAGCCATCAGCACGGCGTTGGCACCGATCACCGGGAGTACCTGGAAGCGGAAAAGGGCCAACTGGGCATGGAACTGTTGCGGGAGACTGGCCGGGTCCTCGATCCGGCGGGCCTTCTGAACCGCGGCAAGCTATTCTAACTGGGGGGTTGATGATGACGGGTTTAACGTTGCGGGAGCGCTGCCTGGAACAATTGACCGGCCAGTGGGATGTCCTGATCATCGGGGGAGGCATCACCGGGGCCGGCATCCTGAGGCTGGCGACCGCCCTGGGGTGGCGGGCGCTGCTCCTGGAGCGGCGCGATTTTGCCTGGGGGGCCTCCAGCCGGTCCGGCAAGCTGGTCCACGGCGGCCTGCGTTACCTGGCCCAGGGCCGGGTCTGTCTTGTCCGGGAGTCGGTGCGGGAACGGGAGCGCTTGTTGCAAGAAGCGCCGGGCCTGGTGTCATCCCGGTCGTTTCTGCTCCCGGTGTATCGCGGCCAGGCGGGGCGGGCGTTCCAGTACCGGACCGGCCTCTGGGTCTACGACCGGCTGGCCGGGTACAGCACCCGGCGGCGGCACGATGCCGCCGACCTGGGCCGGCTGGAACCCTGCCTGGTCCACCCGGACCTGCAGGGTGGCTTCAGTTACCGGGATGCCTGGACCGACGACGCCCGGCTGGTGCTGCGCCTGATCCTGGATGCTGTCAGAGAAGGCGGTTTTGCCCTCAACTACGCGCCTGTGACCGGCCTCCTGACCACCGGGAACGGCCAGGTAGCCGGCGTGGCCTGCAGGGACGAAACGAGCGGGCGGTCTTTTTCCGTGCCGGCCCGGGTGGTGATCAACGCCACCGGGGCCTGGTGCGATCAGTTACGCAGCCAGAATCGGGCGCCCTCCCATCCTGCGTCCGCTGCGGGGGAGCCACCTGGTGTTCTCCGCCGGACGCCTGCCCCTGGAGCAGGGTGTCAACCTGGTGCACCCGGGCGACGGGCGGCCCCTCTACGCTTTCCCCTGGGAAGGGGTGACCCTGGTAGGGACGACCGACCTGGACCACCGGTCAGATCTCCTGGCGGAGCCGGTCATCAGCCCGGAGGAGAAAAGGTACCTGCTGGACGCGGTGCAGGCTTTTTTCCCGTCCCTGGGACTGCGGGAGGAAGATATCCTGGCCACTTTCGCCGGGATCAGGCCGGTGGTGGGCGCGGGGCGCCGTGACCCTTCCCGGGCGTCGCGTGATATGTTCCTCCGCAAGGAAAATGGCCTCATCACCGTAACCAGCGGCAAGCTCACCACCTTCCGGCTGATGGCTGTGAAGACCCTGGAACTGGCCGGGAAGCAGCTTTCTTTGGACACCTCCGGCCTGACCAGGCAAAAGGTCCTGGCAGTGGCCGGCTGCCCTGCGGAGCCCGCTGATCCGGCGGTGATCCGCCTCCTGGCCCGTTACGGTCCGGGCTACCTGGAAAAATATCCGGCGTGGGCGGGAGACCCGTTGCCCGGCACCGTTTATTGCTGGGGTGAGGTGGCTGCCGCCGCGGAGGAAATGGTCGTCCACCTGGATGACCTGCTCCTGCGGCGCCTGCGTCTGGGCCTGGTGCTGCCCGACGGCGGATTGGCGTTGCTGGAGCGGATCGGGGACATCGTCCGTCCGCTGTTGGGCTGGGACGAAAGCAGGTGGCTTCAGGAAAAAGACCTGTATCTCGGTATTCTGCAAGCGGCCTACCGGCCTAATTAATTCAGGGGATCAGAGGAAACAAGCCCCAGGCCGGCGAATTGAAAAACAGTCGATCTCGGAATTCAAAGTGAGAAAAGTACGGGCACCTGCCATCAGTTTAAGGGAGGTTGACACATGGGCAGTAGTTCGGAATTGATCCTCGCCCTGGACGCCGGCACGCAGAGTGTGCGGGCGATCATCTTCGACCTGGCCGGCAACGTGTTGGGCTTGCGCAAGGAATCCCTGCCGCCGTGGGACGCCCCCAGCCCAGGCTGGGCGGAAACACCGGCGGAGACTTTCTGGGAAAAACTGTGCGCCGCCGTGCAGGGGCTGTGGCAGGACCACCCGGAGTTGAAGCAGGCCGTGGCCTGCGTGACCCTGACCACCCAGCGGAATACCATGGTGGTGGTGGATGAGAACGGCCTGCCGCTGCGTCCGGCCATCCTCTGGCTGGACCAGCGCACCGTTCCCGCAGTGCCGCCGCTGTCCCCCGCCTGGCGACTGCTTTTCACACTGACGGGCCAAACGGCCACCGTGGACTATCTGCAGCGGCAGGCCAAGGTCAACTGGCTGCAATATTACGAGCCCCAGATCTGGGACCCAGACCCGCAAGGTGCTGTTTCTCTCCGGCTACCTGACCCACCAGCTGACCGGAAACCTCGTGGATTCCACGAGCTGCCAGGTGGGCTACCTGCCCTTCGACTACAAGAGGCAGGACTGGGCCGGGAAGTGGGACTGGAAGTGGCAGGCCCTGTCCATCGACCGCTCCCGCATGGTCAGCCTGGTCCGGCCCGGCGAGCGCCTGGGCGCGATCAGCGCCGTGGCGGCCGCGGCTACCGGCCTCCCCCAGGGGATGTCCCTGCTGGCGGCAGCCGCGGACAAAGCCTGCGAGGCCCTGGGGGTGGGGTGTCTCGCTCCTACTCAGGCCAGCATCAGCCTCGGTACCGCCGCCGCCATCAACGTGGTCTCCCCCCGCTACATCGAACCGCTGCCCCTTTTTCCGGCCTACCCCAGCGCCTGGCCGGGCCACTACAACCTGGAAGTGCAGATCTTCAGCGGTTTCTGGCTGGTGTCCTGGTTCCTCCGGGAATTCGGCCTGCAGGAAAAAATGCTCGCCGCAGAGAAGCAGGTCGCCCCGGAAGAGGTCCTGGACGCCCTGATCGAGGCCATTCCCCCCGGGGCGCAGGGACTGCTGGTGCAGCCATACTGGGTGCCCGGCCTGGGCCGCCCGGGGGTGGAGGCCAGGGGAGCGGCCGTGGGCTTCCGCTACAATCACACCCGGGCGCACCTGTACCTGGCCCTGCTGGAAGGGCTGGCCCTGGCCCTCCGGGAGGGGAAGGAAAGGCTGGAGCGGCGGACCGGCCAAAAGGTTACCCGCCTGTATGTCTCCGGAGGCGGCGCCCGCAGTACCCGGATGACAGAGATCACCGCCGACGTATTTAACCTGCCGGTGGTCCGGGCGCATACCTGGGAGACGGCGGCCCTGGGGGCAAGCGTGGTGGCTGCCGTGGGCAGCAAATTCTTTTCCGGTTTTCCCGACGCCGTGGCCGCCATGGTGCGCTACCGGGAGCCTGTTCTGCCCGACGCGGCGAGAGCAGCCGTTTATGAGGAGATCTACGGGCGGGTATACCGGCGGCTGTACGGGCGCCTGAAGCCGCTGTACCAGGAGATCGCGCGGAGGGAGGGCCTGTTTTGAATGCGGGCGGGGTGGAGGAGATCGCCCGGCGTCGTTCGAACGTGGCTACGGGTTAAGATTGACAATTACCCGGATACTGCGTACAATAACAGTGCTGCTTGCAGTCCCATGTAAATTGCGACCCAAGTAAGCCGCCTCATTCAGGTGTATGAGACGGCTTTTACGCGATAACGGGCGGTGAAGCCCCCCAAATCCAAAGAACAATAAGACGGTGAGTAATTTGGAAGGAACAATCAAGAGCGATAGTGTACGGCAGGACCATATCCGCAACCTGGCGATCATCGCCCACGTCGACCACGGCAAGACCACCCTGGTGGACGGGATGCTGAAGCAGAGCGGGGTCTTCCATGAACGGCAGACCGTGGAGGAGCGCGTCCTCGACCGCAACGACCTGGAGCGTGAGCGCGGCATCACCATCATGGCCAAGAATACCGCCGTCACTTACCAGGGCTATAAGCTGAACATCGTGGATACCCCCGGCCACGCCGACTTCGGCGGCGAGGTGGAGCGCATCGTCCAGATGGTCGACGGCGTCCTGCTGCTGGTGGACGCCTCAGAGGGGCCAATGCCTCAGACCCGCTTCGTGCTGCGCAAGGCGTTGGAAGCCGGGCTGGTGCCAATCGTGGTGATCAACAAGATCGACCGTCCCAACGCCCGCCCCGCCGAGGCGTTGGACGAAGTGCTGGAGCTGTTTATCGACCTGGGCGCCAACAGCAACCAGTTGGACTTCCCGGTGGTCTACACCAATGCCAAGGCGGGCACGGCCACCCAGGATCCGGGGCAGCCGGGCGCCAACCTGAAGCCACTGTTCGACCTGATCGTATCCACCATCCCGGTGCCGGCCGGTGATCCCAGGACCCCGCTGCAACTCGGTGTGACCCTGATCGACTTCGACACCTACGTGGGGCGGCAGGCGGTGGGGCGCATCCACCAGGGCGCCATTCGCAACAAACAGGATGTGGCCGTGCTTGGCGTCGACGGCGTGCCGCGGCGACAGCGCCTGGCCGGCCTATATGTTTTTGACGGACTGAAAAAGGTCCCGGTGGAGGATGCTGCCGCGGGGGAAATCGTGGTTGTCACCGGGCTGGATGAGATCAATGTCGGCGAGACCATCGCCGACCTGGAAGATCCGACGCCGCTCAGTTTCGTGCAGATCGACGAGCCGACCGTAGCCGTCACCTTCCTGGTGAACAAGAGTCCCTTCTCCGGCCGGGAAGGAGACTTCGTCACCTCCCGCAAGCTCGGGGAGCGGCTGATGAGGGAATTGGAGTCAGACGTCAGCCTGCGAGTGCAACCGACCGATTCACCGGATGCCTTCCTGGTCGCTGGCCGCGGCGAACTGCATCTGTCAATCCTGATCGAGACCATGCGCCGGGAGGGCTACGAGTTCGAGGTATCCCAGCCGCAGGTGATCGAGCGGGAGATCAAGGGAGTGATCTGCGAGCCGGTGGAAGAGGTGGTGATCGAGGCGCCGGAGGCCTATATCGGAGTCATTATGGAACGCCTGGGACCCCGCAAGAGCGCCCTGATAAACATGCAGCCCGACGCCAACGGTCTGGTGCGCATTGAGTTTCACGTTCCCACCCGCGGCCTGTTCGGCTTCCGCTCGGAGTTTCTAACCGACACCAAAGGCACCGGCGTCATGTATCAGTCTTTCCACCACTATGCACCACTGGCCGGAGAGATCCAGGCGCACCTGCGGGGGTCGCTAGTGGCCTTCGAGGGCGGGGAGACCACCGGCTACGGGCTCGAAAACGCCCAGGAGCGGGGTGATCTGTTTGTTGGTGCGGGTGTGCCGGTCTACGCCGGGATGATCGTGGGTGAACACGCCCGCATCGGTGACCTGGCCATCAATGTCTGTAAGAAAAAGCGCCTGACCAACATGCGCAGTTCCACCGCCGATCTGGGTATCAAGCTGACCCCACCACGGCAGATGGGCCTGGAGCAGTGCCTGGAGTTCATCGGCGCCGATGAACTGCTGGAGGTCACGCCCAGGTCGCTGAGGATGCGTAAGCAGCAACAGCCCTACAACCCGCGTCCCTGACTCTTCCTGGAACCCAGGTGGATCAGGAAGGCAATCACCACAACCAGCAATCCGCCCAACGCCCAGCCGGCTACCACATCGCTGGGGTAGTGCACCCCCAGGTAGACCCGGCTGATTCCCACCAGCAGCACCAGCAGGGACGCGACCGTCAGCGCCAGCATCCTGCCGGTGCGAGAGTTGGTATGACGGTAATAGACCAGGGCCAGGGTGAACAAGAGCGCCGCGGTCACGATGGCGTGGCCGCTGGGGAAGCTGTAACCGGGAGCCGCGTCCAGTTGCGGCAGACCCGGACGCGGCCGTTGAAAGATCGATTTCAGATAGAGCTCCAGCCACCATGCTGACAGGGGGGCTGCCGTCACCCCCAGGCCATCCATCCATTGCCGGCGGACGAACAGGAGAATGGTGGCCAGGGCGGTCAGGGCGGTGACAAAGCCAAAGATGCCCAGGTCGGTGATCAGGATCATCCAGGGTGTCAGGCCGGGGTTCACGAAGCTCCGCACCCACCCGGTAACCGTGCCGTCAAAGGCTGCCAGTCCACCCAGGCGCAACTGCCAGGCCAGGAAGGCAAAGACCAGCAGGCAGAGAAAGGCTGCGCAGGCCATGCAAATCAACATTTGCCTGTGGTAACCGGGCATACCGGCTCTACTACGAGAAAATATCGACTTGGTCATGATTGACCATCCCCCAAGACCATTATTGGCATACCACCAGTATGATAAATGATCATAACAGGAAATACCAGGGGGGGCGGCCATACCCTTGCCCCAAGCATGATCAGCAGTTGAAACCCGGCTTGAATATATTTACCAGATGACTACCCGCTCTAATGCCCCCGCTTCTCTGAAGCGGTGGGATAAGAGCGGCTACACCACTGGTTCAACTAGTTCTTGGCCTCAGCGGGGGAAGGCAAGCCCCCACTGAGGCCAAGAACTAGAACAATACAGGGGAAGGTAATCGAGGAGGGAGTGATCATAATGTACTGGGAGCAGAAGGGAAGGACCAACACTGCCGCCACCGTCGAGCTGGCCCTGAAGCGGGCAAAAGAGCTGGGGATCAGGCAGGTCGTGGTGGCATCCAACAGCGGCTACACTGCGGAACAGTTCCTGGACAAGGGGTTGGACGTGGTCTGCGTCACCCACCACGTCGGCTTCATGGGCCCGGGCGAGGACGAGATGCCGGCCCAGGTCAGGCAAGGGCTAGCGGAGAAGGGGGTCAAGCTGCTGACCACCACCCACCTCCTGGCCGGGGTCGACCGGGCGGTGCGTAACAAGTTCGGCGGCCTCTACCCGGCGGAGATCATCGCCCAATCGCTCAGGATGCTCGGCCAGGGGGTCAAGGTCTGCGTGGAGATCGCCGGCATGGCCCTGGACGCCGGGCTGATCCCTTACGGACAGGAGGTCATCGCCGTGGCCGGCTCGGCCAGCGGGGCCGATACGGCGGTGGTGATCGTGCCCGCCCACTCCAACCAGTTCTTCGACACCAAGGTCAAGGAGATCATCTGCAAGCCCCGGGAGATCTAGCTCCCTTTTTTCTTCTGGATGCCACTGTGCCGCTCCACGTAGTAGTCCCCCTTGAGCAGCAGGTCCGAGACCGGAACGATCTGGTAGCCCTGTTGCTGCAGGGCATCCAGGATCACCGGCAGGGCCTCCGGGGTATACTTGGCGTTGTTGTGGAAGAGGATAATCGCCCCGGGTTGGACGTTCTTCAGCACCCGGTCGACAATCGCCTCCTTGCCGATATTCTGCCAGTCCAGTGAGTCCACGCTCCACTGGATCACCTCGTAGCCCATGCCGCGGGCGGTCTGCAGCACCAGGTTGTCATACTCCCCGAAAGGCGGTCGGAACAGCCGGGTGTGCTTGTTGGTGAGCTTGAAGATCAGGGCATCGTTCTCATCCAGTTCCTGCTTGATCTCCGCCTCCGGCAATGAGGCGAAATGCGGGTGAGTCAGGCTATGGTTGCCGATCTCATGCCCGGCGGCAGCGATCGCCTGTACCATCTCCGGGTATTTCTTGACCCAGATCCCGGTCAAAAAGAAGGTGGCCTTCACGTTGTGCTCTTTGAGGATTTCCAACAGCTTCGGTGTGGAATCCGCCCCCCAGGCCGCGTCAAAGGAGATGGCCACCTTCTTCTCCTTGGTATCAACCGAGTAGATCGGCACGTCGCGCTGTTGGCCGGCGGACACCCTGCCCACCAGGCCCGCCAGGCCGGTCGCCAGCAGCAGACCGCTGCCGAAAATCACCACAAACAGCCCCCACCTCAATAGGTCACGCCGTCTTATCACTATCCAGCGCACCACCAACACCACCTTCTTTACCGAGGGCTACCCGCTCTAATGCCCCCGCTTCTTTGAAGCGGTGGGATAAGAGCGGCTACGCCTCTAGTTAACTATTTCCAAGCTTCTGTGGGGGAAAGACAATCCCCCACTGAAGCCAAGAACTAGTTGAATACAAATATTGTATTCCCTGGCAAGATACTTAATACGCAAGAACATATATGCAGGACAAAACATCTGGAGTATAATTAATGGGTGAGAACCTCCAAACCTCGCACATCCCAAAATGGAGATGGAGTCATGCTCAAGGGCTGTTACTGCCAGCCGATGGACACCGAAGACTGGCAAGAGAAAGAGTTTTTCTGGGAACAGCCACGCTACTTTTACCGCGTCACCACCCGCATGGCCCTCCACAGTCCGATCAGCTATTCCGAAGACGTCACCATGGCGATGATGCAAGCCAAAACCCAGGGCTACGTCATCAAACAGAACCCGCTCATTTTACTGAAGAGCGGCCTGTTCCGGGGCGAAATCTTCCTGGAGATCAGCCCCCCGCCAGGGAAGCCGGAAGAATGCCGGGGGGACGACAATGCTTCCTGCCGCAAGCTCCAGGGAACCTTCTACACGGTAGTCACCAAAGCGCCGCCATTCCAGATGGGCACCGTGGTCGACAAACTGATCCGGAATTTAAAAAAGAGGGGGCGCAAGGCACGGGACCTCTACCTGTGCCTGGTCAACTGTCCCTCCTGCAGCAAGGAAAAGGGTCACCAGACAGTGATCTTCGCTCACCTGGAACAACAACCACAACAATAAAGCCAGAGACCGCGGATCCCCTTCCCAAAAACCCGCCCGATGTCCTCGCGCCCCGCACCCCGCCCCGCGGCCCCCTCCAGCCCCTGCTCAATATTTTCGTTAATTTACAATAAAATTGGTTAAACTTGTGTTGAAGTCGTGAAAAAGGTATTGACAAGCAGTGCCTCTTTTTGTATATTTATCTTAGGCTGTTAGCACTCGTTGAGGTTGAGTGCTAATCAGTTTCATTTTTTCAACATTTTAAGGAGGGTTGTTGTAAATGCTCAAACCACTAGGTGACCACGTGCTGGTAAAGCCTCTGTCCAAGGAGGAAAAGACCCAGGGAGGGATCATCCTTCCCGACACCGCCAAGGAAAAACCGCAGGCCGGGGAAGTGATTGCGGTCGGACCGGGCCGGCTCCTCGAAAATGGAACCAGGGTCCAGCCGGAAGTCAAGGCCGGCGACAAGGTGATCTATGCCAAATACGGCGGCACGGAAATCAAGCTCGAAGCCGACGAGTACCTGATTCTGCGGGAAACCGACATCCTCGCCATCAAAGAGTAGCTGCCATTTCAGGGGTCTGAGGCAGGACGCCGGATGTCGGAAAAAGTTTAGCTATTTCCGTTCTTCGGATGGCGCCTCCGCAAACAGCGTGGGCGTATGCCCTATAACTTCGCTAAACACAACCATAAGGAGGTAAAGAATTAATGGCTGCCAAGCAAATTATTTTCAACGTCGACGCCAGGCGCAAGCTGGAGAGAGGCGTCAACATAGTCGCCGAGGCGGTTAAAACCACCCTCGGGCCTAAAGGCCGGAACGTCGTGCTGGAGAAGAAATTCGGCGCCCCGACCATCACCAAGGACGGCGTCACCGTGGCCAAGGAGATCGAGCTGGAGGACCCCTACGAGAACATGGGCGCCCAGCTCTGCAAGGAGGTCGCCTCCAAGACCAATGATGTCGCCGGGGACGGCACCACCA
The DNA here is from genome assembly GCA_963767365.1 of uncultured Peptococcaceae bacterium. GTDB lineage: Bacteria > Bacillota > DSM-12270 > Thermacetogeniales > Thermacetogeniaceae > Palsa-1188. The sequence goes on from CAVYEE010000014.1 coordinate 65,440, forward strand.
CCGCCACTGTCCTCGCCCAGGCGATCGTCAACGAAGGCCTCAAGAACGTCACCGCCGGCGCCAACCCGATCTTCCTGAAGCGCGGCATCGACAAGGCGGTGGAGAAGGTCGTCGAGGAGATGAAGAAGCACAGCATCAGCGTGGACTCCAAGGAGTCCATCGCCAACGTGGCCGCCATCGCCGGCAACGACAAGGAGATCGGCGAACTGATCGCCGAGGCCATGGACAAGGTCGGCAAGGACGGCGTGATCACCGTGGAAGAGTCCAAGGGGATCGAGACCGTAGTGGAGGTGGTCGAGGGCATGGAGTTCGACCGCGGCTACATCTCCGCCTACTTCGTCACCAACAATGAGACCATGGAAGTCGAGCTGGAGGAGCCCTACATCCTGATCTACGAGAAGAAGATCGGCGCCATCAACGACTTCCTGCCCCTCCTGGAAAAGGTCGTGCGCTCCGGCAAGCCGCTTCTGATCATCGCCGAGGACATTGAGGGCGAGGCCCTGGCCACCCTGGTGGTCAACAAGCTGCGGGGCATCCTGCATGGCGCCGCCGTCAAGGCCCCCGCCTTCGGCGACCGCCGTAAGTCGATGCTGGAGGATATCGCCATCCTCACCGGCGGCACCTTCATCTCCGAAGACATGGGATACAAGCTGGAGAACGTCGACCTGAGCATGCTCGGCCAGGCGAAGAAGATCAAGATCGGCAAGGAGAAGACCACCATCGTCGAAGGCTACGGCAAGTCCGACGCCGTCAAGGCCCGGGTCAACCAGATCAAGGTCCAGATCGAGGACACCACCTCCGACTACGACCGGGAGAAACTGCAGGAGCGGCTGGCGAAACTGGCCGGCGGCGTGGCCGTGGTCAAGGTGGGGGCTGCCACCGAGACCGAGCTGAAGGAGAAGAAGCACCGGATCGAGGATGCCCTGTCCGCCACCAGGGCTGCGGTCGAGGAGGGGATCATTCCCGGCGGTGGCGTCACCCTGGTGAACATCATCCCGGCCCTGGACCAGGTCCAGGCTGAAGGTGACGAGCTGGTAGGCGTCCGCATCGTCCGCCGGGCGCTGGAGGAGCCGCTGCGGCAGATCGCCGAGAATGCCGGCATGGAAGGTTCCGTGGTGATCGAGAAGATCAAGAACGAGAAGCCGGGCATCGGGTTCGACGCCCTGGAGGAGAGGTACGTGGACATGATCCAGGCCGGGATCGTCGACCCGCTGAAGGTGACCAGGAGCGCCCTCCAGAACGCCGCCAGCATCGCCTCGATGCTGCTGACCACCGAGGCCCTGGTCTCAGAGATCCCGCAGAAGAGGGATAAAATGCCACCCTACCCGAACCCGGGCGAGATGGACTATTAGAATAACACTGGAATATACAGTAGAGTACGAAAACCTCCCGGCATTGAACCGGGAGGTTTCTATCTTATTTAACTTCGCCAAGAAGTCCCCCGCCTTTGAATATTTTTCACCCTCTCCAGGGGAAAATAAGTTCAGGGGGTGATGCCGGTGCCCAAAGGCAAAAAACAGGGCGAGAGAAGCAATAAGGACGCCAATAAAAAGCTCAAGTGGGAGACGGCCAGGGAACTCGGCCTGGACGACGACCTGACCAACCCGGGGGATGAGTTGACCGTGCGGGAAGCAGGAAAGATCGGGGGCAACATGGTCAGAAAGCTGGTCAAGGCCGGGAAAGAGACCCTTGACGGTGGCGCTTGAGGATTCAACTAGTTCTTGGCTTCAGTGGTAATGGAGCCTGCCCTGATCGGTTAAGAAACCTGGTGGCTGACGACTCCACCAGGTTTCTTATTGACAGATGAACCGTCCCTTCCTACCTCATCAGCATGACCGAACTTGCCTTGACCACCGCGGTGGCATCGTCGCCTGCCTTCAGACCGAGCCTTTTGACCGAATCGGCGGTCACGTTGGCGCACATCTCCTGCCCCCCGATGTCCATGATCACCTCGGCGGAGATGTCGTTCGATCTCACCTGTTTGACTTTGACCCGTAACTGGTTGCGTGCGCTCAGTTCCATATCACCATACACCATCCTTTTGTCACATATTTTTTCCAAATAAAGCTATCCTTATGCAACCACTCATCACCAACCACTAAAATGGTGGGGGACTTCTCAGCGAAGTTAAATTGTTGCTGACTGTTGTGGACAAGATGTGATATAATTGCTGAAAGACCCAATGGAGGAGGTAACATCATGGGTGTTTTGGAGCCATGGCACCTGATTCTCATCCTCGCCATCGTTCTGATCATTTTCGGCCCCGGCAAGCTGCCTGATATCGGGAAAGCCATGGGGAAAACCATCAAAGAGTTTCGGCAAGCCTCAAGCATGACCATGGATGACCTGCAGGAGAAAACCAAGCCGGCTCAGGAGCAGATTGCACAGGCTTCCGAGCAGAAGGAAGCTCCGTCCAAGACCAATTAACAGCCTTTTCACGTTCAGGTTGAATGACCCGCTGTAGCCCGGCGGGCATTTATTTAATTGCTGTAACGGAGAGGCGGAGAACTGAGCATGCCCGATAAGCGTTCAGCGTTTTTGCTTGTGTCCGTCCTGATGGGCGCCATCTTCCTTTTCCCGTGGATCTGCTTCCAACCCGGCCCGGCAACAGGCGTGCCGCCTGCAGAGGCGGCAACATCGACGCTGGCCCCGATCTACGTGGCGAACCTGACCGGACAGATCGCCCCCATCACCGCCGTTTACTGCGCACGGGTGATCAGGATCGCCGAAGAGAACCGGGCCAATGCCCTGGTAATCATGCTGGACACACCCGGTGGCGATTATAACGCGACCCAGGATATAGTCACCTCCATCTCCAACTCCCAGGTGCCGGTAGTGGTGTTTGTGTCCCCGGCCGGCGGCTGGGCCGGCTCCGCCGGCACTTTCATCACCCTGTCCGCCAACGTGGCGGCCATGGCCCCAGGCAGCCGGATCGGCGCCGCCCATCCGGTCATTGAGGGCAATCCAATAATGAACCAGTCGGGGCAGACCCCTGCGGACATCCCCTACGAGAAGATCACCGAGGACGCCGCGGCCTGGGTGCGCTCCCTGGCCGAGGCCCACGGGCGCAACCCGGTGGCGGCGGAGCAGACCGTGCGGGAAAGTAAGTCCTTCACGGACACCGAGGCCCTGGAACAACACCTGATCGACCTGCGGGCCAAGGACCTGTCCGATCTGTTCAACCAATTGCAGGGCCGGACGGTGACCCTGAGCAGCGGCGCCCAGGTCCGGCTGCAGACTCTGGGCGCCCCAGTGGTCAACCTGCCCATGAGCAGCCTGGAAAAATTCCTGCTGGTTCTCAGCGACCCCAACCTGGCCTATCTCCTGCTGATCGTCGGTATGGCCGGCCTGCTGGTGGAGATCTACCACCCGGGCCTGGTCTTGCCCGGGGTTGCCGGCAGCATCGGCATGCTGTTGGGGCTTTATTCCCTGGGGACACTGGACGCCTACTGGGGAGGCGTCATGCTGATCATCCTGGCGTTCGGTTTCTTTGTCGCTGAAGCCTTCACTTTCACTCATGGAGCGCTGGGGGTCGGGGGCCTGATCTCCCTGGTTATCGGCTCGCTGCTGCTGTTCAGCAACCAGCCCTACGGACCAAGGGTGAATGGCTGGCTGATTGCTGGCACCGTTCTCGTCTTCGCCCTGTTGCTGGCGCTGCTGATCACCCTGGTGGTGCGGGGACAGCGGCAGCCAGTTAGAACGGGCAGGGAAGGCCTGCTTGGTCAGAGAGCGGTCGCCAGAACGGAACTCCATCCCGACGGTACGGTTTTTGTTTCCGGAGAGTTGTGGAAGGCGGTCTCCGAATCGGGCACTATCCCCGAGGGGGCAGAGGTGGTGATCACCGGAATCGAGGGGCTGAAATTGAGGGTGCGTGCTGGGCAACGCTGATCCTGGACATAATAGTAAAGGTACAGCATCAGTTAACTAAAGTAACAACCGGAATGAGAAAGGGGGAGTCAAATGTCATTTTTATGGATTCCAATCGTGATCATTATCCTGATCTTACTGTCGGCCATGATCAAAATCGTCCAGGAATACGAACGGGGTGTCATCTTCCGCCTGGGGCGCTGCGTGGGCGCCCGGGGGCCAGGCCTGATCATCCTGATCCCTGGTATCGAGCGGATGCAGAAGGTTGACCTCCGGGTGGTCACCATGGACATCCCCACGCAGGAGATCATCACCAAGGACAACGTCACCGTCAAGGTCAACGCCGTCGTTTACTTCCGGGTGGTCAACCCGGTGGACTCCGTGATCAAGGTGTACGATCACGTCAGGGCGACCATGCAATTGTCCCAGACCACGCTGCGCAGCGTGCTCGGCCAGTCCGAGCTGGACGAACTGCTTTCCAAGCGGGACGACATCAACCGCCGCCTGCAGCAGATCATCGACGAGGGCACCGAACCCTGGGGGGTTAAGGTCAGCCTGGTGGAGGTCAAAGACGCCGAACTGCCGCCCGCCATGCAGCGGTCCATGGCCGCCCAGGCCGAGGCGGAGCGGGAGCGGCGGGCGAAGCTGATCCACGCCGAGGGCGAATTCCAGGCTTCGGAGAAACTGGCCGAGGCAGCGCGGGTGATCTCTTCGCAACCGGGAACGATGCAGTTGCGCTACCTGCAAACCCTGACGGAGATCGCCACCGACCAGTCCAGCACCATCGTCTTCCCGCTACCGCTCGATCTGATCGCTCCGTTCCTGGACATCATGAAGCAGTCGCAGAAATCTGCCGAGGAACGGCAGTAATGGTGGTTAGCCAAATACTAACGGGCAGATGCACCGGCTGGAATTTTTCGGCCGGTGTTTTACTGTATAGGTTTAACTAGTGACGTAGCCGCTCTTATCCCACCGCTTCAGAGAAGCGGGGGCATTAGAGCGGGTAGCCCTCGGTAAAAAGCAGGAGTTTGGCCCCGGTGCAACGAAAATAAATGCAAGTATGTCTTCTTCAAGGAACGTTGCCCGAGTGCCGGTGTTTATGCCCGCGGATATCAAAACTTTGGATACCAGATTTACCTTGTTTTCGGTTTTGCCTTATTCTGACTTCTGGCTCCTGAATTCTGACTCCTGTTATAGAAGGTGTCCTCATGGAAGAGCCGTTATGGCGCACCCTGCTGTTATCGGCCTTGGAGGTCTGGGAGAGGTTCTTCGGCAAACTGCACCACATTGAGAATATCCGTCCCGGGGGCATGTTTCGCCTGAGCACTTGCCGCTACCGCGGACCTGACGTGGAACTGAGCGACGGTACGCTAATCAGGCCTGGCGACCTGTTAGGAGAACTGCACCTGTCCAACCGGGACACCATGAGGCAGCAGCTCAAGTACAAAAGCCGGGTCAAGGCCGCCATCGCCGCCAGGAAGGGGCTGACACAGGACCTGGTCTTGCTGGCGAGGCGCGTTGCAACCGGGCAGGACCTGGCGGAGGTCAAGGCCTTTTACGCCCTCACCATGCTGTACCACGGCGCACGGGTCCTGGGCTTCGAGGATCGAGAGTTTAAGGCAAGCTGGGTGATGCGCTGGCTGTACACCCTGGGAGAGGGTTTTCTGCTCGCCTTGTACCATCCGGTAGGCTTCCACCGCTTCTGGCAGGGACGCCAGGACCTCACCCTCAAGTACATCTGGATGTCCCGCCAAAAGCTGCTGCACGATTTTCTGCCCGACAAAAAGAACGGTGGTTAGCTCCAACAACCCACGACCAAAATTGGGAATATTTCAGTTAGTATTCGCCGCCTGGTCCGGCTCATAATATCTATTGAGTGCCCGCTTAGCGGGCACAGAGGTCGGAGGCAAGAGGTCAGACTGATCAGGAATTCAGAATTCAGTAGTCAGAATTATTCAAGACGACAAACCGTTCTCTCATTCTGACTCCTGAGTACTCGTGTTTTGTCTGACATCAGACTTCCGATTCGGGGGGTGCTCTCTTTTGGATTCCAAGCGTACCGGAATAATCATCTTTATCGCCGCCATCGCCGTCACCCTGATCGCCGTAGCAGTTGTCTTCTACCGGACGCCACAGCGGGTGGGTTCAACCGCGACCGGGCGTAGTAGCAGCAGGACGGTTGCGGTGATCTACCTGACCGGAGAGATCGGTTTTAGCGGTTCGTCCACGCTCACCGGTGGCTCCACCACTGATCAGACCATGCAGGACCTGGAGCGGGCCACCGACGACCCGGGGCTGAAGGCAGTGGTGCTCCGGATCGACTCCCCCGGCGGCAGTCCGGCGGCCTCCCAGGAGCTCAACGACCAGGTGCAGCGCCTCAAGGAGTCGGGCAAGAAAGTGGTCGTCTCCTGCGGCGACCTGGCGGCCTCTGGCGGCTATTACGTGGCAGTGGCGGCGGACAAGATCGTCGCCGATCCCGCGACCCTCACCGGCAGCATCGGGGTGATCTCCACCGTCCCCAACCTCCAGGACCTCTACAATAAGATCGGCTACAAGGAGCAGGTCTTCAAGAGCGGCCCCTACAAGGACATGCTCTCGCCAGGCCGCCCGATCACCCCTGAAGAGGCAGCGATCATGCAGGGGATCATCAACGACACCTACGAACAGTTCGTGCAGGCTGTGGCCAATGGCCGCGGCATGACTGAGGCCCAGGTCCGGAAACTGGCAGACGGGCGGGTATACACCGGGACCCAAGCCAAGCAGGTCGGACTGGTGGACGAGTTGGGAGGGCTGCATGAAGCGGTGGCCCTGGCCGGGAACATGGCAGGGATTGCCTCACCGCAGGCGGTGGAATACCACCACTCGGGGTTGACAGACCTGCTGCGGGGGCTGACCGCCCTGGGGAACGTGCCGGACTTCATGGCTGCGGTCAGGATGATGCAGGGCATTACCCCGCAGCAGTTACCGTCCGCCTATACTACGCTGCAATACTAGCCACCTTAGTGGCGGCGCTTTTGCGGGCGTTCAACAAAGGCAACTTTTCAACTAGTTCTTGGCTTAAGCGGGGGATTGTCTTACCCCCACTGAAGCTTAGAAATAGTTAACTAGAGGCGTAGCCGCTCTTATCCCACCGCTTCAGAGAAGCGGGGGCATTAGAGCGGGTAGCTCTCGGTTAAAACATTAGGCACGGTTACCGTTGTTAATCAAACCAGTGTTCGGCGTAACTGTTGAGTGCTGGGGAACATCATGGGCATCGAATGGCGCCGGGGTGGGTCGGCCATTTGATGGGGGAGGCGCCTGGAATGTGGGAACACCTGGCTGGCGTCATTGCCGAGCCGGTTCGGGCATTGCGTGAGATTGCCGAGAAGAGGCTGTGGAAAGAGAGCCTGCTGTTAGTGGTGGTGCTGGCGCTCCTGAACGGGGCGGTCACCGCGGCGACTGTTAACTCCCGTCCGGTAAACATCTCAGACCCGGAATTGGTAAGATTGTTTTCCACCTTATATACTCCCGGAGTGTTCATCCCCGTCGCCCTGGTGGCCAGCACCCTGTCCTGGTTCATTAACGGCGCCATCTACTACGGGTTCAGCAAGCTGTTCAAGGGCGTGGGCACTTTGGTGGGCATGCTGGCCTCCCTCGGTTTCGCTACGGCTCCCAGCCTGTTGAGCATTCCCCTCACGGCCCTGGCCCTGCTGTTCGGGCAGGCTACCGGTTCGCTCGTTGGAGGCGTTGCCGGCTTCGTAGCCGGAATCTGGATCCTGGTGCTGGACGTGCTGGCGATCAGGGAGAGTCAGCGGCTCGATACCGGGCAGGCTCTCGCCGTGCTGCTGATCACCATATTGGCCCTGCTGGCGCTGGTTTTTATCATAGCACTCCTTGTCGCCATCATCGCCGCGATTGCCGCCAAGACGTTTGCTTAAGCAGGCGCGACCTACCGGCATTAAGCCCGTTGACGGTTGTATTCCAAATTTGTGCCCGACAGAAGGTGAAACAGATGAGGCAGATTCCCAGGGATTTTGAATTGTCGGCCAGGATGTTTCTGACCATGTTCCTGCTGGCCGCTGTCTACCTGTTGTTTGCCCTGGTGCTCTACAACGCAGGCGTCAGCTTTACCTGGATGATCGTCATCGTCGGCGTGATGCTGCTGGCGCAATACTACTTCTCCGACCGCATAGTGCTGCTTTCAACGGGAGCGCGTGAGGTTAGCCCGGAGGCTGCGCCCGAGCTGCACGCCATCGTCTCCCGCCTGGCGGCCCAGGCCGGAGTGCCCAAGCCGAAGGTGGCCGTGGTCCCCACCCCGGCGCCCAACGCCTTCGCCACCGGCAGGAGCCCCGGGCACGCCGTGGTAGCGGTGACCCAGGGCCTGCTCGACCGGCTCAACCCGCAGGAGATCGAGGCGGTGCTCGCTCACGAGATGAGTCACGTGCGCAACCACGACATGGCCGTGATGACCCTGGCCACCTTCTTTGCCACGCTGGCCTCGTACCTGATGCAATATCTTTTCTTCTTCGGCGGAGGTTTCGGGGGAGGCTCCGGGCGCGACCGGGAGAACCGCGGCGGGAGTATGGCCCTGGTCTACATTGTGTCGCTCTTGGTCTGGTTGGTCAGCTTTATCCTGATCAGGGCGCTCTCCCGCTACCGGGAATACGCCGCCGACCGGGGCTCCGCCTACCTGACCGAAGCGCCGGCCAACCTGCGCAGCGCCCTGATCAAGATCAGCAACACCGCCCGGTCGACCCGCCAACCGGCGCTGGGCCAGTCCGACGCCGTCAACGCCTTCCTGATCGTCCCGTCCCTGCACGGGCTCGGAGAGTCCCTGGGCGAGCTGCTCTCCACTCACCCGTCCCTGAAGCACCGCCTGGCCTACCTGGATGAGCTGGAGCGCCAGATCAACCACACAGGCTAGCCACCGCCCAGGCGGCGATCCCCTCCCTGCGCCCGACGAAGCCCAGGCCCTCGGTGGTGGTAGCCTTGACCCCCACGTTGCCCGCCGGAATCCCGAGCACCGCCCCGATCCGCTGCTGCATCGCCTCGATGTGGGGCGCCAACCGCGGCGTCTCGGCGGCGATCACCAGGTCGACCTGGCAGACCGCATACCCGGCTGCCGCCAGGATGCTCCTGACGCCGGCCAGCAGGGCGAGGCTGGGGGCATCCCGCCAGCGCGGGTCGCCCGGAGGGAAATGGTGCCCGATGTCCCGCAGCCCGGCAGCGCCCAAACAGGCATCCATCAGGGCGTGCAACGCCGCATCGGCATCGGAATAACCGGCCAGGCCTGGGCTGTCAGGGATCTCCACGCCTCCCAGGACAAGGGTGCGCCCCGGGTCGAAGGAATGCACGTCGTAGCCGATCCCCACCCGCACGGTTGCCGGGGACGAACCTCCGGTCATCAAGGCTGCGGGTGACGCTGCAGGGCGCCCGGCGCCCTGCCCCAGGATCGCCTGGGCAACCCGCAAGTCCTCAGGGGTAGTCACCTTGAAGTTGTCATAGCTCCCCGGGTAGACCTTCACCGGCACTCCCAGGCGTTCCACCAGGGAGGCGTCGTCGGTGCCCGTAAAGCCGTCCCGTTCCGCCTTGGCATAAGCCCGGAGCAGCAGGTCACGCCGGAAGACCTGGGGAGTTTGGGCGATCCACATCCCGTCCCGGCCTGGGGTATCCCTGACCATGCCGTCTGCATCCACCATTTTGACGGTGTCCTTGACCGGAACCGCCACCACCAGGCCGCCCGGGCACTCAGCGGCACGCCTGACCGCCCCCTCCAGCAGCCCGGCAGAGAGCAGCGGCCTGGCAGCATCATGCACGGCCACCAGGCCACAGTCCCCGGGTAGCGCTTGTACCCCGGCCGCCGCCGATTCCTGCCGCGAGAGGCCGCCGGCCACCACGGCAACCAGCTTCTGCAAATCGTAGGGCGCCAGCAGAACGCGGCAGAAGACCACCTGCTCCGGGGGCGCCACCACTACGTAGGCGTCCACCACAACTGAGGCCTCGAAGGTGAGAATGCTGTGCAAAAGCAACGGCCGGTCGCCAAGAGGGAGGAAGGCCTTGTTGAGGGGGGCTCCCATCCTCTCGCCCCGACCGGCCGCCAGGATCACGCCGCCGACCTTATCCAATCACTTTCACCTCATGATAGCGACGAGGATGCGAATTGGCATCCTTGGCCATGATCCTTGGCTTGGCGAAGATCATCCGCCCCGCCGAGGTCTGCAGCACGCTGGTGACAACCACTGGAATGTTCTGCCCGATGTAGCGCTTGCCGTTTTCGATCACGATCATGGTGCCGTCCTCCAGGTAGGCGATCCCCTGCCCCACTTCCTTGCCGTCCCGGATGACGTCAACCGCTCCGATCTCCTCGCCGGGCAGGTACAGCGGCTTGACCGCATTGGCCAGTTCGTTGATGTTCAACACCTTGACGTTTTCCAGCTCGGCCACCTTGTTCAGGTTGTAATCGTTGGTGACGACAGGAGCATCCAGGCGCTTGGCGATTTTTAGCAGCATAGCGTCGACCTCGCTGTTTTCCAGGCGCTCGAAGTCCCGCACGTCAATCTTGATTCCCTGTTCTTTGCGCATCTTATTGAGGATGTCCAGCCCGCGGCGCCCCTTGTTGCGCCTGAGCAGGTCAGAGGAATCGGCGATGTGCTGGAGTTCTTCCAGGACAATACGGGGCACGACCAGCGTCCCCTCCAGGAAACCACTGCGGCAGATATCGGAGATCCGTCCGTCAATGATGACGTTAGTGTCGAGTATCTTTAAATTTCCCCGCACACCATCACTCTTGGCCTTGCTCGTCTTGAAAAAAGAGAACAGGCCGGTCACGTCGTCCCTCTTCTTCATTCCCACGCTCAGCCCGAGATATCCCAACAACAAACTGGCCGCCACAGGAACGTACGGGCCGACCACGGGGATGCGGGCCAGCGAAGCTCCTAATAAGTTGGCAATTACAAGACCTACAATGATTCCAAAAGCACCGCCAATGAGATCTTGCATCGGGGTTCGCTGCAGTCTGTTTTCGAAAAACTTGATCATCTGCAGCACGACCCGAATCAGCCAGGGAGCGACTAGGAATGTTGCCAATGCAAAGACGAGCGTGATTGCTGCAAGCAGCAGGTACCAAGGATAGCCAGCCGTTGGCACGAAGCTCCTGGTGATCTCCAGGCTCCTGACCAGGAAGCCTATTGATAATCCAATTCCTCCTCCGATCAAACCAAATACGACTTGAAAGATTCGTTGTGCCATTTTTTCACCTCCTTTCCAAAAATACTGATATACCCTTATTCTGGATAAACTCCGGCTCTATTATACCTGACATCATCTAACAGGTAAAGCCACCTCCCTCTGCGCCTGACTGTCCTCGATGTTCCAGGGGCATGCGCCTGGCCATCTGTGGTCAAAACTGAATTGACAACGGAGACAGCAGAACATTATAATGAATTCAACGGTTCAACAAAGGGGGCCTGGCATAATTGAAGGATCTGATTTGCGATGAATTCCAGAATACGGTATCCGAACTGCTCATGCGCCACCATAGTATTCTGGATGTCCTCTCGAAACTTCAGGAAGCCTCGGCCCGCACCAACCGGGCTACCGTAAAATCAGTCACTGGCTGTGGCTGCATCCAGGTCGATGCCAAGAAGAAGTCAATCCCCCCCGAAGTGTCGCTCCTCGACCTCAAGGATTATTTCGAAAGCCACCTGCGTGGCGAGCTCTGCCCCAACTGCCGGGAAATCATCGAGTCCGAGGTCGGGAAAACCTCTTCTACCTGACAGCCCTATGCAACCTGCTCGACCTGAACCTCTACGACATCTTCCTCAAGGAACACAAAAAGTGCACCACCCTGAGAGTCTTCAACTTGACATAAACCCAGAGTGATGAGTGATGAGTACTGAGTGCTGCGTATTCTTTTTTTCTTTTTGCTCATTACTCATTATACTCTTTTTGATTCACATATAGCGGTCAAGCATGACCTGCTCCTGGATACGGCGCATGCCGTTCTTGATTGCCCGTGCCCTAGCCTCGCCGATTCCTTCCACGGCGTCCAACTCCTCGATGGAGGCCTTGACGATGTTCTGAAGCCTGATAAAATTCTGGACCAGGAATTCGATGATCAGGGCCGGAAGCTTGGGGATCTTATGAAGGATCCGGTAGCCATGGGGAAACACCGCCTGGTCGAGAGTACCGGCCGTAGCCCCGTAGCCCAAAGCCCGGCTGCAGTTGGACAGTTCCAGCAGTTCCTCCGATGAGCAATTACTCAGATGCTGCTTGACATCAGCCACCGACCTGTCGCTACCGGGGTGGTAGTCCTGGATCACATAGAAGAGTTCCTCTTCCACGTTGGCCACCAGTTCCTCCGCCTGCATGGTCACCAGGCGGCCCTCTACCCCCAGCTCGACGATGTAGCTCTCCAGTTCCCGCCCGATCCGCAGCACCATCTCCCCGCGCTGCACCACCTTGGCCACGTCCAAGACAGTCACCAGTTCCTCGAACTCCAGGGCGGTCAGGTTGACCAGGGCCTTGTCGAGCACCCGCTTGTACCGCTCCAGGGTCTGGATCGCCTGGTTGGCCCTGGACAGGATCACCTCGATCTCCCTGAGGATGTAGCGCATCGGCCCCTTGTACAGGGTGATCACACTCCGCCGGTGGGAGATGGCAATCACCACGGCCCCGGTCTGAATGCCAAACCGCTGGGCGGTGCGGTGCCTGATCCCCGTCTCATCCGAAAAAATCATGGGGTCCGGAACCAGTTGGGTATTGGCATAGAGGATCCGCTGGGCATCATGGCTCAGGATGATCGCACCGTCCATCTTGGCCAACTCGTAGATGTTCGGCGGCGTGAATTCCGTATCGATCCGGAAGCCGCCCTCCACCAGGGCGAAAATTTCCGGGCTGTCTCCCAGGACGATCAAGGCGCCCGTCTTCGCCCGCAGGATGCTTTCCAGCCCCTCCCGCAAGGTTGTCCCCGGGGCCAGCATCTTCAGCGCCCTGAGCAACTCCTCCTTCTCTTCTTTAGTCTCCCTCTTCTCCGGGCGCTCCTCGCGAGGCTCCCGCAACTCCTTGGGGTCCCGCCCTTCCTTAACCTCCCGGAGATCGCGGGCCTCCCTGGTTAAAACGGATTCTGACCTCTTGCTTCCGGCCTCTGATTCCGCAGGCTTGCTTTCAACCCCACCATCTTTCTTTTTTCGTCCTTCAGGTGCTGATGTTCGATCTCGCTCACCACTAACAAAGTCAGCTTCTAACTTCTTGCTTCCCGCATCTGATGCCGACGGCTCCTTATCCCGGGCCGGACCCTTGGCGCCCCGACCCTTGGGGGGGCGTTCCTCCCCGGTTTTTTCCTCTTGCAACAGTTCTTCTTTCAATATCCTTCCCCCCTCTAGAGCTGCTTCCGACCACTGCTTGCATCTCACATCGATTTGTCCAAAGCCTCCCTGACGGTCTTGACCCCAATCACGTCCAGGTCGGGATAGCGCTCCCGCGCCTCCAGGTTGCGCTCCGGAATGATAAAGCGCCGGAACCCCAGGCGCACGGCCTCCCGGATCCGCTGCTCCACCTGGCTGGCCGCCCGGACCTCTCCGGTCAGGCCGATCTCACCCAGGACCACCGTACCCGCATCCACGGGGATATTCCGGAAGTTGGAGGCCAGGGCCAGGGCTACCCCCAGGTCGACCGCCGGCTCGACCACCCTCAGGCCGCCCACAACGCTCACGTAGAGGTCCTGGTTGGCCAGGTTCAGGCCGGCCCGCTTCTCTAAAACCGCCGCCGTCAACACCACCCGGTTATAGTCAACGCCGGTAGTCGCCCGCCGTGGCGATCCGAACACGGTCGGGCAGACCAGGGCCTGGATCTCTACCAGCACCGGCCTCGTCCCCTCCATAGACGCCACCACCACCGAACCGGGAATATCCGCCGCCCGCCCGTCCAGAAACAGGGCCGAGGGGTTGACCACCTCTTCGAGGCCGCTCTCGCTCATGGTAAAGACGGCAATCTCGTTGGTGGCCCCAAAGCGGTTCTTGACCGCCCTCAGCAGCCGGAGGTTCTGGTGGTGATCCCCCTCGAAGGAGAGCACCGTATCCACCATGTGCTCCAGCACCCGGGGGCCCGCCAGGGTGCCATCCTTGGTGACGTGGCCGATCAGAAAACAGCCGAAGTTCTTGAGCTTGGCCAGCCGCACCAGTTCTGCGGTGCATTCCCGCAGTTGTCCGATGCTGCCCGGCAGCATCGGCAGTTCCGGATGCGACATGGTCTGGATGGAGTCGATGATCACCAGCACCGGCTCCACCCTTTCCAGGGCGCTCCGAAGGCTGTCCAGATCCGCCTCGCTGCTGAAGTAGAGGTGATCGCAACTGATGCCCAGGCGCCCGGCGCGCATCTGTACCTGCTGGCGCGATTCCTCTCCGGAGACGTAGAGCACCGCTCCCGGCCCCTGACCCACCGCCGCCGCCAACTGCAAGAGCAGCGTGGATTTGCCGATCCCCGGGTCACCGCCCAGCAGGATTACCGAGCCGGCCACGATGCCGCCCCCCAGCACCCGGTCCATCTCGCCGGAATGGGTGGGCAGGCGCTCCTCCTTGGCAGAAGCAGCCCCCACGAGCAGCTCCGGGGGATGTCCTGCCGCCGGGTACCCGCCGGCAGGCGCCTTGCGCGCTCTTGGGCCTGACGGGAGCCTCCCGGAAGGTGTTCCAACCGCCACAGCCGGGGCAGCGTCCGAGCCACTTGCCCGTCTCGTGCCCGCAGTCGCTGCAGAAAAAACTGAGTCGCTCCCGCCCCAAACCCTTTCGCCCCCAAAACTGCCATCTATCCGAACGAGCACGCCATTCCGGTTAAACGCTTTATTACTAACCCGCCGTCACAGAGGCAAGGAACTTCTAAGCGAAATTATATCATTTTTCCAATTTTAAAAATAGAAGCTATGTCCCAATTTATATAGGATAATAGACCCATTGAACAACTCCCCGGTTAGCTCCGTTTGCTCAGGACACGGTCATTCTCAGTGCTTCCCACTGAGTCCTATCTCGCAGCTTGAGGTACTCGGCAAACTAGCGAGCTGTAACCCGGTCATCGGCCTCTAGGCTTGCCGGTCTGGCGAGACCATCTGCTGCAGCACCTGGCCCAGGTCATTGATCGCCTTGCCGTAGCCGGCCCAGTCTCCGGCCTTGAGGCTGTTCTGCGCCGAGGTGTACAGATCGTTCGCCTGGCGCGCCAGGTCCTGGATTCCCGTCGCCGCTGCCGCCGCGGCGCCGCCGGTTGCGCCGGCGGGACGGTCTGGGCAGCGCCACTGAGGCCGAACAACTGGTTCAGGGCGCCTCCAAAGGTGGTCTGCATCGCCGACTTGCCCTCGTAGAAGACAACCACCCGCTGCATCTCCGGCAGGCTGCTCTGGTCGGCCTGCAGGAACAGGGGCTCCACGTACAGCAGCTTGCCCGCCAGGGGCACGGTGATCAGGTTGCCCCGGATCACCGTGGAGCCGTGCTGGTCCCAGAGGGTGATCTGCTGGGAGATGTCGGCGTTCTGGTCGATGCTGGCCTCCACCTGCATCGGCCCGTACAGTGTTGGTATCCTTGGGAAAATCGTAGACTACCAGTTGCCCGTAGTGATCCCCGTCGCAGCGGGCCACCAGCCAGCCCACCAGGTTGTCCCGATTGGTCAGGGTGAAGGGCAGCACCAGCAC
Organism: uncultured Peptococcaceae bacterium; assembly: GCA_963767365.1. Taxonomy (GTDB): domain Bacteria; phylum Bacillota; class DSM-12270; order Thermacetogeniales; family Thermacetogeniaceae; genus Palsa-1188. The sequence continues at coordinate 80,960 of CAVYEE010000014.1, forward strand.
GAACTCCTCCTGGGTCTCCCCCGGCAGCTTCATGATGGCGTAGAATGGATCCATGGGGCCGGGCTGGCCGGTGCTCGAATATTTTTCGTTGGGATACGCCCAGACGTCCTCCTGGTTGTAGAAGACCCGGGGATCGGTCACGTGGTAATTGGCGTAGATCGCCGCCTGGGCGTTGAAGAAGTCTATCGGGTAGCGGATGTGAGCGCGCAGGTCTGCCGGCATGCTGGCCAGGGGCTGGTACAGGCCGGGGAAGATCTTGCTGTAGGTCTGGATGATCGGGTCGCTGGGATCGCTGACGTAGAAGGTGGTCGTACCGTTATAGGCATCGATCACCACCTTGACGGAGTTGCGGATGTAGTTGATCTGGCCGTTCATGGCGGAGTAAGGGTAGTGATCGGAGGTGGTATAGGCATCCCAGATCCAGTAGATGCGTCCGCCGGAAACCACCGGGTAGGGGTCGGCGTCGTACTGGAGGTAGGGCGCCAGGCGCTGGGCGTCCTGCACCGTCCGGTAGTAGAGGATGCGGCTGGCCGGAGTGATGTCGCCGCTGAGCAGCATTTGCAGGTCACCGAAGCGTACGGCGTAGGCCAGGCGCCGCCACCAACTGTTCAGCGCCACGCCGCCGGTACCCTGGTAGCTGGTGTAGACGTTCGTACCCCCGGACGGATAGTCAAACTCGCCTGTCCCGCCGGCCTTGGAATTGGCCACCACCGGGTTCACGGTCAACTGTCCGTAATAGATCCCGGGCTGGGTGATGGAGAGCGCCGGATCGGTCGCTTGCGGCGGGATATTGCTGATCAGGTAGGTCGGCAGGCCCGTCGAGTCGATCTCGTTGGCCGGGCTCATCACCACCCCGTAGCCGTGGGTATACTGCAGCCGCTTGTTTACCCAGGTCTGGGCCTCAACCGGCAACTTGCTCTGATCGAGTTCCCGCACCGAGATCATCACCTGGCGGTAGCCCGACCCCAACTGGTAGCGGTCGATGTCCACAGTCGGGAAAGCTGTAGTATTGGCGCAATTGCTGCAACTGGGTGTAGACCTGGCTCAGGGGGCGAGGATCCCAGAGGCGCAGGTTGGTCAGGGTGGTCTGGTACTGATTGAGCACCGCCTGGTTGACCTGCCCCGGCTGCATGTCGCCTATTTCTTGCAGCGAGGCCAACGACTGGATCTTGTCCAGACCGTAGGCGGCGCGGGTGGCGGTCAGGTTGCGCGCGATGTAGGGTTGCTCCCGGTCGAACTCGTTCGGCTTGACCGAGAATTGCTGTACGAACGCCGGGTAGAGCACACCCAGCAGCAGGGAGACGATAATCAGGGCGCCCAGGGCGATGGCGATCGGGCGCACTCGCCCGAGCACGATTCCGGCGAATACGGCCGCGGCTGCGGCCAGCGCCAGCACGATCATGATCTTCAGCACCGGCAGCATGACGTGGAGGTCGGTGTAGCCCGCCCCCCAGTAAGCCTGGTGCTGGTTGAACAGCAGCAGGTAGGCGCGCAGCCGGTAAACCCAGGCCTGCAACACCAGCAACCCGGCCACCAGCAGGGCCAGGTGCAGCTTGACCGGCGAGTAATGACGCCAGCCCCCCTGCGCGAACTCCCCGCTGACGAGGAAGAAGTAGAAGGCCCCGCTGAAGATCAGCGCCAACCACAGGGTAGCCGCCAGCAGCGCCTGGATCAGCTCGTAAAAGGGCAGTTTGAAGATGTAGAAGCCGATATCGAGGCCGAAGACCGGGTCGGTCTGACCGAAGGGGGTGGCGTGGAAAAATCTCTGCACCAGCTCCCACTGAGACCCGGCCTGGATAGCCATCATCAGGGCAAGGAAGGCGCTCAGGACGAGCGCCAGTCCAAGACCCACCCGGGACGCCGCCAGTTTGCGGAAGGGATTCTGGACGAGGTCGATCACCCGGTTGTCCTCTCCCTGCAGGCCGAGCCGGGGCAGGTTGCGGCGGGCGTACAAGAAGTTCAGCAGGAAGAAGAGAAAGGTCACCACAAAGACCGGCAGGCCAACCCCGTATTGGGATAGCAAGAGCGTCCAGAAGACGCTGCCGAAGTTGTGGGACGCAAACCACATGTAATCCGACCAGACGTCAATAAGATTGACCAGGATCACGATCAGGATTATCAGCACTGCTACAGCAACAATGCGCCTGCGGAGCATTAAAGACCACCCGCTTTCGTTTTATGAGATCGTTAAGATTATTATGATTACCACGCTAATCAGAAAGAGATTGAACCCCTGCTAATTTTACCACAAGATGTCCACCACCTCTACAGGTGGTGGACATCTCAGCGAAGTTATAACATAGCGCGGGAATACTCATCCCTATCAATGTCCTCCGGGCGTGGCACCCACTCTCACATCCCACCATTCAAATTTCGGCCGAGAACCATCGGATCGGTCACCGGAGCCAGGCAGGTGTAGTTGCGGCAGACGTAGGCCGCCGCCCTGCCGTCAACCGGCCCCTTTTCCGCCTCTTCCCCGGACGGCTTGAACAGCACTGACGCCCCGGGCAGGTAGACATCCCGCAGCACCTGCAGCAGGGCTTCGGCATCGGCGGCGCCCCGCTCTCCGGCCACCGTGATCTCCAGCGGGGCGCCCAGGGCGAAGTCCAGGGCGCAGAGATAGAAGGTGTATCCGGCAGGATAGCCGGAGACGGTCCCGGCAAAGGCTCCAAGTTGTGCCGCGGCCTGCGACTCCAGGTCGTCATCACCGGTCAGGCGAGCCAGGCGCAGCAGGTTCAGAGCAACTACCGCGTTGCCTGACGGCAGCGCCCCGTCGTAGATCTCCTTCGGCCGGGCAGGCAGCGGTTCGGCGTCGTTTCCGGTGAAGAAGAAGCCGCCGCCCTGCTCGTCCCGGAACATCTCCACCATCTGCCGGTTCAGGGACAGGGCCTGTTCCAGCCAGGCCGGATCGAAGGTGGCGCCGTAAAGCTCGATCAGGCCCCAAACCAGGAAGGCGTAGTCGTCCAGGTAGGCCGGGAAGGCCGCCTGGCCATCCCGGTAGCGGGCCAGCAGGCGCCCGCGCCCAGCACGGGGCGGATACACATCCTGATCACCTTCCTTGGTCGCCTCGGGTACTGCGCCTGTAAACCTACGATCATCCTGTGTGCTTTGAGTGTTGGGCTCCCACAGGTGATTGAGCAGGAAGCGTGCCGCTTTCACTGCAGCTTTACTATACTCAGGATCGTCCAGGACCCAGGCCCCCCGGGCGAGGGCGGCGATCATCAGCCCGTTCCAGGAGGTGAGCGCCTTGTCGTCCTTGTGGGGGCGCACCCGGGACTCCCGGGCGGCAAACAGCTTCCGGCGCGCCTCCAGCAGGGGCGCATGGAAAGTAGGATATACTTCGTGGTCGCAGAGGCGAAACAATTCCTCCCGGCGACGCACCAGGTTGGGGATACTGCGCCCCTCGAAGTTCCCGGCGCCGGTGACGCCGTAGAAATCGTTGAAGAACTCCCCCTCTTCGCTCCCCCAGCGCCTGCTTCACCTGGTCCGGGGTCCACAGGTAGAACCGGCCCTCCTCCCCCTCCGAGTCAGCATCCTCCGCCGAGTAGAAGGCCCCCTCCGGCGCGGTCATATCCCGCAGCACGTAACTGAACACCTCCCTGGCCACCCCGGCATAGAAGGAGTTGCGGGTTGCCTGGTAGGCCTCCAGGTAGGTAATGGCCAGCAGGGCGTTATCGTAGAGCATCTTCTCGAAGTGTGGCACCAGCCAGTACCGGTCGGTGGAGTAGCGGGAGAAGCCAAAGCCAACATGATCATAGATGCCGCCGCAGCACATCGCCTGCAGGGTGGTCTCCACCATCTGCAGGGCGTCCGGAGCGCCGGTGCGCTTCCAGTAGCGCAGCAGGAACAGCAGTTGGTGGGGGGAGGGAAACTTGGGCGCCTCACCGAAGCCGCCATACTCCGGGTCGAAACGCTCCGCCAACTGCTTGTAGCCCCGGTCCAGCAGGTCCTGGTCGGGCTCCCCCGGCTGCGCCTGCCGGAAATAGCGCTGCAGTCGGCCCTGGAGGTTGGCGCCGGCCATGTCGAAGACCTGGCGCTCCGTCAGCCACTTTTCCCGGAACGTCTTCAAGACGTCCAACAGCCCGGGCATCCCCTGGCGTGCCTCCTTGGGGAAATAGGTACCGGCGAAAAACGGCTTCCGGTCCGGAGTCAGGAAGACGGTCAGCGGCCAGCCGCCCCTGCCGGTGAGGCTCTGGGCAACGGCCATGTAGACCTGGTCGAGGTCCGGGCGCTCCTCCCGGTCGACCTTGATGGCGACAAACCCCTCGTTAAGCGCCAGGGCGACCTCCTCATCCTCGAAGGACTCCCGCTCCATCACGTGGCACCAATGGCAAGTAGACAATTTGCACTATGAATAGCCGATACTCAGAAACACCGCCTTGCCCTCCCTCTGCGCCTTTCCGAACGCCTCTGCCCCCCAGGGATACCAGTCCACTGGGTTATGTGCATGTTGTAGCAAGTAAGGACTCTTCTCGTGAATCAGTCGATTCGTATATTTGTGTTCCCGCTCCATAGTGAGTATCTCTCCTTGTATTTTATTTCCTTCTCCTATTATCCTTCACTTTCCGTTTTTCCATTATTCAACTCTCTCATGATGTATTCCTTGAAGTATACATCTAATTGATGATTAAACAACTTGATGGCTTCCGGCGAGGGTTCGCTGTTACACTCAACATGAATATTTAATTTCCTAATACTTTGCTCATAAAGTTCAAAAGCAGCCACCAGAATCACCTCCGAAAAACAGAAACGCCTCCAGGGGGAGTTACCCTAGAGGCGTGAGGCACAACTAAGGAGCCGCGAGAAATTAAGGTTTTGGGGGTTGACACATGATGGCGTGGTTGTATCGTAGTGGTGGGGTGATAGACTAAGGAACCACGGTGGAACCGTGATTCTGGATTGGAGACCGGCTTTTCACAAATCAGGATCTTGAAATGATCCGTGGACAACAGAGCGCTATCCGGGCTTGAGCCGGAGGGAATTGGCTCTAACTCTGTGTGAAAACCTGCCCTGGAAGGCGCCGGGCGGGCAACTGCGCATTAATGGGTGCCTGGAACTGCTGGAGCAACTGGCCGCAGCAGAAATCATAAAGCTTCCTGTCAAACAGGCGCGGAGCGACTACCGGGCAGCTGGCTTCAGGGCAAAACCCTTGCCAGAGACCGAGATTGTAGTCAGCCTGAATGAGGTACGGCCGGTGACGGTGGAACCGGTGACGCCAGAGGAACAGCCGGTCTGGGACGCAACGATGGCAGAGTATCATGCCCTGGCTTCCGACGCGCTTTTGGCGCTCACCAACGCTACTTTATCTGCGGTGAATCGGGCGGTAAGAGAATTATTCTGGGCGCTTTTCTGTTTGCGGCGGCAGCAAGGAATGTAACAGTCCGCGACACCTGGCTGGGGTGGACAAAGCATCAGCAGCAGCACTTCCGGCACAGGGTTGTCGCCAACAGCCGCATGCTGATCATGCCCGGGGTGCATGTGCCCCACCTGGCCAGCCACGCCCTGTCTTTAGCATTGAAGCGTCTGCCGAAGGACTGGCAGAAGCGGTTCGGATATACCCCCGTGGTTGTTGAAACCTTCGTGGCGCCACCATGGAAAGGCACCTGCTACCAGGCGGCAAACTGGGTATATGTCGGCCAGACAACAGGCGAGGGCCGGCAGGATAGACAGTACGATCAGGGAGGGACTGTGCGCAAGGTCTTCGTCTATCCGCTGGGAGGCGACTGGCGGCATGCCCTTCATCGCGGAGGAATCGGACGGAGCAAGCAGGGCAG
>CAVYEE010000015.1:0-51119 GCA_963767365.1 uncultured Peptococcaceae bacterium
GACCTCGACGATATCTACATCCAGAGCCAGTACAGCCCGCCCGGGGGCGGCGACAAACCGCTGATCCCGCTGAGCCAGGTGAGCCAACAAGTATTTTCGACCAGCCCCAGCGAACTGCAGCGCTATGACAAGCAGAGCGAGATCGAGCTGTCGTGCAACCTTGAGGGCGTCTCGATGGGGAATTTCAACAGCGCTTTCATGAGCAAGGTGAATCAGGACCTGAACTTGCCGCCCGGATACAGCATTGAGCCCGGCATGATGTCCGAGATGATGGGTGAGAGCTTCTCCTCGATGGGACTTGCTCTGGTCCTCGGCATCGTGTTCATGTTTTTCGTCCTGGCCGCCCAGTTCGAGAGCTTCATCGATCCTTTCGCCGTCATCATGGCCCAGCCGCTGGCGATCATCGGCGCCGTGCTCGGCCTGCTGATTGGGCGCAGCCAGATCAGCCTCATTTCGCTGATCGGCATCATCATGCTGATGGGGTTGGTGGCCAAGAACGCCATCCTGCTGATCGATTTTGCCAAGGCCGAACGGGGCGCGGGACAGAGCGCGGCGAGGCCCTGGTCAGGGCGGCGCGGATCAGGTTCCGCCCGATCATGATGACCTCGCTGGCCATGATCCTGGGCATGACCCCGCTGGCCCTGGGGCTGGGATCGGGTGCCGAACTCCGGGCGCCGATGGCCGATGCCATCATCGGCGGTCTGATCACTTCAACTTTGTTGACGCTGGTCGTGGTGCCGGCGATTTACACCTTGCTGGACGACATCCAGGGGATGATCTTCAGGAGAGGCGCCGGTCGTGTTCTACTGGATCGGCGCACTGTTGTGGGAGGTTAGCGAACTCAATCCGTTATCCTGCTTCCGCTCCCGCTGGCGGGCAATATCCTCCAGGTAGAAAGGCAGCACCGAGACCACGATATTCCGTTCGTGGAACAGGGCGTTGGCGATGAAGATGCTGGTGTTGTTGTGCAGGGCCATCTCCCACCACTTGTTGACGACAAACTGCGGCAGCAGCACGGTGATCTTGTCGCCCGGCCGGGAGGCGTGCTCCTCGGACTCGATGTACTCCATCAGCGGCCCCACCACCTCGCGGTAGGGGGACTGCTTGATAATCAGCGGGACGTCGGTGTTGAGCAGTTCCCACTTGCGCCGCAGCTTGTCGGCCTCGCCGGTGAAGGTCTCCACGTGGAAGGCCTCGACGTTGGCGCTGAGGCTCTTGGCATAGCGCAGGGACTTGACCACCATGGCGTTCAGGCTGTCGATGGGGATGATCACGTGGTGAGCGTAACGGGCCTCCAGGGAGATCTTGCCCAGTTCCTCGTTGGGGATGTCCAGTTGCTCCGCCACCGAGACAGTAGTGCCGGTGGATCCGCAGCATGATGTAAATGATCGCCGGGATGATCAGAACGACGATCCAGGCCCGGACATGAACTTGGTAACGGCGATGATGATTACCGTGACCAGGGTCATCACCGCCCCCAGCCCGTTGATGGCCGCCTTCCAGTGCCAGCCTTCTGTCTTCAGTTTGAACCAGTGCACGAGCATCCCCGTCTGGGAAAGGGTGAAGGCGGTGAACACCCCCACGGCGTAGAGCGGGATCAGCCGGTCGGTGTTGCCCTGGAAGACGATGATCAGGATCGCGGCCAGGACGGTCAGCACCACGATGCCGTTGTTAAAGTAGAGCCGGTGCCCGCGCAGGGCGAGCTGCCGGGGGGCATAGCGGTCCCGGGCGATAATCGAGAAGAGCATCGGAAAATCGGCGAAGGCGGCGTTGGCGGCCATGGCCAGGACGATCGTGGTGGTGAACTGCACTACATAGAACATCCAGCCCGTGCCGAAGATGTCGTAGGCTAACTGGGCGACAATGGTGATCTGTTCGTTCGGCACCGCATGGTAGATGTGGGTCAGGAGGCCACCCCGCCGAAGGTCAGGAAAACCGCCGCTCCCAGCAGCAGGTAGGAGCGCTGGGCATGTTTGCTGCTCGGCGGCTGGAAGTTGGGCACCCCGTTGCTGATCGCCTCGATCCCGGTCAGGGCGGCGCAGCCCGAGGAGAATGCCCTGAGGACGAGGTACACGAGGGCCGCCTGGGTCAACGTATCGTGGGGCATCACCGCCGGGAGCGGCACCAGCACATGGCCGGTGAAGTGCCCGGTGTAGAACTTGATGATGCCGGCGCCGATCAGGGCCAGGATGGCGAAGACGAAGGCGTAAGTGGGGATGCCGAAGATCCGGGACGAATCCTTGATGCCCCTCAAGTTGCCGATCATCATGAACAGGATGATCCCCAGGGAATCGGCACCCGCAAATGGTAGAGCACGGGGTACTGGGGAAAGGCGGAGAAGATGGCGGCCGTGCCGGAGGCGATGCTCACGGAGACCGTCAGGATGTAGTCGGTCGCCAGGGATGCCCCGGCCACCAGCCCGCCATGTGCCCCAGGTTGTCCGACGCCACGATGTATGACCCGCCCCCGTTGGGGTAGGCGGCCACGGTCTGCCGGTAGGAGAAGGTCAGGATGAACAACAGCAGGATGATGATGCCGGCGATGCGGGGCGTCCACATATACGATGCGGCGCCGATCACCGGGAACAGGATCCACAGCATCTCCTCCACGGCGTAGGCCACCGAGGAGATGGCGTCGCTGGAGAGCAGCGCCGTGCCCCAGAACACGTTGAATTTTTGCTCACCAAGTTCTTGATTGGGAAGCTTTTTCCCCAGGATCAAGCGCGAAACCTGGCTGAACAAGCTCTTCCTCCCCCTACTCCACTCTCGCCCAGCCTATACTATTCGTGAAAGCGCGGCCTGTCAATAGACTTACCCGACTCATTTTAATATTTTTTTAATACAAATAGCCAGTTCTTTAACAATATTTTAACAAGCGGCCAGACTACAATAAAGCTGCCGATCATGGGAAAACTAAGACAACGGTTAGGGAAGCAGGGACGAGGTTCCTGCTTTTGTGCGGAAGCGGACTTGATCTGAGGCGCTCTGTTTCAAGGAGGATGCAGTAATGGAACCAAACGCGCTTGCCGGTGACCAGTTGAAGGAAGTGCCCCGCCTGGCCCCGCTGGATGTTTACGAAGCCCTCGGCACATCACAGCAGGGGCTGACGACGGCAGGGGTAGCCGAGCGCAGGGAACAATACGGTTGGAACCGGCTTCAGAAAGGGAAAGGCCGCTCCCTCTGGGTGCGCTTCTCGATGCAGTTTACAGATCTATTTGCCGTCATCCTGCTCTTTGCGGCAGCGATCACTTTTATTACCTACCTCTTGAGTGGATTTGATCCCGGCGACCTTCGTCTTGCGCTCGCGATCCTGGGGGTCGTCCTGCTCAATGCCACGATCGGATTTACCCAGGAATACCGTGCCGAGCGAGCGACCGAGGCCTTGAACAGGCTGGTGCCTACCAGGGCCAGGGTCTACCGGGACGGCGCTGAAGTAGAGGTGGACACGGGTGAACTGGTCCCGGGCGATGTGCTGCTGCTCGAAGAGGGTGACAACATTCCTGCCGACGCGCGCCTGGTCCAGGCCTTCGAGATGTCCACGAACAACATCACGCTGACCGGGGAATCCGACCCGGTGCGCAAGACGGCAACCGCGGTCCTGGAAGAGGAGTTGGGCTGGCTGGAAATGCCCAACCTGGTTTTTATGGGTACTTCCGTGGCTTCGGGTTCCGGCATCGCGGTCGTTCATGCGGTAGGGGAACAGACGCAGTTCGGCAAGATCTTTAAATTGACGACAGGGGTTGCCGACGCTCCGAGTCCCCTGCAGAAGGAAGTGGCGGCGATGGCGAAGACTGTTGCCCGCGCCGCCCTGGTCCTCGGTGCTGTCTTGTTTCTCCTGGGCCGGTTCCTGGGATTGGCCTGGCTTGACGACTTCCTTTTCGCCCTGGGGGTAATGGTCGCCCTGGTGCCGGAAGGGCTGCCGGCGACCATGTCCGTCTCGCTCGCCGTCGGCGTGCAGCGCATGGCCAGGCGCAATGCGCTGATCAAGCGCCTCTCGGCAGTGGAAACGCTCGGATCGGCAAACGCCATCTGTACGGATAAGACCGGCACGCTGACCAAGGGAGAGATGACGGTCAGGAAGATCTGGCGTCCCGGCCAAAGCCTTGAAGTGTCCGGGGTGGGATTTGAGCCGCAGGGAGAGTTCTACCCGGCAGGCAGCCAGGCAGTATCAGGTGTAAAATCCGGGTCTGAACCCACTGCCGGCAGGGTCGACGTTGATAACTGGCGGCCGTTCATGAAGGCAGCCTCTTTTTGCAACACGGCGCGCCTGCTCCCTCCCGATGAGGAGCATGCAGCCTGGAGCATCCTCGGCGACCCCACCGAGGGCGCTTTAGTGGTGATGTCCCGCAAGGCCGGTTTCGACCTGGAGGCAGAACTGAAAAAGGATCCCCGCATCTACCTGCTGCCCTTCGACTCCCGGCGCAAGCGGATGAGTTCCATCCACGCCATGTCCGACCCGCTGCAGCAGGTACCCCGACATGGTACTGTCGGTAAGGTGCGCGCCTACATCAAGGGCGCTCCCCGCGAGGTGCTTTCATTGTGCGCTCACTGGCTCGACAGCCAGGGATCTGTGCAACCCTTGAGCGCGGAGATCAGGGAAGAGGCCGTGCGCCGCAATGACGAGATGGCCAAGGATGGCTTGCGCGTCCTTGCCTGCGCCTGCCGCGACCTTCCCCAGGAAATGCGGGAGTACCGGATCGAGGATGTCGAAAGCGACCTTGTCTTCCTCGGCCTGGCAGGGATGATGGACCCGCCCCGGCCTGAAGTGGCCGAGGCGGTGGAGATGGCGCTCGGCGCCGGGATCAAGATCATCATGGTCACAGGGGACTACGGACTGACGGCGGAAGCCATTGCCGAAAGGATCGGAATCACCGGCGGGGCTCACGCCAGGATCATCACCGGGGTGGAATTGGCGGACCTGGACGACGCCGGACTAAAAGAAGCATTGCGGTCTGAGCAGCCGCTCGTCTTTGCGCGCGTCGCCCCCGAGCACAAGATGCGCGTCGTGGCCGCCCTCCAGTCACTGGGGCAGATCGTGGCTGTGACCGGAGACGGCGTCAACGATGCGCCGGCCTTGAAGCGCGCCGACATCGGGATCGCCATGGGGCGGGCGGGCACCGATGTCTCCCGCGAGGCGGCGGTGATGATCCTGCTGGATGACAGCTTCGCCTCCATCGTCCATGCCATTGAACTGGGGCGCGCCGTTTACGCCAACATCAAGAAGTTCATCCTCTATCTCTTCTCCCACAACATGGGGGAACTGATGCCGTACCTCTTCGTCATCGTTGCCGGGGTGCCCATGGTGCCCCTGACTGCCTTGCAGGTCCTGGCCATCGACCTGGGCTCCGACGTCTGCCCCGCCCTCGCCCTGGGGACAGAAAACCCCGAACCGGGCCTGATGAACCGGCCACCGAGGCCAAGCACCGCCAGGATCTTCGACTGGGACCTGGTCAAGCGATTTCTCTTTATCGGTATCATCCAGGGGGCGGGCGCGACGGCTGGTTTTATACTCGTGCTGTTGCATGGTGGCTGGCATTGGGGGACCGCCCTGCCAAAAACAGACCTCCTGTACCGGCACGCCATCACCATGACCCAGGCAGCGATCGTGGTCTCTCAGGTCTTCAACGGCTTTTCCGTGAGGACGGAAAAGGTCTCGGTATTCCGGGTCGGTCTGCTGTCAAACCGCTTCCTGATCGCCGGGGAAGCGCTGGGGGTGGGGATCATGGCGTGCATCAGCTACATTCCCGCCCTGCAGCGACTGTTCGACACGGCGCCGCTCAGGCTCGCCGACTGGGGGCTGCTCACAGCCTTTGGCGTTGTCCTGTTTGTCGCCGAGGAACTGAGGAAGTTGATAGCAAGACGGATGGATTTCAAGAAAAAAGATATTTCAGATATAATAGAAGCAAATAAAGCTTGATGGAAGGCTCTAAACACACCTAGGATTGAGAAGTGGGATTGCACCTCTCAAACAAGGAGGTTTATCAATGCACATTGTGGTTGTCGGTTGCGGAACACTGGGATCACAACTTGCCGAAACCCTGGCCCGCAAGGGGGCTTCCATCGCCGTGATTGACCCCGACCCGATGGCTTTCCGGCGCCTGCGGCCGCGGTTTCCCGGCAAGAAAATCGAGGGCCTGGGATTCGACCGCGCCACCCTGATCGAAGCCGGGGTGATGCGGGCGGATGCCCTGGCAACGGTCACGAGCGACGATAACACCAACTTTCTGGTGGCTTCCCTGGCCCGGGAGGAGTTTGCCATCCCCAAGGTCGTGGCGCGGATCATCGATCCGATCCGGGCCGAGATTTACCAGCACCTCGGTGTTCCCGTCATCGCCCCTACCACCTGGGGCGCCATGCGTGTCAATGAACTGCTTGTTGAAGAGCGTGTGGCCACCCTGTTAACTGCAGGAAACGGGGAGGTAAGGGTGATCGAGTTTCGGGTCCCTCCTCGCCTGGTGGGGAGAATGGTCAAGGATCTCCAGGCGCCCGGCGAGATCGGCGTCATCTGCCTGATCCGGCAGGGCAAGGCCTTCGTGCCGTTAATGGGAACCACCTTTGAAGAAGAAGATCTGATTCAAGCAGTTGTAGCCGAAGATGCCATGCCCAAGCTGGAAAGCGTGATCGACTAGGAGGAATGGACATGTTTATTCTGATCGTAGGCGGCGGCAAGGTGGGGTTTAACCTGGCCTACACCATGTCCCAGGAGGACAAGAATGATGTGACGGTGATTGATAAAGGCAAGACAGCCCTGGAAAAGTTTAAAGAGCTTACAGGTGTCAAGACGGTTCATGGGGACGGCACCGACCCCCGCATCCTCGATTACGTAGGAATTACACGGGCACACGCAGTGGTTGCCGTCACCGGAAGCGACGTCGACAACATTGCCCTGTCGATGATCGCCAAGAGGCAGTTCGGCATCAAGCGGGTGATCGCCCGGGTCAACAACATCAAGAACCAGTGGCTCTATACACGGGAGCGCGGGGTTGACTACGCCATCGCCGGAGCGCTCTCTGTCGCCAGGATTATTCGCGAGGAGGTAAGCCTGAGAGACCTGGTCACCTTGTTACAACTTGGGGGCGGGGAGGTCTCGCTCGTGGAAGAGGAGGTGCTCCCGGCTTCCCAGGCCATCGGGAAGAATATCGCGGACCTGAATCTTCCTGAAGGCATAGTTTTGACTGCCATTATCCGTGAGGGCAAAATCGTGCTCCCTCGCGGTGAAACTGTCATCAGCGCCGGCGACAAGGTGCTGGCCCTGGCTGAATCGCAGAAATGTCACCTGCTGGAAGAATTTTTAGGGGGTTAATTCCCCCGGAGCCTTTCCGCCTCTGCATCCGTCAGGCTCCAGGAGCATCGTGCCCGGGCCCTGATCCTCCTTGAACCGGGCTTTTTACATTTTCTTAACAGCCTCCCTGCCTATTTTAATACATATTTCACTTGTGGGTTGCTAAAATAAAAGAAGCTTTACTTCAGGCGGGGTTTTATACCTCACCTGATAGTTGGCGCGCCCTGACTAAAGGCAAAGAGGGGAGATGTGATCTTTGACGTTCGATCTGGTTCTTGGCGGGATTGCCTCAATCGGTTTGTTGGCCTTCCTCATTTACTGCATGATCAAAGCGGAGGTCCTGTAGATGAAAAGTATGGATTTGCTGCAATTGGGGTTTTTCATCCTCTTGTTTCTGCTGCTGGCGTGGCCTTTCGGCCGCTACATGGCAGCAGTCTACACCGGCAAGCGCACTTGGCTGGACCCGGTGTTGAACCCTTTGGCAAGGCTCTTTTACAGGCTCTCCGGGGTCGACCCCGATCATGAGATGGGCTGGTGGGAGTATGCTGTGGCCGTGATGGCCTTCAACATCCTGGGCATAGCCCTGCTCTTCCTGATTCAGTTGGTTCAGGGTTACCTGCCGCTGAATCCCCAGCACTTCCCGGGGGTGAGGTGGGACCTCTCCTTGAACACGGCGGTGAGCTTCGTCACCAACACCAACTGGCAGAACTACGGTGGGGAGACCACGATGAGCTACCTGACCCAGATGTCCGGCCTGGTGGTACAACAATTTCTCTCCGCAGCCACCGCCATGGCGGTGCTGATCGCCCTGGTCCGCGGCCTGGTCCGGCGCCAGGCAAGTTCCATCGGCAACTTCTGGGTCGATCTGACCCGTACGGTGCTCTGGATCCTGTTGCCAGTCTCGATTGTTTTCGCCCTGGCCTTTGCCTCGCAAGGCGTGATCCAGACCCTGCACCCCTACGTGACCGCCCAGACGCTGGAGGGAGCGAAGCAGACTATCGCCGTGGGGCCTGTGGCCTCCATGGAAGCGATCAAGATGCTGGGCTCCAACGGCGGCGGTTTCTTCAACGTCAACTCCGCCCATCCCTTTGAGAATCCCTCGCCTCTGACCAACCTCTTCACCATGCTGCTGATCATGCTGATTCCCGCCGGCCTGGTCTTTACCTACGGGCACATGGTCGGCGACCGGCGCCAGGGGCACGCCATCCTGGGGGCGATGCTGATCATGTTCGTGATCTTCCTGGGCGTCTGCTACTGGAGCGAGGCCACCGGGAATCCGCTGGTCAGCGCCCTCCACGTCAGCAGCCCGACGGCCATGGAGGGCAAGGAGGTGCGCTTCGGGATCGCCAACTCCGTCCTCTTCGCCACCGCCACCACCGCCGTCGCCAATGGGGCGGTGAACGCCATGCACGACAGCCTCACCCCTCTGTCCGGCTTCTTCCCCATGCTCCAAATGAAGCTGGGCGAGGTCGTCTTCGGAGGTGTCGGCTGCGGCCTGTACGGGATGCTGGTCTTCGTGTTCCTGACCGTGTTCATCATCGGGCTGATGGTCGGCCGCACCCCCGAGTACCTGGGCAAAAAGGTGGAATCCATGGAGGTGAAGATGGGGGTGCTGGCGATCCTGCTGCCCTCGGCCTGCATCCTGATCGGCGCCGCCATCGCCTGCGTGACCAAAGCAGGCACCTCGTCGATCCTGAACCCGGGACCGCACGGTCTCTCCGAGATCCTCTACGCCTTCGCCTCGGCGGCCGGCAACAACGGCAGCGCCTTCGCCGGATTGAACGGGAACACGGTCTTCTACAACCTCGGCCTGGCCTTCAACATGTTTGTCGGCCGCTACGGGGTGCTGATCCCGGTGCTGGCGATCGCCGGCACCATGGTGAAGAAGAAGAGCATTCCCCCCGGCCCCGGCACCTTCCAGACCACCGGAGTCTTCTTTGCCGTCGTGCTGGCCGCCGTTGTCCTCATCGTGGGCGCCCTGACCTTCTTTCCGGCCCTGGCTCTCGGGCCGCTGGTCGAGCACCTGTTGATGTGGTCCGGAAAAGTTTTCTAGGAGGATATCAAAATGGCAGAGCTTCATGAACTGGCAAAACAGCAGCACAAGGGATTCAACGGACAGATGCTGTGGCAGGCGATCCTCGCCCTCCTTCCCCAAGCTGAACCCCGCCACCCTGTGGCGCAACCCGGTGATGTTCGTGGTGGAGGTGGGGGCCGCCCTGATCACCCTGTTCATCATTCGCGACCTGGTCATCGGTCAAACGGCCAGCCTGGCGCTCAACGTGCAGATCGCCGCCTGGCTCTGGATCACCGTGCTGTTCGCCAACTTTGCGGAGGCGGTGGCCGAGGGCCGCGGCAAGGCCCAGGCAGACGCCCTCCGGCGCACCCGCAGCGAGACCATCGCCACCAAGCTGGTCGGCGACAAGAAAGAGCAGGTGCCCGCCTCCTCCTTGCGCAAGGGAGATATAGTGTACGTGGAGGCCGGGGAGTTCATCCCCGGCGACGGCGAGATTATCGAGGGGATCGCCTCGGTGGACGAGAGCGCCATCACCGGCGAGTCCGCTCCGGTGATCCGGGAGTCCGGCGGTGACCGCAGCGCCGTCACCGGCGGCACCAGGGTGCTCTCCGACTGGATCAAGATGAAGATCACCGCCAATCCGGGCGAGACCTTCCTCGACCGCATGATCCAGTTGGTGGAGGGAGCCAAGCGGCAGAAGACACCGAACGAGGTCGCCCTGATCATCCTGCTGGTTGGCCTTACCATCATCTTCCTGCTGGCCTGCGCCACCCTGGAGCCGTTCGCCATCTACTCGGGCAGCTTCGCCTCGGTCCCGGTGCTGATCGCCCTTTTGGTCTGCCTGATCCCCACCACCATCGGTGGGCTCCTGTCCGCCATCGGGATCGCCGGGATGGACCGCATGCTGAAGCGGAACATGCTCGCCATGTCCGGGCGGGCGGTGGAGGCGGCGGGGGATGTTGATGTCCTGCTGCTTGATAAGACCGGCACCATCACCCTGGGCAACCGCATGGCCACCGAATTCGTGCCCGCTCCGGGCATATCGGCCGAAAGGCTGGCCGATGCCTCCCAGCTCTCCTCATTAGCGGACGAGACCCCGGAGGGGCGCAGCATCGTGGTGTTGGCCAAAAACGAGTACAACCTGCGCCAGCGCGACCTGGCCAGCCTGAACGCTACCTTCATCCCCTTTTCTGCCATGACCCGGATGAGCGGGGTGAACATTGAAGACAGAGAGATCCGCAAGGGAGCGGTCGACGCCATCGAGGCCTACCTGAAGGAGAAGGGGAGCGCCTTGCCCCCTGAGGTCCGGGCGGCCACCGTGGCAATCGCCAAACAGGGCAGCACCCCGCTGGTAGTGGCGGAGAACAACCAAGCCCTGGGCGTGATCCACCTGAAAGACATCGTCAAGGGCGGCATCAAGGAGCGCTTTGCCGACCTGCGCCGGATGGGCATCAAGACGATCATGATCACCGGGGACAACCCGGTCACGGCAGCGGCCATCGCCGCCGAATCCGGCGTGGACGACTTCCTGGCCGAGGCCAACCCGGAGGCCAAGCTGAAGCTGATCCGGGAGTACCAGGCCAAGGGGCACCTGGTGGCCATGACCGGAGACGGCACCAACGACGCCCCGGCCCTCGCCCAGGCAGACGTCGGCGTGGCCATGCACACCGGCACGCAGGCGGCCAAGGAGGCCGGCAACATGGTTGACCTGGACAGCAACCCCACCAAACTGATGGATGTGGTGGAGATCGGCAAGCAACTCCTGATCACTCGCGGCTCCCTGACCACCTTCAGCATTGCCAACGACGTCGCCAAGTACTTCGCCATCATCCCGGCCATGTTCGTGGTGGCCTACCCGGTGCTGAACCAGTTGAACATCATGCGCCTGGCCACGCCCCAGAGCGCCATCCTGTCGGCGGTGATCTTCAACGCCCTGATCATTGTCGCCCTGGTGCCACTGGCATTGAAGGGAGTGGCCTATCGCCCGCTGGGCGCCAGCGCCATCCTGAAGCGCAACATGCTGATCTACGGCGTGGGGGGACTGATTGCCCCCTTCATCGGCATCAAGCTGATCGACATGATCCTGGTGCTGCTGCACTTGTCATAGCCAGAGAACCGCATGGAGAAAAACAAGAAAGGAAGCGTGTCCCGTGATTAAGAAGCAAGCAGTGATCGGCCTGGTCATGTTGATCATGTTCACGGTGCTGGGGGGCATTATCTACCCGTTGGTCATCACCGGCCTGGCCCAGATTTTCTGGCCCCACCAGGCCAACGGATCGCTGATCTCCCAGGACGGCAGGATAGTGGGCTCGGAACTGATCGGGCAGAGCTTTACCAGCCCCCGCTACTTCCACGGCCGGCCCTCGGCGGCCGGCCAAAATGGCTATGACGCCAGCAACTCCTCTGGCTCCAACCTCGGCCCCACCAGCAAGGTGCTGATTGATAGCATAGCAGAGCGGGCAAGGCAGGTGCGGCAGGAAAACGGCCTGGCCCCTGACGCCCCGGTGCCTGCCGACCTGGTGACCATGTCCGCCAGCGGACTCGATCCGGACATCTCCCCGGCATCCGCCTTCTTGCAGGTACCGCGGGTGGCCAAGGCCAGGAACCTGCCGGAGGACCAGGTAAGAGCGCTGGTGGCCAGCCACGTGGTGGGGCGAGAGTGGGGTTTCCTGGGCGAGCCGCGGGTCAATGTGCTGGAGCTCAACCTGGCGCTGGATAAGCTGGGGTCTTGACAATCTTGCCCTCGAGGGATTAAATCAGGAACAAGGTCCGGTTCTGTAGTGCAAGGCTTAAACGAATCGGGTGATTACGATGACGGGAGACAGACGCGCCGATCCGGATGCGATCCTGGCCAGCATCAAAGAGGATAGCCGCGGCGCCCTGACAATCTTTCTGGGCGCGGCGGCCGGTGTCGGGAAAACCTACGCCATGCTGGAAACGGCGCGGGAACGCCTGGATGATGGCCTGGACGTGGTGGCGGGGTGGATAGAGACCCATGGCCGGGCAGATACAGAGGCGCTGCTTGCGGGCCTGCCGGTGACACCCCCCCATCGCCTGGAATACCAGGGCAGAGTTTTTGCCGAGATGGACCTGGACACCCTGCTCACCCGAAAGCCCCAGATCGCCCTGGTGGATGAATTCGCCCACACCAACATCCCGGGATCGCGTCACGCCAAGCGCTACCAGGACGTGGAGGAACTGCTGGCGGCCGGGATTGACGTCTACACCACCCTGAATATCCAGCACCTGGAGAGCCTGAACGATGCAGTGACGCAGATCACCGGTATTAAGGTAAGGGAGACGGTGCCCGACCAGATCCTGGAAAAGGCCGAGATCCAGTTGGTCGATGTGCCTCCGGAGGAACTGATCCAGCGCTTCAAGGACGGCAAGGTCTACGTGCCCGACAAGGCAACCGAGGCCCTGCACAAGTTTTTCCGCCCGGGCAACATCAATGCCCTGAGAGAGATGGCGCTGCGTCATACGGCAAAACGCGTCGATCACCAACTGGAAACGTACATGAGGGCGCATGCCATCGAGGGCCCCTGGTCTGCCGGGGAAAAGATGATGGTCTGCATCAGCCCCAGCCCCTTCGCTGCCAAGCTGATCCGTCTCGGGCGCCGCATGGCCGCCAACACGCAGGCTGAGTGGTTTGCCGTCTACGTGGATACACCCCGCCACATGCCCACCGGTGAAGCAGAACACAGCAACCTGGATAAAAACATCCAACTGGCAGAGGAGTTGGGAGCCGAGACCGTCACCCTGACAGGGAATGACGCAGCCGATGAATTATTAGGCTTCGCAAAAAAGCACAACATCACCCAGATCATCATCGGGAAACCCCTGAGACCGCTGTTCAGGGAGTGGCTGCAAGGCTCCATGGTTGATAAGGTGATCAAGCATAGTGAGGGAATCAGCGTCCACGTGATCTCAGGCAAACCACAATCAAACTCCACCTCTCAGGTACAGCCGGCAACCAGGGAGCCGTTCCGGATCCTCACTTATGCTGTAATTGTGCTCATGATCGCCCTACTCACCGTTTTGGCCATGCCTTTCAAATCCTACCTGGGTCAACTCAACATCGCCATGCTTTACCTGATACCCGTGTTGTTCAGCGCCGTTGTCTGGGGGCGGTACCCTTCCTTAGTGGCGGCAATCCTGGGAACCGTTACCTTTGACTTTTTCTTCATTCCTCCCACTTTCACCATGACGGTCTATGACGTGCGCTATTTCATAAGCTTCGCCATCTTCTTGCTGGTGGCCCTGATGACCGGCACGCTGTCAGACCGTCTGCGCCAGCATATCACCTACGCCAAGCAGCGGGAAGCGAGGACGGCCGCCCTGTATGCCTTGAGCAGGGAGATTTCAGCCACCAATGAGCTGGAGAAGGCTCTGGAGCTAGTGGTGAGGAAGGTTTCCGAAAGCGTCGAGGGCCAGGCAGTGGCCCTGCTGCCCAATGAAGAGAAGCGACTGGCCGTGAGGGCAAAGTCTGAGGCGCAGCAGAAGGTCCTGGTTGATGAAAACGAGAGGGCAGTGGCCACCTGGGTGTACGAGCATGGCCAGACGGCGGGACGGGGAACGGATACGCTGGCGGGCGCCGACTGCACGTACGTGGCGATGCGCACAGAACAGGGGGTCCTCGGGGTGTTGGGGATTAGGCCCAAGGGCTCGAAACACCTCTCGCCGGAGCAGCGCAGGCTGTTGGAGGCCTTCGCCAGCCTGGCGGCGGTGGCTATCAACCGCATCCAACTGGTGGAACAGGCCAAGGAAACGCACTTGCTGGCAGAATCCGAACGCCTGCACGCGGCCCTGTTCAATTCCATCTCCCACGAATTGCGCACGCCGCTGACCTCTATCATCGGAGCGGTGACCGGCCTGCTGGAGGAAGACGACCTCTACGATCCGGCCTCCCGCCGCGACCTGTTGCAGACCATCAAGCAGGGCGCCATGCGCATGAACCGCCTGGTCAACAACCTGTTGGACATGACCAGGGTGGAGAGCGGTTATCTCCAATTAAGCAAGGAGTGGTGCGATATCCAGGACCTGATCGGGGTGGCCGTCACCAGGGTGGAGGCCCTGCGCAGCCGTTCCCTGAAGATCGAGACGACACCGAACCTGCCCCTGGTACCAGCCGATTTTGTGCTGATCGAGCAGGTGCTGGTGAACCTGCTGGACAATGCGGCCAAGTACTCCAGCCCGGATTCTGAAATCTCCGTCAAAGCATCCCGCAACCTTCAAGAGGTGACCATTTCCGTGGCCGACCGCGGCCCGGGCATCCCCGAGGGGGACCGGGAACTGGTCTTTGACAAGTTCTACCGGCTGCGAGCCTCCCGCCAGATCGGCGGCACCGGCCTCGGCCTGACGATCTGCAGGGCGATTGTCGAGGCGCACGGCGGGCGGATCTGGATCAGCGGCAACCCTGGCGGAGGCGCCCTGGTCACTTTTATCCTGCCGCTGCTTGCTGATTCTTTCGGCAAGAGGTCCGGGCCGGAGACAGCCGCCAGTGAAGGTGATGGCAGTGGAAACTAAGGGCGCCCGGATCTTGGTCATCGACGACGAACCGCAGATGCAGAGGCTCTTGAAAGTTGCCTTGACCGCCCACGGCTACGAAATAAGAGAGGCTGAAACCGGACGTGAGGGGATCGGGCAGGCAGCAGTCTTTCATCCCGATCTGATCATCCTGGACCTGAGCCTGCCGGATCTTGACGGCATTCAGGTAGTCAAACAGATCCGGGAGTGGACGCGGACGCCCGTGATCATTCTCTCGGTGCGGGAGCAGGAAAGCGACAAGATTGCCGCCCTGGATGCCGGGGCTGACGATTATGTGACCAAGCCCTTCAGCATGGGGGAGTTGCTGGCGCGGCTCAGGACCGCCCTGCGCCATGCCGCGGGGCCGGGGGACGAACCGGTCCTGACCTTCGGCGGCCTGGTCATTGACCTGACCCGCCGGCAGGTGTCGGTGGAGGGCAAGGAGGTCAAGCTGACTCCCACCGAATACGAGTTGCTGCGCATCCTGGCGGTCAATGCCGGGAAGGTGCTCACCCACCGGCAGTTGATGCGTACAGTCTGGGGGCCTTCTTACGAACAGGAGACCAACTACCTGCGGGTCTATATCAGGCAATTGCGGCAAAAGATCGAACCGGACCCCGCCCGCCCCCGGCATATCATCACCGAACCGGGCGTGGGCTACCGACTGGTATGAGAGGTGGGAAGTGAGAGGTGGGAATAGGAATTTTGTGCTTGAAGGAGTTCAAAAAATAAAGTAGTATAAGAGTATAGGCCGGAACATCCCCATGGCTGAAGCCAGGTGCTTATGGCAAGTTCCGGCCATGCAAGACCAGTATTATTAGGAATGGGCACACCTCCTTTGTAGGAATGTCCCCGGCGGAATGAGGTGAGAAATGTTGACCACGAAGGTCTAATGCCCTGTAGAAACAGGGGGCGCCAATCGTGGTTTTTTGTTTTGCATATACAAGGGGGGATGACGGCCATGGGGGCGGAAATCATGATCAGACGGAGGTTTGGAATGCATATTCCTGACGGATATCTCAGCCCGGCGACATGCGCGGTAGGGTATGCGATTATGTTGCCGTTCTGGGCGACAGCGGTCAAAAAGGTGAAGGTGGCCCTCAATACCAAGCTGATCCCCTTGATGGTGATCGGGGCGGCGTTCTCCTTTGTCCTGATGATGTTCAATGTACCCATACCGGGCGGCACCACTGCTCATGCAGTGGGCGCCGGCATCCTGGCTGTCATCCTGGGGCCTGGGCGGCCACCATCTGTGTCTCCATCGCCCTGGCCATCCAGGCGTTGATGTTCGGCGACGGCGGGATTTTCGCCTTCGGTTTCAACTGCTTCAACATGGCCCTGGTGATCCCCTTTGTTACCTACTTTATCTACCAAACGTTTGCCGGCAAATCAGATGTCAAGTCTAACAAGCGCTGGATCTGGGGTGCCATCGGCAGCTACATTGGTATCAACCTGGCCGCTACTTGTGTCGGTATCGAGTTGGGCCTGCAGCCGGTCTTGTTCCACACCGCACAGGGTGTGCCGCTGTATTCACCCTTTCCCATCTCCGTCTCCGTGCCGGCCATGCTGCTTGCCCATCTCTTGATGGCAGGCCCCGTTGAAGCCATTGTTACAGGCGGGGTCACTCGCTACTTCCAGTTAACCAACCCATCGATAATCGCAGACCAGATCGCGGCGAAGGTGGCGCCGGTCAAGGCGGCATTCAATAAGTTGTGGTACGTGATTATCGCCCTGATCGTGCTCGTCCCGCTCGGGCTGCTGGCCCCGGAGGGCGCCTTTGGAGAGGGCGAAATTTCTGATATCAAGCAGGCTTTCGGATTTGTTCCAGCGGGTTTGGCGGCCCTGCGCAACCGCTATTCAGGCATGCTGCAGGATTACGGTAATCGTGGAGGAGATTGCCGACCGCGCCCTGCCTTCAGTGAAGACCACCGCCTGGTGGCCGCAGGATCCTGCGAGGAGATCCTGGGCAATATCGCGTCCTGGCACAGGTCAACCTGGTGGACGAAGAGTTCCACCTGCATCCGCACGGGCGTCAGACCTTGATCCACGCTCACGATGGGGGGACGAGGCCAGCGCTGGAACTCAAGAAAGCTTAGGTTAAATCGTCTGCCCTCAGGATGTTGTAAGATATGACAAAAATCAGGGCCGAGCTATGTTTAGTACAATGACTTGAGTGTGGGGGTTAATAACCCCTTTCAGCAGTGAAATCAAGATTTGGTTTGCCTGAATCGCCAGCAGCTATTCCGGCCTATACTTTTGTTTGTAGTGCGCTAAAAAGCGTAGTCTTTCAACCGGGTCTTGGCGTCAGAGGGGGATTGATTCCCCCACTGACGCTTAGAGCCGGTTAATATAGTAGCTTAGCCGCCCTTATCCCACCGCTTTTAGAAGCGGGGGTATTAGGGCGGGTAGCTGCCTATGATAAAATCTCAGGAGGGAAAAAGATGAGAGTTGCTTATGTTTTTACTACCACCACCGCCCATAAGATCCTCGACAAGATGATCATTCCCCAGTTGGAGAAGGGTGGGCACGGCGCCGAGGTTGTCGGGATGTTCTTTTTCATGGACAACACCTTTTTCCTACTAAAGGGGACGAAGATGGGAGAGCAGTTGCAGGCGCTCCAGGAGAAAACCGGGATGCTGCTGATGGCCTGCGACCAGTGCGCCGAGGAGAGGGGTATAACCAACGACCTGATCCCGGGCGCCCGCGTGGGCTGTTTCCCCAGCCTCTATGTTGCCATTGAGAGTGCGGGCGGCGTCGACCAGGTGATCACCCTGTAAGCAGATCACAGGAACGGTCATTTTGTTCTCCTCATGAACTCAAAAACACAGGAGTGAACCGACAAAAGGATGTGTCAGGAAGCTCACTCTTTGCTCAAGATGCAGAAGTAAAAGATAGGTTGCAAAGTTTTGCATCTATTTTTTCGTGCCGGCATAGCTCAGGCAGGTGCTTCACCTGCCTGAAGTCAAAGGAACCCTGAGCTAAAATCTTGAATTCTAGGCTTCGTCGACGAGTACCGATGGCATCGCCTCGGTAGCTGACGCCGGTCGACGCATATTTTCCCTGGCCAAGAACGTCCCCAACTCATTGATCGTGGTCATGAGCGGCGCCGGGAACACTACCGTAGAGTTCTTGTCCGTAGCGACTTCTGCCAGAGTCTGGAGGGTCCGGAGTTGCAGGGTGATCGGGTGATCTAGCATGATGTCCGCCGCCTTGCTCAGCGAGTCCACGGCCATGAGTTCTCCTTCGGCGGCAATGATTTTGGCCCGCTTTTCCCGCTCCGCCTCGGCCTGTCGGGCCATCGCCCGCTTCATCTCCTCGGGGAGTTGGATATCCTTCAATTCTACCAGTGTTACCACTATGCCCCAAACTGCAGTCAATGGATCCAAAATCTGGGGGATGCTGGCATTGATGCGATCAGTTTCCGCCAGGATCTCGTCCAGCATGTGCTGGCCCACCACCTTCCGCAAGGTGGTTTGGGCAATTTGGTTAATGGCGGCGGTCACGTTCTCAATGGCCACCACTGCCTTAACCGGGTCCACCACCTGGTAATAGCAGACGGCGGAAACATCCACGCTGACATTGTCCTTAGTGATGATCCCCTGGGACTGGATCGGCATGGTCATGATGCGCAAGGAGACTTTCTGGAGCTTGTCAATCAGCGGCACGATCAGGTTGAAGCCCGGCTCCCTGACCCCGATCACCCGTCCCATCCGGAACAGCACACCCCGCTCGTATTGTTGCACTATCCGGATCGACAGCGATCAACAGAAAAAGCACCACAAGCACGATGACAACAACGGTGTATCCCGACATCTTAATTCCTCCTTAATTTTGTTTAAGGAACCGCGATTATCATTTTTTTAGGATTAGGCCGCTTAGGATTTACATCAATTTTGAACTTACTATATGGCTATCTTAGATTTCAGAACACTCTCGGCCAGGTTTGCATATTGTTTTGCGATGTATGGCCACTTGACTTTTGCACCCAGCAAAGCTGCTCTCTTTTCAAGTTTAAGTTTGAGATCGGGTTCCGATAGGACACGGTCGAGCAATTCAGCCAGAGCCTCAGTGGTGGTATCATCTGCCACCAACCCTCTTTGACCTTGTGACAGCATTTCCAGGGCGTATAGATACGGAGTGGAGACAATGGCTCTTCCGCACCCCAGGGCGTAGGCAAGCGTCCCGCTGATTGCCTGATTCAGGTCGGGATAGGGGCTGAGGTAGACGTCGGTCATATACAGGTATTCACCCAGTTCTTCCGTGCTCAAGAAACTTGTTTACAAACTCGACGTGGTCCTGCATACCCAACCTGCGCACCAGTTCAATCAGTGTTTACCTGTATTGATCTCCGTGCTGCTCTCCCTCATGCTCTACTAACATGGGATGGGTCCTACCCACTATCAAATACATCAAATTTTTGTGCTTCATGACCAGCCTTTTCAATGCCCTGATACCGATCTCTACGCCTTTTCCAGGACCGATCAGGCCGAAGGTGGTGATCAACTCCCGCCCCTCAAAACCATACTCCTGTTTCAGCAAATTCCTATCTTGCGTTTTGAAGGCGGGCACACCGTGGTGGATGATATAAACCTTTTCCGGCGCCGCCCCATAGACACGAGACAACATACTGGATGAGGTCTTGGTCATGCACACAACGGCTGCTGCTTGCCGGCACAGTGCGCTTAAAACTACTTTCTCGTTGGCGGTCGGGAAGGGAAGAATGGTGTGCGTGACAAGCAGATAGGGTTTTTTCAGGCGAGCAGTAAACTCTAACAGATATTCACCGTCTGCGCCGCCATAGATGCCATATTCGTGCTGGATAATCACGAGATCTATGCCGCTGTTTTTATTTACCGCGTTCGCGGTGCTGGCATAGTCTTCTATTTTATTCTGCCTGATGACGTACGACACCTCATCTGGATAAGTGTAGGTAAAGTACGGATCAGACACAGCGGCGATAGAAGTTCTCTCACCCAGCCTCGTCAGGTTATCCCTCAGGTTTCTGGAGAATGTTGCAATCCCACACTGTTTTGGCGAGTATGTGCCGAGATTTAGGAAATTCATATTTGGTCCCCCTGGAACAATAGTTTTTTAAGCTGTTATAAGCTAACTCAAAGAAGTATCATCTTCACTCTCTGAAGAAGTTGATTGGCAGATAAATGAAAGATGGCATACAAAATGTACAGCCTTCAACGTCTGGTGCTGGTGATCCTTTTATCTTAATGGCTTTTGCCAATCTTGTCATTGTAATCATTTCTTTTTCAGTTAGCATATTTCAAAAAACTGTGATGGAGTACTCCTTTTTTTACCGAGGGCTACCTCGCTCTAATACCTCCGCTTCTTTGAAGCGGTGGGAAAGAACGGGTAGTCATCTGTGGTTAAGGCTGAACTGTAGTTATCGCCTTTACTTGAACCTGGCGGCTGCCTTGTTAAAGGAATCCTTCACTTGATTACAAAATGATTCGAGCCCTTCCTGGCCCAGAGCAAATCCCTGGCTCAGCCCGTTCTTTTCACCCCTTGCTGTTATTGAAAACGCACGGTGGAGAAATTGGATGGAAGGTGATTACCATCTTGTTCCTGGAAGTAGGTGATGAAGGAAGGATCAAGCGGAAGATAAAACTACACGAAGTGATTCTATCGAGTATCTGTATCATATGTTATACCATTAATTTGATAATGTCAACCTATTTAATGTCAAAATTTTAACTTCGCTGAGAAGTCCCCCGCCTCTTTAGGCGGCGGGTTCAGAATAAGTGACATTATCACAGACCGACGACAATATTGGCCAAAATGGTTGACATTAATAGTAGATATAGTATAACATAATAGCTGATCAAGGTTGCATTGCATGGCTTTTTCTTCCCGCTTGACCCTTTCCTTATTTTGACTTTCAGCGCTTCGTTACAGGGATAAGATGGATAGCATTTTTGAGCTTTCAGCAACCCATCTGAACAATCCCCTGCCACCTAATTGCACTGCACCTGTGCCCCTGGGCTGGACTCAAAAAGTCCCTTCGCCCACCAGGGGAACCCCCACATCAAGAGAGTAGTCTGTGAGATCGACTGGTGCGTAATCCGTGATTGGGTGGAGCGTTTTGGTGTTTCGGCCCCTGGACCGGTTGTGATGCACGAGTACGGATTCAATATAGAAGACGTGGCCTTATTGAAAGGAGTGTAACAATGACTGATTCCATAACAGCGCTGCCAGGGACGGCGAAACGCATCGGAGTCGCCGCCGATCATGGAGGGTTCGAGCTAAAAAACGAACTGGTCAGGCTGTTGCGCCAGGCCGGCTATGAAGTGAGCGATTATGGAGACAGCCAGCCGGAGCCGGACGATGATTACCCGGATTTTGTCGTGCCCCTGGCCCGTGCAGTCGCCAGCGGGTCAGTGGATCGCGGGGTGGCCGTCTGCGGCAGTGGCGTGGGGGCGTGTGTCGCTGCCAACAAGGTGCCGGGCGTACGTGCAGGTTTGATTCATGAAACTTTTTCGGCACACCAGGGGGTCGAGGATGACAATATGAACGTCATCTGCCTGGGCGGCCTCGTGGTCGGCCAGGCGCTCGCCTGGGAACTGGTCAGAACATTTCTCGCCGCGCGATTCACCGGCGCCGAGCGCCATCGTCGCCGCCTGGCCAAAGTGGCGGAACTGGAAAACTAAGGAGGAAAGATCATTGAAAGAAAATCATTTGAAACAGTTGGGAACGCTCGGCCAGTCCATCTGGCTGGATTACATCCGACGCGATCTGATCGCCGGCGGCGAGCTTCGGCGTCTGATCGAGGAAGATGGATTGCGGGGGATGACCTCGAATCCGTCCATCTTTGAGAAGGCGATTGCGGGCAGCCATGATTACGATGAGGACATTCGGACCATGGCTCTTGATGGCAAAGACTGCAAAGCAATTTATGAAGCTCTCAGCCAGCGTGATGTGCAGGGCGCTGCCGATGAGTTCCGGCCTGTGTACGACGAGACTGACGGCAAAGATGGGTATGTCAGCCTGGAGGTCAATCCCCACCTGGCGCACGACACCAACGGCACGATTGCTGAAGCCCGCCGTTTATGGGCTGCATTGAATCGCCCCAACGTCTTCATCAAAGTCCCGGCCACGACAGAAGGACTGCCAGCGATCCAGCAACTCATCAGCGAGGGAATCAACGTCAACGTGACGTTGCTCTTTGGATTGCCTCGCTATCGGCAGGTGGCGGAAGCTTACATCGCCGGCATTGAACCGCGCCTGGTCCAAGGAAAGCCTGTGCAGCACGTGGCCTCGGTGGCCAGTTTCTTTGTGAGCCGCATTGATACGCTGGTGGACCCGCTGCTGGAAAAAATAATTGCGCAGGGGGGCGATGAGGCACAGCTTGCGAAGCAGGTGCACGGGCAGGTTGCCATCGCCAGCGCCAAGGTAGCCTATCAAGCATACAAGGAAATCTTCGGCAGTGACCGGTTTAAGAAACTGACTGCCCAGGACGCCCGTGTGCAGCGGCTGCTCTGGGCCAGCACCGGCACCAAGAACCCGGACTACAGCGACGTGAAATACGTTGAGGCGCTCATCGGAGCGCATACGGTGGACACCGCCCCGGTCGAAACCCTGGACGCCTACCGCGACCACGGCGAACCGAAGGCCCGCCTCGAACAAGATGCCGATGAAGCCTACTGGGTTTTGCAGCGATTGCCGGGGCTCGGCATCGACATCGACCAGGTGACCCGGCAACTCGAGGAGGAAGGAGTCGAGAAATTCAACCAGCCGTTCGACGAGCTGATGGAAACCCTGGCTAAGACGTGTCACGGAATTTGAGAAGAGGGTCTCTTACAGGAAAGCCCTCTGTAACCAGCGTAGATTTTGTGGCAACGATGAACTGGTTTCAACAGCCAATGAATGGTGGAAAGGAGCATAATGGGAAAAGTAGCACCGATTGCGGCGCTGTTTCTTGACATCGGCGGCGTTTTGCTTACCAATGGGTGGGAACGTCAATCCCGAGAATTGGCCGCCACGGTTTTCAACCTGGATCTGGCTGAGATCAGTGATCGCCACCAACTGACTGCTGAAACGTACGAGTTGGGCAAACTCACCCTTGAAGAATACCTGAGTCTGGTAGTGTTTCACCAGGAACGGACATTCTCACGGATAGAGTTCCGAAAATTCATGTTCGAACAGTCGCAGCCGCATCCCCTGATGATCGAGCTTATCCGCAAGCTCAAGGCAAAGTACGGACTCAAGATCGCCGTGGTCAGCAATGAGGGC
This sequence comes from uncultured Peptococcaceae bacterium, assembly GCA_963767365.1. Lineage (GTDB taxonomy): Bacteria > Bacillota > DSM-12270 > Thermacetogeniales > Thermacetogeniaceae > Palsa-1188. The sequence continues at coordinate 23,063 of CAVYEE010000015.1, forward strand.
CGGGAGTTGAATTCGTATCGGATTCAAAAGTTCAAGCTGGAGGAGTTCGTGGATTTTTTTATCTCATCCTGCTTCGTCCATCTGCGCAAGCCCGACAGTGATATGTACCGGATGGCCCTGGACATTGCTCAGGTCCCGGCAGAGCAGGTGGTCTATATCGAGGATCAGCCGATGTTTGTTCAGGTCGCGGAGGCGGAAGGAATCCGTGGTATTCATCACACTGATTGCATGTCGACGCGCAAACAACTGGCCCGACTCGGATTGGAGATAGCAGAATGAAGAACAGCACAAAAAAGTGCGTGAAGGGAGCATCTTTATGAATGCGGAAAAGAAGTTTGAGGGGGACATCGCCAATCCCTTGCCGCCCGATCTGCTGCAAAAGATGAACGCTTATTGGCGTGCCGCCAACTACCTGTCGGTCGGCCAGATTTACCTCTACGACAATCCTTTGCTTCGGGAACCATTGAAGCTGTCGCACATAAAGCCCCTGGTGGTCGGGCACTGGGGCACGACGCCGGGTCAGAACTTCATCTACGTGCACCTGAACCGGGTCATCAAGAAGTATGACCTGGATATGATCTACATCGCCGGTCCCGGGCACGGCGGCCCGGCGCTGGTGGGCAATACTTACCTTGAAGGCGCCTACAGCGAGGTCTATCCGGACATCAGTCAGGATGAGGCCGGGCTCAAGAGGCTGTTCACGCAGTTCTCGTTCCCCGGCGGGATTTCCAGCCATGTTTCACCGGAGACGCCGGGGTCGATTCACGAGGGCGGCGAACTGGGGTACTCGCTCAGCCATGCCTTCGGGGCCGCCTTCGACAATCCCGGCCTGATCGTCGCCTGCATCGTTGGCGACGGCGAAGCGGAAACCGGCCCGTTGGCGACTGCATGGCAGTCAAACAAGTTTCTCAACCCGATTGACGACGGGGCCGTGCTGCCGATCCTGCATCTCAACGGCTACAAGATCAACAACCCGACCGTGCTGGCCCGCATCGAGCATGAGGAGCTGGAGCAATTTCTAAGAGGCTGCGGCTGGACGCCCTACTTTGTGGAAGGTGACGAACCGGAAAAGATGCATCAACTCATGGCCACCATTTTGGACCAGGCCATCGAGGAGATCCGGCAAATCCAAAGCAAGGCGCGGGACAAAAACGACACCACCCGGCCGCGCTGGCCAATGATCGTCCTCAATTCACCCAAGGGCTGGACGGGACCGAAAGTGGTCGACGGCCTGCAAATCGAGGGCACTTCCCGGGCGCACCAGGTGCCGCTGCTGGTGGATTCCGATCATCCCGATCACGTCAGGCAGCTTGAAAGCTGGATGAAAAGCTACAAGGCAGAGGAGCTCTTCGATGAGGGCGGACGTCTCCTACCGGAATTGGCCGAACTGGCGCCCAAAGGCGAGCGACGGATGGGAGCCAATCCCCACGCCAACGGCGGGATTCTGCTGCGCGATCTGCGCATGCCGGACTTTCACCTTCACGCGGTGGACGTGCCTTCGCCCGGTGTTGTTGAGGCGCAAGATACGCTCGTATTGGGTAGATTCCTGCGTGACGTGGTCAAGTTGAATCAGGATCAGCGCAACTTCCGGATCTTCGGTCCCGATGAGACGCTCTCGAATCTCCTGGGAGCGGTCTTTGAGGTCACCAATCGCCAGTGGGACGCCCGGGCAGTAGAGAATGACGAATTTCTGGCGCCGGCCGGACGCGTCCTGGACTCGATGCTCAGCGAGCACCAGTGCGAGGGTTGGCTCGAAGGATACCTGCTCACCGGGCGGCACGGATTGTTTAACAGCTATGAGGCTTTCATCCGCATTGTCGATTCGATGTTCAGCCAGCACGCCAAGTGGCTGAAGGTCACGGCACAACTGCCGTGGCGGCGGAAGATCGCCTCGTTGAACTACCTGCTGGCCTCCCATGTCTGGCAGCAGGATCACAACGGCTTCACGCACCAGGACCCTGGCTTCCTCGACCACGTCATCAACAAGAAGGCCGATATCGTGCGTGTTTACCTTCCGCCCGACGCCAACTGCCTGTTGTCGGTCTTCGATCACTGCCTGCGCAGCCGGCACTATGTGAACGTGGTGGTGGCGGGAAAGCACGCCCTGCCCCAATGGCTGACGATGGATGAAGCAGTCGTGCATTGCACTGAAGGGATCGGCATCTGGCAATGGGCCAGCAACGACCAGGGCGCCGAGCCCGACGTGGTGATGGCCTGTTGCGGAGACACACCCACCCTGGAGGTGCTGGCCGCCGTTTCCATCCTGCGCAAACATCTGCCGGACCTGAAAATCCGGGTGATCAACGTCGTCGATCTGATGAAACTGCAGCCGAGCACCGAGCACCCACACGGACTGAGCGACATTGACTACGACTCGCTCTTCACGAAAGACAAGCCGATCGTCTTCGCCTTCCATGGATACCCATGGCTGGTCCACCGGCTGACCTACCGCCGGACCAACCGCAACCTGCACGTCCGGGGCTACATGGAAGAGGGTACGATCACGACCTCCTTTGACATCAGGGTGCAGAACGACCTGGACCGGTTCCACCTGGTGCAGGACGTGGTCGATCGCCTGCCGCAGTTGGGCGCCAAGGGGGCTTATCTGAAGCAGATGGTTCAGGACAAACTCGCCGAGCACAAACAATACATCGACAAGCACGGTCATGACCTGCCGGAAATTCGGGACTGGAAATGGGAACCAACCCAGCCGCATCCATTTTAGGGTCCCGGTTTTTCATCCTTAGGGGGGACATTCCATGAGTCAAATACCGCTGTATCCACTGCGATTTGAACCAATTTACCAATATCGGCTCTGGGGCGGCCGGCGCCTGGCCGACCTGCTCACCGCGCCGCTGCCCGGCGACGGCCCCATCGGCGAAGCCTGGCTACTGAGCGACCGCGATGACCATCCCAGCCGCGTCGCCGATGGACCGCTCAAGGGCTTGACTCTCGGGCAATTGCTCAAGCAGTCTCCAGAGCAGTTGATGGGAAAACTGGCCCGGCGTTTCCAGCGGTTCCCCCTGCTGCTGAAGTTCCTCGACGCCCGCGAAATGCTCTCGGTCCAGGTGCATCCATCGGATCGGCAAACGGATTATCTACCAGCGGGCGAGCACGGCAAGACCGAGGCCTGGGTAGTGCTGGAGGCGGGGCCCGCAAGCCGTATCTACGCGGGACTGAATCCAGGCACCACTCAAGACGATCTGCGACGGGCACTGGCGAACCGGACGGTGGCGGATCATCTGGCCAGCTTCAAGCCGAGTCCCGGCGACGGCGTCTTTCTGCAAGCCGGGACCGTTCACTCGCTGGGCGGCCTGGTGGTTTTCGAGGTGCAGGAAAACAGCGACGTGACGTTTCGCCTGTACGACTGGGACCGCGTCGACGCAAAAACGGGGCAGCCTCGAGACCTGCAAGTCGAGCAGGCGATTGCCTGCATAGATTTCGCCCAAGCCGCGGTCGGACCGGTGGCGCCGGTGGTGGAGGCAGCGACGCCGGCGCTGCGAGAGCGACTCTTTAATTGTGAACATTTCGAGTTGTGGCGACTCCGCGGAGAATCGCCGTTTGTGGTCGGGGCGGCGGGAACGCCGCGCCTGCTGGTCTGCATCGCCGGCGAGGGTCAGTTAGAGCACGATGGCGCCATTTATGCCGTCGGTAAAGGTGACGTGCTGCTCTTGCCGGCCGTTGTTGGAGCGTGCTCCTACCAGCCGCGCGGCGCAGTAAGCATGTTGGAAATTGCGTTGCCGGAAGCTATATAACCCGAGGTTTTTGGCCGGTAGCTCACCTTGCGAATGGAGACCAACGCCGGGGCATAAAGTTAAACGAAGGTGAAAAAAGTAAAAATGAAAAAACTAATTGTTTTTGACCTGGATGGCACGCTTGCCGAGAGCAAATCATCTCTCGACGTCGAGATGTCAACGCTTCTCAGTTCTCTTCTCGGCATTGTCAAAGTGGCTGTTATTTCCGGCGGCAACTGGCCGCAATTCGAAAAACAGGTGCTCTCCAACCTTCCCCATGACGAATGCCTGAAGCACCTTTTTCTCATTCCTACAGATGGAACAAAGTTCTACCAATATAAATCAGGCTGGGAAAAACTCTATTCGGAAGACTTCACCGCCGAGGAGAAGGAGAAGATTATCAGTTCACTGAAGAAGGCGATCAGTTTATCGGGCTTCAAGGTCGAAAGGCTTTGGGGAGAGCAGATCGAAGACCGGGGCAGCCAGATCACCTTTTCGGCATTAGGTCAGCAGGCCCCCTTAGAGGAAAAGAAAAAATGGGACCCGGATTTTGCCAAGCGGAAGAAGATCAAGGCAATCCTCGGCCCCCTTATTCCTGAGTTTTCTGTCGGCCTGGGCGGCACGACATCTATCGATGTCACCAAACCCGGCATTGACAAGGCCTACGGCATTGGAAAACTCCGGGACACCCTTGGCATTACGATCGATGAGATGATTTTTATCGGGGATGCCCTGTTTGCCGGCGGGAACGACTATCCGGCGAGAGAGACAGGCGTTGTGTGTATCCAGGTCAGAGATCCCGATGAGACGAAAAGGGTTATTGAGGCGATCATCGCCTGTTTGGATGGCGTTCAGCACACAAGACCCGGTGAGGAGGAGCATCGATGACCGGATTTCAAATGCAGCGCCTGGGGACGGTGATGGAGCCGGAGCCGGGCAATCCCCTGGAGGCCGAAGGAGTCCTGAATCCGGCTGCCGTTCGTGGCCCTGATGGTCAGCTTTACCTATTTCCGCGCCTCGTGGCACGGGGTAATTATTCGCGCATCGGGATTGCCCGGGTGCGGTTCAATGAGGCCGGCGACCCGGCCGGTGTCGAGCGGATAGGTATTGCACTGGAGCCGGAAGAGGATTACGAGCTGCGGCCGGACGGCGGCGGCTGTGAGGATCCGCGGATCACTTTCTGCGAACCGTTCCAGCACTATGTGATGACTTACACGGCATTTTCGCCCCAAGGCCCACGGATCGCCCTGGCACTGTCGAAGGACCTGTTCCACTGGCAGCGTCTGGGGCTCGCATCCTTCAGTCCGCACGACGGCGTCGAGTTCGACGGCGTGGACAACAAGGATGCCAGCGTCTTCCCCGTCGCCATTAACAATCCAGCCGGACAACCGGCGCTGGCCATGCTCCACCGGCCGCTCTTTCCCGGGACTCGTCCGGAGGAAACCGCACGCTACCCCGCCTCCCGTACGGCGGATCTCCATCGGGAAAGCATTTGGATTTCCTACTGCCACACGGCCCTGGAGGGCCATGAGCCAGATCACCTCGGCCAGTTCACCTCTCATCACCGGCTGGCGAGTCCGGTATCGTCCTGGGAGCGGCTCAAAATCGGCGGTGGCACCCCGCCCGTCCTGACCCGGCATGGCTGGCTGGTCATTTACCATGGCGTGAGCGAAGTGGCGGAGTCGAGCAGCGAAGGACACCATCTGTGCTACTCGGCCGGGGTGATGGTACTCTCGAAGACGCATCCGCGCCTTATCTGCTATCGTTCTCCGAAGCCGGTGCTGACGCCGTCGTTGCCGCAAGAACGCCAGGGGACCGTCGCCAACGTCGTGTTTCCCACCGGCATCGACCAACGCCTCGATCTTGGCGCACCAGACCGCTTCGACGTTTATTACGGGATGGCCGACAACCGGATCGGCGTGGCACGCCTTGACGTGCCGGATATCCTACCGCCAGGGGCGCTCGCCGACCATCCGGCCGCAAAAGTCTAAGTTCTCACCAGCAGTGAATCTGAAAGCGTGTAGGTTCAAGCCGTGCCGAGCCAACGGCGAAGGCAGAAGCCGTAGTTGCACTGATCCAGGGGCTTAGCGCCACTTGGTCTCCCGTAAACGGGAGCTTAGTGGCGGTTAGCCGTCATAACGCAAGAGGGAGAGCTTATAGCTTAATAACTAGAGGCGTAGCCGCTCTTATCCCACCGCTTCAAAGAAGCGGGGGCATTAGAGCGGGTAGCCCTCGGTAAATTTCTGGCAACAAGAGCAATAGCAGCAGGCAGGGGATGGCGAGTCGTGCCGGAAAGGTTGCACAAGATGCTGGCGAGGGCGGGAGTCGGTTCTCGCCGCGCCTGCGAAGAGTTGATCCGGGCCGGCAGGGTCCAGGTGGCGGGAGAGGTCGCCAGCATTGGGATGCTGGTTGACCCGGAGCGGCAGGATATCTGTGTGGATGGCAAGAGAGTGTCACCTTCCGGGAAGCTCTATTATTTTCTGGTTTACAAGCCAAAAGGATATGTTTCCACGGTCAGGGACCCCCAGGGAAGGCCGAAGGTGACCGACCTCGCGCCATTGCCGGGGGTGCGTCTCTATCCGGTCGGCCGGCTGGACCTGCAGACCAGCGGCTTGCTGCTCCTGACCAATGACGGAGAGCTGGCCTTCCTGCTGACCCATCCGAAGCATGACGTCTGGAAAACCTACCAGGCGCTGGTGACAGGGGCGCCATCCGCTGGGGAGACGGCGCGGCTGCAGCAGGGAGTGGCGCTGCCGGAGGGCAAGACCGCCCCGGCCCGGGTAAAGGTATTAAGAGAACAGGCCGGCGAGGCGCTACTGGAGATCAGCCTGCAGGAGGGCAAAAAGCGGCAGGTGCGCAGGATGTGCAAGGCGGTGGGACATCCGGTGCTCGAACTCAGGCGTACCAGCCTGGCTTTTCTGACGCTGGATGGATTGCACCCCGGACAGTATCGCCAACTCACCCCCGCGGAGGTGCGCTCCCTGAAAGAGATTGCCTTGAGGGGTAAGGGATGAGAAGCGGGGGCATTAGAGCGGGTAGCCATCTGTGTGAAAGTACGGGTTGCCGCGGGATTGAACATTGGGACAATAAGAGGAATTTTACTAAATTACGGAGAAAAATAGAAGAAAAGGTTAAGTAACTTGGGGAGGCGCCAACGTGAGCGGAGAAGCGGGAAGAGATGAAAAAAAGATGAAGGTGAGGGCGCGCTTCGATTACCGAGGCGAAGGAAAGCAGGGGCACGTCTTTTCACGGGGCAAAGAGGGGGATCAGGTGGCCGAAGAGATTAGAGAGCAGAAGGCTATCCTGTTGCGTAACGTGCCCGTTCAGGGAGTGCGCATTGAAGAGGTCAACACCGACATTGAGATCTATATGGTCAGAGAAGAGATTACGAACAAGGACGTGGCTTATGCGCCGGTCGAGTTTGTCTTGGATTCGGATTCCATCGAAGACCTGATCCCCTTTCTACTCAGGGAAGAGTTCCGGAAAATCGAGGTGTTGGCTCCAGGCGAGATCGTTCTGGATAAGCATGATGTGGAGCGGATCATCTACCGGATCAGTGAAGAGATGAGGAATTACCAGTTGTACCTGGAGAGACGGCTGGCCGCCAGATAGGCAGGCTGGGCCAGGACGGGTGCAAATAGACTGGGCTTCGAGGTGATTATTCTGGAAGGCTACGGAAGCCGGCAGGTCGCCGCTTCAGCCGTGAGGATGGCGATCACGGAAACCAGGGAAGAGGAGAAACAAGAAGAAGCTGGAATTCCAGGAGCTCGGCATCAAGACCGCCGCAGTCGACTGCGGCGGGGAGTACGTGGTCTCTCTGAAGAAATTTATCGAGCGGGCAATTGTGGCCGCCAAGAGGGAAGGGGTGATCCGGGAAACGCACAGCGAAGAGGGGGCGGTTGCCGGGGCCACCCGGGAAGCCCTGAGCCAAGTTGGAGCGAAGGCGATAGGCTTCAGCGTAGGCGGTAAAATCGGGATCGCCCGCTATCGGGATCACGTCAGTGTCGCCGTATTCTTTGGTTTTGGGCTGTTGCACCTGGATGATGTGGCCATCGGGCTGGGCCACCGGGCTGTCTCCTGATGGACGAGCCCAGGGTATGCGGGATACGCGGCGCCGTCACGGTGCTCGAAAACAACAGCTTGGAGATCATCACGGCTACAGAACAATTACTGACCGTGATGGCCAAAGAGAATGACATCAGCAGCGAGGACATGGTCAGCATCATCTTCTCTGTGACCGCCGATCTCGACGCGGCCTTTCCGGCGGAAGCGGCGCGCCGGCTGGGGTGGAGCATGGTGCCCTTGATGTGTACGACAGAGATCCCCGTGGCCGGCTCCCTGGAAAAGTGCATCCGGGCGCTGATGCATGCCTACACAAAAAGGGGACAGTCCGGGGTGAGGCACGTTTACCTGGGAGGGGCTGCCGGTTTGAGGCCGGATCTCAGTCCCTGAAAGCGCCTCAAAAAGTATCCCAAAAAGGATTGACAGAACATTATCGGGCTTGTATTATCTAGAAGTGCCTCGATTAATAATAAATGGGAGATGAGAAAGGATGCCGCCGAAGGTAGATCTTGGGAAGTGCACCGGCTGTGGAACGTGTGTAGACGTTTGTCCTAGTGAGGTGTTTGAGATCGAGGACGAGAAGTCCAAGGTTATCCGTCCGGATGATTGCTCTGCTTGCGAGACCTGCGTAGAGGAGTGCCCGGAAGAGGCCATTGTCCTCGAGGAGCAGAAATAGACCCGCATCCTCGGTATTCAAACGAAGCGAAGCGAAGTTTGAATTCAGCCATGTGCCTGTTTGCGAAGCAAACATATGGCACGGCTACTAGTTCTTATAACTTCGCTAATCAGATGGAGATTGAACTCCCTCTGATTTAGAAACCTGGACCCGCCATCTGTAGAGGTGGTGGACAGCAAAGCGAAGTTATATGACCGGCGTTGGTACGCCGGTTTTTTTGTTGTGTGCTGAGTCTCTCTTGAGGGGAAGCTAGTGGAACGGCCGGTTTCTGGCGTCGGGCAGGAGGTTGCCCCGCTGATGTCGAAATCGGATGCCAGAAGTATGTGTCTTTTAGAATAGAAGCCGGATTGCAGATGCCCGATGCTTTGAATTTTTCACTTTTTCCGACCTCTGATTTCTTGTTGACGACTTGTGAAAGAAGGGTTGAATGTCAATGGTCAGGCAACTGGATACCGCATCAAGCGCTACAAGCTGGCGCCGGATGCAGGTTCAACTAGTTCTTGGCTTCAGTGGGGGATTGTATTTCCCCCCGCTGAAGCTTAGGAATAGTTAACTAGAGGCGTAGCCACTCAATCAAGGAAAGAGGATGGGATGATGGAAGGCAATGCAACTGCATTGATTGCGTGCGAGTGCCTGGCTGCCGAAATCGAAACAATTGCCCAACCGGAACTGAGAATTCACCAAGTAGAAATGGGATTGCACGATTATCCGAAAAAACTCAACGAAGAAATCCGGAACGTGCTTGCCGGCCTGGAGGAGGAGAAGCGTTGGGATACCATCCTGCTTGGCTTCGGCCTCTGTTCAGAGGGCACAGTCGGCCTGAAAGCCAGGCACGCCAGGCTCGTGGTGCCCAGGACCGATGACTGTATCGCTATCTATCTCGGGTCCCAGCACCGGTACCTGGAGCAGTTTCAAAAGGAACCCGGCACCTATTACTACACCAAAGGCTTTTTAAAAGATGATGCCGATCCCCTGGCCATGTACCTGGGAGAGCATAAGTGGACGAAAAAGTACAGCAAGGAACAGGCAAAGTGGATTGCAAGGGAAATCATGAAGAATTACCGGAGGATTGCCTTCATCGATACCGGTGTTTATGATATTACTCCCTATGAAGAAAAGGCCAAAAAAGCCGCCGCGCTTTTTGGCTTTCAGTATGAGCTGCTGCCAGGTTCTCTGGAACTTCTGAAAAGACTGATCAATGGGCCATGGGATGAAAGATTTATTGTAGTGGAACCCGGTCATGAAATCACCAGGGAGATGTTTATCTGTCAATAAAGTAACGCTACCGAGGGCTACCCGCTCTAATGCCCCCGCTTCAGAGCGGGTAGTCATCTGGTAAAACGGAGATGGAAAGGGGGCGTTGACCTTGGAGAAGCGGTTCGTGATGGCATTGGACCAGGGCACCACCAGTTCCCGGGCGATCCTGTTCGATCGGGACGGTAAAGTCAGGGGCGTGGCCAGCCGGGAGTTTCCGCAGATCTTTCCCAAACCGGGCTGGGTGGAACATGACCCCATGGATATCTGGAACAGCCAATTGGGAGTCGCCCGGCGGGTGTTGAGCGAGAATGGCGTCCAACCGGACGAGGTGGCCGCCATCGGGGTGACCAACCAGCGGGAGACCACTATCCTCTGGCATAAGGAGACCGGACGCCCGCTCTATAACGCCATCGTCTGGCAATGCCGCCGTACCGCCCCGATTGTCGAGGAGATGCGCCGCCACGGTTGGGAGGAGCGTATCAGGAACAAGACCGGCCTGATGCTGGATGCCTATTTTTCCGGCACCAAGGTCAAGTGGCTGCTGGATAACGTGCCCGGTCTGCGCCGGCAAGCGGAGGCGGGCGAGGTGCTGTTCGGAACGGTGGACACCTGGCTGATCTGGATGCTGACCGGAGGCCGGGTACACGTCACCGATTACTCCAACGCCTCCCGGACGATGCTGTACAACATTCACGACCTGGCCTGGGATCGGGAGATCCTGGCCTACCTGGACATACCCGGGAGCGTGCTGCCCGTGGTCGGCCCATCCAGCCAGGTCTATGGCGCCACCGACAACCAGTGGCTGGGCGCCCCGATCCTGGTGGCGGGAGACGCCGGCGACCAGCAGGCGGCCCTGTTCGGGCAGACCTGCTTCACTCCGGGAATGGCCAAGAATACTTACGGCACCGGCAGCTTCATGCTGCTCAACACCGGTGAGCGGGCGGTTGCCTCCCGGAAGGGATTGCTGACCACCATCGCCTGGGGCCTCAAAGAAAAGGTAACTTACGCCCTGGAGGGCAGCGTCTTCGTTGCCGGCGCCGCCGTCCAGTGGCTGCGTGACCAACTGCGGCTCATCGACAACTCCGCCCAGAGCGAACAGCTCGCCTTGAGCGTGGACGATTGCGGCGGCGTGTACGTGGTGCCCGCCTTCGTGGGCCTGGGAGCGCCCTACTGGGATATGTATGCCAGGGGCACGATCGTCGGATTAACCCGGGGCACGACCCGGGAGCACCTGGTACGGGCGACCCTGGAGGCGATTGCCTACCAGACGCGGGACATCCTGGACATCATGGCCGAGGAGGCCGACATCGGGTTGCAAACGCTGCGGGTGGACGGGGGAGCGGCGGAGAACCGCTTCCTGATGCAGTTCCAGGCCGACCTGTTGCAGGTGCCGGTGGCCCGGCCAAGAGTGATCGAGACCACGGCCACGGGGGCGGCTTTCCTGGCCGGCCTGGCGGTGGGCTTCTGGGGCGGCCAGGAGGAACTGGCCGCCAAGTGGCAGGCGGAGCGTATTTTTCAGCCCGCCCGGGAGGCCGGCGCTATGAACAAGCTATACCGCGGTTGGCAGCGGGCGGTCGAACGGGCCAGAGAATGGGCTGAAGTAGGGGAATGACCATGGAGAAGACGGATGTCCTGGTGATCGGGGGTGGCGCCACCGGCACCGGGGTGTTGCGGGACCTGGCGCTGCGCGGCGTGGACGCCATCCTGGCGGAGCAGCAAGACCTGGCCTACGGCACCAGCTCCCGGTTTCACGGGCTGCTGCACAGCGGCGGGCGGTACGCCGTGAACGATCCCGAGTCGGCCCGGGAGTGCCGGCAGGAGAACGCCATTCTGAAACAGATCGCCCGCTGCTGCGTGGATGACACCGGCGGGCTGTTCGTGCTCCTGCCCGGAGATGATCCGGGCTATGCGGATGACTGGTTCGCTGCCTGCCGCAGGGCCGGTATTGCTGCTCAGGAGATCACGGCGCGTGAGGCGCTCGACCTGGAGCCGAACCTGAACCCCGGCCTGGTGCGGGCCTTTCGCGTGCCCGATGCCGCCATCGACGGATTCAGGCTGGTGTGGGCGAATGTGGGATCGGCCGCCAAACACGGCGCCAGGGCCTATACCTACACCAGGGTCGACCGGATTATCGTCCGGAACGGGGCGGTCTCGGGGGCGGAGGTGACCGACCTGCGAACGGGGGAGCAGCGTCAGATCGAGTGCCGGTTTGTTGTCAACGCTGCCGGAGTCTGGGCGGGAAGGGTCGCCCGGTTGGCGGGTTGTGAACTGGAGGTGCTGGCCAGCAAGGGCTCCCTGCTGGTCTTCAATCACCGGGTCACCAACCGGGTGGTCAACCGGCTGCGGCGTCCCGGGGACGGCGATATCATCGTGCCTCAGGATACGGTGGCGCTGCTTGGCACCACCTCGGTGCCGGTGGACTGGGCCGGAACACCTGGGCAGCAGCAGGGCCGAGGTCGACCGGTTGCTGTTGCTGGGGCGGGAGTTGGTGCCGGGCCTCGACGAGCGCCGGGTGCTGCGAAGCTTTGCCGGCGCCAGGCCGTTGTACCAGGAAGACGCCGTTGATGGACAGCGGCCGGCTGATGGCCGGGCGGTGTCCCGGCAGTTTGCCCTGGTCGACCACGAGCGCCAGGGCGTGCGCGGCCTGATCACGGTGGTGGGAGGAAAGCTGACCACCTATCGCCTGATGGCCGAACAGACCACCAACATGGTCTGCGCCCAGTTGGGGCATGACGCTTCCTGCCGTACGGCGGTGGAGGAGCTGCTGCCCGGGGCGACCGCCGCCCAGGTCAAGCAGCCTGCAGCGGTATTTCTCACCTCCGGTCAGCCGTAAGATGGCGGATCGCCTGGGACGGGACGACCTCGATCAGGTGCTGGCCATCCTGAACAGGGACAGCAGGCAGAGGCAGATTGTCTGCGAGTGCGAGCAGGTCTGCCTGGCGGAGTTGGAGTGGCGCGCCGCCGGCAGCAGTTGGCTGCGGCTGGGCGATCTCCGCCGCCGGACGCGGCTCGGTATGGGCACTTGCCAGGGGACGATCTGCGCCGCCAGGGCGATCGGCCTGCTGTACCAGGACGGCATGATCGACCTCGCCCGCGCCAGGCGCCTGCTGGGCGAATTCCTGGACGAGCGCTGGCAGGGCAACCGCGGAGTGCTCTGGGGCGATCAACTCCGGGAGTACCTGTATGCCAGGAACGTCTACCTCAACCTGCAGGGGATCAGAAGTCACGGACGGAGCCGGAAGGCATCTGTGGTATGCGATATGACGATTAGAGGATGAATATGGAATATGACGTGATCGTGATCGGAGCAGGGTTGTCCGGGCTGATTGCTGCGGCCCGGGCCAGGCCAGCGGCCGGACGGTGCTGGTGCTCGCCCGGGGACAGGGCCTGCTCGCCCTGACCAGCGGCTGCATCGACATCCTGGGCTGTCTGCCGGGGGCGGGGGAGCACTGCCTCACCGACGTTGCCGGCGGCCTGCAGCGCCTGGCCGTCGCACGTTCCCGGTCACCCCTATAGCAGGATCGGCCTGGACATGGTCCGGGAGAGCATCGATTACTGGCTGCAGGTCATGCAGGCGGTGGACTACCCTTATTGCGGCTCCGGTGCCAGCCGCTTAGCGGGTACACGGCCAACTACCTGCTGCCTACCGCCCTGGGCAGCGTCAGGCCGACTGCCCTGGCGCCGGCCACATGGCCGGCGGGGACATCCGGGACGAGGCGGACACGCTGGTGGTGGGGTGGCCAAACCTGTTGGACTGGCACCCCGGGCTGATCGCCGACAGCATCAATGAACTCCGCCGCCGGCTCGGCCTGGGCGGCGCCTGGAGCAGCGTCGCTGCTCGATAACTGCCACCGGGTCCGCTTCCAATCTGACCCCGGTGATGATGGCGCGTTTCCTGGAGAACGACCAGCATCTGGACGCCCTGATCGCCGGCCTCAGGAAGGCCCTGACGCCCGGCATCGGCCGGGTGGGCCTGCCCGCCGTGCTCGGGATCGATGCCGGGGCGGACCTGTACCGGCTGGTGGAGAAACGGTTGGGCTGCCCCGTGTTCGAGATCCCGGCCGGGCAGCCGACGGTGACCGGCCTGCGCCTGGCGCAGGCTGCTGCTGAGGTTTCTGAAGCAGACCGGGGTCAGCTTCCGCTTCAACGTCAGCGTGTTGCGGGCCGAGAGAATGAATGGCGCCTGGCAGGTGCCGCTCGATCTGCCCGGCCGGGTCGCCGGTGTGACCTGCGGCGCCTTGGTGCTGGCCACAGGGGGCCTGATTGGCCGCGGCCTGGAAGCCGACCGGACCAGCATCAGGGAGTGCGTGGCCGGCCTGCCTGTCTCCGGTGACGACTTGCCCGGGAAAGTGCCGCAGGCAACGCCGGATGCGGCCGGATGGGGGCGGGATCCCTTTGCCATGGCCGGGGTGGTCGTCAACGAGCTCGATGCAGCCGGTTGCCGACGCCGGCCGGGAGGAGTATGGGCGCCTGTTTGTGGCTGGCAGCACCCTGGCCGGTTATGACCCGGCTGTCGAGAAGGACGGCCTGGGGGTGGCCCTGGCAACAGGGTATGTGGCCGGGAACGCCGCCGGAGGGGATGCGTAAGCATGAGTGAGCGTATGGATCTGCCGGTCAGGAGCGAACTGGACAAGTGCATCAAGTGCGGGCTCTGCACCGCCAGTTGCCCGGTCGCGAGCAGGCTAGGGGGTTTTGCCGGCCCCAAGCACGTGGGGCCGGAGATGACCAGGTTCCGCCTCGATGACCGGTTGGGCCTGGAGGCGCAGGTTGATTACTGCTGCAACTGCCGCACCTGTGAGCAGGTCTGTCCGTCGGGAGTCAAGATCTCCCTGCTGAACGCCTGTTACAGGCACGATCTGCATGCCCGGGAAGGGCATAAGCTGCGGGACAGGCTCCTCGCCCGGCCCGGGATGATGGCCAGGCTGGGTTCTCTGCATACCGGCGCCACCAACTACATGCTGGGCAACCGGCTGGTCAGGGCCGCCCTGGACCGGGGCCTGGGGATCCACAGGGAACGCCCGCTGCCGGCTTACAGCCGGGAAAACCTGAGAAAGTGGTTCCGGCGCCGGCAATCCGTTTCATCCCCGAACAAGGTGGTGTATTTCCCGGGCTGCACGGCTGAGTACAACCTGCCGGAGATCGGCAGGAGCGTGATCGGCATCCTGGAGCGCTGCGGCTACCAGGTGATCCTGCCGCCGCCGAACTGCTGCGGTCTGCCGCTGGCGGCCAACGGGCTGCTCGACGATGCCGCCCGCATGGCCGGGGAGAACCTGGACCACCTGCTGCCCTACGTCCAGCAGGGCTGCCCGGTGATCGTCAGTTGCCCGACCTGCGGACTGGCCCTGAAGAGCGAGTACGAGGAGGTCTACAATCTGCAGCAGGCCCCGCTAGCTGGCGGCCACACGTCTACGATTTCAGCGAATGGTTGCTGACCCTACAGCGAGCAGGGCGCGCTCGATACCGGGTTCCGGCCGCTGGCGCTCAGGGTGGCCTACCACACGCCCTGCCACCTGAAGGCCCAGGGGATCGGCCAGCCGTCCCTGGAGGTCCTGAGAATGATCCCGGACCTGCAGGTGATCGAGGTGGATGAGGGCTGCTGCGGCATGTCCGGCAGTTTCGGCTTCAAGAAGGAGAAATACCGGTTGTCCCTGGAGATCGGCGCCCGGTTGTTCAACCGGATCAGAGAGATCGCCCCCGACCTGGTGACCTCCGACTGCAGCAGCTGCTGTTTCCAGATCGCCCACGCCACCGGCATCGGCGCCGTGCACCCGGCCATCCTGATCGCCCAGGCATTCGGGATGTGAGAGGTGAAGCCTTCCGCTTCCAATGCAACTAAAGGCCGGTGGTAACGAGAAAGCATGATTCCGGCTTCGAAACTATCAAGAGGACTAGTGCAGGCGCAGGATTTCTATATTGTCACTGCAATGCCATATATGCTAGAATAAAGCAGCCGGAGTGCGGTAAACGGCAGGAAGCATGGTAGGTTCCGGCGGGACGAGGAGTCACTTTATCAAGGCAGGACGGAATGGCAGGACGGCAGAGAGGGTGCTGTTTTGGGGTACTCCTGGCGCGAGTACCCCTTTTGCCTTACTTTAAGCGCTGTTCCCGTCAAGCAAAGGAGGATGTTGCAGTGGTTATCGTGATGGAGGCTTCGGCAACCGCGCAGGAAATCGAGGCGGTGCGCAGCAAGCTGATCCATGAGGGCTTTTCGGTTCACCTCTCCCAGGGTGTGGCCAGGACGATCATCGGCGTGATCGGGGACCGGACGAGGGCGCTCAATTTGCCTCTGGGCGCCATGCCCGGTGTGGAGAAGGTCATTCCCATTCTCAACCCGTTCAAGCTGGCAAGCCGCGATTTCCAGCCGGAAGACACCCGGGTCCAGGTTGGCCAGTGCGTGATCGGGGACAGGGAGATCCACATTATCGCCGGCCCCTGTGCCGTGGAGAGCCGGGAGCAACTCCTGGAGACCGCCTTCGCAGTCAAGGAGGCCGGGGCCACACTGCTGCGCGGGGGCGCTTACAAGCCCCGGACATCCCCCTATTCTTTCCAGGGACTGGAGGAGAAGGGGCTGGAATTTCTGGCTGAGGCCAGGTCACAGACTGGTCTGCTCGTAACCACCGAAGTTATGGACGCCGGATTTGTGCCGCTTGTCTCCCAGTATGCGGACGTTCTCCAGATCGGGGCGCGCAACATGCAGAACTTCTTTCTGCTGAGGGAAGTGGCGAAAATAGATAAACCGGTGCTGCTGAAACGGGGGCCCTCCGCCACCATCGAGGAATGGCTGATGGCCGCCGAGTATATCATGCTGGGGGGGAACCACCGGGTTATCCTGTGCGAACGGGGGATCAGGACGTTCGAGAACTATACCAGGAACACCCTGGATTTGAGCGCAGTGGCGGCGGTCAAGAGGCTTTCCCACCTGCCGGTATTTGTAGACCCCAGCCATGGCACCGGCAAATGGTGGCTGGTCCAGCCTATGGCCAGGGCGGCTATTGCCTCGGGAGCGGACGGCTTGATGGTGGAGGTGCATCCTTCTCCCAGCGAGGCCTTGTCTGACGGTCAGCAATCGCTGACGCCGGAAAACTTCCGTTCGCTGATGGCCGGGGTCAGGGATGTGTCCAGAGCGATTGGGCGGCGCCTGGCTGATGAGTCCGGCAGCACGGCGGCACAGGCTGCCGGACGCCGCGCTGCGCCTGAAGGGCGCCCGGCACCCGGTGGGGAGTAAGCGGGATGCAGCAGGCAAAGATTGCCATCATTGGCCTGGGGGTCATCGGAGGATCCCTGGGCATGGGTCTCAAATCCCTGGGCAAGTACTTGCGTAGTGGGAATAGACCAGGATGAACAGACGCTGCAAGTAGCCATGGAGACCGGCGCCATTGACGAGGGAACGACAGACTATCGGATTGGTGTTGCCGGAGCGCGGCGTGGTCGTCCTGGCTGTCCCTGTAAACGGCATCATGGAGATAGCCGCCCGGATCAGGGACTCGATCCGCACCGGCGCTGTCGTCACCGACGTGGGAAGCACCAAGGGGCAAGTGGTGGCGTGCCTCGAAGCTCTTTTCCCCGGCCGGTTTGTCGGTGGGCACCCGATGACCGGCTCTGAACACGCCGGTATCAGGGGCGCCGATCAGTACCTGTTCGAAAACGCCATCTACGTGTTGACACCTACGGAACACACCAGCCCCCAGGCACTCCGCACAGTCGAGCAGTTGGTGCGGGAGGTTGGCGCCAGCCCCATCTGCCTGACACCCCGGGAGCATGACCTGATTGTGGCTGCGGTAAGCCATCAACCCTACCTGCTGGCGGTGGCCCTGATGAACCTGGCCTCTTCACTGGAGCCGGACCATCCTGCCACCTGTTGCTGGCCGCCGGTGGTTTCAGGGATCTGACCCGGGTAGCCTCGGGGGATCCCTCCATGTGGATGGACATCTTCGCCAGCAACCGGGAGTTCATTCTGCAGACGAGCAGGCAGTTTCGCGCCGTGCTGTCGGAGATGGAGGGGTATCTCGAAAGCGGTGACACTGCCGCCCTTGCTGATAAGCTAGGCGCGAGGCCGCACGGGTCGCCAGAGGATCCCCCTGGCCATCAGGGGTTTTCTGCCTGCGGTCTTCGAGGTGCTGGTCACGGTACCCGACCGTCCCGGCGCCATCGCCGGGGTCGCCGGCGCTCTGGGTGACCACGGCATCAACATTGTAGATATCGAGATCATGAGGATCAGAGAAGGGGACGGAAGCACTCTCCGGCTGGCCTTCAAGACCGAAGATGATGCGGAGGCGGCCGTGATCGCCCTGCGTGGGCGCGGAGTCACGGCCAAAAGACGGATAGCGGCAATAGGGGTGGTTTTATGCTGAACATCGAGGTCAGCCCGGAGCCCGGTTGACAGGGGAGTGCCGTGTCCCCGGCGACAAGTCGATCTCGCACCGGGCTGCCCTGCTGGGAGCGATCGCCGAGGGCACGACCGAGATCGAGAATTTCTTGTCCGGGGCAGACTGCCTGAGCACGCTTACGCTGCCTGAAGTCCCTGGGGGTTGACATCGAGCAGGATGGCAGCCGGGTACGGATCACCGGAAAGGGGCTGTCCGGGCTTGAAGAACCTGGGGATGTGCTGGACGCTGGAAACTCCGGCACCACCATGCGCTTGTTGCTGGGGATTCTGGCCGGCCAGGAGTTCTTTACGACGATCACCGGCGATGACTCGTTGAAAGGACGCCCCATGGGGCGTGTTGTCAAGCCATTGTCACAGATGGGAGCACGGATCTGGGGCCGGGAAAACGGGCTCAAGGCCCCGTTGGCAGTGATGGGCAGAGCGCAATTGGAGCCGCTCGTCTACCGGCTGCCGGTACCCAGCGCCCAGGTGAAATCGGCGCTGCTGCTGGCCGGCCTCTATGCCCGGGGAGAGACCGCGATCCTGCAGCCGGTGCCTTGCAGAGACCACACGGAACGCATGATGGCGGCCTTTGGAGCACCCCTCCGGGTCGACCCGGATTGCTCTGTTCACGTCAGCGGCGGCCACCCCATGCGTGGACAACAGGTCCAGGTGCCCGGAGACATCTCCGCCGCCGCCTTCCTGGTGGTGGCTGCCACCCTCTTGCCAGGCAGCGACATCCTGATCAGGGACGTGGGAGTCAACCCGACCCGGACCGGGGTGCTGGAAGCCCTGAAGCTGATGGGGGCGGATATCACCGTGGGAAATGAGCGCTTTGTCAGCGGGGAGCCGGTGGCAGACCTCAGGGTGCGTTCCGCCCGCCTGAGGGGCGTGGAGATCGGCGGGGCGCTGATCCCGCGCCTCGTCGACGAGATCCCGATCATTGCGGTTGCCGCCACGGCGGCCGAGGGGGTAACGGTGATCACCGATGCCGCCGAGCTGCGGGTGAAGGAGACTGACCGCATCGAGGCGGTTGCCTGTGAGTTGCGGAAGCTGGGGGCCGACCTGGAGGCCCTGCCCGATGGCCTGTCGATTCGCGGCGGCCAGCCCCTCAGGGGGGCGGCAGCGAGTTCCTGGAACGATCACCGCCTGGCCATGTCCCTGGTGGTGGCCGGGCTGACGGCTGCGGCAGGCGATACAGTGGTCAGCGATGCCGGCTGCATCGACGTCTCTTTCCCCGGTTTTGCCGAACTGCTGGCCGGTCTGGGCGCCCGGGTCGAGCAGTCGGATTAGAGTTGTACCCGGCGTCGGTGAGGTTCTTGAGCCAGGAATTGTCATTCACCAATATGCGTGATATACTGATTTACGTGGAGGTGACCGGAATGGAATACCAGAACATAACCTTGTCCATTCCCAAGGACATACTGAAAAAAGTTAAGCACCTGGCCGTGGAGAAGAATACGTCGATATCAGGATTGCTGTCGCGTCATCTGGAGGAGATCGTTGCACGGGATGACGCATATAAGAAGGCGAAAACCAACCAGATCGAAGTCATGGCGAAGGGTTTAGACTTGATTGGCCGGGGAAAAGTATCGTGGACCAGGGATGATCTCTATGACCGCCAATGAAAGGCGACAGTTCGTCGACACCAACATTCTTGTTTATGCCTACGATAGGGGGAGCGGTAAGAAGCAAAAACTGGCCAAGGATTTGATAACATCCTTATGGGAGAGCCGCGAGGGGTGCGTCAGCATCCAGGTTCTCCAGGAACTATACGTGACAATGACCAGAAAGGCAAGAACGCCCCTACTGCCGGATGCCGCGTCTCAGATCATCGCGGCTTTAAGCGAATGGCCACATCATGTTCCCACCGCCGGTGACATTTTGGAAGCTGTCGGTATTCAGCAAAGGTATGATATTTCTTTCTGGGACGCCATGATAGTAAACAGCGCCTGTAAGACCGGTTGTAGTATCCTCTGGACCGAAGATTTGAACAACGGGCAGGTCTATGAGAGCGTGGCGGTTCGTAATCCTTTCTCAATTCCATGACCTGGCCCGCGGAGAAAGTGACGCCGGAAGAGGCGATGGAGATCAGACAGGGTTGAAAAAAGGCGTATTGTCATGGTGCTCTAGAGCGGCAGCGGCGTGATGTCTAGCCAGCACCGGCAACTTGTGCTAGAATGATGGGCGGGAGTGATGGCTGTTTGTCCCGCAGGCCGAATGTTGCAATCGACGGCCCGGCTGGTTCCGGGAAGAGCACGGTCGCCAGGCTGGTGGCCCGGAAGCTGGGTTATCTGTACGTAGATACGGGCGCTATGTACCGTGCCGTTACCTACCTTGCCCTGAAGGCCGGCGTCGACCTGGACGATCACCAGGCCCTGGGCGCCTTGACAGCAGCGGCAAAATTCTCTGTCGTGCATTATTGCGGCAGCGGCGAGATCAAACTATGGTGCAACGGTGAGGATGTCACTCCTTACCTAAGGAATTGGGATGTGACCAGGGAGGTGGCGCGCCTGGCGGCAGTCACCGAAGTGCGTCATTGTCTTGTCAGGAGCCAGCGGATGTTTGCGCGCAGCGGCGGGGTGGTCATGGAGGGACGGGATATCGGAACGGTTGTCCTTCCGGATGCGGAGTACAAGTTCTTTTTGACTGCCGACCTGGATGCCAGGGTCGAACGGAGAGCATTGGAACTGAGCGGTGACGGGCATGCTGTCGATCCGGGAGAACTGCGCCGCCAGTTTATTTATCGGGACGAGATGGACTTGAAAAGAACTGTCGGCCCTTTGAAGACGGCGCCGGGTGCCGTCGTGATCGATGGCACTGCTTTAACAGTGGACGATATAGTAAACAAAATCGTCTTCCTCTGTCAGGGGGTGGCCTGATTTTTTACCGGATCTGCCGTGCCATAGTCCGTTTTCTGATCATTTTTCTCTGGCGTTGGGATGTCGAGGGGCTGGAGAACTTCCCGGCGGAGGGGCCGGTTCTTGTGGTCGCCAATCACATCAGCTATTGGGATCCTGTTCTGATCGGCTGTGCCCTGCCCAGGCAGGTATTTTTTATGGGCAAGAAGGAAGTTTTCGCTATTCCGGGATTGGGCTTTTTGCTGAAAAGCTGTGGAACCTTCCCGGTGGACCGTGGGCGCCCGGACCGAGGCGCCATCAAAAGGGGTCTGGCGTTGTTGCGCCAGGGGCAGGCAGTCGGTATCTTTCCTGAAGGAAAACGGAACAAGACCGGCTCGCTATTGCCCCCTAACGCCGGGGCGGCTTATTTTACCATGAAAGCTGGCGTGCCGGTGTGTCCCATCGCTACGATTGACGTCAAGGGGGCATCCTCGTGGGGCCTGTGGCGGAGACGGGCGCTCAAGATCGGCCCCTGCATCAAATTTGACGGTAACCAGGAGCAGGACCTGGGGTCTGTCGCTGATCAGATAATGTTTAAAATTCAAGAATTATTGGACTCCTACGACACTTAGCAGGAATCTTGCTTTCTTTGAAAAATCAATAATAACAAGGCCGGGCGGGGTTATAACAAATATGACTTCTTAAAATGAGTGTCCAGAATAGTCCAGAACAATCCCAATGATACCAAGCGTTCTAGCCTAGTCCCGTGATCACATTTGTGATCAACTTTTAAGGCGATGTGATCAATCTTGTGATCAACATGAACATGAAAATGGAACCACAGCCCGCGGTTTTCAGATAAAATGATGAGATGAAAAGGATGGCTGTCTATGTGGCCTTTTTAGTTTTTCAATAGTAGGAAATCTGAAAACCTTGACCACAAGAAACGAGGACAACGCCACCAGGGCCCAGGCAGCGGCGATGATTTACAAGCTGCTCACTTTATTGGGCAAGTAAGTGTAATCCCGGAAGCAGACATAACTGTCAGACATTATATATAATATGTATAATGGATAATAAGTTATATATGACATGGCTTACCTAGTAAAGCCCCGCACCCGGGGCCGTAGCCGCAACGACCGCTATACCAGGTCATGAGGCGGCACGCCTTTTCAGGATTTAAATTATGAAATGTAAGCATTTTAACTCCTTCAACCCCTTTTCAATTCCAGGCCACGCGCAACCGCAGCATAGCATGTTTCAAATCATTAATCCGTACCCTATCCAAGCCATCGGCATCCTTGAAAAACATGAGCAGCTTCTGTGCCCTATCCGGTTCCTGCAAAGGATAATCCGTTATTCGAGTGAACGCTTCTTTTCGTGGAGGACTGTACGTAGCCTTTAGCTGCCTTGGTCAGCCTGGATGGGAAGGATGCCTCACCAGGACGCCTCAGGGGAGTTAACGTCTTACCAGGACGCCTAACGGGATTTAACATCTCACCCAGCATGCTATTATATATATAGGTTGATTTTGGATAACGCGTATTTACCGGCCTGATTGTGAATGTTTTTCAATGAAGGAGGGGAAACTATGATGAAGAGATACATGCTACGGGCAATCGCCCATTGTAAAGAAGGCTGCAGTATCTAGTCCCGGGCATGACGAAAACTGCCCACAATCGTCAAAGGTTATCGAGCGCCAAGTTCACAACTTGGCGCTTTTTTGCGCCTGGAAGCCTCATAACACCTACATGAGCACCTGCCAAATAATCATCAACTTCGGTCAGAAGAGTGCGTGAAGGAAGGAGAATCCACGGGCGGGGCAGAATATGTCATGGACCCCGCCCGGCGAAGGAGGGAATAAAAGAGAATGCGCCAGCCACGGCCTTCAGGGCTTTTCAAAGGGGTGCGAACAGGCGCATCTGCCAGATATCACGCCGCACGGGTTGCGCCATACGCATGCCACGATGCTGCTGAGCGGTGGCCATTCCGTCAATGCTGTGGCAGAGCGCCTGGGGGATACCCCGGAGACGATCAGCATGATCTATGGCCATGTCACGCCTAGAAATCAACTGGAGATCCTGAGGACGATAGAACAGGTGTATGGACAATAATGGCGGTATGGGCGATGTGATCAAGTTGTGGTCAACTTTTCTGGAGTGGTTGCAGCACAATGATTTAAGGCT
The DNA here is from genome assembly GCA_963767365.1 of uncultured Peptococcaceae bacterium. GTDB lineage: Bacteria > Bacillota > DSM-12270 > Thermacetogeniales > Thermacetogeniaceae > Palsa-1188. The sequence goes on from CAVYEE010000015.1 coordinate 46,183, forward strand.
CAAATTAAATTTTTAGCAGGAATCTTGCTTTTTGCGACGAAAAACCTAATAACTTTACTTTGAGGTCTTCCATCTTTACAGGTGGCGAGTTCAAATTAGGAAATCAGTGGGAGTTCAATCTCCCCCTGATTAGCGAAGTTATTATGAACTAGCAGCCGTGCCATATGTTTGCTTCGCAAACAGGCACATGGCTAATTCAAACTTCGCTATGCTTCGTTTGAATTGATGCGATCAGACTTACAAATCGTGGCATTTTGTTTAGGCTCACAGGGAGTTGATTTGCCCGCTTGAGAATCAGGCGCGCCAGATCGGCAGGATTCTGTTTCGGTGTCCGGAGGGCGCTGGAGCAGGCTGAGAAAGCCTTGGAAGCACATGGATCCGTATGCTCCTTCGGAGAGTTGATCCATAACCCTAACGTCGTGGCTGCCTTGCGTGATAGAGGCGTCGCTGTCATTGACGACCTCAGCGAGGCCCGGGGAAGACCGGTGTTGATCAGATCGCATGGGGTGGCCCCGGAGGTTTTTCAATCGGCCCGGGAGCAGGGCGTAGTGATCATTGACACCACCTGTCCCTTTGTGAGAAGGGTGCAGAATCGGGCTGAAGACCTGACGCAACAAGGCTACCAGGTAGTGGTGATCGGATCGGCGGAGCACCCGGAAGTCAGGGGGATCTTGGGCTGGACCGGATATCAGGCAGTCGTGGTTTATGATCTGGTTGACCTGAAACAACTGCCGTCCTGCGCCAGGCTCGGCGTTCTGTCCCAGACCACCCAGACCAGGGAACGGTTTTACCGGATTGCCAGGGAGTTAGTCGACAAGGCTCAGGAGGTCAGGATCTACGATACAATCTGCAAAGCCAGCCTGGCCAGGCAGGAGGAAGCCGCGGCCATCGCCTCGCAGGTGGAACTGATGGTGGTAATCGGCGGCAGGAACAGCGCCAACACCTGTAAGCTGGCTGAAATCTGCCGGTTGTCTGTCCCTACCGTTCATATCGAGAACGCTGCAGAATTGGAACCGGCCATGTTCAAGGGCATAGGCTCAGCCGGGGTGACCGCTGGGGCTTCCACCCCAGATTGGATAATCGAGGAGGTCGTTGGAGTTATGTCTATGTTTGATGAAGATCAGGAAACAACAGAGGTTGGCCTGCAGGAGGCGCTCCGCCGGAAGCCCTCAAGAGGCTTGGGCTGCTCCACAGGACGAGGCGGAAGCCCTGCCGGAAACCGGTGCAGTTGCTCCGCAGAACGAAGCAGAGGCGCCGCCGGAAGCCCCTCAAGAGGCTGCTCCACAGGACGAGGCGGAAGCCCTGACGGAAACCGGTGCAGTTGCTCCGCAGAACGAAGCAGAGACGCCGCCGGAAGCCCCTCAAGAGGCTGCTCCACAGGACGAGGCGGAAGCCCTGCCGGAAACCGGTGATGAATCGGGACAGGCTCCGGTCAAGATGCTGCCGGAACCGGGGCAAGAGGAGATGATGAACCTCGATTTCGCCGGGACACCGCGCCAGATACAGCAGGGCGATGTCATCAACGGGACGGTTGTCCAGGTGCGAGACGACGAGGTCTTAATAGATATTGGCGGAAAGTCCGAAGGCATAATCCCGCGCCAGGAATTGGCTTTAAAGGGCGTCGATACACCCCAGGATGCCCTCAAGGAGGGTGACCTGATCGACGTTTTCGTCCTGCGGGTTGACAACGACGAGGGGCACCTGATCCTCTCCAAGAAAAGGGCGGACCGGGTGAAGGCCCTGCAGAAGGTGGAGCAGGCCCTGGATACTAAAGAGGAACTGGCGGGCGAAGTCCTGAAGGTGGTCAAAGGCGGGCTGCTGGTAGACGTTATGGGCATGCGCGGCTTTGTGCCGGCATCGCTGGTGGAAAGAGGCTACGTGGGCGATCTGGACAAGTATGTGGGCAAGACACTGCGCCTGCGGGTGATCGAGTTTGATAAAGCCCGGGGCAAGGTCGTGTTGTCCCAGAAGGCGATCCTCCAGGAGGAATATGTCCGGGCACAAAAAGAGCTCTGGGAGATGATCAGCCCCGGTGAGATCAGGAAAGGCACGGTGCGTCATCTGACCAGTTTCGGCGCCTTTGTGGATCTGGGCGGCGTGGATGGATTGCTGCATATCTCCGAAATGTCCTGGGGCCGGATCAAGCACCCCTCGGAGGTGGTCCAGGAAGGTGATGAGGCCGAGGTCTACGTGATCTCTGTCGACCGGGACAACAAACGGATTTCTCTCAGCCTCAAGCAGGCCCAGGCGAACCCATGGAATACTGTTGACGAGCGCTACCAGGTTGGCCAGATCGTCAAGGGCACCATCGCCAGGTTGGTTTCTTTCGGGGCCTTCGTGGAGATCGAACCCGGGGTCGAGGGACTGGTACATATCTCCAGACTAGCTGACTTCCGGGTGGCTAAACCGGAAGACGTGATCTCCGCCGGGCAAGAGGTTGATGTCAAGATCCTGGATATAAACAAGCAGGACCAGAGGATCAGCCTGAGCATCAAGGATGCTGTAGTGGGTGAGAAAGAGGGCAAGCCCAAAAAGTCTGACAGAGAACCCGGAAAAGATGGAGACCGTTGCCGGAGACAGTCAGGCAGTGTCCCAGAATCTGGGTGATATGTTCGGGGCGCTGCTGGCACAATCTGATTCAACTAGTTCTTAGCCTCAGTGGGGGGGTTCTAACCACCAACCACTATTGTGGCTGGGGCATTAAAGCGGTTCAACTGGGTCTTGGCTTCAGGGGGACGCTTCCTCCCACTGAGAGCTTAGAGCCATCGGTTAATTAGTGGCGTAACCGCTCTTACCCACCGCTTTAAGTGGGGGTATTAGAGCGGGTAGCATCTGTCATCTGTGGAGAAATGACAGTTGGCCTCCAACTTCCAAGATAAGGGATGAAAAGGCATGCCGATGTACACTTTTAACTGCAGTGAATGCCACGAAGAATTTACCAGGCTGGTCGGGACAGACCAAAAGGATCAGCTAACCTGCCCCCGGTGTGGCGGCAGAGAACTGAGGCAATTGTATCGCGGCTTCAATTACGTCAAGATTACTCAGAAGTATAATCCGGAATGTCGCAACGCTTTGAACTGCGTGAGCGCCAAGCGGTTTGGCTGTGGTAAGTACGCCAAGGATCCGGTGCCGCCTATCAGTTGATGCCAAGCAGGAGTCAGAAGGAACTTCTTACTAAACCGGTTACGGCCGGTTTTTTATTTTGTGCGCCCGGCATGGGCGCTATCCCTTTAGGGTGACAGTCCCGAACGGTGAAGGTGGCAGGTTTTTTTGACATACTCCCACGACTAAAGTTCGTGGGATTCTGGTTCATCGAAGGACGCCCGACGAAGCGGGTCTTACTCCTTCTCCCCAAGGGTTGGATGCCCCCACCCTTAAAATATTCCGGGCAGCGTTCAGATCCCGATCATGTCTTGCGCCACATTCCGGGCAGGTCCACTCTCTCACGGAGAGAGGCAGATCATCCAGCACATGTCCGCAATCGAAGCAGGTCTTGCTCGAAGGATAGAACCGGGGGGTCTCGACTATAGCCGCCCCGGTCTTGGCGCACTGGTACTTGAGAATGTTCACGAATTGGCCATGTCCGAGATCGGAGATCTTTCTGCCCCAGAGCTTCTGCATCGCTTTGAGGTTCAGATCCTCGACACAGATCAGGGCATATTTACCGGCTAAATCTCCAGCCAACTTGAAATGAAAGTCTTTTCTGCGGTTAGCAATCCGTTTGTGCGCCCTGGCAAGCTCGATCCTGGCTCTTTTGCGGTTGTTGGATCCCTTCTTCTTACGGGATAGAGACTTGTTCAGCTTGCGGATCTCTTTTCTCTCTGCCTTGAAAAACAGGGGAGAGATTACATCTGCTCCATCCGATGCCTTGAGAAACGTCTGCAAGCCGAAATCGAACCCGACGCTTTCACCCGATCTGGGTTCGACCGGACTTTCTTCTGTTTCGCAAGTCAGGTAGAGATAGATGTCTCCCAGAGAGTCCCGTTTGACCGTCAGGGTTTTGATTGTTCCTTCAACGTCGCGGGATTGGAAATACTTGTATTCGTGGCCCATGATCACGATCCGGGCGCCGTCCACCAACCAGTATCCGGCCTGTTTCAGAGTGAAGGACTTGTATCTCCTGACTTTCTTGAATGAGGGTGGCGCCGATCTGACGCCGCGTTTGCGGTTTTCAAAGAATAGCTTGTAGCTTCTGTCGATCCGTTGGGCAATATCCTGGATCGCCTGGGAGCCCAACAGGTTCCAATAGGCGAACCGCTTCCGCTTCTTCAGTTTCGTGATATGCTTCATCAGCTTGTTGGCGTTCAAGCTCTTTCCATACAACCGGTAGTATCTTTTATGTAGGGCAATCAGATGGTTGTAGATACTCCCTGCTATGTTAATCGACTGGTGGAGTTTCTTATTCCGTTTCGATTGGTAGAGCTTGAAGCAGTGGGTTCTCACTTGTTTTTCTGCTCCTCGATATACTTTCGGACAGTCTCTTCGGAGATGTGGCCGACCGATTCGCAGTAGTATGACCTGGTCCACAGGGTCGGCATACGGCTTTTCATGCGCGGGAACTCTGACCGGATCAGGCGAGAAGTATATCCTTTCAGTTGCTGCACGATGAAATGCGGGCTGTTAGTGGGTGTCGCTTTCACGAACAGATGCACATGATCCGGCATGATCTCCATCTGGGCGATTTCTATCTGAATCTGATCGGCCTTTTGGATCAGCAGTTCCCGGAGCCGTTCAGCTACGGCGCCTACCAGAACTTTTCTGCGGTACTTGGGACACCAGATGAGATGATAGCCGATGTTGTACACGGTTGTTGCTGATCGTTTCCACCGGTTTCCGTTCATGGTTAAATTATACCATGAGTATTAGATATCTGATAAGCTTATATGCCGCCTTTCATCCCACCCTTAAAAGGGTGGGCTTTCCCAGCGGAGGATCGT
>CAVYEE010000016.1:0-67169 GCA_963767365.1 uncultured Peptococcaceae bacterium
CGGTGATGAAGTCAGCGTGGCGCACCAGGTCGTCCAGGTTTTCTATGCGCTCCGCCCCGAATCGCTTGAAACGTCGGCGGCGATATAGGGGTCGTAGGCGATCCCACCCGATCCCGAAGGCCCTGAGCCGGGTGGCGATCATCGCCCCATCCGGCCGAGGCCGACGATGCCCACAGTCTTGCCGAACAACTCGTTTCCCATGAAGCGGTTCCGGCCCAGCCGCCATCCTTGAGAGTGGCGTTGGCCAGGGAAATTCGGAGGCGGCCAGCATCAGGGCGATGGTCTGCTCGCAGGCGGAGATGCTGTTGCTGTCCGGGGTGTTGACCACCACCACGCCATGCCGGGTGGCCGCATCGACATCGATGTTGTCCACGCCATTCCCGGCGCGACCAACCACCTTCAACCGCTTGCCCCGGCTCAGGACCTCCTCGGTGACCAGGGGCACGCTCCTGACGATCAGGGCGTCGTAGTTCTCGATCACGTTTTCCAATTCCTCTTGTCCGATACCGATCTTGATGTCTACATCCGCATCCCGGCGCAGCATCTCCAAAGCAGCGTCCACGATCATGTCCCCGACCAGAATCTCGGCCGGGCAGCATTGCCGTTAACGCAGGTTTTCTCCGTCTCCATTTGAGACGCCTCCTCTATGTGATTCAGAAGGGGGTCTTTTATCCGGCACTTCTCACTTCTCATTTGCCAGGGCTACTGCTTGGGCGGCCCTGACGCCGCTTCCCAGCTCAACCCTATGGCCGCACAGGTTGAGGGCCATCTCCAGGGCGGCGAGCACGGCGATGATATCCAAGTCCTGGACATAGCCCAGGTGCCCGATCCGGAAGATCTTGTTGTCCAACCGGCCCTGGCCGCCGGCCACTACCACGTTGAACCGGTCAAGCAGTATCTTCCGGATGGGGTTGGCCTCCAGGCCGGGCGGCGACAGTACTGCCGTCACCGCCGCTGAAGCTACCGCATCGGCGGCCAGCAGTTCCAGGCCCAGGCGCCATGACGCCTTGCCGGGTCATCTCCCGTAGCCTCCTGTGGCGGGCGAAGAGGCCGGGTAACCCCTCGGCCCTGATCATCCGCAGAGCCTCGACCAGGGCAGCCACCTGGGGGATGGCGGGCGTGAAGGGAGTCTGGCCCTTGGCCGCCAAATCCCGGGCCTTGGCCAGGTCCCAGAGAAGCGGGCGTTGGTGCACCTGGCCGCCGCCTCCCAGGCCCTGGGGCTGACGCAGGCGAAAGAGAGGCCGGGCGGGATCATGAAGCTTTTCTGGGAGCCGGCCACTACCACATCCAGGTTCCAGTTATCGGTTTCCAGGGGCATGGCCCCCAGGCTGCGACCGCATCCACGATGAACAGGGCGGGGTGGTCGCCTACTGCTGCCCGCAGCGCCTGAATGTCGTTGGTGACACCGGTGGAGGTCTCGTTGTGGGTGACGAACACCGCCCTGATTTCCTTGTTGACATCTGCCTTGATGCGGTCCGACAGGGCGGCCGGATTGGCCGCGGCGCCCCAGGCAAACTCCAGTTATCCACTTGCGCCCCAAACTTCTGGGAAATCTGGGCGAAGCGGTCTCCAAAGGAGCCGATGGACACCACCAGCACCCGGTCACCCGGGGACACGAAGTTGCTTACCGCCGCTTCCATGGCGCCGGTACCGGCGCCGGTCAGGATGAGCACCTCCTGCCTGGTGCAGAAGACCTCTTTCAGGCCCTCGACAGCCTCATCCAGCAGAGCCTTGAACTCGGGGCCCCGGTGGTTGATCATCGGCCTGGCCAAGGCCTGCAACACTTCCTGCGGGACCGGCGTCGGCCCCGGCAGCATCAGAAACTGTTTTCCTTTCATGACTTCTCCCTGACTCGATTACCAGATGACTACCCGCTCTACTCCGCTTCTGCGAGCGGTGGGATAAGAGCGGCTACATCACTGTATTAACTATTTCTAAGCTTCAGTGGGGAAAAACAAAAGCCCCACTGAAGCCAAGAACTATTGAACCGGATCTGAACGCAGACGCCCGGACTAAAAACCCCTCGTCTCCACGATTGGGACGAGGGGTCATACTCGCGTTGCCACCCAAATTGGCGCCGGCCTTCCGGCCGTCACCCTCTCAAGAGAGCCGTAACGCGGCTCTGCGTACCCCTTCGCCGGTCATTGGCCGTTTGCAGGGTCGGCTTCGGGGTGGATTCGGGCAACCTGCTGCTGGCTCGCACCAACCGCCAACTCTCTGGTCATACAGGACTGCCGTACTGGCCCCCGTCATCGCCGCTTTGCGCTATTCATGTCGCAATTATAAAGTGCATTATACACATGTTTTCAGCGCAATGCAATGGCTGGAAACATAAAATTAATTTTTTACGGCGCGGGCCACGACCGTTCTTTGAAGTCGCCTGTTATACGGATGTCGGAGGGCGGAACTCGGATACCGGAAGTCGGATACCGGAATGGGAATTGAATGATTGCACTGCGGAAACCCCCTGAGACAATATTCCAGTAATCGCGGTAATATAAGAAATAATTCTATATCTAGCAGGATAATGGCATCAAATGTCGAATTATTAAGAGGAAGAAGGAGATCGAACCCGGAGGTCGGTAAAGTGTTCAGAGAAAACAGCGATCACCAGCAGATGAAGATCTTCAGCACCTTGAAACGATATGCACCCCAGGCTGAAGAAAAAGCTTGAGCACAGCTGGGCGCAGGTGTTCTACGATAACGTATTTTGCAAAATAGACGAGAGCCAGTTCGCCGTGCTCTACTGCCTGGATAACGGCCGGCCGGACTTTCAGGCTAACATCCTCATCTGCCTGGAAGCCATCAAGCACTTATTTGACTACACCGACGAGGAGATCCTCGACGAATACTCCTTCAACTATCAGGTAAACTACGCCGTCGGCAATCTCACTCTGGGAGAACTGCCGCTGGCGGCAAGAACATTTTACGAATTCCGGGAGCGGGTGTTCAAATACACCCTGGAGCATCCCGGCGAGGCGGATCTCATCTTCAAACAGTTCGAGACGCTACTCGATTATTTCCTGACTATAACCAACACCAACACCGCCGAGCAGCGCACCGATTCCACTTTCGTCACCCCGAACATCAGGCGGGCCGGGCGGCTGTCCCTGGCCTACGACGTCCTGGTTCAGGCTATCAAGTCCCTCCCCGGAAGCGCTGAGGACGGACGATCTGAACAGGGTGCTTGCGCCCGGCTACAAGAGTGACCTGCTGTTCCGGACCAAAATTTCGGAAGTGGCTGGCCGGCTGCAGGAGATGCTGAACCAGATCCAGGAACTGCTCAAGATCGCCGATCTCCACCCTGCGCTCAAAGAGCTGGAGGCGATCAAGATCGCCGGGCGTTTCCTGAAAGAACAGAGCTCTACTACAACTATAAGGAAGACTCCTACACCGCCAGAGGCAATAAAGACATCGAGGCCACTTCCCTGCAGTCGGCCTATGACCAGGACGCCACCTACCGGAGAAAGGGCAGCAAGCGGGCGGTCGGCTACATCTTGAACATTACCGAGACCTGTGGCGATGAGAACGATGCCCAGTTCATCACCGACTACCACCTGGAGCAGAACGTCGCCAGCGACCAGTCGATGCTGGAAGAATGGCTGCCCGACATTAAAGAAAGAACTGGCGCCAAAGATGTCTACGCGACGGCGGCTACTATGGCGAAGATGTCCTGGAAAAGGCGGAAAAGAACGACGTAACCATCCACTACACCAACATGACCGGCAAGGGAACTAAGAAGATTCCGATCACCCGGTTCGTGATCGAGGACATGAAAGAGATCAGGCTCTGCCCCAGAAACTCGGTTCCCTTCAGGACGAATTTCAACGAGGATACTGGCACCCTGACTGCCCACTTCCCCTCGCTGATCCGCAAGGCTCGCCCTTTCCATAAGGATCGCTGGGTCAAGATCGGCAAGCAAGACGCCTTGCTGACAGTGGAGAGAAAATCGATCCTGGCCGCCCGGGAAAGAGAGAAACTGGAGTGCAAAGAGATCAGACGTGAGAACACCAGCAAGCGGTCCGCCATTGAAGGCACCATGTCCGCTCGAAGCGGGATCAGGGCGCCTGGCACCTGAGAGTCAGAGGAAAGAATCAAGTGCGCTCTTAACTCTGGACTGAAAGTCATCGCCCGCAACTTCTGGCAACTCGTATCCTGTTTTCAAAGATATGCCGCTACCGGCACGGTGGCGCTTTCAACAACCTGACCCCAAGGGATTGGTCTGTCCCTTTTGAAGAAAAGAGGCAGAAATGGATGATGATGGGGCCGTAAAACGTCATAAAAACAGCCAATTCAAGGCTTTGCTTACCTGAAATTACCAACTGGCCCGGGTATTTGATGCCATAAAACTTAACTTACAGCAGTCATTGAATACATGAGGCGGGAGACCGGACCCGAGAGAATTTTGGCAATCATGGCTGAAAAAAGCGGGGCAGAGAGTGCATCCGGTCCTAATTTTTTTCAATAAAAAGAAGGATAGTTTAAAATTAGTGTTGAATTAGTTAATTGAAATATATGGAATCATGGAGGAAATCATGGATATTGAGCCGTAATCCAGGTTAATTGAGGCATAATGTCGAATATTAGAGAATAATGTCGCAGAACTCCCTGGTTCAAGGGGGACTTTTTTATACAATCCCGAGTCCAAACAACCTTAACAATAAGATGCTGAAAGATGATCATCCCGAAGTATGAAATCGTGGGAAAGATCACCTAAAGCAAGGAGCCCGTTATCTACAAGACATGTCACCGACATGCTGATCTCCTGCGCCCCGATCGTCAATGAACTCGTCTCCAATTCGCTGAAACACGCCTTTCCGGATGCGCACAGGGGCGCCGCCGGAAACGGCGAGATCCGCAGCGAACTGCGCGGCAATAAATTCATCATGGCCTCAGCGACAACGGGGTCAGCCTGCCGGCGGGCATTGACGTCGGTCACCGTGAAACGCTGGGGCTGAAAGATAGTCAGCGTCCTGGTCAGGCAGTTGAACGGCAGCATTCGCCTCGATGCCAACGGCAGGGCCAAGTTTGCGATCACCTTTGAGGAATCGAGGAGAGGGGGGCGTACGGGATAATACCCGGGCGAGAGAGAGAAAAAAGAATGGTATGATGACTGGGGCAAAAGAGAAAGAGAGGGGATAAGTACGGCATGATATCCGGAGCGAGGGTTTTAATCGTCGAAGACGAGGATATCGAGGCCCTTGACTTGCAGCAGCGGCTGACAGCTTTTGGTTACAATACCCCGGATATCGTCGCGACAGGCGTGGAGGCGATCGAAAAGGCGGGAGAGACCCACCCCGACCTGGTGCTGATGGACATCATGCTGCCCGGGGAGATTGACGGCGTGACTGCCGCCGAGCGGATCCGGGTCCTGTTTGACATCCCGGTCATCTACATCACGGCCTACGCCGATGAGGGTACCCTGTTCCGCGCCCGGGCGACGGAACCATGCGGCTATATCATGAAGCCGTTCAGGGAGAGGGAGTTGCATATAACCATCGATATGGCGCTGTACAAGCACAAGACGCAGAGAGAGTTGAAGGAGCGCAGAGAATGGCTGGCGACGACGCTGCGGAGCATCGGGGACGCTGTGATCACCACCGACAGGGACGGCCTGATCACTTTCATGAATCCGGTCGCCGAGTGCCTGCTGGGTTGGAAATTGGAAGAGGCCTCGGGGAAGCAATTGATGGATGTGTTCAACATCATCGACAAAGAGACGCGTCGGCCGGTCGAGAACCTGGTGGAAAGGGTGCTGCGCCAGAACTTGAACATTGACCTGGCAGGCCAGACGCTCCTGATCACCAGGCACGGCAACGAAATACCGGTCGATGACAGCGCCGCCCCCATCAAAGACGACCAGGAAAACATCACCGGGGTGGTCCTGGCCTTCCGCGACGCCACAGAACGCTGGCGGGCCGAGTCAGCCCTGCGCCAATCGTACGAGGAACTGGAGTCAAGGGTCAGGGAGCGGGCGGAAGAGTTGGGCAAGTGCACCATGGAGCTCGAGGCGAAAAACGAGGATGTTCGGGTGATCACCCAACAGCTCTGGCAGGTGGCCAGGATGGCGACGATAGGCGAGCTGGCGGCAAGCCTGGCTCACGAACTGAATAACCCGTTGACGACCGTGAGCCTGCGGGTGGAGTCCCTGGCCGCCCAACTGAGCCCTGACGATCCGCGGCAGAGATCCCTGCAGGTGATCGCCCGGGAAGTCGAGCGCATGTCCGCCCTGGTCAGGAGCCTGCTCGATTTCAGCCGCCGCAGGGCGCGGCGGGTCTCTCCGGTCGATCTTTGCCGGGAGATCGAGTACGCCCTGGAGCTTGCCCAGTATCTTCTCCGTAAGAACAGGATCGGCGTCAGGCGGGATTACCAACCCGGCCTCCCGCTGCTTCATGCCGACTGCCAGGAGATGCAGCAACTCTTCCTGAACCTGTTCACCAATGCCGGTGACGCCATGCCGCAGGGGGGAACCCTGACGGTCAGGATCTATACGGAGCACATGGAAGGGGATAACTATATTGCTGTCGATACTGCCGATACCGGCGTGGGTATTCCGCCCGGTGACCTGCCGAGGGTGATGGACCCCTTCTTTACCACCAAGCCGGAGGGTAAGGGGACGGGGTTGGGGTTGCCGATCTGCCGCCGCATCGTGCAGGAACATGGCGGTTCTATCACCATCACCAGCGAGGCTGGCACGGGCACGACCGTTTCTTTGAAGTTGCCTGCTGCTTGTGAGGCGAGAGGCGAGAAGTGAGAAGTGGCGGACGCCCTCTGGGCGCGAAGGCATTGGTAGATCCAATGCCAACAAGAATCTCACCTCGTACTTCTCAAAATCCGGAGGCCTGAAGTCGGATGTCGGAAAAAATAGTACTCAGGAGTCAGAATGAGAGAGCGGTTTCTTGTCCCAAAGAACTCTGATTACCGAGGGCGTAGCCGCTCTTATCCCCCCGCTGAAGCCAAGAACTAGTTGAATGATACAAGCGGACTTACGTGGTTGACATAATAAAGGCGCTTGGAGGTTACGGTGGTGATGGCAAACAATGGCCGCGTTCTAGTTGTCGATGATGAAGCGGAGTTGATGGCCTCCCTGTGTGAAGCCCTTGGTCACCAAGGATATGAGGCATTCGGTTTTGCGACCGGGAGAGACGCCCTGCAGGCCTTACGGGAGCAGAGTTTCGATCTTATCCTGCTCGATCTGATGATGCCCGAAATGGATGGGATCGGTTTTTTAAGAGAAGCGCTAAAAATCGATCCCAATACGGTGGGTATCATCATGACCGGCTATGGAACAGTGCAAACAGCAGTGGAAGCGATGAAGCTGGGGGCGTTTGACTATGTCTTGAAACCCTTCAAGATGAACATGCTGCTACCGGTGCTGTTCCGGGCCATGGAAATGAGGCGCCTGAGAGACGAAAACCTGCAACTGCGCGAGTCGGTGGCGCTTTACGATCTGCTCATGGCTGTTTCCTTTACCCATGACCTCGAGGTGATTCTCAACAAGATCGCCGACGCCGTGCTTGAGCAGTGCGGGGCGGACGAGATGTCGATCATGCTGCGGTCAGGCGCGGAGGATGAACTTTACGTGGCCGTTATCCGCGGCGAACAGAGGGAAGGCATCCTGGGAGAGCGGATTCCCATGCACAAGGGGATTGCCGGGTGGGTGGCCTCCAACCGGGAGATCCTGCTGCTGCAGGGAAAGATCAACGATCTCCGTTTTACCCCAATCAGACCCCGTCCGGAGATCGGTTCATCCATTTCCATGCCCCTGCTTGTGGGCGGAAAATGCGTCGGGGTGCTGAACGTCAATCTGAAAAAAGGAAGCTCTTTTCCCGCGGGGAAGATGAAGGCGCTGAACATTTTGGCCTGGACTGCCGCCGCCGCCCTGGAGAATGCCCGGCTCTACGCGGAATTGCAGGAGACCGAGCAGGAGATGACCCGCCTGGACCGGCTCAACCTGGTGGGGGAGATGGCTGCAGGAATCGCCCACGAGATCCGCAACCCGATGACGGTTGTGAGAGGCTACCTGCAGTTGCTCCAACTGAAAGAGGAGTACGCACCAGACCGGAGGCGCTTTGATGTGATGATCGAAGAGCTTGACCGCGCCAACTCAATTATCACGGAATTCCTCTCTCTTGCCAAAAATGCGCCGGTAGAGTTGAAAAAACAGAGCCTCAACGACATCCTGGCCGCTTTATTGCCCCTGATCCAGGCAGAAGCGGTGGAAAAAGGGATGGGCTTGAGCCTGAAGTTGGGGGATACCCCGGCGTTGTACCTGGATGAGAAACAGATCCGGCAGGTCGTGCTCAACCTGGTCCGGAACGGATTTGAGGCGATGGCAGGCACTGAAGCTTCGCTTCAGACTGAAAGCAAGTTTGCACACAGGCCAGGCAAGGGGGTTTTAACAATCAAAACCTACCAGGACGGCAATGAAGTAGTATTGGCTGTAAGGGATCAGGGGACAGGCATCAAGCCGGATGTGTTGGAGAAAATCGGCACCCCATTTTATTCCACCAAGGAAAAGGGGACCGGCCTCGGCCTGGCGGTTTGTTACAGGATTACCGAGTGCCACCGTGCCAAAATAAAAATAGATACGGGAGAGGAAGGGACGACTTTTGCGGTCTGTTTTCAGGCGAATATCAGTTAATCGGTCATCAGCAGTTCGTCGTCTGATTCTTCACCATCCTGGTACTCCTCGTAGAGCCGGTTGGCAAAATTCAGCAGCGTCTGTAGTTTCTCTTCGGGCATCATCTTGATCAGTTCGAACAGCTTCTCTCTGATCTCTTCCAAGGCAAGAACTCCCCTTTTTTGAAAATTAGTATGCCCGGCAGTCTAAAAAAGTAATGGTCTCTTGACTTCGGCATCCGAGATGCGGAGAGTCCTGGAGGATGGATTGATCCGGTGCTCAAGGCCGGTGAAGGCACCGCCGGCGTAGGCGATCTCCCCGTCCACCAGCACCAGTTCCACCTTGGTACGCCAGTCGAGGGGATGGCCGGTCAGCACTACCACATCGGCGTCCTTGCCCGGTTTCAGGCTGCCTACCCGGTCGGCAATACCCAGGATCTCCGCCGGGTTGATGGTGATCGCCCTGAGAGCCTCATCCTCGTTCATTCCCTCCCTGGCTGCCAGCGCTGCGGCCAGGGGCAGGTACTGCACCGGGATCACCGGGTGATCGGTCATCAGGGCGACCTTCACCCCGGCTTTGGCCATGATTCCAGGGGTGGCGAAGGTGATCTCCTTCAGCTCCACCTTGACCCGGGCGCTCAGGGAGGGGCCCACGACCGCGGGGACACCCCGACGGGCCAGCTCCCCGGGGATCTTGTGGCCTTCAGTGGCATGCTGGATGCTGACCCTGATCTTGAACTCATCGGCGATCCGCAGGGCGGTCATGATGTCGTCGCTGCGGTGGGCGTGCACCAGCAGCGGCAGTTCTCCCCGGAGCACGGGGAGCAGGGCCTCCATTTTCAAGTCCCGGTCCGGACGTTTGGAGGGGTCGTCCTTGCCGCGGCACAGCTTGGAACAATAGTTCTGAGCGTTCACCAGGGTCTCCCGCAGCAGGGCCGCTGTGGCCATGCGGGTGATCGGGGCCTTCTTCTGGTCGCCATAAACACGCTTGGGATTTTCGCCCATCGCCGCCTTGATCCCGACCGGGTTTTTCAGGATGGCCTCGTCCACGGTCCGGGCGTAGGTTTTCATCACCAGGCTGGCGCCTCCGATAACGTTGGCGCTGCCGGGCCCCGTCATCACCGCGGTGACCCCGGCCCTGACCGCGTCCCGGAAGGCCTGGTCCTCCATGTAGATGGCGTCGATCGCCCGCATCTGGGGTGTGACCGGGTCCGAGGTCTCGTTGGCGTCATCTCCCTCCACGCGGTAGATCTCTTCCTCGATGCCTACATGGGTGTGAGCGTCGATGAAGCCCGGCACCACGTAGCGGTTGCTGGCATCCACCAACTGCGCTCCGGGCGGCAGCGAACGACCGCTGCCAAGGTCGACAATCCGCCCACCTTCAACCAGCAGCACGCTTTCTCTGTCGTAGAGGTGACCCTCCATCGTCAATATCTTACCGTTGATCAGAGCGAGCACGGCGCACCTTCTCCTTCAAAAGAAGTAATGAGTAATGAAGAATTCTGAATACCCGAATGAAACGTCAGCCCTCTAAAAAGAAGTGCTCTCTCCATAGTATTTAGAGGACGAAATGATTATACCCGGCATGTAAGTGATGAGCGATGGGTAATGAGTAATGAGAGTCCACTCATCATTCAATCCTCGTCACTCGTTACTCGCAAGCTTCGCAGGGTGGACAGATTGACGATGTCCTCTTTCAGGTCCGGACCCTTGGGGGTCTCCAGGACCATTGGCAGGTGCCTCAGGCGGGGATCGTTCAAGAGCAGGCGGAAGGCGTCCAGGCCTAGCTTGCCCATTCCGATGTGGGCATGACGATCCAGGCGGCCACCCAGGTCGCCCCGGGAGTCGTTCAGGTGGATGGTCTTCAGGTGTTCGAGCCCGATCAGGCGGTCCAGCAAGGTGATGGTCTGATCGTAGCTTTCGGGGGTGCGGAGGTCGTAACCGGCGGCGAAGGCGTGACAGGTGTCGAAGCAGATGCCGAGCCGCTCCGGGTAGAGGCTGCGCTCCATGATCCAGGCCAGGTGCTCGAACTTGCAGCCCACGCTGGAGCCCTGCCCGGCGGTGGTCTCCAACAGCACCGCCACTTGTTCGTCCCTATTCCGGGAGAGGCACTCGTCCAGGGCGCGGGTGACCCGGCTCAGGCCCGACTCCTCGCCTGCTCCGCCGTGGGCGCCGGGGTGCACCACGATGAAGGGGAGCTTGAGGGCGGCACAGCGCTCCACTTCCATGATGAAGCTCTCCAGCGACTTGTCCCAGGCGTCATCGTCCGGAGCCGCCAGGTTGATCAGGTAGGCGGCATGGGCGAAGACCGGATCGATCCCTGATGCGGCACGGGTTGCCTGAAAGCGGGCGACTTCCTCCGGCTCCAGGGGCTTGGCCCGCCACTGCTGATTGCTCTTGGTGAAGATCTGGATCGTCTCGCAGCCGATGCTGCTGCCGCGTGCAACTGCCTTGTCCACGCCTCCGGCGATGGACATATGGGCGCCAAGCGGCATCTCGCCACCCCCTATTCGAAGTTCGAATAAAAACTTTAAAACAAACTGCTTTAAAAACGATTAAATGTTGTTCGAAGCTTGATATCTGCTGGCTGTAATTCCGTTCGCTCCCCAGAGTAGAAGGTCGCTTACCAGAATTCAGCCAGCCTCTGCAATTTTTCGCAGCCTGATGGTGGCTCTGAGGCCATAGGGGTCTAACATACTTGAACCTCGGTCAGCACTTGGTCCAGTTGGCGCAACATCTCCTCAACGTCGCCCCGGGTGATCACCAGGGGGGGCTGGAAGGCCAGCACGTTGCGGGAGCGGCCGTTCTTGCCGATCAGGACGCCCCGGTTTTTCATCAGTTCCAGTACCCGGTCGGTCTCTGCCGCTGCCGGCTCCTGGTTGTTTTTCACCAACTCCGCTCCCAGCATCAGTCCCAGCCCCCGCACGTCTCCGATCAGCGGGTGGCTGTCTTTCAGTTCGAGCAATCGCCCCTTCAGGTAGGCGCCCAGATCGGCGGCGTTCTCAGCCAGTCTCTCCTTCTCGATGACCTCCAGGGTGGCCAGTCCGGCAGCCATGGAGACCGGGTTGCCCCCCAGGGTGGATGACCCGGGCCGGGTGTACCGGTCCGCCACCTCCGGAACGGCGATGAAGGCACCGATCGGTACGCCGTTCCCCAGGGCCTTGGCCACGGTCATGATCTCCGGCTCCACGCCCCAGTGCTCGATGGCGAACCACTTGCCGGTGCGCCCGAAGCCGGACTGGACCTCGTCGATAATCAGAAGGGCGCCGTATTTGTTCAGGATCTCCTTGACCCGCCGGAAGTATTCAGGGGGTGGGGTGATGATGCCGCCGTTGCCCTGGATTGGCTCGGCGATCAGGGCGGCCACCTCGCCGGAGGTGGATGTCTCGATCACCCGGGCCACTGCCTCGGCGCAGGCCAGGTCGCAGCCCGGGTAGGTGAGGTTCAACGGGCAGCGGTAGCAGTAAGCGTTGGGCACGAAGGAGATCCCCCCGGCGGGGTTGGGGTCGGTGCGCCACATGCGCAGACCGGTGAGGCTCATGCCGAGGTAGGTGCGCCCGCACAGGCCGTCCTGCAGGGCCAGCAGCTCGCTGCGCCCGGTGGCTACCCGGGCCAGGAGGACGGCTCCCTCGTTGGCTTCACTGCCGCTGTTGCAGAAGAAACTCTTCTGCAGCCGGCCCGGGGTGATCCCGGCCAGCCGCTCCGCCAGTTCCACTATCGGCTGGGTCAGGTAGATGTTGCAGACGTGCTGCAGGGACTGCACCTGGTCACAGATCCGGGTGGTGATCTCCGGGTGGCAGTGGCCGGCGTTGATGACGGAGACGCCTGCAAAGAAGTCCAGGTACTGCCTGCCATCGCTGTCATAGAGGTACTGCCCCCGCCCCCGCACGAACTGAACCGGCTCCTGGTAGAAGTGGTTCAGGCAGGGTATGATGTATTCCCGTTTCCTGCGAAGGATTTCTCTGGTCCCATATAGTTTTCCATTGCAGTTGATGCTTCCTTCCGACTAATATTCTTTCACCACAGATGACTAACCCGCTCTAATACCCCCGCTTCTCTGAAGCGGCGGGATAAGAGCGGCTAATCACTGTATTAACTATTTCTAATCTTCAGTGGGGAAACACCCCCACTAAGCTAATCTGTTGAACCGGACTCCCCGCAGGTAGGGGCCGGCGCCAAAGGTGGCCTTTCTCGCCTGCAGCAATTGTTCCCAATCGTCAGTTGCAAATTCATAGACCTCCGGGTCTCTCCAGAGCCGGTCGATGTTGGCCCGGTAAAGGGCGGTCACCGCTCCCGCCTCCGCGGCGCTGTAGCCCGGGATCTCCAGGCGCAGGCTGCTAAAGCCCGTCCCGTAAAAGGAGCGCAGGTAGGGCAGGAGGGCGAGCTCGTGGGCCATGAACAGGTGATTGCGGCAATTGTTATCGATTTCCAGCGGGTGCACCATCCCGGCTGCGTCCCGCAGCCCGAATCGCATCCGGCGACAGGAGCCGCTGCAGATCTGGAAACGGGTGGCTCCATCCAGCAGGGCCGCCGGCAGGCAGTGGTCGCTGACCATGCCCGGGAGTTGGCCGTGAACGACCGCCTCCATGGCCAGCGGCGACCTGGCAGGCAGGGCCAGGATCTCCTCTGCCCGGAACTCCAGCGGGGCTGTGGCCTGGACGGCGCCGCAAGACTGCAGCAGGGCGCCCGACCTGGCATTGGCGATGTTGCAGGAATAATCCGCGTAGAGGGGCAGACCGGTGGCCCTGGCGGCAAAGATGGTGCCCGGGTTGCCGGCCATGATCCCGTCCGGCCGGGGCTGGAGCTTCCGGATCGCCGACAGGAACCAGTGCACCCGGCTCATCTCTGACGGCATGGTGATCCGGGGCGTGCCGGCGACCACCCGCACTCTGCCACGGGCGGCTGCCAGCAGTTCGGCGAGGTCGCCGGGGCGCCAGGGCCGGGTCTGGCTGAGAAAGAATTCGCCGCTGGTGTAGATCAGGTCGGCCCCGTTCTCCAGGGCTGCCAGGGCAGCCTCCAGCGATCCGGCCTTGACCGCCAAGATCGGAGGAACTTCCTGGGAGGCGCAATGTGGGAGGCGTGAGGTGAGATTCCTCTCGCTTCTCGTATCCCAAAAGTCCAGGGGGTTGTCCCGGAGGTCGTCCGGGGTGATCTCGGGCTCGCGCACGGCATTGCTGAAAAAGCGAGGCTCGCGCTCTCCGGTATAGCCCACGGACCTGGGCCCCGGGTTGCCGAAGGCATACAGCGGGCTCATGTCCCGCACCCGCATTTGCTCCAGTCCCCGGAATTCATCCCAGTCGAATTGGTAGCCACAGGGGTCGGCGTAGTACCGGTCCAGGGCGCGGCGGTAGAAGCCGATCAGGTCAGCCAGGAAACCCGCCTCCCGCATCCGCCCCTCGATCTTCAGGGAGCAGACCCCGGCGTCGATCACCTCCGGCAGGAAGGGCAGCAGGCAGATATCCTTGATTGCCAGGAAGTAGGGCCCTGCTTGTTCAGGGTTGCTGTCAAGGGTCGCGCCGGCGGCGCCAGGGGCCAGTACTGACCCGGTCTCCCGGTCAATCAGCTCGAACGGCCAGCGGCAGGGTTTCAGGCAGCGGCCACGGTTGCTGCTCTCGCCGAACAGCATCCCGCTGAGGTAGCACTGGCTGCTCTGGGAAAAGCACATGTCTCCATGGATGAAGTACTCCAGTTCCAGGTCGGTCTGGCTGTGCCACAGCTTGATGTCGGCCAGGGTGACCTCCCGGCCCAGGATCGCCCGGCTGATTCCCAGCTCTTTTAAAAGCCGCAGCCCTTCCAGGTTGTGGGCGTTCATCATCACACTGGCGTGGAGTGGTATCCCGAGGCCGATCTCCCGGGCCAGTTGAACCACCCCCAGGTCCTGGACGATGATCCCGTCGGCGGCGATCTCCTCTAAAAGCTGCAGGTAGCCTGCCAGATCGTCGATCTCAACGTTGGTGAGCAGGTTGTTGACGGTGACGTAGACCTTGACTGACCGCTCGTGAGCGTAAGCGACCACTGACCGCAGGTCCTCGTCGCTGAAGTTTAAGTCCTTGCGGTGCAGGCG
Source organism: uncultured Peptococcaceae bacterium (assembly GCA_963767365.1). Lineage (GTDB taxonomy): Bacteria > Bacillota > DSM-12270 > Thermacetogeniales > Thermacetogeniaceae > Palsa-1188. The sequence goes on from CAVYEE010000016.1 coordinate 14,687, forward strand.
CATGTTGTATTTCTTGCCGCCCAGGTAGACGGCGTCGGCGCCGGCGGCGATTACCGCCTCCAGCACATCCCACTTGCCGACCGGGGCGAGCAGTTCTGTTCTGGACGAATGAACCCCGTTGGACGTTTTGGACATTTACCCGACTCCTACTGTTAGATTTTAACTTCGCTGAGAAGTCCAGCCTCTATAGGCGAACTTCGCTTCGCTACGTTTTAATAAAGACGTCAAGGGCGGTGAACAACATGAGCAACACTCCGATTAACTGGTTGACATAATAAGCGGCCATCGTCACCCTGTTCAGGTCGTCCGGTTTCACCAGCAGGTGCTCCCAGAAGAGCAGGCCGGACACCAACAGTAGCCCGAGATAGTAGAAAAGGCCGAGGGTGGCGTGGGGTGGGGCCAGAAACTTGGGCACGAGCAGCAGCAGCAGGATCACCGCCAGGTGCAGGCCCCTGGCGATCCGGAGGGCGCGGCGGACTCCAAAACGGGCCGGGATGGCGTGCAGGCCGGCCTGGCGGTCGAACTCCACATCCTGGGTGGCGTAGATGATGTCAAAGCCGGCGACCCAGCACATGACTGCCCCGGACAGCAGGATGGGAGGAACGGCAAAGCTGCCGGTCACTGCCAGCCAACTGGCGGTGGGGGCGATGCCGCAGGCAAAACCCAGCACCAGGTGCGAGGCCCAGGTAAACCGCTTGGTATAGGAGTAGCCAACCAGGATCAGCACTGCCACCGGCGACAGCATCAGGCAGAGCGTGTTCAACTGCCAGGCCCCCAGGATCAGCAGGGCGAAGCCGGTGATGCTCAGGCCCAGCACCTCGCCTGCGGTGACCAGACCCTGTGGCAGGTGGCGGTGGGCGGTGCGGGGGTTGGCGGCATCGTACCGGAGGTCGATCAGCCGGTTGATGGCGTTGGCGGCGTTCCTGGCTCCCACCAGGGCAACCAGGATCCAGAGGCAGGTGCGCAGGCTTGGCAGTCCGTTTGCCGCCAGCAGCATTCCCATCAGCCCGAAGGGCAGGGCGAACAGGCTGTGGCTGAACATGACCAACTCTCCATATACCCTGAGCTTCGACAGGCCGAAGCGGGGCCTGGGTTCGATTATGGACATCGCTGTCTCCCCAATTGGGCAAAATTATTTTACCGGGGGCTACCCGCTCTAATGCCCCCGCTTCTTTGAAGCGGTGGGATAAGAGCGGTTACGCCTCTAGTTAACTATTTCTAACCTTCAGCGGGGGAAGGCAAGCCCCCACTGAAGCCAAGAACTAGTCGAACAGACCATGTTAAACTTCGCTATCAAAACGGCTATTCCTCTTAAAAGGGGACACTCATGGAGGCATTACCTGAAGCGGTGTGTCCCCATTCCTTGAAGGGTCGACCTGCATAAGGATGCAAGTTTTTTCGCACACTATGGATGCTTTAACTTCGCTTAGAAGTCCCCCACCTTTATAGGCGGTGGGTTCGGGCGCTAAATCAATGGGAGTTCAATCTCCTTCTGAATTAGCGAATTCAACTAGTTCTTGGCTTCAGGGGGGATTGTCTTTCCCCCACTGAAGCTTAGAAATAGTTAGCTAGAGGCGTAGCCGCTCTTATCCCACCGCTTCAAAGAAGCGGGGGCATTAGAGCGGGTAGCCCTCGGTTAAATGATTAAAGAGCCGTGCCATTTGTTTGCTTCGCAAACAGGCGCATGGCCAATTCAAACTTCGCCTCGCTTCGTTTGAAACTGTCTGAGCAGGAGGGTTCCGGATGAAACTCTCGGATCTGAGAGGACGGCCGGGATTAGTGGCGGCCTGGGCCTGCCTGGTGCTGCTGCTCGCCGGCACCGTCTACTATGTCTTCGACTTCGGCGCGCCTCATCCCTTCTTACCCCGTACGGGGCCCGGATCCCAGATCCAACAGGTGTCGGAGGCCGCTTCGGAATCGAATACCGACACGGTGTCGCTGCTGGCCCGGGTCATCCAGGGAGAGGCTGGAGATGAGCCATATGATGGCAAGGTCGCGGTCGGGGCGGTGTTGCTGAACCGGATGCAAAGCAGCGCCTTCCCGCACACCCTGGCCGGTGTGGTGTTCCAACCCTACGCCTTTGAGTCGGTCAGCAATGGGCTGATCTGGGCAAGCCCGCCGTCCTCGGACTGTACCCAGGCGGCTATTTCGGCCATGAGCGGATGGGACCCGTCCCATGGCGCCCTGTACTTCTGGAATCCGTCAAAGGAAGTCAACCCTTGGATCTGGACACGGCAGATCCTGACCCAGATCGGTCATCAAGTATTTGCCAGGTGATTGAGGAGTGATGGCAGGCATTGCACTTCAATATTGGGCGAACAGTATGCCTCCGACAATACGGTTGCACTCTTTAGGAGGGGTCCGAGGATGAAATCATCACGCCAAACCATGGCCATTGTTGCCCTGGCTGTCCTGTGGGGAGTCACTGCTTTATGGGGGATCGGTCAACTGCGGGCGTGGCGCCAGGCGAACGTGCTGCTCCAGAACAAGTACAGCCGGGCGTTTTACGAGACCCTGCAGCACACCAAAAATGTCGAGGCGCTGCTGTCCAAGGGCCTGGTGAGCGGCTCCCCGGACCAGACGGACACCATCCTGTCCGACCTGTGGTACAACGCCAACTCCGCCCAGGAGAACCTGAGCCAGTTGCCTGTGTCCCACGACGTGGTGGCCAGAACCTCCAAGTTCCTGTCCCAGGTCGGGGACTACGCTTACGCCCTGGCCAAGAACAACAAGACCAGAAACCTGAGCGACGCCGATTGGAAAACCATGCAGCAGTTGTACCAGGCGTCCATCTCCCTGAATCAGGAGATGTCTACGGTGGAGCGGCAGGCGAATGCAGGCGCCTTTGGCTGGACCGAGATCCAGAGCGGATTGAACCAGCAGTTGACGCGGGGCTCGGTCAACAGCGCCGATAACAGCTTTCGCAGGGTGGAAACCCAGCTTCACGAACTGCCGGTGCTGGTCTACGACGGACCCTTTTCGGACCACATCGACCAGATGGAACCCCAAGGCCTGACCGGGGGCATGGTAACCCTGGACCAGGCCAGGGATATCGCCGGGCGCTTTGCCGATCTGGGCGGGGCGGCGGTGCAACAGATAACTCTTGCCAACGAAGTCCGGGGGAAGATCCCGTCCTACAATCTCCAACTTCGCTCGGGCACAGGCGTCATCACGGTAGATGTCAGCCAGAAAGGCGGACACGTGGTGTCCGTGCTCAATCCGCGCACCGTCGCTGTGGCCAAGCTGAGCGACGCTCAAGCCCTGGCCCGGGCACAGGATTTTCTGAACTCCAAGGGGCTGACCGGTTTCATACCGACCTACACCCTGCGGACACAGAATATTTTAACAGCCTCTTTCGCTTACAAGCAGGGCAACGTGGTGGTCTACCCGGACCAGGTCAAGCTGCAGGTCGCCCTTGATAACGGGCAGGTCCTGGGATACGAGGCCCTGGGCTACCTGACCGCACACCACCAGAGGGTGATTGCGACCCCGGCCATCTCGGCAGCGGAGGCCAGGGCCAAGATCAGTCCCCGGGTCCAGGTGCTGTCGGAGCGGTTGGCCCTGATCCCCACCACCAGCAAGGGGGAAGTGCTGACCTATGAGTTCAAGACCAAGCTGGCCGATGACACGTTCCTGGTTTACATAAATGCCCAGAACGGGGAGGAGGAACAGATCCTCAAGCTGCTGAACCTGCCCAACGGCACCCTCACTGTCTAGCACTCAATGCAATGCAGCGCCAGCTACAATCGCATCAACTCGTGCTCCTAATGAATATTCCGCTTCTGATGCTGTTGAGTGCCGGGCGCGAAGGCATTGGAGCGGCTATGCCCTCGGTCAATGGTTTGGATGGATGAAAGTTTGGAAGTTAACATAATCCTGTCCCTGATCTGAGGAATGTGAGGCGAAATGCGAGAAACGAAAAGGTATAAGTTAACATAAAACCGGCCCCGCAAATTGCGGGGCCGGTTTTCTCATGCCGTTGGAGTATGCCGGCTTACAGGTTGAGAGCCTTGAGTTCGGCCAGGCTATTGATGTCGTTCAGTTTGACCAGGGAGTCCGAAACGGTGTAGAGCACGTCGTCGATGTACAGGATCCGCTGGATGTTGCTATATTGCGGCTGATAAGGCAGCGGCGCCGGGATCATCACGCCACTTGCCGGCGGTGAGACTGGCGCCGGGATCACCTGGCCGTAAGTCTGCGTTGTGTTTGGCGCCGGGTGCTCGATGGTGCCCTTGAGAACGATCCCCTGGTCGAGGGAGACGTTGAAGACGTAGGCTCCCTGCCAGTAACTGTAGTATTGGCCGTTATTATTGGGAGACGACACCGGCAGCGCCAGCAGGTTTTTGGATTGGCTGAACAGGAGGGCCTTGGGATCGTAAATGGCCTGGGAATCGCTGCCGTCCGGGAAGACGTACCGGGAGAGCTCTTGCGGCTGCTCCGGGTTGGTCACGTCAAACAGGGCGATCTTCAGCCCGGTCGGGCGCGCCATCCCGTTCTCCTGGGGATTGGGTGTCGTATCCTTGCCGATGCCGATGATGTGGTTCTCATCGTAAGGCTGCAGGTAGTCGGAGAAGCCGGGGATCTTCAGGTAGCCGAGCACCTTCGGCGAGGTGGGGTCGGTCAGGTCGACCACAAAGAAGGGGTCGACCTGCTGGAAGGTGACCAGGTAGGCCCGCTTGCCCAGGAACCTGGCGGAGTAGATGTGCTCGCCCGGGGCCAGGCCGGTCAATTGTCCCACCAACTGCAGGTCCGGGCCGTAGACGAAGATGTTGTTGCTGCTGTTGTTGGTCGATTGCTCGAGAGGCTGCGCAAGATTGGTGGTGGTGGCGATCCGGAAGTAGCCGTCCTGCTCGTCCATGGAATACTGGTTGAGCACCTGCCCCGGCACCTCTGCCTGGGCCTGAAAGGTTGCGTCGTAGTCGCTAATGTTGAATTTTTGCACCAGGGTCTGGTCCTCGGCCAGCATCAGGTCGTGCTGCATCTCCGAGACAATCTGGTCGATCTGCGCCTGGTTGCCCGGCCCGGTGCTGTTCCCCATGGAGAGCACGGTGGCCAATTGCTGCAGCTTCTGTTCCTGGCTGGCGCCGGGGGCTGTCAACTGGTTGGTGAGACTGTCCGGCAGCAGGGGGGTCAACTGGCCCAGGTATTTCTGGAGCAGGGGGACCGGATCGACCGGCGCCGGGGACGTCAGGTAGATGTTTTGCGCCGACACAAAGACCTGCTGGGTGGCGCCGGTCAGGAACACACTCGTCTTCCTGGTTACGGCATCCAGGTTGTAGGCCTCCACCATGGTGTACTGGTAGCTGGGGTAGGGAATGTCGAAGTACTGGACGACCGAGGCCGGGAAGTTGGTGACGCTGCCGTTCTCCTCGATGATCTCCGGCAGTCTCAAGTCACTCTGCCCGTTGCCCTGGGTTTTGCCGAGGTCGAGAGGGGTGTTGACGATCAGGTAGACATAACTGCCGATCATCCGGGAGGCTACGTATGAGGCCCCGGTGATGGAGAACGAGTCCAGCAGTTTCGGGCTGGCCTTGTCCGACGTGTCGTAGACGGCCACTGTCACGCCCTGGGGCCGGTAGACCGGCGGCAGGGGATAGATGCCGGGCGCCACGATGTTCGGGGCGGCGGTGTTCGGGGCGTTGAAGATCATCGGCCTGAACACGGGCTCCCGCTGGCCGATCACCAGCATCCGGTTTCCGTTCACGAACAGGCCCGTCGGAGGGTTGTCAAAGTTCAGGCTGGACAACACCTGGGCCTGTTCCGGGGGATAGGCGGCCAGGATGTCGATCTTGCTGCCGGACCTCACGTAGAGATAACTGCCGTCGCTCTTGACGATGTCTGCCTCGTCGACCCCGGCCACCTGGTTGTTGGTGGTGGAGAAGTCGGAGGACGCCTGTGCGCCGGCGGCAGTGGAATTGACGGCGTTGGATTCTGCGCCGGTAGCGCTGGGCGCCGCCGCAGTATTCGCCTCCGGGGCGGCGAATGTGGGGACTGCCCCGCCAGCGAGGACACCGTTGACGGGTCCGAAATAGAAGTTCTGGTCGAGCAGCGAGGCAAGGCTGGTGTGGCTGTCGATGAACTCCTGCAGTTCTTTCAGGTCTTTGAAGTGTCCGGTGGCGTCGGTGGCGTCCACCGCTCGCGGCCGGATGGTAGTGGCCAGGCTAACGAAAATCAAAAGTAAAACTGTGGTTGTCGCCAGGAAGCAGATTGTCCATGGTTGATGACGGTTAGCCATATCGTCGCTCCTCCCCTTGTTTTATTATTGCGCTGCCCCTACAGCAGCCTGATTAATTTAAACTTTGCCGGCCGGGCTGTTGATCACATGTTGCGCACTTACTGCACCGAAGCAGCCACTTTTTTCAATTCCTCGTCGGGTAAACTGCCGGTGACCGTCAGGGTGAAGCCGGCCCCGTTCTTCTGGGCATCCCAGGTAATCTGATCAGTGCCGGGTGGCTGGTTTCCCGTCGTGGTGGCGGAGGCCGAAGATGCAGCGAACTGGTTTACTGTCGTCTTAGATAGCGCCGGCCCTGCTGACGATGGCAGGACTGCCGGAAAGGCGTACGTCGCCTTAGTAGAGGATGCCGGCCCTGCAGCAGCAGGGGCCGTGCTATTCAGGGGCTGGATCTCCAGGGTGATCCACCCGCCGGTCTGGGTATTGCGATAGGTAAACAGCAGGCTGTCTTTGCCGGGGGACGGCGTCACCACCTGGGTGTTGCCGGCAGTGCCGGCGCTGCTCCCACTGTCAGTTGCAGGGCCTGGCGGCTGGAGGGAACAGGATGACAGGGAGTAGCCGGCGGGCAGATTGCCCGGCTGAAATACCGTATAACCCTGCTGCTCCAGCTCTGCATAGCTTATTGGCTGCGGCGCTGGGCCTTGAGGCGTCATTGTCTTAAACGCTACCCCGCTGCCAGGGGCCTGGGGCTGTGGGGAGGGGGCGATCGCCCTGCTGTTTTCCTGCTTGGCAGGCCCGCCACTGGCGGAAGGAGCCTCACTACCGGTGACTCCCCGGGCTTCTTTAGGCGCAGGCTGCTCCGGCCCGAACACCTGGTTGCCTTGCAGCACCGGGCTGTTGTTGCCGGTTGAATCCGGGGGGGCTGCCTGACCCGGGTGCCCTTTGGGGCGGTTGAATTCACCAATGAATTTTGCAAAGCGACTTGCCCGGGGATGACAGGCAACAGGTGCCGCGACGCCGCCCAGGAGACCGTCACCAGGAGCATCAGCCCGGCCAGGGCCGGAGCCAGCCAGGGCCTGGTTACCACCTTTCTCAATGGAAAAAACTCTTCACCCCAGGCCCGGGAGTCGCGGTGGGCCAGGTTCGACATGACCTGCCTGGTAAAGCTGGCGGAGATTGGGGGCACCGGATCGCCGGAGCGGATCAGCCGTGCCTCATCTTCCTTGCAGCGCACCAGCCGGCGGCAGAGGGCGCAACCCTGGAGGTGGGCCTCTACCCTGAGCCGGCGCGGCTCATCAAGTTCACCGTCAGTGTAGGTATCGAGGAGTCTTTCTATTTCCCTGCAGGTGTACATGTGTTTTCTCCTCCTTCCTGGCTCTGACACCGGATGTCCCCCCACTCCTGCTGCAGTGTCGTGACCCTGCGCAGCTTTTGCCGGGCCCGGAACAGGCGGACCTCGATGCTGTTGCGCCTGGTCTGCATGATGTAGGCGATTTCTTCGTAGCTCAGCTCTTCAAAATAACGGAGGATGATGATCAACCGGTCGGGCGGTTTGAGGTTGTTGATGGCCTTGACGATCTCCAGCCTGACCTCTTTCCTTTCCCAGGCCGCCTCGGGATTGAGGCTCCCGCTCGGCCCCTCTTTCGATGCCTGGTTGTACTGCTGGCCCGGATCCACCGTCTGGGTCTCCGAGGCCCGGTTATCGCAAGCTTCCCAGTGCACGTCCCGGTGTCTGGACAGGCGCCGGAGGCTGCTCATGGCCAGGTTGGTGGCAATCCGGTACAGCCAGGGCGCGAAGGCCCGGTCCTGATCGAACTTTCCGAGGTGACGGTAGCACCTCAAAAAGGTCTCCTGGGCGATGTCTTCAGCATCCTGCTTATTTCTTAACAAGCGGTACAGGATACGGTAGATCACTTGCTGGTGACGCTCGACGATCATCTCGAAGGCATGGAGATCACCCGCCAGCGTTTGCCTGACCAACTCCTGGTCGGTAGGATGCCCTTCCAACATGTTTCCGCCTTTCCCCAGATGACTACCCGCTCTAATGCCCCCGTTTCTCTGAAGCGGCGGGATAAGAGCGGCTACGTCACTGGATTAACTATTTCTAAGCTTCAGTGGGGGAAGGCGAGCCCCCGCTGAAGCCAAGAACTAGTTGAACCAGCCGGGCTTACTTACAATACGCAGACCCAGGGTGAAATCTTACATGAATCTGGGCCTCATGTGATCATCCTTACTGAAACCCCAATTTGGGAAACAGGGCTACCATATATGGTGGTTAACCCAGGTAGGTACCGCAATATGGAGCATATCAGCCGATTATAGGACACTTTTCAGTGGAATCACTTATTAGTTCTATTAGTTCGCCAGGAGATTCCTCCTTTCCCCCTGCAGTTGAATGCGCTGACAAGGTATACCTGATGCGTTGACGCATATGGCTGTACCCAGGATTCAACTAGAGGCGTAGCTGCTCTTATCCCACCGCTTCAGAGAAGCGGGGGCATTAGAGCGGGTAGCCCTCGGTAAAAAGGATTGCCGGTATCGATCAACGAAATGATAGAGGTACGTTGACCAGTAGTGGCGAGTGAGAAGCGGGGGCATTAGAGCGGGTAGCCATCGGTATAACACAGTTATCGAAAGGGGCCGGCTATGGGGAAAAAGATTGTCTTACTTGTCATCGGGTGTTTGTTCCTGGCCATGGCCGGCTGTAGCGGCCATGGTACGAAAAACCAGCCGACGACAACGGTTCAAGCTACAACACCTCTCACCGGCCTGACCTACATAAAAATGGTCGGCGCTCAGTCCGGGTGGGCGATGGACGATGATTCCGTGCTGCGCACGTCGGACGGCGGGGCGACCTGGCAGGATGTCACGCCCCCGCACATTCAGGCACTATTGATCTCCAACACGCCCTACGGGGCCTTCTTCCTCGACGCTAACACCGGGTGGGTTGCCGGCTACGATCAGGGGGCGCTGACTCTCTGGCGAACCGGAGACGGCGGCAGGGATTGGGACAGCGCCAAAATTGAAATCTCTACAAACAGCGCTTACTTGTCCGCAACCAGCTTTGACTGGAAAGCCCTCGATTTCATCGACCCCCAAAATGGTTGGCTGATCCAGAGCTTGGGGGTTGCCATGGGGACGGAGCCGGTTGCCATCTGCGGGACTGTTGACGGCGGAAGATCTTGGATGTCGGTTTCCGAAGCGGTACCGGGCCAGAATGCCCTGGGGACGCTGCCCTTTGGCGGCGTGAAAAACGGTCTGAGCTTTGCCGACAACAAGCACGGATGGATCACAGGGTCCTGGAATGGCAACGGCTTCTGGCTCTACCGGACCAATGACGGGGGGAAGACGTGGAACAGACAGGATCTGCCGGTCCCGGACGGCCTCTCCACAGATGGCGGTTCCGTGGAGACCTATCCGCCCGTATTCTATGGCAACGGCGGCATCCTGCCCGTTGTCTTTCGCGCCGGCGGGCAGACCATCGTCTTTTACAGGACGGATGACCGCGGCCTGACCTGGAAAGCGACACAGCCTTTAAAAACATCGCCTGATAATTCGCCGCTCTGGAGCATCCCGGATTCGGAACGCTTCTTTGTCACCGATGGGGAACGGAGCTACGCGACAGGCGACGGCGGACGGACCTGGAAAACCATTCTCCCAAAATCCAAGTTCGGGCGTGTCAGGCAACTGGATTTCATCAATGACCGCACCGGCTGGATGCTCGGCGACGGTTTCACCCTACAGACCAGGGATGGCGGTGAGGCCTGGATAGGGGTGAAGGCGGTGAAGCTCTTGCAGAAGTATGCCGTTTCCGGAGATAGCGTTTCGATAGGGTTTCACAGAATCGCCTATTCAGATACCTGGCATCAAACTGCAAACAAGCTGCCGCAGTTTTGGGACCTGTACCAGCAGAACTGCTTTGTTATTACCAATAGCGGTGAGGGAGACAACATCTTCCGGGCTTTTGGCCTGGATAGCCTGGATCAGCAGGATCTTGTCCAAAATAATTCCAATGGAACATGCTTCAATATCTTGACCCTGGACAGAGATGTTGTCGCCGTCAGGAAAGCACCGTCCGGCGATGTAGTCGTGACGGTCAGGCCGAAAGAGGCCGGGTATGATTATGTCCAGATCGGTGACTCTTCAAATCTACCGGGCACGCAGTTGAACGATTATGAGAAAGCGGTGACCCTGCTCTTTGTCGACGATCAGGGGAATCTGCTCGCCAGAACGACGTCTGAATATTTTACGGGATCCAGCGGCGCAGAAAGTCAGTGAAAGAATTGTAACTACTCAGTCAGGAGTCAGAATGAGTCTAAAAAATTATTGGCCAATGTTTTTTTCTTTAGTATAATGATTACAACGTAAAAATCATTATACTATAGGTGAAACCCCATGGATGACGTTCGGACACTGTTCAAACAAAAAGGGTTGCGGGTCACCCCTCAGCGGGAGGCGATCTTCCGGCTCCTGGCAGCCAGCAAGGCGCACCCTACCGCCGAACACGTCTATCGGGAGGTGCAAAAGACCTTCCCCGCCATCAGTTTCACCACTGTCTACAAGACGATGCAGGCGCTGGAGTCATCCGGATTGCTGCAGCGCTTCAACACGGGCGCCAACACCTATCGTTACGATGCCAACATTCATCCTCACCCCCATTTCATCTGCCTGGACTGTGGCATGGTGGATGACATGGATAACTTCCCTGAAAATATTCAAGAATACCTGAAGCTGGCGGCCCAAAACTCGCCTAACCGTCTGCGGTTCGTCAACCTGCATTTTTTTGGTTACTGCCCGCACTGCGGCGCCAGTGGCCAAACACAATAAAAAACCATAAAAACCAAAGGAGAGTGGGATTAATGCCGAGTCTCAAGGGTACCCGCACGGAAAAAAACCTGTTGACAGCCTTCGCCGGTGAGTCACAGGCCCGCAACCGCTACACTTATTTTGCCAGCCAGGCGAAGAACGAGGGTTACGAACAGATTGCATCCATCTTCCTGGAAACAGCAGATAACGAGAAGGAGCATGCAAAGCGGCTTTTCAAGTTTCTGGAGGGTGGCGAGGTCAAGATCGAAGCTGCTTTTCCAGCCGGCGTCATCGGCAGCACGGCCCAGAACCTGGAAGCCGCTGCAAGCGGGGAAAATTACGAACATACGACAATGTACCCCGAGTTTGCCAGGGTGGCCGGGGAAGAGGGTTTTCACGAAGTTGCCGCGGTGCTCATGGCGATCATCCGGGTGGAGCGGGGTCATGAGGCGCGCTACCTCGCCCTGCGGGCCAACATCGAGAACAACCAGGTCTTTCGGCGGGAGGAAAAGGTAAGGTGGCGCTGCCGCAACTGCGGCTACATCCATGAGGGGAATGCCGCCCCGAATGTATGCCCTGCCTGTGCGCATCCCCAGGCGTACTATGAACTGGAGGCGCGGAATTATTAGGAGACAACCGCCCCGGCGCTTCCGTGGATATCACAAGAATGAAGGAGATGACCGTGATGAAACCCCTGGAGATCAAACCCGGCGTGTACTGGGTGGGCGGTATCGACTGGAACCTCCGCTATTTCCATGGCTACCAGACCCCGCGGGGCTCCACCTATAACGCCTACCTGATCCTGGACGAGAAGATAACGCTGGTGGATACTGTAAAGCACTACCATGCAGAAGAGCTGCTGGAGAGGATTGCGGGGATCGTGGATCCGGGGCGGATCGACTACCTGGTGGTCAACCACGTGGAGATGGACCACTCGGGGAGCGTTCCGGCCGTGATGAAAGCCGCCCCCCGGGCGAAAATCGTCACCTCCCCGAAAGGGCAGCAGGGACTGGAGCGGCTTTACAAGAAAAATTGGGACTGCCTGCTCGTCAAAACCGGCGATGAACTTACAATCGGCTCCCGCACCCTCAAGTTTGTGCAGATCCCCATGGTGCACTGGCCCGATTCGATGGCGACCTATGTCCCCGAAGACAAACTACTGCTGCCCAACGACGCCTTCGGCCAGCATATTGCCAGCGCCCAGCGCTTCGATGACGAACTGGGCTGGGATATCGTCCGGGAAGAGGCGGCCAAGTATTACGCCAATATCGTCTTCCCCTACGGGGACCAGGTGAACAAGGCCCTGGACGTGGTGGCACAATTGCCGCTGGAGATGATCGCTCCCAGCCACGGTGTGATCTGGCGCACCTACCTCGCGGAGATTAAGCAGGCTTACCGGCAGTGGGCGAACAATGAAAGTGAACGCAGGGCGCTGATCGTCTACGACACCATGTGGGATTCAACCAAGAAGATCGCCCTCGCTCTGCAAAGCGGCCTTGAGGAGGCAGGAGTGCCGGTGACCATGCGGTTCCTCCAGACCAGCCACATTTCCGAGATCGTGCCCGACGCCCTGACATCCAGAGCCATTCTGATCGGTACGCCGACCCTCAACAACGGAATGCTTCCCACTGTCAGCGCTTTCCTCACCTATATCAAGGGGTTGCGGCCCAAAAACCGGATCGGGTTTGCCTTCGGATCCTACGGCTGGGGAGGCCAGGGCGCCCGGGAGGTAGCAGCGGTAATCAAGGAAATGGGTTGGGAGATGCCGGAGGATGCCATCAACATCCAGTATGTTCCCGACGATGATGAGCTGGAACAGGTTAAAGCGGTCGGCAGCAGACTTGCCGGACAGATATGATGACAACATCCTTTGGGGTGCTCAACATGCCGCGGCAACTGGTTGTTATGGTACTGCCCGGCCGATGGATTACTCAAAGTAGAGCCGGTAGGTGGTGTCGGAGCGGTCCAGGGTTTGCACACCGGGGCCGTCCAGCCTGGCGGCTTCCCGGTAGTGGACGCCCGCCTCGGCCAGCCGCACCCGGTTGGAGTACTTGCACCCAAAGCTGACCAGTACGAGATGCGCTCTCCTCATCTCCGCCAACTGGCTCTTGAGGATTGCGTTCTCCGTGGACTGCCGTTCAAAATAGGAAGCTGATACCGAGTACAGGTTCAGGATCAGGATGAGAGCAATGGCCAACCCCAGGATCTTCGCCGGCTTGCTGTTGATGGCCAGGCCGAGCATGGCGCAGAGCACGGGCAGCAGCCAGAGGTGGGGGGCATACCTCGCCCACCAGGCCTCGGAGTTGACCAGGGCCGAACCGATGATCAACAACCCTAGACATGCGAAGGCTAGGGTTTTTTTCTTGTCGTGCGTCCAGGCAGTCGCCGGCAGGATCACGGATAACAGGACCGCCCCGCCGAACAGCGGCCCGAACCCGGCGATCCTGGTATCCAGCCAGATGGCGTTTGCCTCTTCTTTGCTCTCCGTAAACGGCCATTTCCAGTGAGTTGAGTGTGAGCCGCCAAAATTCTCGGTCTCAGAAAAGGTTGACACGAACAATTTCTCGAACCTGTTCATGGTTCGGAATGACGCCGGGCTGTTGGCCGTAACGATGTCCACGGCGTGGGGACCGGCCAGGGGGTAGAAGGGGTTGCCGTTCCTGACGGTGTTGGTCACGTAGGGATTGAAGCCGATCAACAGCACTCCGGTGATGAGGCCGATGCCCAGCGACGAGGCGATCAGCTTTAGTGGCCGCCCCTTCTTTACGATCAACAGGTACAGCAGGACCGGCAGGCCCAGCGCCAGGACGTAGGCAAGGGCTGTAAACTTGATGTTGACGGCGATGATCACACTGAGAATCAGCGTCAGCGCTGACCACGCACCAGGGTTCTCAATGATCAAAAAAAACAGGGCCAGGATGACGACCAGCAGCGACGATAACTGCCCGTCGATGTAAAAGGTTGTCGACTGCAGAATGGCGATCGGGTTGCCTGCCGCCAGCACTGCGAAAAGCACCGGTTCCAGCAGCCTGCGTTTGTAGTAGGTCAACAGCGCCGACAGGCAGAGAAAAAAGGAGGCGACGATCAGGATGATGTTAAAGACCTTGCCCTGTTCGATGTGCCCGGTCAGGACGTAGAGTGAGCCGGCGGCGATCCAGGGACCCTTGGTGTAGTGATTGGTCCAAGTGCTGTTCACTACCTGCAGGGGCTGGTCGTGAAACGGGTTCCAGCCGTTGGCCAGTTGAATGATCCCTTCCTGGTGATAGGTCTGCCCGTCCCAGGACAGGTCGTAACACTTGCCGGAGATGTAGATGCCGAGGAGGAAGACGGCAGTCAGCACGGCCAGGACGCCGGCAAAGGCCAGCCATCTCCTGCTGGGAAAGCAGCGGCTGCACATGAGCCAGGTTGCGATCGCCATCACCGCCAGCGCCAGCCAGAAGATGGATGGCGAGAGGGGGTGGCCGGCTGCAAACAGCAGGGAGGAGATCGACAAGATGGCGGCGATGAAGATGATCACAGCCGCTCCCAGGATGAAGCCGGCGTTCGCCACGCCTTGGTACCCGTTACGGATTTCTGTTTGCATGTTCTACCTGCGTTCTGAAATCCAACTTCGAACCTCGTAACCGCTGCCCGCAAGCGGGCACCCGCTTGAGAGGAGCCGGTCAGGCCGATATGGCAATCATGACGACGCCGAAGATGATGACACACAGTCCGGCAATGCGCAGGCCGGTCATGGTCTCCTTGAACAGGAGCACAGAAAAGACACAGACCAGGACGTATCCCAGCGCCACCATCGGGTAGGCGTAGGAAAGCTCCACCTTGGATAGGCTGTAGACCCACAGGACAGTGGAGATGCCGTACAGGAATAATGCCGACCACATGTAGGGATTGACCAGATAGCTGCTTAGGGCTCCGGTTGCCGCCTCTCTTGCCACCGCCAGCATGGTGCCGTATTTGAGCGCCAGTTGGCCACAGGACCCAAGCAGGATCGATAATAGTATGGCCAGTATCGGTTTCATAATATACCTCCAGATTCAAACGTAGAGCCCTATTCTCTCGACCAGCGCCTCTAACCTCAAGGAGAGCCTGACTGTTTCTATCATTACCATATATAGAGGTATGTTTCAAGGTTCAACGAGTTCTTGGCTTCAGTGGGGGCTTGACTTTCCCACTGAATTATCAGTAAAACTTGGCTTGTGCCAAGCCATCGGCGAAGGCAGAAGCCCTAGTTGCACTGATCCAGGGGCTTAGCGCCACTTGGTCTCCCGTAAATGGGAGCTTAGTGGCGGTTAGCCATCGGGTAAATCGTTAATCCAGTGACGTAGCCGCTCTTATCCCACCGAAGCGGGGGCATTAGAGCGGGTAGCCATCTGGTAAATCCTCACTGAGAAGACAATCCGCTTCATTCAACCTGATCAAAACATCCTGCTGCCGGTTTCATAAAGCCCGGCTGCCGGGGCAAGATAGATGGAGATGCTTTCCGAAGGGGCGAGAAGATGCCAAGCAAGGTGATGCAGGGCCTGGTCGGCGAGGGCGCCGTCGTTGATCGCACGGCTTTCGAAGAGATCGTGGCGAGGCTCCAGGAGCGGGGCTACACCGTCTACGGCACGGTGAACGAGAAGGGCGCCGGGATCTTCCGTCCGTTGGGCGGCGTGGGCGAGTTGAGCCTGCGCTGCACCGGCGGTACTCTGCCCCCGAAGTACCTCTGGTACCCGCCGTTTGAGACCCTGTTCACCTATGACCGGCAAACCGGAGAGTTCCATACTGACATCGAGCCGGTGAAACACGCCGTGTTCGGCATCCGCCCCTGCGACGTGCACGCCCTGCTCGCCCTGGACGAGGTTTTTCTGGGCGGTGAATACAAAGATCCCTACTACCAGGCGCGCCGGATTGACCTGCCGCTGGTGGTCTTCAACTGCGTGGAGGCGGGCGACACCTGCTTCTGCTCCTCGATGGGGACGGGGCCGGGCCTCGACCACGACTTCGATCTGCTGGTCACAGAGTTAAACAGGGCCGACGGGGAGGGGAGCGAGCGGTATCTCCTGGAGGTGGGTAGCGGCAGGGGCGGCGCCCTGGTACAGGGTATGAAGGTTGAGGCGGCCCGGGATGACGATCATGAGATGAAGCGCCGGCGCCTCGAGGAAGCTGCAACCGGGGCGCGGATCACGCTGAATACCGAGGGCCTGCCCCGCCTGATGCACGACGGGCACGACCACCCCTACTGGCGGGAGGTCACCGACAAGTGCTTCGGCTGCGCCAACTGCACCTCGGTCTGCCCCACCTGCTACTGCGCCGACATCTTCGACGAGACCGATTTTTCACTGCGGGAAACCAGGCGTAAGCGGCGCTGGTCCTGGTGTTTCCTGGTGGAGTTCGGGGCGGTGCACGGAGGCAACTACCGGGAGGAGCGGATCGACCGGCTGCGCCAGTTCATGCAGCACAAGCTGAACTTCTCGATCGGCCAATACGGCTTCTTTCACTGTGTCGGCTGCGGGCGCTGCATCGTCTGGTGCCCGGCCAACATCGATATTGCCCAGACCGGACGGGTGATCAGGGGTGATGCCTGATGGTGCTGGTAGATAAAGAGATAGCGGGCGCCGTGAATCCGCTACTGCTGCAGCCGGTGGAGATAGTGGGGGCTGAAGCGGGAGACCTCCGACGTGAAAACATATACCGTGCGCCTGGTTGACGGCAGCCGCTTCCGGTTCCGGCCGGGGCAGTTCAACATGGTCTCGGTGATCGGCGTCGGCGAGGCGGCCATCTCCATGAGCTCGTACCCGGACAGCGCTGCGGCCATCGCTGACGGGACGTTCCAGCATACCATCCGGATGGTGGGCAACGTCACCAAGGCCATCGACCGGCTGCAGGCGGGGGACCGGTTCTTCATCAGGGGTCCCTACGGCAACGGCTGGCCGCTGGGCGCCCTCGGACGCGGGCGAACCGCGACCTGGTAATCATCGCCGGGGGCGTGGGACTGGCCCCGTTGCGTCCGGTGGTCTACCGGAGCCTGGCCGGGATGACGGGGCGGCTGGAGATCCTTTATGGCGCCCGCACGCCGGAAGACATGCTCTTCCGGGAAGAGTTTGCAGGTTGGGAGCAGGACGGCGCCAGGCTTCGGTTGACAGTTGACAATGTTGCCGCAGGGCAGGCGTGGCCCTACCGGGTCGGCCTGGTGACCGCCCTGCTGGATGAGATGGAAACCCTGCCGGGGCAGGGGCATGTCTTTATATGCGGCCCGGAGGTCATGATGAAGTTCGTGGTCGGGGAATTGACGAAGCGGGGCTGGCCGCCGGAGGATGTCTTCCTCTCCCTGGAGCGGCGCATGGAGTGCGGCCAGAAGACCTGTGGGCGCTGCCAGGTGGATGACGTCTACGTCTGCGGGGACGGGCCTGTGTTTTCCTATGCCGCGGTCAAGAATTTGCTGGGCGTGGACATGTGAACGCTGGTATGCAGGTTGCGGGTGCCCGTACGTGTTTATTTGATCATGGCAGGTAGATTATGTCAACTTACAGGAAGCTTTCTTGTAAACTTTTAACTTGTTTAGTTATGTCAACTTGATTATGTTAACTTGTTATACATGGGAAGTGTTTTCTTACTGTCCCAGTTTCAGCGCTGAATTATGTCAACTTGATCAGGCAGGGGAAGTGAATCCGTGACTGCGCAAGCAGACAAGCTCAAGATGGCCGTTTTCAAGTTCACGTCCTGCTCGGGGTGCCAGGCGCCGTTCCTGAACATGGAGACGGAGATCCTGGACCTGGCCGACCACGTCGAGGTCGCCTGCTTCGCCATGGCCACCAGCGCCACCAAGCCTGGTCCCTACGGCCTGACTTTCGTCGAGGGCGGCATCAGTTGCGAGGAGGACGTACGGCGGATCAACAGGGTGCGGCAGGAGTCCAAGATCCTGGTGGCCATCGGCAACTGCGCCGTCTACGGCGGCCCCCAGGCTCTGCGCAACTTCCTGCCCCTGGAAGATTTGAAAAAGGCGGTCTATCCGCAGCCGGAACTGATCCACTGCTTTCCCACCTGCAAGGGAATTGCCGACTACGTGCCGGTGGATGGCTTTCTGAACGGCTGCCCGGTTGACCAGGGCCACCTCCAGGATTACATCGTCAGCGTTCTGCTGGGCAAGGCCCCCGAGGTCAGCAGCCGCAGCGTCTGCCTGGAGTGCAAGATGAAGGAGAACGTCTGCCTGATCGTGGCGGAAGGGGTGGCCTGCATGGGCGTGGTCACCGGGGCCGGCTGCGGGGCGCTGTGCCCGTCCTTTGACCGGGGCTGCTACGGCTGCTTCGGCCCCAGCGCCGACCCCAACCTGAATGCCTTTGTCAACCTGTGCCGGGAACTGGGGCTGACCGAGGACGAGGTCCACCGCAAGCTGCGCTACATCGTCACCAACGCCAGGGCGTTCCGGGAGGAGGCGGAGAGGCATGTGCCCCAGCCGGTTAAGGGTTGATTACATCACCCGGGTGGAGGGGGAGGGGGGGATCGAGATCGATTTGGACGAGCAGCGCCGGCTCCTGGATGCCAGGGTGACGATCTTCGAGCCGCCCCGCTTCTTCGAGGGGATCGTCCGGGGGCGGCGCTGCGAGGAGATCGCCGACATCGTCGCCCGCATCTGCGGGCTGTGCCCGGTCACCTACCAACTGGGGACGCTGCTGGCCATCGAGCGCATTCTGGGCCTGGAAATTAGCCGGCAGGCGCAGTTGTTGCGCAAGGTATTCGCCCTCAGCCAGTACCTTGGTAGCCACGGTATCCACGTGTTCTTCCTGGCCCTGCCGGACTACCTGGGCTATGACGACATCTTCGAGATGGCCGGGGAGCACCGCGACCTGGTTAACCGCGGCCTGCGGCTGAAGAAACTGGGGAACGACATCGCTTCCTTCCTGGGAGCGAGAGAGGTGCACCCGGTGACGGCCGTGATCGGGGGGTTCACCAAGCTGCCGCCCCGGAGCCTGCTGGACGACCTGATCGTACAATTGAAGGCGCGGCAGGAGGATGCCCGCGCCGCCCTGGAGTTCGTCGCCCGTCTGCCCCGCCCCGCCTGGGTTGGCGGGCGGGTATTCGGGGCGCTGTCACACCCCGCCGAGTACGGTCTCGACGAGGGGCGCTGGTGTACCAACGATGGCCTATCCCTGTCGGCGGAGGAGTTCACCGGCTACGTCGATGAGTACCAGGCGCCCTACTCCAACGCCCTGCGCTGCCGTTTGAAAAACGGCTCCTACTACATGGTGGGGCCGCTGGCGCGGGTGAACCTCAACTTCGAGCAACTCTCGCCCGAAGCCCGGCGTGCTGCCAGCGGGCTCAATCTCAGCGTTCCCGACTACAATCCGTTCAACTCCATCGTTGCCAGACTCCTGGAGATCATGCACGCCATCGAGATGAGCATCAAATACCTGGAAGAGATCGAGGTCCGCGAGGAATCGCCATCCTACGACATCAGGGCCGGCGCTGCCGCCTCCCTGATCGAGGCGCCACGCGGCACCCTGTACCACCGTTTCCGGATCGACGACCGCGGTTTTGTCCAGGAGGCCCGGATCATCGCTCCCACCACCCAGAACCTGTCGCGCATCGAGCAGGACTTGAGAGAGCTGGTGCCACAGATCGCCGGCGAGCAGGATGATTATATCACCAGGGCCTGCGAGGTGGCTGTCCGCAACTACGACCCCTGCATCTCCTGTGCCACCCACTGCATCATCACCAATAAACGCAGATGAAAAAGCCAGCAAGTGCTGGCTCGGGGGCATCGTCTATTGCCGGTGGCTGATCCGGCCGCCTTCCAGTTCGCGGATTAACCGTTCCAGGTACCACTTCTCAGAGTGTCCCGGGGCGATGTTTTTCCACCTGACGATCTGTAGCCGCAACGCCTCGTCGGCCACCTTCGGAGACGCAAAGGTAAGCCGGCGGTACCGCTCCTTCAACCGGCGGATCTCCCTTTGTCGAAAGATGTTGGTAATATCCAGGCCCGACACAAACCGCAATCACGATCACCACGATCACAAGAGCCGGGTAGAGTATACCGCACCACCGCCTTCATGAAAGAAAACATGGCCTGTGCCGAGCTTTCTTTTATTTTAATGTAAGTCAAGTATAAGTGAATAGCCGGATGAAGACAACCACCACGCTCCTAAGCACCAAGGACAAACTATTAAGACAAGTTTGATTCTAGTCATGTAAATAGCTGGCCGCGCTAGTTACAATCTTAGGTAAGCTTTCCCTGCATGCTAAAAACTGTTAAAATAGCGTCAGAATTGGGGAAAACTAAAACATACTGCAAAGGGAGGTTTGTAGCGATGAAATTAGCTGACGGTGTCGAAGCGCTGGAACTGCCGTTCGAAAGCCCGATGGGGCAGGGCATAATCTATCCGACGCTCATCTGGGACAACGAGGCGGTGGTGTTGGTGGATACGGGCTTTCCCGGTCAACTGCAACAGATCCGGGAAGCCATGGACCGGGCAGGCGCCCCATTCGAAAAACTAGGTAAGGTGATTGTCACCCACCAGGACATCGACCATATCGGAACCCTGCCGGATATTGTGCGGGAGTCTCCTCGAAAAATCGAGGTGCTGGCCCACGCAGAAGAGAGGCCGTACATCGAAGGCAGCAAGCCGTTGATTAAAATGAACCCGGAGCGTAGGGCGCAGATGTTGGCATCACTGCCGGAGGAGCAGCGGCGGCAGTCGGAGGCGATGTTCGCCAGGTTCGCCAATCCACCCAAGGCAGGCGTCGACACAACGGTTGCCGATGGAGAGGCGCTGCCGTACTGTGGCGGGATCACGGTGATCTTCACCCCCGGCCACACCCCCGGTCACATCTGCCTGTACCTCAACCGGAGCAAGGTCCTCATCACCGGCGACGCCTTAGTCGCCGCAGACGGCAAGCTGTATGGGCCGAACCCGCAGGCGACATACGATTTGGAGACTGCCTTAAAATCGTTGCAAAAGCTCACGTCATACGACATCGAAACGGTGGTCTGCTATCATGGAGGCGTCTACCGGGATCACGCCAATAAGCGCATTGCGGAGTTAGCCAAGGGGTAGCCCTCGGTAACGGCAGCAGAACAACAAAACGAGATGAGGGTGATTGTGGCTTTAGCGGTAGAAACTTCGTATCATTATATGCGTATTGCCGTGGCATTAAATTATTACTAAATTATTCCTGTGACTTTGACGTCAGGGGTAAGTGCACCAGCATCGTGCGCCCGTCAAAGCATCCCGAAGGACAATCTGATCGCTGCCAGGCAGACGATCCCGCAGAAAACGGTGAGGAAGATGTTCTTGAACCTGGCCGCCACGATCATGGTCGGTACTGCCGCCAGCAGATAGGTATTATCGAGGCGCAGGGCGAGGCGCTCATTCTGTAGCAGGATATTTGGAGCAAGCAGGGCGGAAAGAACGGCAACCGGAACGAACTGCAGCCAACGCCGGAAGCCTTCGGGGATCTCCATTCGGGATAACACCAGCATGGGGACCAGCCGCGCCAGGTAGGTGACAGCCAGCATGCCGATCACAATCCAAAGGAAGGTTTTCATTTGCTCAACCCCATTCCCAGTGTGGCAGCAACGAGTGTTGCCAGGATCACGTTCCAACTCCCCTTGAGGAAGAGGCTGAGAGCAAGCGATAAGAAACCCGCAGCAATGGCGGTAATCACTGTCTCCCGGGTCTTGATCATCGGGATCAGCAGGGCGATAAACATCGCCGGCAAGGCAAAGTCAAGTCCCAGCGCCTGGATGCCCCTCAACCATCCACCGAGCAGGCCACCCAGTAAGGACCCCGCATTCCAGGCCAGGTAAGGCGCCAGTTGCAGTCCGAAGATATAGGAGGGGGTTTTCGTTTCCTGAGCAAGTACCACCGACTCTATTGAAAAGGCCTCATCAGTGAGCCCGAAGGCCAGGACAAGCAGGCGGCTGATCCCTGTTTTCTGAAGAAACGGCGCCACCGAGGCGCTGTACAGCACGTGCCTCAGATTGACCAGTCCGATGGTGGCGATGATGGTGATGGGGTTGGCGCCTGCGGCAATCATGCTGATGGCGATGAACTGGGCTGATCCGGCATAGACGAAGAAGGACAGGGATACTGCCTGGAACAGGCTGAACCCGGCTTGCCTGGCCAGAATCCCGTAGGCGATGGCGATCGGCAAATAGCCGACCACAATCGGCGTGGAAGTGACAACGCCTTGCCGGAAATCATCCAGCCGGCGCAGCAACGCACCTGTATTGCCGCCGCTTCGCCCTGGCCCCGGTTCGTTCCCGGGGCCACTTTGTAGAGCCGGTGTTGTAATCATCCATCTCACAGCCTCAATAATTTCTTTTCAGATCGACCTGGTTGGGCAGCGGCTTTCCCTGCCTATAACAGGACAGGCACGTCACGAACAGGTCAATGATCCTGGCGACGTAATGGGGGCCTAATCCCGCGTTATGGGGCGTGATCAGCACGTTCTCCATGTCCCACAGGGGATTATCCGGCGGCAGGGGTTCCCTGTGAAACACGTCCAGGCCAGCCCCTGCGATAGAGCCGTTCTGGAGCGCCTCGATCAGCGCTGTCTCGTCCACCGTATCACCCCTGGAAACATTGATGAAAATGCTGCTGCGTTTCATGGCCTGGAATGCCGCCGGCCCGATCAGGTGGTAGGTCTCACCGGTCAGAGGGGTGATCAGAACAGTATAATCTGCCTGCTGCAAGGCTTCGTGCAGTCTGCCGGCCGGCCAGACCTCGTCAAAATGTGCCAGGGTTTCCGGATGCAGCTTCAGGCCGATCACCCTCATGTCAAAAGCCTTTGCTTTCCTGGCGATTTCTCTCCCGATGCTGCCGGCTCCGATAATGCATAAAGTCTGACCCGTCAACTCACCGAGCGGCATCAGGCGTTCCCACTTCTTGTTCAACTGATTTCTGACACAGTGGTTAAGGCAGCGGCTGAAAGCGATGATCATACCCATCGTCTGCTCTGCTATCTGCGGTCCATGGATGCCCCGGGCATTCGTCACGGTCACGCCCATTTCCATCAACTCGGCCAGTGGCAGCTTTTCAACTCCGGCGCTCAAAACGAATAGCCATTTCAGGCTTCGGCAGATTTTCAAAATCTCTTTGTCGAGCCTGCCGATGGTGATGATGATATCGGCATCCGGCAATAATTCCATGGCCTCTTCGGGCTTGTTGAAGGCATGGATTGTTTCGCCCGTTTGCTTCGCAACCATGTCCAGTTCGTTTTTATTGAAAAAGGATAAAGACGCCAGGGACACAATCATTTCGGTCATCCTTTCGGTGCGGTTCACAGGGCTTTGTGCCCTCGCAACCTCGTTCGTTGATATAGCAATTTTACCACAGATGACTACCCGCTCTAAAGCCCCCGCTTCTCTGAAGCGGTGGGATAAGAGCCGGGCGCCCTCTGGGCGCGTCACTGTATTAACTATTTCTAAACTTCAGTGGTGGAAGACAACCCCCCACTGAAGCCAAGAACTAGTTGAATAAGTTCCAGGCCTACAAACAACCTGTGCGCTGAACGACTGAACGAAGGGACGGTTGACATTTGAAATTAACTGGACTACAATTGTCCAGATTCAAGGTGATTGGAGAGGGGTTATCGCTATGAAGAGAAAGATTGTGCGGATCGATGAAGAGAAATGCAACGGCTGCGGGTTGTGCGTGGATACCTGTCATGAGGGCGCCTTGCAACTGGTAAACGGCAAGGCCAGGCTGATGTCTGAATCCTACTGCGACGGACTCGGGAACTGCCTCCCCGAATGTCCGGCCGGCGCCATCACTATCGAGGAGCGGGATGCAGCCGACTTTGACGAGGAGGCTGTGAAAATCAGAAGTCAGAGGCAAGAGGTCAGAGGCAGGAAAAAAGATGAAAACATAGCGGAAGCATCATGCGGGTGCAGTGGGGCTGAAAGCACGTCGGCGCCAAAGGATGTGCCCGAGAAACTCGCTTGTGGCTGCTCCGGTACCAGTGCCAGGATCATTGAGAGGGGAGAGTGTGCGCACGGCATTGCTGCTCCGCAAAAAGCACCTGCTCCGGAGTCCCAGCTTCGCCAGTGGCCGTGCCAGATCAAGCTGGCGCCAGCCGGCGCTCCCTATCTTGACAACGCTCACCTGCTGGTGGCGGCTGACTGCACGGCCTACGCATACGCCAACATGCACAACGACTTCATGCGCAACAAGATCACCCTGATCGGTTGCCCCAAGCTGGATAACGTTGACTACGCCGAGAAACTGACGGAGATCCTGAAAGCGCACGAGATTAAAAGTATCACCGTGCTGCGCATGGAAGTGCCCTGCTGCGGCGGTATCGTCAATGCGGTCAAGCAGGCTCTCATCAACAGCGGCAAGATGATTCCCTGGCGTGCCGTCACTATCGGCACCGATGGGAGGATTATCGAGGATATGTGAGGCAAGTTTTGGTGTATTGCTCCGGAATGATAGTTGGCCGTAATAACAAGAGAGTTAGCGCCGCTTGTTGAACTGGCAGCGGCGGGAAGGCCCGGGGGCATTAGAGCGGGTAGCCCTCGGTGAACTGCCGAGAAAGGAGGCGCCGCAGTGGAGATCGTCAGGCGCAACACGGAATACGCCATCCGGGCGCTGGTGCGCCTGGCCGCAACCCCGGAAGCAATTGTCAGCGCCTGGGAGATCGCTGACAGCCAGGAAGTGCCGGTAGAGTTCCTGCAAAAGATCCTGCAAAAATTCGTCAAGGGCGGCATCGTCGAATCCCACCGCGGCGCCCAGGGAGGCTTTTCCCTGGCCAAGGAGCCCGGCAAGGTGACCCTGCTGGAGATCGTGGAGATGATGCAGGGCAGGCTGGCCATGAACCGGTGCCTGGACGGTTGCTCCAGGTCGACGAGCTGCCTGCTCAAACAGAACTGGCTGGAGATGGAAGAGCAGTTAGCCTCGCATATGGCCGGCATCACCCTGCAAGACCTGGTGGACCAGGTCAGGGCGGCTAAATGAGAAGCGGGCGTGCTCAACGCTCAAACCGATATCCTTTGAGTGCTGGGCACGGAAGTGGGAACAAGAGGGGGTATTGGATGGTAACATAGTGTGCCTGAAAGAGGATTAAAGTAGTCCAATATTGGCAACGGGAGAATAAGGAATAAAGCCCGAAGCCGTAACCAGGCTTATATTTTGGGCGGAGATACTTTTGAGCCTGTAACTTCTGCATAACTTTTTTTCAAGCAATGTTACAATATGGGTATATGTTAGACCCAATAAGAGAGGAATGGTATGCCTGTGAAAAAAGCGATTGTGATTGGAGCTACATCCGGGATGGGAAGAGAACTGGCCAAGATCCTGGCTGAGAACAACTATATTGTCGGCCTTACCGGAAGAAGAGAGACACTTCTGCTGGAACTGCAAAAAGAAATGACTGCTCAGTCATATATCAAGAGTTTCGATATTGCTGCTCCAGAAGCTATGAACCTGTTGGAAGGCTTGATTCAGGAAATGAACGGGGTGGATCTGGTCGTAATTAGCGCCGGCTGCGGACTTTTCAATCCTGACCTTGATTTTGCCAAGGAGAAAGAGACAATCGATGTTAATGTAACCGGTTTTGCAGCCATGGCAAACGTTGCTTTTAAACACTTTATCAAACAGAGAGCGGGTCATCTCGTGGGCATCTCTTCAATTGCCGCTCTCAGGGGGAGCGGGAGTTCCCCGGCGTATGGCGCCTCAAAGGCTTTTGTGTCCAACTACCTGGAGGGGTTGAGACAAAAGGCGCACGCACTGGGATTACCGATCACTGTTACCGAAATCCAACCGGGTTTTGTCGATACGGCTATGACTAAGGGAATTAAGGGGCTTTTCTGGCTGGCATCACCGGCGAAAGCAGCTTTGCAGATATACAGGGCAATCGCCAACAGGAAGAATCATGCTTACATCACCAAGCGTTGGGGGATTATTGCCTGGTTTCTGAAAAATATGCCGGATTGGCTTTACAGTAGATTCTAATCCTAAGGCTTATCGTGGAAAGGGGCAGTAACAATGAACGTAGAGGAATGGCACGACGCCGCCATTGGCGGCAGGGTAGTTGAGGCCTTGAAAAAGAACGGTTTTGAGGCGGTCTATTTTCCCCAGCGGGAGGATGCGGTGAAATTTGTCCTCGATTTCGTAGTGCCGGGGATGAGCGTCGGGCTTGGCGGATCGGCAACGATCAAGGAACTGGGTATTCCTGAGCAAGCCCGGCAAAAGGAGCCGTGATCCTGGATCACGGCCAGCCGGACCTCTCACCGGAAGAAAAACAGGAGGTCAGGCGAGGGGAACTGGTCTGTGACCTCTTCCTCTCCAGCGCCAACGCCATCACTCTCGACGGTTGCCTGGTCAACGTTGACGGGAACGGCAACCGGGTGGCGGCGCTGACCTTCGGCCCGAAAAAGGTGATCGTGGTGGCCGGGGTCAATAAGATCTGCACGACATTGACGCTGCCTTCGAACGGATCAGAACCTACGCCGCTCCGATGAACAACAAGCGATTTGGGCATTAACGGGCCAACCCTTGCACCACCACCGGGGTCTGTATGAACTGCGGCGGCGAGAGCCGGATCTGCCGCATCTACTCGGTGCTTAAAAAGAGGCCGATGAGCACCGACTTTACCGTGGTTCTGGTGGGTGAGAGCCTGGGGTATTAGCAAGAGAGAGCGCAATTATGAAGTATAAAACCGAATTCAGCTCCCACTTATAGAAGTGGGAGACTTCTTCTGGCACTTTGTTAAACATGAGGGGGGCATCGCATGAAACCAGAGGATAAGAGATGGGATCAGGTCCGCCGCTGGGAACTGGAGTATGACCGCTCACGTTTACAACACCTGAGCCCGGAAGAGAAGATCGGGATCTACGAGTCAATGCTCGAAGAGGTAAGACGCCTCTGCCCTGAAAAACTGGGCCTGAAAAAATAAGCACCCCCGATGATGCCTACCGCGACCCCCATCTTGCCGATCTCCTTGCCATGCGTGACAGCCTGTTAAAAGCTTACGGGAGAAAACCGAATGATCGCTGAGGTCTTAAAAGTCGTTGCAGAGTATCTCGTGAAAGCGGATATTCCCTATATGGTGGTCGGCGGGCAGGCGGTGCTCCAGTATGGAAGGCCGCGGTTCACCCAGGATATTGACATCACGCTGGGCTTGATTCCAAGTGAGATGCAAAAGCTAGTGGCAGCCCTACCGGCGAATGTTTTTCATCCCCTGCCCGACAATATCGAGGACTTTGTCCATAGTACCTGGGTCTTGCCTGTAGAGCATTGCGAATCGAAATGCAGGATTGATTTCATTTTTTCGGTTACTCCATTTGAAAGGGAAGCGATACTCAATAGCAGGGAAATTAACGTTGCTGGGGTTCCTGTCAGGCATATCTCCCCCGAAGACTTCGTTGTTCAAAAAATTATCGCCGGAAGGCCAAGAGACATCGAAGATGTGATTGGCATCATGAACCTTAATGGTAAAAAGTTTAACCGTAAAAAAGTCGAGCAGGATATAAAGTCGCTTGCGGAGCAGGCTGAAAACCCGGAATGGCTAGTTCGATGGCTGCAACTCAAAAAAGAACTATAAAAAGCGCAAGCGAGGTTGGAAAGTGGATGAAGATAAAATACTCTCTTGTTCCGCGCTTGGTTCTCTAGTGCCAGCGGCTGTTCATCGGCCAGCGCCAGACCGATACCGGTGGGCCCGCCTGTAATTAAAACAGTATTGCCCGACATTTTCATCGGCTTTCTGCCCTCCTCAGCGTATGTTTTTTCACTGTCTTGCCTTGAGACCCAGTTCGGGAATGAGCAACAAGACCACTCCAAGCAACAGGTAGCCGGCGCTCAGATACAGGAACACCTGGTTCGCATTCGCACCCGCCAGCGGCATGATCACATAGGACGGAATCAGGAAAGCGCCGGCCATTTGAAACGTGCTGATAATACCACCCGCACTCCCGGCGTAAGTCGGCCCGAGGTCGACAAGCATCGGCAGCGACATGACCAGGGGCACGACGGAACCGAGCAAGAAGCCGGTCAAGATCAGCAGGACCCAGGTCGGCGCCCCGAAGGGGACGGTCCATGCCAGGTAGGAACCGGCCGCGGCAAGGATCGCCGCCGGCGTGAGCAGGGGTCTGAGCAGCCCGAGCCGCTGCGCCAGCATGGGGCCGATGAGCGTGCCGGCAATTAGAGCCAGGCTCAGGGAGGAAGCCGTCAGCCCGGCCAGGACCGGGCTGATCCCCTTGGACTGGGCAAGGGCATTGGGCAGGGTTCCTGTCTGGGTGACCCATGACCCCATAAAGAACAGCATGGCAACCGCTCCCAGCCAGATGGACTTACTTTTGGCGGCCACTTTCAGGTACTCCGTGAAAGGGTGACTGGGAACCGCCGGTGTCCCTGGCGGCTTTGACTTGACAAAGAGCAGCCAGAGCACCAGGGCAATCAGCGTGGTGACCGCCGAGGCCATAAAGGCGCCGGCAATATTCGGGAACAGCGCCGATGTAGCCTGGGCGACGGCGATGCCGGCGTTCGCCCCTGCGACATAGACCCCCATGGCAATCCCCATCTGCTGCCGGGGAAACCAGGCACCCAGGATCTTAGCGGCGTTGGCGTTGATGGCGGCCGTCCCAAAGCCAAGCGTGAACATCCAGGCAAAAAGCACTCCAAAGCCACCGGCGCTGATGCGTCCGAAACTGCCGATCGTGGCGATGACCAGTCCGACGGCGACGGTGCTCTTGACGCCGAAACGGTCCGCCAGGGCGCCGGCGGGGATGCCGAATAAAGCGGCAGTCAACATGGGAGCGGCCAGGACCATGACAAACTGGTCCGGCTGGAGATGCAGGGCGGGGATGAGCCGACTGGCCAGGCCGGCGATCTGAAACTGCAGAACGTTCAAGGCGATCTGCACCAGGGTGATCACCAACAGTATTGTCCAGCGGAAGGGGTAAACTACTGCCGTGCCGGCTTCATCCATTCTACTTTTCTTCGCCTCCCATACTCAGCCTCGTCAGGGTTATTATACCTTACCTTGCGCCTCGATACCCGTCTTCAGGAATAGCGTTGAATGCTCACAATTTCTTCCAAAATGATATAACTTCTCAGGCAAATAACCATCTTCAATCTGAAAAGTTGCCGGGTTATAATAAAACTAATCATCAGGAGCTGAGTGTTGGACAGGCACAGTTGCAACCGGAATATGATCACGATTCGGCTTATAAAAACGGGACTTAATCCACTTTATTATTACATCGGGCGCCCTGGATCTTGGTTGCGGATCGGGTTTGCTTATGTGGGGTAGGTGGCTTCCTGTTTATGCCAAATAGTGGTATATTAAGTGTAGTTGAAAAGCTTAGATTGGGGGGCTTAACAGTGATCCCCATCCAAAATCAAGCACTTTTTTGGGATGTTCGTCCCGAGGATATCGATCCTGTTGAACATAAAAAATGGCTGATTGAGCGCGTAGTGCAATGGGGAACCTTGGACGATGTCAGGGAATTGCTCAAGCTTTATCCTGTAGAGGATATTGGTAAAGTAGTTGATTCCAGCAGGACAACCGACTTGAAGACGAAAGAACTGTGGATCGCCATGAGGAGGGGGCAATGAATGCATCCGGAAATCTTGCCCAAGGGAACTCGTGAAATATGGGGAGTCTTTGCCGAATTGGGGTCAGAACTGGGTTTTGTTTTGGTCGGCGGCACGGCACTGGCATTGCGGTTGGGACACAGAGAATCCGAGGATCTGGACTTTTTCCGAAATGAACACTTTACTACGGCAAGCCTCCTGAACTATTTATTTGAGAAGACTCCCAATTCTTCCGACTTGGAAATTATTTTTCAAGAACCGAAGGATACCTTACATTTACGCCTTAACGGCGTGAAGTTATCTTTTCTGTTTCAGGCGGGGCAACATCTTGATTCGTATGATTTGTGGAACGGGGTCAGAGTCGCTTCCGTCGAGGCGATTGTCGCATTGAAGTTGAACGCAGTTGCCGGACGTGGTGACCGGAAGGATTTCATAGATCTCTACGCTGTTTGTCAAGAAGTTATGGATTTTGAGGAAATGCTGGGTCGTGGGTTTGCCCTATTGCCAAATTTGAACCGGTATCATGTTCTAAGAAGTCTTGTCTATTTTCAAGATGCAGAAAAGACTCCTCCCCTTCGGTTAAATCGTGAGTATTCATGGACAGAGGTAAAGCGGTTTTTTACCGAGAAGGTAGCCCGCTACTTGAAAAAGTCGGATGAGTGCTAATAAGTTTCTCCTTTGGTGAACGTCAGAGATTGCGCAGGGCCTCGGCAGGACTCAGGGCGGCTGCCCGGCTGGCCGGGTAGATGCCAAAGAACATGGTACTGGCTCCGGGCGCTATCGCCGGCCTGTTATTCTCGCTGGCGTTTCTGGTGGGTATCTCCCGGATCTACCTGGGCTTTCACTACCCGACTGACGTTCTGGTCGGTTTCGGGGTCGCCTATCTTGCTTTCATTATGACTGTCAACTTGACTCTGCCCTTTCTGAGCTAACCGTTCCTTTCTTCATAGAAAAATATTTCTACTCCGAAATTCCTGCATCATCGACTCGTGACTAGGCGAGATCAGGTGATTGACAGGGACAGGCGCCTTGTGGTAAGGTGGGTGCGTGCAGTCGACAAGTGAATAAGCCGAGACGAGTTGAGACGAGACGAGACGAGCCGAGGAGAGACGACGCGCAGTCAATTGGGATGCGGACCAGTACTTCGGTACTGGTTTTTTTATTATCCGGCCACCTTGTTGGGTGACCCAGCACCCAACTAGGGCTTAAATCAAGGGTATCTTTGATAATCAAAGTTGCATTCAGTGTAACCGTTGAGTGCTGGGGAACATCATGGGCATCGCAAGTGCCGGGGCACCCTTTGGGTCGGCCTGCGATGGAGACAGGAGGCAGGGAAGCCAGTGCTGCTAATGATCGACAACTACGACTCCTTTACCTTTAACCTGGTGCAGTACCTGGGGGAGATGGGGCAGGAGATCGAGGTGCGCCGCAACGACGCTGTCACCCTGGCAGAGATCGCCGCCCTGCGGCCGGAGGCCATCATCCTCTCGCCCGGTCCCTGCACGCCCAATGAGGCCGGAATCTGCCTGGACCTGATCGCTCATTTTGCCGGCCAGATCCCGATCCTGGGTGTCTGCCTGGGGCATCAGGCAATCGGCCAGGCCTTCGGCGGAGAGGTGGTACGGGCGCTCCGCCTGATGCACGGTAAGACCTCCCAGATCTATCACGACACCCGGACGATCTACACCGGCCTCGGGAACCCCTTCACGGCCACCCGATATCACTCCCTGATCGTGAAAAAAGAAACCCTTCCGGACTGCCTGGAGATCACCGCCTGGACCGACCAGGATGAGGTCATGGGTCTCAGGCACAGGGAGTTTTTCGTGGAGGGGGTGCAGTTTCATCCGGAATCGATCCTGACTGAGGAAGGCAAAACTCTCTTGTGGAATTTTGTGGAAATGACCGGTTTGTTCTGGCGGGACATTCCTCTGAGTGGCGAGGTTAGGGGTTCGAAGTTGGATTGAAGAACATCGAATGTCGAACTTCCAATATCATAAGGGGCACCTCCTTGAGGTTAAATGTTCGGGGTTCGAAGGAAAAGTCAGTGGTAATCGAATATCGAGTTTCGAACTTCGAGAGGTGTCGGTTCCTGTGCAGGAATGGAAAGGAGGCCATGAAGTGAATACCAACTTGCGATACGACCGGCAAAAGCAGACGGTTGCCGCCGGGGAGTTGATCTTCGGGAGCCCGGAGGTGATTGTCATGGCCGGCCCCTGCGCCGTTGAAGGCCGGGAATCCTACCTGGCCTGTGCCCGTGCCCTGATGGGAGTGGCCAACAATGATTATTAAGGAGTTCGCCTGCCTTGATCCGGCGCAGGCCTTCGAGCTGTTGAAAGACCGCCCCTTCAGCTTTTTCCTGGACAGCGGCATGGACCCGGAGCGCCTCGGGCGCTACTCCATCATGGGCAGCGACCCCTTCCTGGTCTTCAAGTCTAAGGGCGACCGGGTATCCGTCTGGCAGGCGGGGGCGTGGCGTCAGTACACGGCCAACCCCTTCGATATCTTGCAGGACCTGTACGGGCGCTATCATATCCCTGCCGCCCCTGCCGGGCAACCGACTCCGGTGCCGGTGGCCGCCGGCGCCTTCGGCTACTTTGCCTACGACCTGGGGTGGCAGTTGGAGAAGCTGCCTCACCAGGCTACAGACGACCTGGACACCCCGGACTGCTACCTCGGCTTCTATGACTGCCTGGCGGTCTTCGATCACCTGGCCGGCAAGGCTTACCTGACCTCCACCGGCCTCCCGGCGAGCGGGCGTGAGGCTGAGACAAAAGCCGAACAGCGCCTGTCCGAACTGGAAGCGTTGCTGTCGCTTGCCAGGGAGCGGCCTCCGGTGAGCGAGCCGGAGCAGAGTGGGGTTGCCGGGTGCAGGCAGCGATGAATTCCTGATTACCGGCCACTTCGACCGGGCATCCTACCGCCGGGCGGTGCAGCAGTGCAAGGACTACATCGCTGCCGGGGACATCTTCGAGGTCAACATGACCCAGCGCTTTGCCTGCCCGATCTCCGTCACTCCCTGGCAGCTCTATTGCCGGCTGCGCCGGATCAACCCGGCGCCCTTTGCGGCCTATCTCAACTTCCCCGAATTGACAGTGGCCAGCGCCTCGCCGGAACGGTTCCTCCAGGTGCGCGGCAGGCAGGTGGAGACCAGGCCGATCAAGGGGACGCGCCGCCGCGGCCGGAACCCGTTCGAAGATGCCTGTCTCCGCCAGGAACTGGTGAGCAGCGAGAAGGACCGGGCCGAACTGGTGATGATCGTCGACCTGGAGCGGAACGATCTGGGCCGGGTCTGCAGCTTCGGGAGCGTCCACGTGCCCGAGCTGATCTGCCTGGAGGAGTACCCGACGGTGTGGCACCTGGTTTCCACCGTCAGGGGCACCCTGGAGAACGGCAAGGACGTCGGCGACTTGTTAAAGGCGTCCTTTCCCGGCGGCTCGATCACCGGAGCGCCCAAGATCAGGGCGATGGAGATCATCGAGGAGCTGGAGCCGGTAAAGCGGGGCGTGTATACGGGCTCCATCGGGTACCTGGGCTTCGACGGGGGCTGTGACCTGAACATCGTCATCAGGACGTTCGTGATCAAGGACCAGGTGGCCTACTTCCACGCCGGGGGCGCCGTCGTCGCCGACTCTGACCCGGACGCCGAGTACTGGGAGACGATCCACAAGGCCCGGGCGTTGATGCAGGCCCTGGGCTATGGCGAGGAGGTCGTCACCGCTTGTCTGGCTTGACCTGGGTCAACGGTCGTTTCGTTTCCCCCGGGGAGCCCTGCCTGGAGGCCGGGGAGCGCGGTTTTCTGTACGGGGACGGGTTGTTTGAGACCGTCCGGCTGTACGGCGGCCGGCCATTTGCCTGGCCGCGGCATGCCGCCCGGCTGGCTGAGGGATGCCGGATGCTCGGCATACCGTATCCGGACGATGGAGATCGCTGCCGGGTTGGAGGCGGTGCTGGCTGCCTTAAACAGAGGTCGGATGCACAGAGGCAGAAAAGGATTGGCGGAGAGGCCGAGGTCACGTCGAACAGATTGAAGCCACGTCTCCACATGGTCCGGCTGTGCCGGGTATGCGCGGAAGAGCCAGGCGCCGGCAGCCTGCGGCTGACGGTGACCCGGGGAGCGCATCCGCCGGGGGTCAGGGGCCTGCTGCCACACCAGGAGTCTGCGTCCGACCGTGGTGATCACCGCCAACCTCGGGGAACCCTACCCCCCTGATGCCTACCGTTCGGCCTGCGGGCAGTGACCGTCAGCTTTCCCCGCAATCACCTGTCTCCTCTGGTCGGGCTGAAATCCCTCAACTCCCTGGAGAACATCCTGGGCCGCCGGGAGGCGGCAGCCGCCGGCGCCGACGAAGGCCTCTTCTTCAATATCAGGGGCGACCTGGCCGAGGGGACAGTCAGCAATGTCTTCTTGCTGCAGGAGGGTGGCCGGCTCGTCACCCCGCCGGTCGGGAGCGGCCTGCTGCCCGGGATCGCCAGGGAGATCGTGCTGGCTGTCGGAGGCGCCCTGGGGTTGACGGTGAGCGAGGAGACCGTTGCCCGCCACGATTTCCAAAGTGCCCGGGAGGCCTGGTTGACCAACTCCCTGCTCGAAGTCATGCCTTTGGTCAGCCTCGACGGTGTGCCCATCGGTCATGGCCGTCCGGGGGAGATCGCCTTCAAGGCGCGCCAGGCCTACCGGGAGTATGTGCAGCAATTCTTCCGGCAGGCGTCTGGTAACTTCGCTTTAATAATCTCTTCCTTCCTGCAGGAAAATCCACCCTGATAAAGAAATCCCTATATAACTTGCTGAGATTGCTGATGCAAACTGCTCTTCGCTTCGTTTACAGGGAAAAACCTGATGGAGTTGTGGGTGACGTGATCTCCTATACCGTGCAGCACGTCCTGGTGCTGCGGCTGTTGGTGTGTTATCCCTTTCAGTCCGTGTATACCATGCACAACCTGCTGTTTCTGGTGAGCGCAGAAAAAACGGAACGCCAGCAGTTGGGCTTCTATGATTTTGTGCGCACCAGGACCGGCGCCTACAGCCGTGTCCTGCGGCGGATCGTCGAGGAGCTGAAGAAGGAGAAGCTGGTGGACGTGTCGGACAAGGGGATCCAGATCACTCCCAAGGGAAGGGTGACCTACGAGAACCTGGGGTCGTCGCTCGGCCCCTTCTCGTCTTTCTGGAACCAGTGCGTGGACGTGGTCACCCGCTACGGGGACAACCCGGAGAACCTGAACAGGGCGGTTTTCAATCACCTGGTGTTCCGGCGGGCGAAGCTGAGCGAATACATCTTCCTGCCTTGAAACTGTTAGCTTACCGAAAAATCCAGTGATGGCAAGGCCGGGCGGGGTTTTGAACCTCAATCCCCATCGTCTCCCCACAGTGTTGGTTGCAGGTATTTTTTCGGAGACCGGTGGTGACTGTTGGTTTCAGATCATTATCCGTGTCTGGTCCGGATATTTTTGCAAGGAAGGCTGTCTACCTCCTCCTGGCTGCTCAAGGGTACGGCCTTTCCCTCCCCGATCAGCTTTTGATTTCCTCGCACCTGCGCCAATGATGCCAATTGCTCCGGGTGTTTCCAACAGGCGATCGGTCTTCCCTGTTCCAGGCCGAACCGGACCGTGTGCATCGTCCCGCCTTCAGTGTCCGTTTCCACCACGATCAACCCGGAACTCAATCCGCTCTGGATCCTGTCTCTTTCAATGAAGCTATGCTTAGCAGCCTTGACGCCTGGAGGATATTCGCTTACCAGGCATCCCTCCGCCGACAGGATCTGATCGGCCAGGGTCCGGTTTTCGGGAGGATAGACCTGATCGAGACCGTGCGCCAAGACGGCAACGGTACGGCCCTGTGTTTGCACGCAACCTTGATGCGCAGCCGTATCGCAACCGTGCGCCAGGCCGCTGACTACTACAAAGCCTTTCCTGGCGAGCATGGCGCCCAGCCCCAGGGCGCATTTTCGGCCGTATGGCGAGGGCTCTTTAGTTCCGATGACGGCGCATGTCCATTCGGAAACAAGGCAAGCCGGGTTGCCTTTCATAAATAGCAAAACGGGCGGGTCGCCGATGCCCCGCAATCGTTCCGGGTAATGCTCACTATCGGCCGGGATGACCGCGATACCCATTTTATCTGCCTGTTCCAGCATCTCTGCTGCAGCGGAGTAAGAGGCGCTTAGCACGTCGCTGCCGGGGATCTCACCCTCTTTCAGGCCGGAGGCAAGCAACACGTCGCTCAGGTCCTGGATCCCCGCAGGCTGGTGCTGCCTCAGCAGGGGAACATTTTCCAGACCTTTTTCCGGTTGAACCCCGGTGTTTTCATGAGTGTCAATAGGTAAACGGTGGCTGTCATTGCTTCTCCTCTAACTTGATGTTTGGGCCAGGGCCAGGCACTTCACCAGCGTGGCGCCGTTTTGTTCCAGGAGCATTCTGCACGCCCTGAAGGAATTCCCTGTTGTCACTATATCGTCGAGCAGGAGCACCTGGCGACCCCTGATCAGGTGCGCCTTGACCACGCTGATGGAACCCAGGTGCACTTCCACCCTCCGGTCCCCGCCACAGGCCAGTTTGGGAATGGTGCGATGGCGAACCAGGCAGGATGTGGCGTCGGTGCGGCCATTCCGGTGAGCCGTTGCGCCAGGTCGCGCATGCCGGTGCCGGTTCTTGCAGCATCACGGGAGGGAACGACGGCGATAGAAAAGCCGCTTCCCAGCAGGGGCTCGATCCGTTTGTAAAATGACGCTATTGCCTGCCCGTCCCGGTCCTTCAGTCTCAGGAGCTGCATGCTCTGCTCATCAAAATCAGGGTTTGCGCCGCCCCGTTTCGGGTGGTACATTCCCAGGATCATGATTCCTTCCTGATTATGTGCCGGATCTCAGAAAGATCAACGCCAGAGCCCTCCCGGCCTCTCCGATGGGGATGGCTTGTACCGCCATCCTGTCTCCACGTGGTATATTATACCATGAGGCAGACCTGCAGGAGAGCCTGATGCGGGTGCAGGTTTTTTTATCCAATCTTAATCTTCTTTTCAGCTTGTTTTCAGGTAAGGGTGTTACTCTTTCATTGTCCCCCTCTTTTATTGACCCCGAGCCTCAGCCCGGGGTTTTACTTTTTCTTCGGTGAGAATAACCCGCAGGCCTGGACTGGGCGGGTTGAACTGTTTAAGCTGGCCAACCAGGAGCGAGGAGTTGCCTAATCTTGTTTTTTCTGAGAAGATCGCTTTTAATGGGAGTATGAGCATGGAATCTGCCATAAAGCGCGGCATTCGGGGCAGAATAACCTACCGGGGGGATTTTCATGAGTGAACAGACAGATGTCGCAATCGACATGGGATTTGATCATCGTGGGGGCGGGGCCGGCCGGTCTGTCCGCAGCACTCAACGGCCGGATCCGGGAGAAGAGCACCCTCATCCTGGCGGCGGGGCGGACACCGTCGCGGCTACAGAAGGCTCCCCACGTCAAGAATTATCCCGGATTCAACGGCATCACCGGGGAGGAACTGTATGAACGTTTTTACCAGCACGCCCGGGAAATGGGCGTGGAGTTCCGGGAGGAGCGGGTGGAGAACATCTATCCCGGGGCGAGCTTCACCGTGGTCACCCGCAGCAACCAGGTCTATCTGGGGAGAGCCCTGATCCTGGCCACCGGTATCCAGCAGGCTCACCAACTGGAGGGGGAGCGGGAACTGGTGGGGCACGGCCTGGGTTACTGCGCCACCTGCGATGGGCCGCTGTACCGGGACAAGGACGTGGCGGTGCTGGGGGAAACCCCGGAGGCGGAGGAAGAGGTGAACTTCCTGGCGGCTATCGGGCGCAAGGTTTATTACTTCCCCCTCTATAAAGGCACGGTCAAGGTGGACCGAAAAGGTCGACGTGCGCCAGGAGAAACCGCAGGCAATCCTGGGGGACGACCGGGTGCGGGCGATCGCCCTGCCCGACAGGGAGATCCCGGTGGACGGCGTCTTTATCATCCGCACCGTGGCCCCGGTTGAACAGTTGATCGCCGGTCTGCGCCAGGAACAGGGCGCCATCATGGTCGACCTGGGCCATGGCCACCAATATCCCCGGCGTCTTTGCCGCCGGCGACTGCACCGGCAAGCCCTACCAGATCGGCAAGGCGGTCGGCGAGGGCCTCACCGCCGCCCAGTCTGCCATCCATTACCTGGACAACAAGTAAGATCGATGAACCAGGGCCGTTACTTGATGGCGCGGCGTGCTGGATCATAAATAAATGAAATTATGAAAAATAAATTGAATTATATCCAGTCATGAATAAGTGTGTGTATCTGATATTACCCAGTAATGGCAAGCATCGCGGCCTTATGACCGGCTCCCGGAAAATAACGCACAAATATTAAATAATTATAATAAAATAGAAAATAGCTATTGACACCGGGACGCCGTTTCCTTATACTAATTAGCAAATCTTGCACACGCATTTATTGTCCGCCAACCGAGAAGAGCCTCATTGAACCGAAAGCGACGGGGGAGACATTCCAAAATTCCAATATCTAATGCCCTCTCGTCCCTGACAGTGTTCTGTCCTGGCGAGAGGTGTTTTTATTATCAAATATGGGTTTTCAACTGGTTCTAAGCTTCAGTGGGGGAAGCAATCCCCCACTGAAGCCTAGAACTAGTTAACTAGAGGCGTAGCCGCTCTTATCCCACCGCTTCAAAGAAGCGGGGGCATTAGAGCGGGTAGCCCTCGGTGAATAAGAGAGGAGTGGATGTCACATGGGGTTGATCATCTATTTGAACGGGCGCTTTGTCGACGAGGATGAGGCCAGGGTATCCGTGTTCGACCACGGGCTGCTTTACGGCGACGGCGTGTTCGAGGGCATTCGCGCTTATAGCGGCCGGGTGTTCCGTCTTCAGGAGCACATCGATCGTTTCTTCGAATCTGCCCGGTCGATCATGCTGGATATCGGGATGCCGCCGCAGGAGGTGTCCGAGGTAGTGCTGGAGACCTTGCGCCGCAACAACCTGCGTGAGGGCTACATCAGGCTGGTGGCCACCAGGGGCAAGGGCGACCTCGGCCTGGACCCCCGCAAGTGCCCCAAATCCACCGTGTTCTGCATTACCGCCCAGATCCAGCTCTACCCGGAAGAGCTTTACGAACAGGGGTTGGACATAGTAACCGCCTCCACCCAGCGCAACACCGTCAACGCCAACAATGCCAGGATCAAGTCGTTGAATTACCTGAACAGTGTGCTGGCCAAGATCGAGGCCAACCTGGCGGGAGTCTCCGAGGCGATCCTGCTCAACAGCGACGGTTATGTGACGGAGTGTACCGGCGACAATATTTTCATCATCAAAAAGGGAAAGGTGATCACGCCTCCGTCCTACCTCGGCATCCTCGAGGGTGTGACCCGCAACGCTGTCCTGGAACTGGCCGGCAAGCTGGGCTATCCGGCCGTGGAGGCTATCTTCACCAGGCACGACCTGTATGTGGCCGACGAATGTTTCCTGACCGGGACGGCGGCGGAGATGATCCCTGTGGTCAAGGTGGATGGGCGCCCCATCGGTAAAGGCAAGCCGGGTCCCATCACCAGGGCGTTGCTGAAGGAGTTCCGGAAGCTGACGGAGATCGACGGCCCGGAGATCTTCCCGGCCTAAACAGAAGTCAGAGACATGAGGTCATTTCAGATGTCAGAAGCAAGAGGTCTGAGGTCAGAAAAAGCATGAAACAGGGACAAGAAAAGGCCAAAGTACACCGAAAAACACTTTGAAATCCGGCAGCCGGGAAGAGCAGAGGCGGCTAACACGAGAAGAGAGCGAGAAGAGGTGGAGTTGTTGAAACTCACCGGTGCGGAGATTATCATCAAGGCTTTTGAGCATGAGGGCGTGGATGTCGTCTTCGGCTACCCGGGAGGGCAGATCATCCCGTTTTACGACAAGCTTTATGACTCATCCATCAAGCATATCCTGGTGCGCCACGAACAGGGCGCTGCCCACGCTGCCGACGGCTACGCCCGGGCCACCGGCAAGCCGGGGGTCTGCATTGCCACGTCCGGCCCCGGCGCCACGAACCTGGTGACCGGCATCGCCAACGCCTACATGGATTCTGTTCCGGTGATCGCCCTGACGGGGCAGGTGTCCACGTCCAAGATCGGCAGCGACGCCTTTCAGGAGGCTGACATCACCGGCATCACCCTGCCGATCGTCAAGCACAGCTACCTGGTGCGGGATGTGAACTGCCCTGGCGGGCATTGTCAGGTCGGCCTTCCATATCGCCACCACCGGCCGCCCGGGCCCTGTTTTAATCGACTTTCCCAACGATGTTTCTACAGCCACGGCGGAGTTCGAGTACCCGCCGCCGGTCACCCTCCGGGGTTACCGGGTCCCGCGGGAGGCGGACCCGGATCTTGTCTGCCGGGCGGCCAAGGCCATCGGCGCATCCAAGAAGCCGGTGATCTACGCCGGCGGCGGTGTGATCTCTTCAGGGGCGACCGAAGAACTCCGGTCACTGGCGGAAGAGGGCCCAAATTCCGGTTACCACCACCTTGCTGGGCAAGGGGGGCTTCCCGGAGACCCATCCCCTCTCCCTGGGGATGTTGGGGATGCACGGCACCAAGTATGCCAACTATGCCATCTCCTACAGCGACCTGGTCATCGCCATCGGGGCGCGCTTCGACGACCGGATCACCGGGCGCCTGGATTCCTTCGCACCACATGCTCAAATCATTCACATCGATATCGACCCGGCGGAGATCGGGAAGAACATACAACCGCACTACCCGCTCAACGGTGATGTCAAGGCGGTGTTGAAGGAGCTGCTGCAGTGCCTGGAGGTACCCGAGGTCCAGGAGTGGATCAGGCAGGTAAGGACCTGGAAGGCGGAGAACCCGCTCACCTACATCAAGACTGACGGTGTGATCAAGCCCCAGTACGTCATCGAGCAGATCAGCGACCTGACCGCAGGACATGGGATTGTCACCACCGAGGTCGGCCAGAACCAGATGTGGGCCGCCCAGTACTACAAGGCCCTGACGCCGCGCTCCTTCATCTCCTCGGGCGGCTTGGGCACCATGGGCTTCGGCCTGCCGGCGGCTATTGGGGCGCAGGTGGGCTGTCCTGACAAGCTGGTGTTCGATATTAGCCGGGGACGGCAGCGTGCAGATGGTATCCCAGGAACTGGCCACTGCCGTGGCGTATGACCTGCCGATCAAGGTCGCCATCCTCAACAACGGCTACCTGGGAATGGTGCGGCAGTGGCAGGAGTTGATGTGGAACCGCAGGTACTCCCAGACGGATATCAACGTCGGTACCCCCGACTTCGTGAAGCTGGCGGAGGCATACGGAGCCCTGGGATTGAGGGTCACCCGCGTCGAGGACGTGCGCCCGGCCCTGGAGCAGGCGATCGCCACCCCGAAACCGGTGGTCATCGACTTCCAGGTAGCCCGCGAGGAGAACGTGTTGCCCTTCGTGCCGCCCGGCGAACCGCTGACGTAAGATGATAGGGGGTTAGGAGCATGAGACATACTCTGTCTGTTCTGGTAGAGAACCAGCCCGGCGTGCTGACCAGGGTGGCCGGACTGTTTGCCCGGCGCGGCTATAACATCGAGAGCCTGGCGGTCGGCGAGACCCATGACCCCAGCATATCCTGCATCACCATCGTGGCCGGCGGTGACGACCTGGTGATCGAGCAGGTGGTCAATCAGCTCGACAAGTTGATTGACGTCATCGAGATCAGGGACATCTCCCAGACCGGGTACGTGGACCGGGAGTTGGTGCTGATCAAGGTCAAGGCCGAACCCTCGGTGCGCAGCGAGATCATGCAGATCGTGGACATTTTCCGGGCGCGGATCGTGGATATCGGTCAGGAAACCCTGATCGTCGAGTGCACCGGCGACGAGGGGAAGATCCGGGCGATCGAGAAGTCCCTACAGCCGTTCGGCATCCTGGAGTTGGTGCGCACCGGCAAGATCGCCATGGTGCGCGGCTCCAAATACGGGGACGATACCCTCGAAGTTTGAGGTTAGAAAAGCCAGGAGTCGAGAGTCCGAATGAAAGAACCGGTCTTACGAAGGATCTTGCCACCTGGTTGGGTGAGCGGAGCGAACCGGGTGCCCTCTGGGCGCGGCATTCGGATGTGCCGGGGTACCCTTTGGGTCGGCTATTTGTATGGAAGCATGTTCTCAGGGCATTCTGAATTCTGACTACTGAATTCTGAATACCTGAGCAATAACAAAATAGGGAGGCAGAGTCATGAAAATCTATTACGATCAGGATGCGGACCTGAAATGGCTGAAGGACAAGACCGTAGCCGTGATTGGCTTTGGCAGCCAGGGGCACGCTCAGTCCCAGAACCTGCGGGACAGCGGCGTGAGCGTGATCGTCGCCGACGTGCCCGGCAGCGTCAACTGGAACAAGGCGGTGGAGGCGGGCTTCAAGCCGGTGACCGCGGCGGAGGCGGCGGCCCAGGGGGACATCGTGCAGATGCTGATCCCGGACGAGGTCCAGGCCAGGGTCTACCGGGCGGATATCGCCCAGAACCTCAAGCCGGGCAATGCCCTGTCCTTCTCACACGGCTTCAACATTCACTTCGGGCAGATCGTGCCCCCGCCGGACATCGACGTCTTCATGGTGGCGCCCAAGAGCCCGGGCCACCTGGTGCGCCGCATGTACGAGGAGGGAGTGGGAGTGCCGTCGCTGGTCGCGGTGCACCAGGATTACTCCGGCAAGGCCAAGGAGATCGCCCTGGCCTACGCCAGGGGGATCGGCTCCACCAGGGCCGGGGTGCTGGAGACCACCTTCAAGGAGGAGACCGAGACCGACCTGTTCGGGGAGCAGGTGGTGCTCTGCGGCGGAATCACCGAGCTGATCAGGGCGGGTTTCGACACCCTGGTGGAGGCCGGCTACCAGCCGGAGAGCGCCTATTTCGAGTGCCTCCACGAACTCAAGCTGATCGTCGACCTGATCTATGAGGGCGGCATCAGCACCATGCGCTATTCCGTCAGCGACACCGCCGAGTACGGCGACCTGACCCGCGGCAAGCGGATCATCACCGAGGAAACCCGTGAGGAGATGCGGGCGATCCTGGAGGAGATCCAGGACGGCAGCTTTGCCCGGGAGTGGCTGCTGGAGAACCAGGTTGGCCGCCCGGTTTTCAACGCCATGAGCAAGCGGGAGGCCGAGCACCCGATCGAGAAGGTCGGCGCCGAGCTGCGGTCGATGATGCCCTGGCTGCACAAGAACAAGCTGGTTAAATGAGCGGGTGCCCGCCTTGGCGGGCGAAGATGCGAGAAGTGGGGAGTGAGGTGATAACCAGGTGACTGACCGTGTCTTTATCTTTGACACCACCCTCCGGGATGGCGAGCAGTCGCCCGGAGTAAGCTTGAATATGCAGGAGAAGCTGGAGATCGCCCATCAGTTGGCCAGGTTGAACGTGGATGTGATCGAGGCCGGCTTCCCGATCACGTCGCCGGGAGACTTTGCCGCCGTCCAGGCGATCGCCCGGGAAGTGCGCGGCCCGGTGATCGCCGGGCTGGCCCGGACGGACTTCGCCGATATAGA
Organism: uncultured Peptococcaceae bacterium; assembly: GCA_963767365.1. Lineage (GTDB taxonomy): Bacteria > Bacillota > DSM-12270 > Thermacetogeniales > Thermacetogeniaceae > Palsa-1188. Next base: position 57,670 of record CAVYEE010000016.1, read on the forward strand.
CCGTGCCTGGGAGGCCCTGAAGGAAGCGGAGCGGCCGCGCATTCATATTGTGATCGCCACTTCGGACCTGCACATCAAGCAAAAGCTGCAAAAGACCAGGCCAGAGGTGCTGGCGCTGGCGGTAGCCGCGGTCCAACATGCTAAGGGCTACACCGTCGATGTGGAGTTCTCGGCGGAGGACGCCTCCCGTAGCGATATCAGTTATCTGTGTGAGGTGCTGGAGGCGGCCATCGAGGCCGGAGCCACGACAGTGAATGTTCCGGACACCGTGGGGTACGCTTTACCCCAGGAGCACGGGGAGTTTATCGCCAACATCCGTGACCGGGTCAAGAAGATCGACCAGGTGGTTTTGAGTGTGCACTGTCACAACGACCTCGGCCTGGCGGTGGCCAACTCCCTGGCCGCAGTCGCCCAAGGCGCCCGCCAAGTGGAGTGCGCTGTCAATGGCCTGGGCGAGCGGGCGGGCAACGCCTCCCTGGAGGAGATCGTGATGGGGCTGTACACCCGGCAGTCCTACTTCAACAAGGTGACCGGGATCAAGCACGACGAGATCTACCGCACCAGCAGGCTGGTGAGTTCCTTGACCGGTATGGATGTCCAACCGAACAAGGCGGTAGTGGGCAAGAACGCCTTCCGCCACGCCTCCGGCATCCACCAGGACGGCGTGTTGAAGGAGCGGACCACCTACGAGATCATGAATCCGGAGCTGATCGGGCTGTCCCAATCCAGCATCGTGCTGGGGAAGCTGTCCGGGAGGCATGCCTTCCGGGAGCGCCTGGCCGAGTTGGGCTACCACCTGGAGGGAGATAATCTGAACAGGGCTTTCGAGCGCTTCAAGGCCCTGACCGACCGCAAGAAGGAGGTCACCGACCGCGACCTGGAGGCCCTGGTCAAGAACGAGATCAGGTCCATCCCAGAGTTGTACCAACTGGAATACCTGCACGTCTCCAGCGGGACCACGGTCGTTCCCACCGCCACGGTCGGCCTGAAGCGGAACGGCGCCACCCAGGAGGAGGCAGCCTGCGGCGACGGGCCGGTGGACGCTGCCCTCCGGGCGATCGACAAGATCACCGGTATCCAGGACATCAGCTTGAGTGAGTACACGATCAACGCCGTCACCGGCGGCAAGGACGGGAAGGACGCCCTGGGCGAGGTCACCGCCCGGGTCGAATACGGCGGTAAGACCTTCATCGGGCGCGGCCTTTCCACCGATGTGATTGAGGCCAGCGTCAAGGCCTACCTGAACGCCGTGAACAAGGTGATCTACGAGTCCGGCCTGGCCGGCGATGACCTGGGGGACGTCAAGCGCCGCAGGGGCCGGCCGCCCAAACATCAGAAGTGAGATGTGGGAAGTGGGATCGCACTTCCCACATCCCAAATGGGGGGAGCATTCATGAGCCTGACCATAACGGAAAAGATCCTGGCCGGCCATGCCGGCAGGGAGTACGTGGCCCCCGGCGAACTGGTCAATTGCAGGCTGGACCTGGTGCTGGCCAACGACGTCACTGCTCCACTGGCCATCCAGGAGTTTCGCAAGCTGGGTACCAGTAAGGTTTTTGATCCGGAGCGGGTGGTCCTGGTGATGGACCACTTCACCCCCAACAAGGACATCAAGTCGGCGGAGCAGTGCCTGGTGATCCGGGAGTTTGCCCGGGAGTTCGGAATCGTTAACTGTTTTGACGTGGGCGCCATGGGGATCGAGCACTGCCTACTGCCGGAGCAGGGGCTGGTACTGCCCGGCGACTGCATGATCGGGGCGGACTCCCACACCTGCACCTACGGCGCCCTGGGGGCCTTCGCCACCGGGGTCGGGAGCACCGACCTGGCGGCGGGGATGGCCCTGGGCGAGTGCTGGTTCAAGGTGCCGGAGAGCATGAAGTTCGTCTTTCACGGGGAACTGCAGCCCTGGGTGGGCGGCAAGGACCTGATCCTCTACACCATCGGCCGGATCGGGGTGGAGGGTGCCCGCTACCGGGCGATGGAGTTCGCCGGGGAGGCGATCGGCGCCCTCTCGGTGGAGGGCCGCCTGACGATGTGCAACATGGCCGTGGAGGCGGGCGCCAAGAACGGGATCATCGCCCCGGACGAGAAGACGATGGCCTTTATGGCCGACCGGAGGCGACGGCCCTGCCGGGCCTACGCCAGTGACCCTGATGCCGCTTACGTCGAGGTGCAGGAGTACGAGGCGGGGCAAATCGAACCCCAGGTAGCCTTCCCGCACCTGCCCGAAAACTCCAGGCCGGTCTCGGAGGCGGCGGGGATCGCCGTCGACCAGGTGGTGATCGGTTCCTGCACCAACGGGCGCCTGGAGGACCTGAGAACGGCAGCCGGCATCCTCAAGGGACGCCGGGCCAGCAGCAAGCTGCGACTGATCGTGATCCCGGGCACCCAGGAGATCTACCTGCAGGCCATGCGGGAGGGACTGCTGGAAGTCTTCGTGAAGGCCGGGGCGGCGGTCAGCACGCCCACCTGCGGGCCCTGCCTGGGCGGCCACATGGGCATCCTTGCCCACGGCGAGAAGGCCCTGGCCACTACCAACCGCAACTTCGTGGGCCGGATGGGCCACCCGGAGAGCGAGGTCTACCTGGCGGGGCCGGCGGTGGCCGCAGCCTCTGCCGTTACCGGATACATCACCCACCCGGAGGAGGTTGCCAAGCAGTGATTATCAAAGGACGCATCTGGAGATTTGGCAACGACGTGGATACCGACCTGATCATCCCGGCCCGCTACCTGAACACCACCGACCCGGTGGAGTTGGCGTCCCACTGCATGGAGGACGCCGACCCGGGCTTTGCCGGGCGTGTCCAACCCGGCGACATCATCGTGGCCGGGCGCAATTTTGGCTGCGGCTCCTCCCGGGAACACGCCCCGGTGGCCATCAAGAGCGCCGGCGTGGGCTGTGTCGTCGCCGCCAGCTTCGCCCGCATCTTCTACCGCAATGCCGTGAACATCGGGCTCCCGATCCTGGAAGCCGGTGAGGCGGTAGAGGCGATCCAGAGCGGTGACGAGGTGGAGATCGACCTGGCAAGGGGCGAGATCAGGAACCTCACGCACGCGGGAGTCTACAAGGCGGCTGCGTTCCCGCCGTTCATGCAGCAGATCATCGCCGCCGGCGGTCTGATCAACTATGTCAAGGAGAGGATGGCGGGTCGTGCCTGAGATCTTGCTCTTGCCGGGAGACGGCATCGGACAGGAGGTTGTCCCGGAGGCGGTCAAGGTGCTGGAGGCAATCTCCGGACGTTACCAGTTGACATTCAACTTTAAAACTGCCCTCATCGGGGGGGCGGCCTACGACGCCACGGGCCACCCGCTGCCGGAGTCAACCCTGCAGTTGTGCCGGGAGAGCGACGCTATCTTGTTAGGAGCGATCGGCGGGCCGAAGTGGGACCAGTTGCCAGTGGCATTGCGCCCGGAGGCGGGCGCCCTGCTGCCCCTGCGCAAGGCCCTCGGCCTGTACGGCAACATCCGCCCGGCGGTACTCTACCCCTGCCTGGCGGCGGCCTCGCCCCTGAAGCCGGAGGTGGTGGCCGGTCTCGACCTGGTGGTGGTGCGGGAACTGACCGGCGGCCTCTACTTCGGAGAGAAGAGGCGGGAATGGATGAACGGAGAGGAACGGGCAAGAGACACCATGGTTTACTCCGCCGGTGAAATCCAGCGCATCGGGCGCCTGGCTTTCGCCCTCGCCCGCAAGCGGCGCCGGCACGTGACCTCCGTTGATAAGGCCAACGTGATCGAAAGCTCGCGGCTCTGGCGTCAGGAAATCACCAAGCTGGGCGAGGAGTACCCGGACGTCGCCCTGGACCACCTGTACGTGGACAACTGCGCCATGCAACTGGTGCGACGGCCTACCCAGTTTGACGTGATCGTGACCGAGAACATGTTCGGGGACATCCTGTCCGATGAGGCCAGCGTGCTCACCGGCTCCATCGGGATGCTGCCCTCGGCCAGCATCGGCGGAGAGGTCGCCCTGTATGAACCCGCCCACGGATCGGCCCCGGACATCGCCGGGCAGCAGAAGGCCAATCCGTTGGCCACCATCCTGTCCGCAGCCATGATGCTGCGCCTCTCCTTCAACCTGGAGGAGGCGGCCCGAGTGGTGGAGCAGGCGGTGCAGCAGGTGCTGGACGACGGCTACCGCACCCCCGACCTGGCCCAGGACGGGGAGCGGACGGTGACCACCGGCGAGATGGGCAGCCTGGTAGCATCAGAGGTCAGAGGCAAGATGTAAGAAGTCCCAGATATTCAGGATACGGAGATAGGAAGCCTTGAGCAGAAGTTGAGGCAAAAAGCTAGATTCCGACCTCTGACTTCCTGCATCCGATTTCTAACAAAGAGAGGATGATGTAAAGTGGGGATTACTTGGACGGCAACAAGGTAAGGGTGCTGATTTACGACACCACCCTCCGGGATGGCGCCCAGGGTGAGGGGATCAGCCTCACCGTGGAGGATAAGCTGAAGATCACCCGGAAACTGGATGAACTGGGCGTGGCCTATGTGGAGGGCGGCTGGCCGGGCTCCAATCCCAAGGACATCGAGTACTTCCAGCGGGTCCGGTCGCTGCCCCTGCACAATGCCAGGCTGGCGGCCTTCGGATCAACCCGCCGGGCCGGGGTCGGCGTCGAAGAGGACGCCAATATTAAGGCACTGCTGGCGGCGGACACCCCCTGCGTGACTATTTTCGGGAAGACCTGGGACTTCCATGTGCTCACCGCCCTCCAGACAACCCTGGAAGAGAACCTGGACATGATCCGGGACAGCGTCGGCTACCTGAAGACCCATGGCCGGGAGGTGGTCTTCGATGCCGAGCACTTCTTCGACGGTTTCAAGGCCAACCGGGACTATGCCCTGGCCACCCTGAAAGCTGCCGCCGCGGCCGGGGCGGACTGGATCGTCCTCTGCGACACCAACGGCGGCAGTCTCACCTTTGAGATAGAGGAGATCTGCGGCCGGAGCGCGCAATCTATCGACACCCCGTTGGGCATCCATGCCCACAACGACGGGGAGTTGGCGGTGGCCAACAGTATCGCCGCCGTACGGTGCGGGGCGCGGATGGTCCAGGGCACCATCAACGGCTATGGGGAGCGGTGCGGCAACGCCAACCTGTGCTCGGTGATCCCCAACCTGCAGTTGAAGCTGGACTTCTATTGCATCGATCCCGAAGCGCTGAGGCGCCTGACCGAGGCGTCCCACTACGTGGGCGAGATCGCCAACATGGCCCCCCACACCCAGCAGTCCTTCGTGGGAGCGAGCGCCTTTGCCCACAAGGGAGGCATTCACGCCAGCGCTATCTTAAAGCATCAGTCCACCTACGAGCACATCGATCCGGAGGTGGTGGGCAACTACCGGCGCATTTTGGTATCGGAACTGGCGGGGTTCAGCAACATCTTCAGCAAGGCCCAGGAGATGGGCCTCGACCTGGAGCAGAACAGCCCCGAGGTCAGGGACCTGGTTCACCGGATCAAGGACCTGGAGCACCAGGGATACCAGTTCGAGGGGGCCGACGCCTCCCTGGAGTTGCTGCTGCTGCGGGCGCTGGGACGGTACCGGGAGTTCTTCGCTCTGGAGAGCCTGAAGATCCACGTGGAAAAACGCCCGGATGACAACGGGGTCATCAACACCGAGGCCACCATCAAGCTGCGGGTGGGGGATGAGGTGATGCATACCGCTGCCGAGGGAAACGGTCCTGTGGCCGCCCTGGACAACGCCCTTCGCAAGGCCCTGGAGGGGTTCTATCCCTGCCTCTCGGAGATGCACCTGGTGGACTACAAGGTGCGGGTGCTGGATGGCAAGGACGGCACCGGCTCTACGGTGCGGGTGCTGATCGAATCCTCGGATAACCAGGACGTCTGGAGCACCGTTGGAGTTTCCGAGAACATCATCGAGGCCAGTTGGCAGGCCCTCACGGACAGCATGAATTACGCCCTGCTGAATTCAAGGAGGTCAGAGCGGAGCCGAGGCACAAGAAAGTCGGGAAAGAGGAGGTTTATCCGTGCATTATGTGGCCGGGACCTGTTGGAGATAGCTGAAGGCAGGGGGGGCGGCGCCGGGCAGATTCAGTTCGTTTGACCGCTGGACCACCGGATAGATTTTGTAGACGGCCAGGTTGTCAAGTACGCCTCCCAGCAACTGCAGACCGGAATCCAGGGTGTCCGGGTTGCCGATCGCCTTGATGGTACAGGGGAAGGTGACGTCGTTGCCGTTAACGGTGATCGTCATCTTCTCCTTATTCCAGTAGATGGTAGTCCAGGTGGTGACCCGCTGGTCGTTGATGCTGATCGCCTCCGCCTGGGATGCCCAGAGTTCGTTGATGATATCCACCAGGTCCAGGTAAACTATGTTGGAATCGGCCGGTATGGTGACGGTGATCCCCGGGCCCTTGACCGGGATCGTGCCAAGGGCGATCTCCAACTGGTTGGCTTCGTTGGTCAAGTTGCTCACCAGGGAGGCCGTGCTGGTGGTGTCGCTGCTGATCGCCTGCTGCTGCTGCTCCAGGTCTTGCATCTCCTTATCCAGCTTGTCCCGCTTGTCGTGCAGTCCCTTTAGGATCTGCGTCAGGGTATCGGTGCTCTGCAGCGAGAGGTCATTCTGGAAGACTTGCTGGGCGTGAAACTGCACCGAGATCAGGAAACCCAGCAGCAGAAAGACGATCAGTACCGGGGTGCGCCATTTCTTGACATTATCCATTCTTCCTTGCCTCCAGTACCGGCTGGCGGTGTTTTTGCATCCAGTTGGCCAGAATCTCCCGCCGGATAATGCCCAGGTTCTGGAACACCCGAACCCCGAAGGCGAACACTGCGGCCATGTACAGGTCGACTCCCAGCCGGTCGCCCATGTAGGCCAGCAGCGCCGCCAACAGGGCGTTGGTGAAGAAGCCGGTGAGGAGCACCGTCCCGTCGAATTTATCCTCGATGATCGATCTCAGCCCGCCGAAGACCGAATCCAGAGCAGCCAGCACCGCCACCGAGAGATACTTGGCGTAGATTCCCGGGATCGGTATGGCAATGGTCGATCCGATGCCGATCCCAAGCAGCAAGCCGAGAAGTGGTAGCCACATGCGTCATCCCCCCTATTTGGCCTTTAGTCGTTGTTTATTTTTCCAACTTCTAACCGCAAACCACTTACTACTACGACAGCGAGGGTTAAAACCCTAGTTCCTTGACAACCTCATAACGGCATCCACACTCCAGCATGGCCGCTTGCATGTTACTCAACCACTACGATTCTTGAAAACGGTACTGGACGCGGAAAACATTTCGTGGCATAATGTTTCCAGGGGCACGGCAGCGTCGGTTGAAATACAGACAAATCTAAGGAAGGGCGACCATGCGAACGGTGAATGAACCTGTTCTTAATGAAACACGCCCATTGGCCGGGAGCCTCAAGGAGTTCCAGCCAATCACGATCCATCTGGTCAACCACACGGACATGGAGCTGGTCTGGGACAACATGGTGAGAACCTACCACTATCTCGGGCTTAACCGGATGATCGGCCCCCGGATCAAGTACCTGGCCTGCCACGGGGATACACCCGTCGCCGCCCTTTCTTACAACCGGGCCGCCCTGAGAGTGGGGGTAAGAGACCGATATCTCGACTGGGACGATGAGCAGAGACTGAAGCTCCTTCCCCACGTGGTCAACAACAACCGGTTTTTGATCCTGCCCTGGGTGCATATCCGCTACCTGGCCTCGCATCTTCTGTCACGCACCTTGAAGCTTCTATTGAAAGACTGGCCGGCCATGTTCGGCGCCGAGCCATATCTTGTGGAAACATTCGTTGATACCGACAAGTACCGGGGCACCTGCTACCGGGCCGCCAACTGGCACTACCTGGGCGAGACCCGGGGCTTTTCCAAAGAAGGCAAGACCTTTGTCTATCACGGGCGCAGGAAGGCTGTCTACGCCTACCTGCTCGACAAGCGTTTTCCTTCTATTATTGAAGAATGCCCCCGCCGCTGCCGAGCCCCCAAGGTGCGGGAGAGGGTGGTAAACATGCAACTGGCCAAACCGGACTGGAACAAGACGCTGCTTAGAGATGTAGGTCTTGGCGCCGACCAGGCGCCCAAGCTCGGGGGTTTGCTGAACGACTTCCTCGATCTCTTCCGGGACTGCTATGTCAGATCCGATCAGCGCGAAGACGGCGAAGTCTTCGTCAAGGGGCTGCTCTCGAACCTCGACCGGAAGTCGATCGAGCCGATCGCCTTGCAATACGAGAAAAGCCCCCGGGTGATGCAGGATTTCATGCATGACGCCCGCTTCGATCATCAAAGGATGTTCACGATCTATAAGGGTGAACTGTCATCCAGGACGAGCGACCCGGACGGCATGCTCTCATGCGACAGCTCGGAACTCGTCAAGAAGGGGAAGAACTCGGTCGGTGTCGGCCGCCAATACTGCGGGCGGCTCGGCAAGATCGAGAACTGCCAGTCAGGGGTCTTCATCGGCTACGCCGGCGCAAGAGGCTACGGCCTGGTGGACTGCGAGCTGTTCATGCCCGAGAAGTGGTTCACCGATGAATACAAAGAATTGCGAGAGAAGTGCCACGTTCCTGAACACGTCACCTTCAAGACCAAGCCGGAGATGGCGGCGGAGATGCTGAACAAGGTGATCGCATCCGGCCTCTTCCCGGCAAAGTGGATCGGCTGCGATAGCCTCTTCGGCAACAGCCAAACTTTCCTGGACGCCCTGCCGAAAGGTTGCTGGTACTTCGCCGATGTCCATTCCCCAACCCTGGTGTGGAGGGAGATGCCCGAGGTGGCGCCCGTCGAACAAAAAGGACGAGAGGGCAAGGGCGCCACCAAGCTGGGGACATCATTTCCACCGGTTCAGGTTTCCCAGATCGCAACGGATGACAGCATTCCCTGGGAGCGGGTGATCCTTGGCGAGGGGTCGCAGGGGCCCATCGTCGCCGATGTCAAGGTGCTCCGGGTATTCGAGTGCCGTGACAAACTGCCGGGCAAGGAGGTCTGGCTCTACATCCGCCGCTTCATGGATGGAAAGCTCAAGTTCTCCTTGAGCAACGCTCCGGCCGATATCCAAAGAGCTGGACCTGGACCGGGCGGCGACCCTCCGCTGGCCGATAGAACAGTGTTTCGAGGAATGCAAGAGCTTCCTCGGACTGGGGCACTGTGAGGCCCGTTCCTGGAATGCCTGGCACCTCTACATTCTGTTCATAATGATCGCCCATCTCTTCATTTTGGAGGTACGCCAGCATTTTAAAAAAAACTGGAGAACCGGTGCTGACGCTGCCTCTGGCATGGTTGCTGATCAATGCCGGCTTCTCCGGTGATGAGAATGCGATCAGAAAAGCCTTGAAGATCGTTGATTACCACTTGAAGCGCAACATGGTCGCCCAGCAGTCACACCGGAAGGCCAGGCTCCGGATGTTAAAAGATGCCGTTGTATAAGGTTGTCAAAGATCTTTTAGCTTGAGTCCCACAAACTCTCCTTTAGATAAAGGGATGGTGGGTGGGGACTAACTTCAAACACTAAACCCTCGCTGT